>CAVSDP010000017.1:0-14698 GCA_963726655.1 Methanomassiliicoccaceae archaeon
CGATGTCTAACATCGGTATGGTGTGCAGCTTCGCTGTAGCGCTGCTCGTCGCCTCCATCACCATACCCCGGAACGTTGCTTTCGAGATATTCCTGGGTACTGGTTTCAACCTCAGCAGCTCCCTGGCCACCTCCTTCGTGGACGGTATGCATGCAGCGTTATTGACCTATCTGGGTTTGCTCGTTGTGGCGTTCGCGTTGTCTATCCTTCGGGGCAAAGAGGCACGGACAGCTGGTCACGAAGAAAAGCCAGGGAGATAAGGTCACTATATTTGCATCAGGCAACGCTACCAGATATCAATGCCAAGCCTATGCAAAACCCTTTTCACCCTTGGCCATTCGCTCCTTGGCACGACCGGCCATGTCATAAGCAGAGAGTCCTAGCAATATGCCATTCATTGATCGGTGACAGGATATATGCCCTGAGGATGATCCTCACAATATGGTATGGTAGCTAAAAAAAGGAAATTGGAAAAGGGTTTACGCGCTTGCGTTCACCGTGAAGAGCGTTCCCTCCTTATCATCATGGTAGAAGAGCTGGTCCCCTGCCACCGCGCACCCGGTCGTCAGCGTTATCAAGTCGCCGCGGTACTCTACCGACTGTCCGGTGTAGCTGAACCTCAGGTTTATCGTATGCTCCCCTTCTGAGGTATTCCATGGACCTAGCACGTAGTACTCGTAGCCGAAGACAGACACGGGCGTCACTTTCTCCCACGTCCCGTTAGATGCTTGCATGAACAGCGTGAAGTTGCTCGCGTCCCCGTAGCCGAGCGAGAGCACATCCCAGACCTCACCGGAATAGCCACTGCCGACTGCCTTCTCAACAACGGTCATTGAGTAGTTGGTATCGTTCTTGAGCGTTCCCGGCGTATACTGATAGCTCACTGTGGCATTGATCGTCGAGTTCAGCGTGTCGTTCGGAAACCTTGACCCAATGGTGTTGAGCTCATCTGAGTTCGCACTTAGGGCCATCAGTGCTGTCCAGTCCGGCTCTGCACGACGTTCAGCGGGACCGTCGTCACTGGTGAGACTATCTCGCCGTTGCTAGATGGAACGGAGATGGTGCTGTCCTGGTAGTCAGTGCCGTTGAGGTCGACGAGGAAAAAGCTAAGATCATAATTCCCAGGTGAGATGAACCCTACGCTCACAGGTGCATAAGCGGCCATCTCCTTCATATTATCGGATGGGACCGCGGACTGGCTGCTGTTGAAAGGACCGAGGCCGCCGAAGTGTCCATCGACTAGTGAGATAAGGTCATAGGGCTGGAATGTCAGGACCGCTATAACGGTGTCCGGGTCGACCTGCTCTAGGCTCCTCAAGTGCATATCGGTTGTGGGAAGGCTCGTGTTCCCAAGTATCGCTCCTGAGGGTCCAGAGACGGAACCGATCCGCACATCACTGACATTGATGCCATTGTTATTGTATATCTCGACCATGTAAGCTATGCTGGTATTTACAGAGAGGTAGCCTCCATTACTGAACGTTGAACCGCCGTTATACCATTGCATGCCATAGTCGGTCACGCTCGAGCTCACATCGAAGTAGAAGGTGCTATTGGTCCAGAGAACCTTCCCGGCCAATACCATACCACCGTTCTGACCTATGGTCGTCCCCTCCAGGGCGTTGGATGAAAGTTGGGTATAGAAGCCATCGATCGTCGTGGGCCCATAGATGTCATTCGCGCTAGTGCTCCAGGTCGTGACCCCACTGGTCCCTTGGCCGTCATTCCCCGGGCTCTGGGCCGTGCTAGGACCAGTGTTATCCGATGACACATCGTTCACAGTGTTATTCGTCAGTATGCCGCTGGCATAGACGCTTAAGAGCGCTATGACTATAGCTACCGCCAGTATTATACTTCCCCACATTTTGATTTTCATATGCACACCTTTAGATAATCCATTATCATTTAATCAGGACTATCAAAATTAAAGGACAGCATCCGGGATATAACCCTTATTATCTTCGAAGCCAGAATAATTGCCGATCAATTTATTGCACCGAGGCTGTGGACCTAATGAACAGATGGGCTGCATGATCCCATGGAACTGCTTGGATGGCGATAATGAATGGATAAAGAGACGAATGGGATAATTGCTCATCCTAACTATTGCATACATCTGCCAATATACATCGTAGGTTGGGGCCTAGAATGGATGAGTCCCGCCCACTCACTGTGCGATCCATCTTTTAATATCGATAGGATATCGTACCCTAGCAATTCATTGCTACAAAATCTTGGTAGCTGCTTATATCTAAATTGTCGCAAGACCGTTGCCTGATGTCCCATAATCTATGCTGGATGGAGGATTGGTCCGGGGCCTATGGAAGGACATCCAGTGATTCCCACACTGGACCTATATTCTTATCGCATGTGGGCACGATTTCTATCGGCCCAATATGTGTCGTTCTGTTCCTAACGAGCGACCGCACGGTCTCTTTAGGATCATTTCGTCTCACAAGTCGCACTATTAGCTAGAAAGAATATGAAGTGCATTGCCAAAATCCAAAGATAGAATGATGAACTGACCCGATAGAAATAGATGGAGATTTTAGAAAAGATCGTCCTTCGCATCAGGACTTGGGGGACAAGGACATCTATGGTTTCCATCCAGACATCTGTGATTCAGGTCTTATTCAATAACTTCATGACTTTTTCGACCTGGGAGCTATTGCCGAGCGCCTCGAATAAAGAAAGCGACCTTTGCAGGTTCGAACGACCTTCTTCCATCCCTAGGTTCAACAAGGTCTCCCCATAGCAGGCATTGGCGAACGCCTCGAAATAGCATTTGAGACATGAACAACGAAAGCTCTCGATTGATCGTTGGAACGTTTCTTTGCCAATCCCTTGTTCTGACATTAAAGTGTGAAGTTCAGAATCGACCAAAAGGGTCATGCCTAGTTTGGAGGTGCCCTTTTCATAAGGGATCTTTTGGACCAGCTGTAGAGCCTCGTTCTCCAGGGGGATCGCCTCCGTGATCTGGCCACTTCTGATCGAATAGATCCGCCATAAAAGCGGTCGACCTAGCGTTCATCAGCGGCAGACCTAACTCTTTCGCGATGCTACGCCCCTGCTCAAGCTCGGCTACTGCCATGCAAGGTTCCCCATGCCCTTCATAGACCAAAGCAAGGTAAAAATGACCACGGGCTAGTTGCTCCGGACGATCCGAGCGCTCAGAGATATCAATATATTTGGTCAGGTACGAGTGGGCTTCCTCTTCTCGGCCCGCACAGAGATGCACTAGGCCCTTTTGGAATAGTAGTCTCGCCTCATGTTCCTGGTCATAGCTCCCCTTCAGTATATTCGTGGCCACATCAACGTCCCTGATCGCCTTTGGGACCTGCCCCAAGCAAATATGAACATTGGCCTCGGATAGAATGATCTCCATGAGCATCCCCTTTTCTTCTTTGGTGATGATCAAGCCCTCTGCCTTGATGAGGAAGGCCTCGGCGTCCACCATCCGACCTAGGGACATGAGCTTCCTTGCGTTTGTATATTCTTTCTCGGCCAGACTAAGATCGCTCGTTCCCATTTTTCTCACCATCTCGGTCGTTAGTTTCTATACCGCCCCTGGACCTTATTTAGATATATCAATTGTTATCACGACCTCTAATAACCTTGACCTTCATACTGCACGGTTGCCTGAAAATGCACAGAGCTTTAGGTCTTCTCATATATCGATCGTTGCGAGCGTCTCGTTGATATGACATTATACGATTCAATACATACCGAAGATTCGGTATGACATCATAAATACATTGTCCGAGTGTAATGGGACGGTCTAATATGACTACAACAAATTCATCGATCAAAGGCGATAAGGCACCTGACTTCTACCTACCTGAAGCATCGGAGAAGATGGTCGCCCTATCTGAAGAAGTCAAAAGGGGAACGGTCGTGCTCCTCTTTTATCCTACCGAGATATTCGGGATCACATGTACTATGGAGTTCAAAAGGTTCCAGGCGATGTTGGGCGATTTTTCTAAAGCAGGAGGGAGCCTTTATGGGGTGAGCGTGAGCAGTACGCGTAGTCATCGTGCATGGAAGGAAAGCGTGGGCATCGATTTCCCCTTCTGAGTGATTTTGATGCTAAAGTGACAATGATGTACGATGTGATGATGGCCGAGGATAGCTTGTTGAATGGGCACTCCAACCGTGCGATTTTCGTGATAGATAAAGATCAGGTCATCCGGTTCAGATGGGTCCCCGCCGACCACCATGCGCAACCAGACTATAAGATCTTATCCTGAGAAAGGTACAGGAGGTGGCATCGGCCGACCATGAAAGCGATGGATAAGCATCAAGGATAGGATAAGTGCTGACGAATGGTAATAAGAAATGATTCAGAAAGTGGTGACCAGAGCGTGCCGGTTCATTACCTTTCTGATCTCCGCGTCCAGGGGACGAGATGGATATGGTCGATCGTTCTGGTGCGCCAACTCTCCTATTTAGGCCCTCCTCGGCGCAATGGACCTCACCGTTTAAGGTCTAGAACGTCCTGAAATGCCTGGGTCTGAGGTCGTTTTCGATCGCTTCAGGGCTCCCCATGTTGCGACCGCTTTCATCGTCCTATCGTCGACCTGGAACAATGTCGCCTTTGGGACCAGGCCGGAAACTAAGCAGGCGAGCGCCTACCTTTTGACCCTGTCAAAGCCCCCGTTGTGTAAGGAGGCTTCATCGTCAAAATCCTGCAGTCTATAAGTCAAAAGATCTCCTCGAGAGTATTACCAGACGATAGCTCTCCGAGACTTACTTGGAAAAATCATTCGTAAAACTTCCTATCTTCTTGCTGGGTACTTCCTAGTACCTCTTCACACAGCGAGCTGCATGATGGATTCCACATATAGGATCACGGCCTTTTCCCTGGCCATCGCCTTTGTAAGATCTCCTACGTTTGGGAGGTTGGAACCATGTCGGCAGTTCGTGATTGGTTCTCTGGATCTCCAGGGCTGTCGATCTGACGACTTTACATTTTATTCAGACAGTGTATGGGCATACTGATCATATGCTCATTGCATGGCTGATCTGGTCGGCCTCCAAGAAGGGTTGCTATCGCAAGGGTCAAGAACTGAACTGCTCTTTACTCAGTTGCGAACAATCTATAGCCAATGCCAAGAAAGGCTTAATGGCTTAGAAGCTGCTACAATATCTTATGACCACTTGCCCAACTTGCAGGAGAGAAGGCACGGAAGTAGAGAAGATCCACCGTGGCCAACCACGCCAAAAGAGTCGTCCTGGCCTCTGGGCGATGAGAATTATAGATTCTGCAAAACCCAGGCTGCGAGGTTGTCTATTTCACTGCTTCGGGAAGCAGGGTGCTCCAAGAAAAGCGATGTTAAATCCAGGTTACCTTCAAAGACAAGAACTCCCGATTGTTACTGCAAGCAGGTGAAAGAGGAAGATGTCATCAAGGCGATAGAGTAACGGTGCCAGCACCTTTGAGGAGGTCAAGCAGGTCACAGGCATCGGCGGCGGAGGCCAGTGCAAGATAACCAATCCTGGAGGACGGTGCTGTTCTCGCAATTACAGGCCGTTCATCGAGAGTGAACTGAAGAAGCACAGGCGGATCAGGTCCGTCTGATTAGGATGGTCTGTGGCAAGGAAAGGGTCATTTGGTGCCTTGCAAATACCCATCCTTGATATAGCTTAGGGACAAAATGTTCTGACTTCTATATTATCCACTGAAGAAAGAAGTTGCGACTACCTTACCAGCATATACGCTCCTATTCAGAGGTTTTCCTAGGTCATGCTCATCTCTTATAGGACTAATGTCGAAACTTGGTCGATATGATCCCTATAAAATTATCAAGAGATACAGATACCTGACCTTGCTACCCGACCTATTTTCATATTATCCAAAAAAGGCAGCACGGCGGGTTAGCCGTTTCGTGACATAAAGGCATGAGCTAGAAATGAGATGGACCTTAACTTTTGTTTGAGTTTGTGACAAAACAGTCAAAGCTAAGGACATGATGATTGACTCAGAATGCTAATACATCATTTTCTGTCGGAACGATATTGTTCGTCGATGAGATGTACGGGCGCCTGCGTTTGCCGACAGCGCGGCCGGATTAAAGAAGAGAGATTATTATCCATCATCATCTCATAACTTTACAATACTCTCATAATGGATCTTATGAATTATTCCTGTTTAAACCAGCCGATCGAGTTTACGATCATATTTACAATTTCACGACTCTTATTATAATGTAAGCGCAATGTGGATGAACATGATGCCCAATAACAAGAGCCCTAAGAGGCCGATAGCGATTCTGGTGATAGTATGCGCTGTGATAGTCTTAGGTCTGGTAATAGGCGACTCCATTAGTGGGAACGCTAAAGCCAACCTACAGCCAATAATGTCAAGGTCGTAGTATCATATGCTGGTCCATGGACTGGGAGCATGACCGTCTCAGGGACCACAACAATGATCAACGGTACCGGCGACAATAGCATCACCATCGCCCAGTCCTTGACGAGCAGCGCTAGCACATCTGTGACAGTGCGGAAAGTAGATGGGAGATCAGGACTTCTGACATTGAGCCTTGTCAACATTAATGGAAATGTACTAGATCCATCCAATTCCACAGCTGTTCACGGGGTAGCGACCGTTTCAATGGTCGGATAAGCAAGGCGCATTTCGTACGCCTTGAACCTCTTATTATTACCTTTAATATTTCTGTGACAATACAAAAGATATTTTCATTCAGGATCGCTCAATCGTACGGCCTTAGTTTTCGGTCGCGAATATCGACCTTAATGAGGGTCACTTTGTTGCCCTTCTTGTCGAATGTTATCTTGAACTCATCAAAAAAGCCGACCTGACCCAATAAATGGGGTAGGCTCGTCTGAACCAAGGAGTACCTTCACAGGAACAGTAAAGGTATACCGCTCATGATCTTTTCCTAACGACAGTTTGGTCCGGCTGAGGACCGATTCGACAGACTCGCGACGCCATAGCATTTCTCCCTTGGCCCGCTCAGGTCCAACCGAGGACCTCGGCCATCTCTTGATAGATGGCAGTAATGACAGCCCCTGAGTCAAGCAACGCTGCGGTCTCAATGAATTTACTCCGTTGAAGAACATGACCGGAACAATAGGACGTCGGACGTTCTTGCCATTAGACGATGGGGATCTTTATAATGAAAATGAATGGCCATGCCATCACAGCAACATGGTCTGGTCCGTTGGCACCATAGCCACGAAAGGCCTGGTATGACCGCAGACCTTCTTGGCTTCATAATAGGCTTCCTTGAAGGGCCTTGAATGGGATACGACCTGTATGTTGCATATCGCAACCCACTCACCCATATAAGGTGACGTGTCCAGCTTAATAAAGTACTCATACTCATCTCTCATGATATCATATCTCCCACTTATAATTCTACCAATACCATTACATGATCATGAAATGAACGGCACCTAGTTCTTAGTTACTTGAGGCAGTCCAAATTTGCATCCGCGGCGAACCTGTAAAACAAGGAGCGAGGTGGGGACGGCCATGATTGTCAGAGCATTGTCTGAGCAATTCTCGTACTAACATCACAGCCTCAAGAATATTATTGGACGGCTCTTACAACGAGCACAGACATTTGGCGTATCGGACCATGCTCTCAGTGACGCTACAAAGATGCGGGTGTTCTAACATGGTGCGGCCTACTGTACCATGACGATGAGATCATATCCCTTAGAAGCCTTGATCATTTCCATCGCTGGAAGACCATTTATGCCCATGCTTTCACCTTGGTCGACCCGGCATGCCACGGCGCACTCGCTTGCCTTATATAGAACGACTTAATGTCCAGGAGGACATCATTTGGTACTTGTCGGTGCATAGTTGCTTATGTCGTTCTACCTGGTTGCTCATCCATGAAAGCGGCAATTTTGCCCTCATCATGTGGCCTTACCGCCTATTGTATTTTTTCTCTGGAAGTGCCTCGGGATATACCTTTCTATACCGATTCGTTCTTCAATCATCCCTGCAGTTCTTCTCAGAGCGATATCACATGTTCGTTCGTTTGGGTCATCTCGACCATGTCCATCAAGTTACTGAACTGTATACCGATGATGAAATCGGAGTTCTTCACGCCTCGCATCTCTTTGCATGGGATGCAGACATGGATCCTTGCTGCCCATTTCCATGAAGGTAGAAATCAGGTCTTCCATTGGTTCCATGCCTACCATCTTTGGCATGTTCTTAGCATGCCCCTTCCGAACCAGGTTCGTGGCCTTGGACATCAGGAAGATCGTCACCGTTACGCCAACCGATGTCGCTGCCGATGCTACCATGAATGTCATCAATGCCTTCTACAAGTATCGTCTTCATCGTGCGTTCCTATGACCAGCAAGGACCCGTCTTTCTTCGTGCTATTTGGCGCCATGAGATGCGGAAGCGCTCTTCAGCGGATTAGCCAAGGACGGCGAACATGTAAGCCGTTATATATTCCAGTTTTAAAAAGGGGGTTCATCCCCCATTCCCAACTGCACCGTGAATATCTTCTTTTGAGCTCTCCGAAGGATTATATTCAAGGGTCCACTTGGAAATATCACATCTGGTAGACAGCTTGTCGAGAGTTATCTTCTTGGGTATATCATAATAACCGTGCGTGAATGCCATACATATTATCGCATTCTGTTGCTTGGTTAGTTCTACCTCGGAGCTTACCTTCTTCACGCTCAGTAGCTCGACCTTACAACCGTCAATAATTCTAACTGATCGATGAGCGCCTTCAAACTATTTTGATGTGGGAAGTAAAGATTCCATAAGAGCGAACCGCTCTCCTTGTGCTGGACCCCGATTCTAAGGAAACAACCAGAATCGGCCAGAATTGTGCACATCCTGCATTTCTTGTTATCTATTATGAGCAGGTGCCTACCAGGCCAAGCACAGAAATGCATGAATCGACATGCAGACCATCAATGTTAATGAACCACTCAAGAGTCAATTCTCGCTCCATCTGTGACCTCATGATCGGTCTCTAATTCGGACAAGTCCTCTTCCACCACCTCCGGTGTTGGGAGAACACTTATGTACGTTAATCTTCACTCCCCTTTTCGCTGCTGTACTAGTAACTATGTTGTCCGTTGGTGAGAGCCTGAGTTTGGTCATAAGCATAGCGTATTCCCCAACCCTCTCCGGCCTACCCAATCGCACACCTCAGTGGCAACTTGTTGAATCATGGCATGCATCTTGGACCGTGGCCTCCATAAGGCCATTGTTCATGTAGTTAGCAAGAACATCCTTCACAGTTCCCGCTGCGCCTACGAAGACCTTGATACCTACATTCTTGAACTCCATCAAGGGTCGTCGTCCTGATCCCTCCTATCAGAACAGCATCAATGCCTGCGTCAGCCATTTTTCTGACAGGTATCATGCAATTATGCTCCCCATCTTGTTGTCGTCCATACCTTCTTGACTCGGTCTCCCCTTGATCTCCACCGCGGTAAATAGATCACAGTGTCCGAAATGGGCGGAAACCCCTGCGTCCAATCCACCTGGCCTATCACTTGGTATTCCGATTCTCATTTTTTAACATCTCCTTTTTTATTTTATTATCTACTGGATGTTCTCGAGCATATGCCTCACACCCATCGAAAAATGAAAGGTGACCCTCCAAGGATGCTTTCGAAACTTTCGCATGACCTAGTATTTCGATTATTGTTGAGAGGCCGGGGCGTGTTCATTTCTCGCTGGTTCATCGCGATAATCATGTCTTCACTTTCCATTCGTTCCATGGGTCCTACGGCATATCCAGTGGAACACGGCATCTTCATTTCGCATCTTACATGGACCTTTTCCGTTCTCTGTCTGGCCCTTAACAACATCCACCTTGACAATCACGCCCGGGCTCCTCTTTGACCTGGGCCATTATCAACTCTATTGACATCCTTGCTCCCACACCAGAACACTGCAACGGCTCATCAGAGCTGGAGGTCGATTTCGATTCGCATTGGCATCCTTACATATTACCTTTGCCGTTTCCATACGGTAAATCACATTCTTCCCTGTTATTTTATCGCGATTCCTTTCACAAGAGCTACGGTTATCTTCTTTCTGGCGTTTTGAAAGGTCTTCCCACAGGGCTCGTCAAGATATACCCATCATATGGGCAGTGTTCTCTTGATTTGAGATTTCCATGTCAAATAATCTAACGGCTTCGAGCTCCTCTAAGGATAAGGTGACGACCTCCAGTTCATTTAGAGGCACTCCTAGGGGCTTGAAATAGGTGACAGCAGGTTCGGTCTCGATCATCCTAGGACATCTTGGTCGTCCTGGTCGCATCATTTCCCTCAATGGTGTGAAAATATTTATAGTTATCTAATTCGTAAAATCCATAGAGAACCGAAATTAATAGTATTATGAATATGCATATTATATAAAATAAAATATTTTGTGGGTTCGCACTTTCACTTAAATAAAAGATAGATTGACAATATGAATCGATGATAAAGTAGAGGGCATCATCAAGTTCACAAAATCTGCTCCAAAATAAGATGATCGACCTGCCGGGGAATCGACAATCTATTTCATAGGCTCAAACTCGGTCTGTGCTCTTTTCGCAGAATCGTTAGCATATTCTATCGGGACAGAAAGTTAGATTCCCTCCTCTCGCCGATGGCGAATGAGAATAATCGCGTTCATGACCACTTGACGAGAAATGACACAATCTGTCCTCAAGGGCGGTTGATCTGGTTGGCTCTCTGGCCGGATATTATGATATTCCATTCCGCATCATCCCGCAGAAGCTAGAGGAACTAGCTGGGACATGTTCTCATCCATGTACCTTATTCTCCGACAGCCGACAAGAAAACCGATCTGCGAACATTCCGGAAGCATCTTACGAAGCGAACATGTTCGCCATTATGGACTTAAGCATAACCGGCATACATTATACTGTAGGTAAAGATCGCATAAAGGATATACCACATATTATTTCAACGGTGGTTTAAGTTTATGTCGGCGCTGGGGCACGACAAAGAGATAAAGATATTTGGTGGTCGGAAGCTCCAGATGGCCTCGGACGAGATTGCATATTGACGCCATCACAATTAAGATACCTTGAATCCTCTCTAATTGTGCAGTGTATGGCGCAAGCACCAGAGCGCGAAAGGCATGAACAGGATGAGCACTAGCAATGAAGTGAGACATGGATGTATGGAATATCGATAGATGTTGGCACGAGCGGGACAAGGATGCATGCGGTGGACTTGAGTTCTAAGCAGATCATTTCCACTGCCATTACGATAAGGCATCCCGTCCCAGGGGCGAATGTAATGGATCACCTGACTTTTTTGTATCAATGTCGATCAGAACTTGGCACATCAGTTGCTAATCGATACAGCTAATAAATTGATGAAAATGCTGGAGATCGATCTTAACCAGGTCGAAAGGGTAGCTATCTGTGGAAATCCAATTCAGCTTTCGATGTTCCAGAACATGGAGGTAAGGGACCTTGCCTTTGCCATGCCAAATGCATTGAAAAGCCGCGGGATCGACAGACAGAAACGCGATGCGATAATATTGAACGCTGTTGATCTGGGCCTAGACCTGCCGGAGAAGGTTCAGGTTCTTTTACCTCCAGCCATCAAGCATGAGATGGAGCTGATGCCCTGGCCATGATGTATAAGACTGATTTTTTGGAGCAGAAGGGGAATATCCTAGTGACCGATTATGGTACCAACGCTGAGATGGCTCTTAAGGTGGGGGATGAGATATACACCGGCTCGGCCGCCGCTGGGCCAGCTATCGAAGGTCAGTCGATCAAAGCGGGAATGCTAGCTTCTCCTGGGGCCATTAGCGATGCCAATAGTGATCTGAACTGGAGATGTACTGTACTGGATGATGCTATACTCCCTCAGCTGGGCGATACCATCGAGCCAATGACTGGTGCTACCCTTGAAGAAGGACCAATGCACGGGAAGGCAGTTGGGATAACTGGAACGGGAGTCATCGCTGCCATCGCCATCGCCATGGAAATGGGGCTGATCAAGTGGCCTCACATCACTACATTTGATCAGATGCTGCATCTGCAGGATGGCATTACCTTGTCCGAGCACGATATCTTAGAGGCAGCGAAGACCTTCGGAGCTATGCGAGCGGGTCATTTCACCCTATTGGAGCATGCTGGCATCAGGTTCGATGAGCTAGATAGCATGTACATGAGCGGTGCATCAGGAACATACGTTGACGCCACCAAGGCCCAGCAGGTAGGACTGGTCCCACGTTCTGTGTCAAAGATATACCAGTTCGGCAACACATCTCTCGCTCTAGCCACTGATCTCGTAAGGGACCCAGAATTGCTAGATAGGCTGCAAGGCATGGCCAAGGCCATCAGGGCCAACCACGTTATGTTCGCCACAGATAAGGTGTTCGAGAAGGTGTTCATACAAGAGCTAGCATATTGGCAAGAAGGCATGCCCATTGAGATGTACAATATGATGCTGGAAATAGGAAATATCCAACCTCTTCCTATAGCGACGAAGAAAGCGGAAGTAATCCACACTGTGTATAGGGACATCCCTGACCTAGGTTCCAAGGGTCTCAAGGTTCTACGGGATATAGGGGTGCATATCCAGGGTCGATTCGAGGGTTGCATTGGCTGCCAGAAGTGCGTTGAGGAATGTCCAGAAAGGGCTATAACTATTTATGATGAAGCAGGCAGTTATCGCCTAGAGACTCGCCTCCGACCTATGCAACGGTACTGCGTGCTTGCGCTGCGAGCTGGCCTGTCCAGAGAAGTGTTTCAAGTTCAACGCCATGGATATACCGGGTGTAATGAGACGGAAGGCACAGTCCTGAGTCAGGACCATTCGACTCCAAAGGTGAACATTTCAAAAATCTACATTATTGTGACCGGGGGACAGACAGATAATTCATCCAAAACTTTTCGATATATTTAATTAGAAAGAACGAGAATGTGATACCATGACCGATTATGTCGAGTGTTCGAAAAAATTGATGATAAAGTCCTTGGATTGAAATATAAGCCCGTGGCAGTCACTCTGATTAAGAGAGGGAACCGCTTCCGATAGGATATCCGGAGCCCGAAAAGAGCATCAGACATTGTCAATCGGTAATGAGAGCTAGGAAAGGTGAGTGCTTGCTTCTTCCCGCCAAACAAAGATGCCCGTCCTGTGGGTGCATCTGCACTGGGCCTAATGCCTGTTCCGGAGAAGGTCGCCTCCTGGTACGTTCCATTACGGGTCCGGGGATGTACGAGAGCGAAGAGGCAGCCAAACACACGATGACAGTAAGGCCGGAATTAGAAGCGGAGAGCTTGGTCGCTACACTCTGCTCCCCCTGAGCAAGGTTAAATGCCCTCCCGATGTAATCGTAGTCACTGGTGTTCCAGAACAATAATGATTGGCTTCTCCTGCCAGAATAACATATATAAAGGAGGAAGGGTGACCATCAAGACCTGCATCCTTCCAGGCAAAAGCTGCGTGGATTCTACTATCCTACCGTACCTGACTGGTGTTCCAAATATCTCGCTCGGCTGCTATGGATGCAGGAAGACTACGGACATCGCCCCCGAAGAGATGCTACTAGGATTCCGGGCCCATGTGCTCACTGGACCGTGGAAATATTGGAGAGATTGAACGAGAGAACGATTCCAGCCTCTCGAGAGAGGTCGCACTCTGCCTAAGATCTTATAGATTCAAAGTTTGAGCGGTTCAGAAAGAGTGAGAGGTGATACAATCTACATTGACCCAGACAGTGAGATCAAGAACAATCCTATTGATTGAACTAATGAGTTAGGTAACCTTCAATATATCTTGAAGCTGCTCCTAAGCATGATCAATGCAAGCGTCAGACGGTTCATATTGTCGAAGGTTTGACGGAGTTAGAATTCGTAATAAAATCGTTCGGAGGAGATTGATGTCATCCCCCGTATATGGGAAGTAAAATCATGAATGTCATAGTAAAAAGATGACATTCTCACAACAGCTTTTTAAGTCAATCGTTATCATCGTACAGAAGAAACTCGACGTCCCAGATTCATAGGAGTCATTGAGCTTGGTCTTACCTCGATCGCCCTTTGCCGCCCATCCTCTGGGCAGACCACAGAGACGGTCAAGTTCGGCTTACCATCACTGTCAGTTATCTAATCGGCGCACAGAATATCGCATATGATGTCCCGGTCGATGAACTCCTTTCTGGTAACGATAAGATTAAGATGAACCGGGTCGGGCCCGCAAGAACCATGTAGGTACATGCCATGAAGGTGCGGGTCGTACATGATCTGGTGCATTTCTCCATTGATCGTTACGACCCTTTCTTCGATCACCCTGTCCACAACGGCACCGTAACCCATATCGGGCGCATAAGATACACCAGTACTATAGATCTCCTTAGATCAAGGCCCAGGTCATGAACCGGGCAATATGCCGATGAGCATAGATATACGAACTTTTTAACGGGACGATATCGTATACGATCGTGAAGACTGGCCATCATGTACGGTTGTAGAATTTATGAATAATATATTATATATTGCTATTATTAGAACATCGGAGAATAAAGATCTTACCAAAGGGTGTTATTTCCTCCGATCTAACGGATGTCAGCATAGCCTGTCGGACGACATTGTCGATGTTGTTTCAAGATCGTCCTAGCGGCGGAATAATATTGTTCTGAACCCCACTAGAACCCTCTGCCGTGGCCTCCTTTGGGCCCGGATCATTTTCTTACGCAATCATC
>CAVSDP010000018.1:0-51582 GCA_963726655.1 Methanomassiliicoccaceae archaeon
ATACTGACAAGTAGTTTACTATTTCATTAAACAAATTGACACATTTAATAGGCAATGATTGGACTTCATCAAAGATAATCACTGCATTCGCCATATTGTGAAATTTTCGCAATTTACTGGCATTCGCCGAATAAACACTCTCCAGGAATTGCACGAGGGTCGTAATCACAATAGGTTGGTTCCATCGGCTCGTAAATAGTTTGGTTTCTTTTGCTTTTTCCTCGTCGTCTGGTGAGGTAAAATTCGTATGATGCTCTATTATATAGTCGTCTTCGGGAGAGCATTGCAGCGCTTCTCGGATATCCTCTGCCGTCTGTTCGAGAACTGAGAGGTATGGAATAACATAAATTATGTGCTCCATTCCATGCTTCTTCGCATGACTTAACGCGAAACGCAAACTTGAGAGTGTTTTACCTCCTCCGGTTGGGACTGCTAGTTTATAAACCCCTGGTGAACGATTAGCTGCATTCAAACACTGCTTTGATATGAGATGTCGCATCCGATCTATCTCGGAGTCGAGGGGTTTGCTGGCGAGCGAAGCTTCTAAGCTACTGATTAGTCTCTCCCATGGCACCTTCGATAGCGTTTTTTCTGGAAGCTTTCCAGCTTCAAAACAATAAGCATCATATCGATCAGAATCAATCAAGCAAGAAAAAATATCCTTAACCAGCAGATGAAGTGCAAAAGCACAATTTTGATTTGTGTTTTTCCCGCTCTCAATAAATGTTTTTAATTCTTTTTCACATAAGAGCAGCCTCTCTTGGATGGGAAAAGCAGGAAATATGTTATCGAACGCCGCCTTGACCTCGTCGTAATGAAGTCTGTCATTATTTGCAGTGAGCTTATCAATTAACGGTGTGTCACCATCTGGTGTAATTGCATCCATCAAATTGCCATGGTGACCCGCAATACAGATTGCTATCATTTCGGCAATATCTGACGGTATATACTGTTTTTTGCACTCCTCAAAAACATATTTCGCTCCTTGGGTCGAATGAGTTACTGAACCTCGCTTTCTATTATCATCCTCCCTTAGATATTCTATAAATTCACTGGAAAATTTGCCCATATCGTGGAGTATGGCGGCAAGACGCGCAGTTTCGGGCATATGGATTTTTTGGGCTAAGATGCCCGCGTAGTATTCGGTCTCACTAAGGTGAGAAAATGTAGATTGTTCCCTGCCATCTTTTGCGATTCGAGAAATATAAACGCTACCACCAGCAATACTCTTGATTATATTCTCGGAAGATGATTGATTAGAGGTCATCGAATGGAAATGTTTTTTGGGTTTAAATATTATACCTGTGTAGAATATTATGTCATCCCATCAATCCGATTCAGATTGTGTGACAAATCTAGACATAGCAGGGAGTGTTGAACTCATTAAAAACCATGACAAAGTGAGGTATGCCGAAGATGATCTTCTCTCCCTATCGGGTATACAACACTTCTCCTTTTGCAAACGGCAATGGGGCCTTATACACATAGAACGCCAGTGGGCAGATGATCTCCGAACGACCGAAGGGCACTACATTCACAGGAATGCCGACGATCCGTTCTTCGACGAGTCTCGCGGAGATGTGCTGATAACGAGTAATCAGTTCCGATCATTTCCTACGTTTTGGGGCTTCAAGGGGTAGCCGATGTTGTCGAATACGCTCGCTCGGAGAATGGGATGAAACTGTCCGATCATGATGGATCGTGGCAGCCGAAGCCCGTTGAATACAAGAGGGGGAAGCCGAAGAACTATGCCTGGGATGAGGTGCAGCTCTGTGCACAGGCGATCTGCATGGAAGAGATGTTCAATGTTCGGATCGAAAGGGCAGATTTTTACTATCATGAGATTCGAAGGAGAGTGCCCGTTGAACTGACTGACGAGCTCAGGGCAGCTTGTGCTCGTCCTATCCATAGAGATGCACGAGCTTTTCAAGAAAGGAATCACTCCGCCTGCGGAGAGCAGGAAGCCCTGCAGATCGTGCTCCCTCCTGAACATCTGTGTTCCCACGCTCACCAAGAAAAAAATTCTGGTCGACAGATACATCGCGAAGCGCGTTCAGGAGGCTGTAGGAAAGGATGATCGATCCTCACCCCAGCTATCGATCGACCCTGTCAAGTCCAAGTGAGGCATGAACATGAGAAAATTGCTCAACACCTTATACGTGACCACCCCAGACTCCTACCTTACAAAGGACGGAGAGAATGTCGTCATCCGGTCGGACGGCAAGGACCTGTTCCGGATACCTATCCACAACCTTGAGGACATAATCTGCTTCGGCTACATGGGCGCCAGCCCGCAACTGATGCAGCTTTGTTCGGACAACAACTTGTCGGACTATCTTTCTTGACCCCACATGGTAAATTCTTGGCGAGAGTGACAGGTGAGACACATGGAAATGTCTTGCTTAGACGCACTCAGTATAGGATCGCTGATAATAGCTCAGCATCGCTCCAAATAGCGAGATCTTTCATGATCGGCAAGATAGTTAACTGCCGTACCGTCCTCGGCCGCGGCATTCGGGACCACGGAACAACGATATCATGTGACAAGATACGGAGGGCCGATTCATACCTTATCGAGAATCTAGAGAAGATCGGCGGTTGCGTTGACATCGATAGCCTGCGCGGCATTGAGGGCAATTGCGCCAAGACCTATTTTGATGTCTTCGACGAATTGATCTTAAAACAAAAGTCTGACTTCTTCATGTTCGACCGCAACAGGCGGCCGCCGCTTGATAACATGAACGCCCTGTTATCATTCCTCTATACTCTGCTAGCCCACGATGTCCAGTCCGCTCTGGAGTCTGTGGGTCTGGACCCGTATGTCGGCTTCTTTCATACGGACAGACCGGGCCGACCGGGATTGGCACTGGACATGATGGAAGAATTAAGACCGTTCCTGGCCGACCGGCATGCCTTGACATTGGTCAATCTGCAGCAGATAGGAAAGGACGATTTTTATGCGAAAGAGGATGGCGGGGTCATATTGACGGAAAAGGGAAGAAAGGAGATCTTGAGCTCCTGGCAAAAGCGCAAGCAGGAGGAGATCACGCATCCATATCTCAACGAGGTGATACCCATCGGTCTCATCCCCTATACGCAGGCGATGCTGATGTCCCGTTATTTGCGAGGAGACATTGATGGATATCCACCTTACTTCATGAGCTGAGGTGCAATCATGATGGTTCTTGTGGCATATGATGTTAACACGGGAACGCCTGAGGGGCAACGAAGGCTCCGACAGGTGGCCAAAGAGTGCAAGGATCATGGACAAAGGGTCCAGAACTCGGTATTCGAATGCCTGGTTGATCCGGCTCAATTCTTTAACCTAAAACGATCACTAATTGAGATTATGGATCAGGAGGTCGATAGCCTTCGATTTTATTTCCTCGGTGATAGTTGGCAAACACGGATTGAACATTATGGTACTAAGAAAGGATATGATCCTGAAGGCACTTTGATAATCTGATTACTGCGAACATATAGCGCACATGAATTCCCAAGAACCTTCGCAGGAAAAAATTGAAAGTCATATATTAACCTGTCGCTAAGGTAAAAATATATTAGAATCATTACATAATTATATACAAAGCTAGCATTTTATTCCAGTAGCGACATTACGGGAAGTAAATTTGCGGTCGCACCCTTCACGGGTGCGTGGATTGAAACCGACCATGCCGGAGCTGCACGCTTCCGGTCGCACCCTTCACGGGTGCGTGGATTGAAACGCGAGCGATAGCAGCTGATGAGCAAGCTCGATCCGTCGCACCCTTCACGGGTGCGTGGATTGAAACTCGATACCAGCTGGACAAGTGATGCGGGATTGCATGGTCGCACCCTTCACGGGTGCGTGGATTGAAACATCCGATCGCATATCCGAGTGACAGCGCGCTGCCGGTCGCACCCTTCACGGGTGCGTGGATTGAAACTTCATGCCAGGCTCCATGACTGCACGTCATGAGTCGCACCCTTCACGGGTGCGTGGATTGAAACCTGCGCATGAGGTATGTCCGAGATATCGGTCGTATGGTCGCACCCTTCACGGGTGCGTGGATTGAAACATGTCAGCCGTCGCCATCTGTGCTCGATCGTCGCACCCTTCACGGGTGCGTGGATTGAAACATCGACGTCGCCCAGGTCCAGATACGTCGATAAGGTCGCACCCTTCACGGGTGCGTGGATTGAAACCATCGATAGTTCACGAGCGTCGATCAATGGGATCGTAGTCGCACCCTTCACGGGTGCGTGGATTGAAACCAGAGCGTCTCACGTCGACATGTACTCGAGCGCTGAAGTCGCACCCTTCACGGGTGCGTGGATTGAAACCCTCCCGCTCCCTCCGTTGTTATTCGTGCCATTATTGTCGCACCCTTCACGGGTGCGTGGATTGAAACCACACCGCAATGGTGACAACGTACGGATCGCGGTGTCGCACCCTTCACGGGTGCGTGGATTGAAACCAGCTTATGATGTTACAAGAGGAATGCGCCGAATTGTCGCACCCTTCACGGGTGCGTGGATTGAAACTATACGAAACCGCGCGATCGAATACCCGGCACCCGTCGCACCCTTCACGGGTGCGTGGATTGAAACTCAGAGATAACATGAGAACAGACGAAGGTAAAAAGGTCGCACCCTTCACGGGTGCGTGGATTGAAACAAAGTCCATAGTCATTGTAACTAACACGGTGCTTGTGTCGCACCCTTCACGGGTGCGTGGATTGAAACTCATCAATGACGTTCACAACGAGATTACGGTTCGTCGCACCCTTCACGGGTGCGTGGATTGAAACTTCAACCATATCACGGGAATCGCCCCGCAGGTCGGTCGCACCCTTCACGGGTGCGTGGATTGAAACCGCAAGAGCGTCGCCCATCGGTCGTATGATCATGTCGCACCCTTCACGGGTGCGTGGATTGAAACGTCTCCAATGCGTTGAACGCATATCCCGAGCTCGTCGCACCCTTCACGGGTGCGTGGATTGAAACCTTCCCCAGATATTGAGCGGACATTGGAATATGTCGTCGCACCCTTCACGGGTGCGTGGATTGAAACCAGTCGCCGTCACAAATGTTCAACTGTATTAGCAGTCGCACCCTTCACGGGTGCGTGGATTGAAACTTGTTTATCAGCGCCGCTTTTACTGTCTGGTTAAGTCGCACCCTTCACGGGTGCGTGGATTGAAACAAGCACAATCCTTCGGACCTTGTCCGTGACGTTGGTCGCACCCTTCACGGGTGCGTGGATTGAAACAAGCAGGACCGCAAGATGAGCATGTGCCGTGAGGTCGCACCCTTCACGGGTGCGTGGATTGAAACTTCTTGAGCCTCATCGATATAATCTTGGAAAATGGTCGCACCCTTCACGGGTGCGTGGATTGAAACATGGCTCCCTACTGGATGTCTTAATATGGATGCGTCGCACCCTTCACGGGTGCGTGGATTGAAACCAGTGGCTTGCTCGACGTCAGATCCTAATGATGTCGCACCCTTCACGGGTGCGTGGATTGAAACCATGTGCTTGTCTGTTTTACACGGTCGTAATAAGTCGCACCCTTCACGGGTGCGTGGATTGAAACCTCTTGCAACATCATAAGCTGGAAATGTTCGCCCCGTCGCACCCTTCACGGGTGCGTGGATTGAAACTTTATAACTAAACCCCTCGAAAACCCTGCTGTCGGTCGCACCCTTCACGGGTGCGTGGATTGAAACATGAAATGGGCTCATGTCGTGGGCGCTGGACCTTCGAGTCGCACCCTTCACGGGTGCGTGGATTGAAACAGAATGCATATTACAACTCGATGGCATCACAACGTCGCACCCTTCACGGGTGCGTGGATTGAAACACTATCAATGGCGTCAACCTCATCTCGTTATGCGTCGCACCCTTCACGGGTGCGTGGATTGAAACTCCATAGAGATAAAATTATCTCCATGAAGTAACGTCGCACCCTTCACGGGTGCGTGGATTGAAACACCTTTAATGAATCGTATAGGATTTCCCTTTGCGTCGCACCCTTCACGGGTGCGTGGATTGAAACGACTCTAAATTCACATTCGATTTTCCCATTATCGTGTCGCACCCTTCACGGGTGCGTGGATTGAAACGCCTTGTTCCTGCGGCCTTTCGCCATCCATGCCATGTCGCACCCTTCACGGGTGCGTGGATTGAAACTTGTGGGATAATTGGAACATAATGGTGGATGTGGGTCGCACCCTTCACGGGTGCGTGGATTGAAACCAGCCATTGATGGTGCTGGAGCTTGATGCAGATGCGGTCGCACCCTTCACGGGTGCGTGGATTGAAATATCCAGCGTCCTACATATTCATTGGCCCGCAGCTCATTCACCATTTGCTGCAACCTCAATACGAATACGCCCATGCTTCGTCGATTGAGCGAAATGATATATCCCTCTTTCCCTAAAGAGACAAATACTTTCTCATTTAGAATCAAGTTTAATGTTATAATATGTTAGTCATCCTTCGAGGTCATTGTCCTGGATGAACCTAGCGACCTTGATGTCGTTAATGGACATCAGTAACTTGGATAGACGCTTTCCCAGCTCCTCCTGGCTTATGCTTCCATAAACTGAGCTGATGTAGAGGGCCATGTCCTCGACCCCGTCCAGGTAGTCGGAGCTTCTCGCGTCCAATCCGATGCGTTCCTCATCGCACATTCTTTTCCTCCATTTAGGATATATAGGATATATGGAAGGCTTGCTAGATATAGCTATCTCCCTGATATCCGAGATAGGAGAAATCCTTCGATGAAGATGCTAGGGTCCAGCAAGGTCAGCGGAAAGCTCAGGATAACGATACCGAAGGACACCGCCGAGGCCATGGGCGTCAAGGACGGCGATTTCATCATATTCTACGTTGACGAGAAGGGAGAGTTCCGCATCAGGAAAGGTTAAATGCTTTCGTATATGCCACCGATCGGCTACCTGCCCTCATCGGCCGTCAGTACCCTCGCTTGATGGCGTTCACTACCGCTATCACCGTGATAATTACCACGACTATTAGGCCGATGAAGAACAGGCCGAGGCACGACGGCTGGTCGATGACGACGCAGGGAACGTAGCCCAGAACTCCACCGTTCGTCAGCGGATATGTCAACGAGCTATCAATTATGTATTGGCTGAGGAGCATCAGCGACATGCCTATGATAGCGAACGATACGATGAGGATGTGCCACGTCCTTGGGGATAGAGGGTCGTCAGGAGGCACATAGAGGTAGAATGGGCGGTTGTACGGCATGTCAGCGACCTCCTGTCAGTGCACCAGCTTCTTTCCGCACTTGTTGCAGAACATCGAGTCGCCATCTATGCGCGAGCCGCAGTACTTGCAGAATGCTGTACTGCTCGTTCCTTCATTCGATTGAGGACCGTATGCCTCTGTTCCGGATGCGTTACGGTTCGCCTGAGCGCGGTCCAACGCTGGAACACCCTGCCTAGCTTCCAGTTCTCGTAGCTGCCTCCTGAGCGTTGGCAGCTTCGTCTCCCTGATGCTGAGGACACATGTTACGAATATACCGGCGAAGAACATCATGACGCCGACGATCAGCCATGACATGTAGTCCGACGGAAAGAATATGCTGATAACGCAGAAGACCGCACTGAGCACGAGGAAAGCATAGGCGTTCTTCTTGTTCTTCGCACTTCTTTCGTACAACACTATCTTCATCTCCAGTCTTGACCTCTCGTCCATCTCCATCGTCTCATCCTCAGTAATGGTTCAGCATGTCCCATGTCCTAGACCAGGACAGCAATGATACTGAGGGGCTGAACGAATGTAATTGCTATTTCTACATTACAGTTGTATTATCAACACATGACTTTTACTTACAACCAGTTAATATCTAATCCTGCTGCCATATTGCAAGTGTACGATGAAGTACTCCGACGCCAACTGTCCGGACGCTAGAGGGCACGTACACATTGAGGATACTTTTGGCACTGAGGAAGGAAGGGAACATCTCCAGGGCGGTGCTGTACAGCCTGGTGTCCAGGTCCAACAGGACGGTCATGGAGCGAGTGAACGACCTCATAGCCGCCGGTCTGGTCGAGGAGTTCGCACAGAGGACAGCACCGTTCTCGAGATATCTTACGCTGACGGAGAAAGGTATTAAGGTCGCCGAGGAAGTGGAACGTCTGGAAGGGACGCTGAGCGGGAATCGGTGACGATATCGTTCTGCATCCCCACCTGTCCTCATCGCCTCTCGTACAGTTACAGTACGGGTATCAGCGTTGCCATCTCACATTTTCCCGTATGATCTTCTGACGCTTCTTCTCCAGGCATCCCGGATGATGCTGCTTATGTTCCTTGCAATACCCCATGACGAACCCCTCCAGTACGGCCAGGCTGTCAGGGTTATCGATGTCGATCCTGAGCGGCCCATGACAGGAACAGCACATCCCGACGTCGATACAACGGTGCCTCGTCTCCAGCTCCTTTATCCTGTCGTCCCGGAGCTTTATCTTGCCGGCCCCGACGAGCAGGATGTCCTTGTAGCTCTTTCCCGTCCTCTTGCGCATGTTCCGCAGTATCTCATAGTATTCTCTGGGCAGCCTGATCGAGATCACTGGGTTCTTCTTCTCGTATCTTTCCCTCGAAGGATACTTCTTTGCGCTCATTGTTACATCTCGGAGCCCATGTTCACGAGGGAAAACATAAAGGTTCCCCTACCCTCAGAGGGTATGGGTAAAGTATAGATATGGTGACCAGAAGCCTGCGATGAGGGGACGGCATGCCGCACGGCCGGCCAATAGGCCGGAAAAGAACATGCTCCAGCGATGCTAGGAGGGTCTTTTCCGTCGACAGCTATGGTAAGTGGTATGATCTACCACACCATATTTCTCGTACTTACCATATCATAAACCATGTAAGATACCGTACGGAAAATGATAGGGTAGATCGACCGTTCTACGCGCGCGTACGCGCGCGTAAGACTGGCTTAATGAAAAAGCATACTAGCGGAACGCAATGATTTAGCGGAAATCCGCACTTAGGAACGATGCCTCCCTTGCTTCTAATCCCCCTTGCCCTTCCTTTGACATCCTCCTTGTTCTTTCCGTCGCTGTTCTGCAGGTCGCATCGATCGTTCTTTTGCCCCTAGGAACGCCGGGAACGCCTTTTACGAATGTTCTCCTGCTTTTTAGGTACAGGCGGGGCAGGACGCTCATCGGCCCTGTTCGCCGATCTTTCAGGACCTGTCCTCCGCCTTGATAGCAAGTTATGTCCCGAACGGTCCCTGGCATCCGTGAAGATGTCGAGGCGGTCCATTATCCAGTACATCGTCGCGCGTATCACCTCGACGATGACCGTCATCTCTAGGAACGCTCAGCAGGACCCGGAATTGATGGCGTAATCAGCTCCCTCCCAGCTGAGCTTCCGGCAATGGCCGTATCGCAGCATGACGCCATGAAGCAAGAATGCTGGATGAGTATCATGTTCTATCTGGCCGTCAGGTCGCCCCGGACTATCTCCTTTTTATAATTTCTCAGCGGCTATATCAAGCATGTCAGCGATAGAGATGAAGATGGGGCGCACTTCGTATAAGTGCGGGAGATGCGGTCACTCGTGGACCGTGAGAAAGACCAAAGCGTCGCAGAGACGTTGTTCAGAATGCGGTAGCAGGACGGTAATTGAGACGGGGCCAGAAGTATTACCAGCAGACACTGACAGAGCGCCTCTCCACGATGACCGCCAAGGGATTATCGACGTACTGCGCATGATGCAGGCGAAGATGGACAGAATGGCGAAGAGGGGTGAGGACCGCTACGGCACACTGCTGTCGTTGATATCGACAACGGCAAGGATGCTCGATGATCTGGATGCAAGGCTGAGCGTCCTGGAGGAGCTGACAAGTGATGCGAGGTTGGACCGCGTCCCGTCAACTGCACAGGCCTGTGCCGTCATGGCGACGAGGGTTCATGGGGCGATGCTCTAACCGCCTGTTATGGTCGCTCCGAAGGTCGTCGACCATGGCCGAACGCTATCGTCCATGTGTCCCGATGAGGAAAAGCCAGTTCTACCGTAAGAGCCCATCGTCCGAAAGAACGGATGAATGGCACGGCGACGTTCAATGACATTCTCAGAGCGTGCTCCGGTCCCAGGAGGATGAGATGAGCAGCTAAGAAATGCCTTTCCAACGTTGCACAGAGGCGGTTGAGCGTACTTTCGATCCTGGATATACCAGCACGCGAATGGGGAGCTAGGACGCAAGGAACATGCCATCATGTGTTCCTTCAGCGAAGGGCGACGACCTGCTCGGCTTGACGCTGTACGTCCCCATATCCCAATCCGACCAAATGTAAGGGGGTCGGCACCAGGATCATGGTCCCATGACGATATCGGTAATAACTATGGCCCCAGTGGTGGTGATATCGAGCTACTATATACGATATCCAAGAGATATCGGAATACCCGATTTAGATTGAAGGCCGGGTCATCTTAGGGCCGGTATCATGCCCTCATGGTGTACCCGATCTGCAAACAGGAGATTGTGAGCATTGAAGAGGAGTAGATACACCTCTCATAATGCTCAATCCGATGAAGTGTTGAACATGGACTTACGCTATCGTTCTTACAAGGAAACGGTCATCCCTGCAGGTAAGATCAAGGGCCTCATCGCTCGTCAGATGTGAACAATGAACATCCCTCAGGTACCTCTTGCACGTCCCTATAGCCTCGGACATCTCAGCATCAGTAGGACGTCTATAGCTCTGGCCCGGAACTGGAATATAACCCATGATATGGAATGGTATCCCCCTATCGATATCTGAAAGCCAGGAAGCGATAGCTTCTACCTGGTCGAGCCCGACGAGCCCTGGGATAAGAACGACGTTCGCGCTCATCTCCATCTCAGCTTCCACAGACCTCTTGAAGTTATCGAATATCACGTCCTTCCGCCAGCCAGTATATGATCGGTGGACATCATCGTCCCATGCTTTCAACCCGACGTTCGCACCGTCAAGGTCAGGAATCGGTATCCCGCTGCCGTTGGTATGCCCCAGGTAATGTGCTGACCTCAAGCTCCTGCTTGATATACCTCAATAGTTCTGGAAGTTCCCTCGAGACGGTCGGTTCCCCTCCCATGAAATATACCTTGTCCAGTTCGACAGACCTCAATGCGTCCTTTATCTCATCGACTGTAAGAGGCCTCATCGGGGGAGGATAGGACATCCCAGGGATGCCGTCGGCCCCGCTCCTGAGCTTGTAGCTACATACCTTGCAATGGAACGTGCAACCGAGATTATGCAAGGTAGCGAACCGGTACTTATCGTTGTAGGTCACTCTGAAGAATGCCATAACATCGCCTCATCAACGGTGTGAACTTACCCGTATATTGGATCACCAACTCGATGTTGATCCGTCCTTTTATCGAGTACACCGTTGGTCGATGCTATATCAAGTAGCACCTTTTAAATTTTCGTGTTACTAATCACTCATGGATCATGGTTATCCGATGATATTTGCAAGTGAGCACTATCGCTCAGGGCCTGGATGGCCTCTTCGACATTGGAGACGCTTCGTGATCGATGTCACATCAACGGTCATTTCGTCCGGCCAATGGACGTATGACCGCTACATTGTATGCTCCCGTGCGCTCATCAAGGTAGAGAGAGGCCTCGATACCGAACACCTTGGCCATGTTGGCGGACGTGAGCGCCTCTGCTACCCGCCCCGCCGCCTGTACTTTTCCCTTATCCATGAGCACTATCTTGTCGCAGTATCTAGCCGCAAGCCCAAGATCATGAGTGACGATCATCACGATGAGGCGCTCCTCCCTTGCGAATGTGGAGATCAGGTCCATGAGCTCGAGCTGATGATCGATGTCTAGATGCAACGTTGGCTCATCCAGCAACAATATCTTAGGGCTCTGGGCCAGCGCGCTCGCGATGATTACTCTTTGTCTTTCCCCACCAGAGAGCTGGTCGATCGGACGGTCCGCCATGCCCTCCACTCCCGTCATCCTCATTGCCTCATTCACTATCTCGATATCGCTGTCCGTCCCGTCCTCGAAACGCTCATTCCACGGTATCCGTCCCATCATCACTATGTCCAACACCCGAAACGGGAAGGATATGTTAGCGCTCTGGGGCACCACCCCTATGTTAAGTGCGATCTCTTCTTTTCGTCATTCTCTTATGGTCTCTGTCCCCTATGAGAACAGTACCCTTCTTGGGCGATAGCGCACGGTTGATGCACTTGAGAAAGGTGGTCTTGCCCGAACCGTTAGGCCCTAGGATCCCGATGACCTCCCCCTCGCATGCCTCGAGCGTGACATCGTCCAGGACCCGGACGCTCGAGTAACTGAAAGAGACATCTTGTAAGGTAAGCTTCAGTTCACCACCCCATGGACCGTTTTCTTGACATCAGAAGATAGATGAAGAACGGCGCTCCGATGATAGATGTGATTATGCCCACAGGAAGTTCTGCTGGCTGGATAACCGTCCGTGCTATCGTGTCCATCCATATCAGAAAGATCGCACCGGATAATGCTGATGCTGGAAGCAAAAGCTTGTGATTCGGACCTAGGATTATACGGCATATATGCGGTATTATCAGGCCGACGAACCCTATGATGCCAGAGACGGACACCGCCATCGCAGTCAGGAGCGAGGACGCGGACAGCAACATCAGCCTGGTCCTGTTGACATTTATGCCAAGGTCACCAGCATGCTCCTCCCCTATCATCATCACATCCAGCTCCCTCGAAAGGAACATCGTTATGGAGCTTCCGATGATAATGACGGGCAGGAACGCCAGTACCTGGTCCCAGGTCGCATTGTAGAGGCCGCCCATCAACCAAAAGACTATACCGGCGAGCTGCGCCCCTGCGAAGTACTCCATGGCTGAGACCAATGCTGTGAACAGTGAGCCGACCGCTATACCTGCCAGCAATAGCGTCTCTACCGGTAAGTAACCTCCCCTGTTCCTCGATATCAGATATACCAGCACTAGCGTTACGAAGGAGAATAGAAAAGCCATCGCAGGTATCGCCCATGCGCCGCTCGCCCATGATATACCGAGAACTATGGCCAATGCGGCCCCGAAAGCAGCGCCTGAGGATATCCCAAGAACAGAGGGCGATGCCATCGGGTTCTTGAAGATGCCCTGCATGGCCGTGCCCGCTATGGACAGCGAAGCGCCCACCAGCGCCCCCAATATGATCCGTGGGAGACGAAGATCGATAATGATGTACCTGTACGAAGTACCGCTCTCTCCTCCGAAAAGTATCTTGATCACATCCAGGAAAGGGATATTGACGGCACCTATGCTTACGCATGCTACGATCGTCAGGAAGAGGGCGGCAGACAGAGCTATCACCACGGCTCTCTGCCTCGAACGTTCTCTTCTCAGGAGACCGCGTACGTCGCTCGCCCTGCTCCCCGGCTCATTTGAAGATCGATCATCGGTACCCGTCCGATGCCAATAAAAAAAGGGTTTATCGGCTCGTGAGCTACGAGATGCCACTGTCCTCAGTCCTTCTGGTATAGCAAAGTGGCATAGGAAGCGAACTGCGGGAACAGGTCCGGGTGCAGGATATACGCCATGGCATACAGGGCGTACACGACGCTCGGGGTCGTTGTGTCCTCAGAGCTCGGTATCGAATATATCAGGGTCGCGTTCGTCTCCTGCTGTATCTCGCTGACCGACTTGACTCCCAATACTGCTGATTCCACTACGACCACGGAGGGATGGTCCTCGACCACGAATTCGTAGGAAGGCTCAGGATATTGGTTCGAAGAGTTGCCGTATATGTCCCAGCCTCCAGCCATCTCAATGATATTGCCTGTGATGGTATCATCCGACACGGTATTGCTGCTCTGCAGCTCGAAGTAGATGGATGTGAGATTGTAGGAGTTATCGTACGCGGCGTTCGAGTATCGTACCGTTACCTGGTCCATCTCCGCCCCCATGGTGCCGACAAGCCCTATCGCGTTCGTGTTCTCGTTCGTGACCTTGCCTAGCAGGGCTATCGTGTCCAATACGTCGGGTATGTTCGTCGGGTCCAGTGCAACGACCGGTATATGAGCTGCCTGGAGCTCTGATATCAGGCTGCCATAGTACGCAGGATAGTCCCAGATGAGCACACAATCCACACTGTTCGCCACGCACTCCTCTACAAGGTCGCTGCCCCATGTCCCATTACCGAAGTTGGTCACGGTACTATGAGCATTAAGGAATGCATAGTAGCTCGTACGTCCTGGTCCGAAGATATCGCTATAGTTCGAGCAGAAGTAATCGGCGTAGCTTATTCCGTCGACGCCGTATATGTCGTTCACGGCACCAAGGTCTATCAGGGTCTCGGTGAAGGAGTTGCCCAGTGACACTATCTTAGTCGGGGCCGAACTGAATGTAACTTTATTCCCGCTGGCATCCATCACGGTTATCGTCCCGGTGTTGGATATACCTGTGACATTTCCCTCGTAGACCAATACCCCTGCGATGCTAGCGATCATCAGTATTGCAACGATAGCTACCGCTATTATCATTCTTTTCTTCATTACTGTATCCCCTTTGGCGGTATTGACCGCTCATCGGACGGGAGCGCTAAGCATTGATTTATACATATCTATGAATTAATGTTACTATTTATAATATCGTGTCACGTCATTCGACCCAGCGTCGATTGGATCGAAGACCAATATTTGAGATAGTATAGTATTACGATAAAAGACCATATATATGCCAGTCATTGAGAATAAGCTGGTCAAGTAATAATATGCTTGACATTGAGGGTATCTATGGTCACGTGGACCGTATATGATACGCTGAATTGGTCAGTCGATACTGGATCATATCTTCCCTAGGATTGAACAACATACCATGGATACCGTTTCAGGAACCTCCCTCATCAATTTTCCAGGATCGAGGACGCCAAAGAGACACTGGGCCGTGGTATTTTGGCAATCGTTGATGGAAAGCGAATCATTGTTGGGAACGCCAAGCTGATGAGAGAATGTCTTATTACATGAAGAGGCCCAGGTCGCTGGTACTATCGTATATGCGGCGATCGACGGGCAGTACCTTGGATACATACTGATAGCGAATGAGCTGAAGGAGGACGCTGCAAAGGCCATAAGCGAACTGAAAGCTGTGGGCGTAAGGAGGACGGTCATGCTTACAGGCGACTCAAGGATCATTGGCGAGGACGCAGCAAGAAAACTTGGTATCGATGAGGTGCACACGGACCTTCTTCCGACTGATAAAGTAACGATATTTGAGGAACTGCTCACTGAAAGAACAGAAAATAGGAGGGTCGCTTTCGTAGGTGATGGCATCAACGACGCTCCCGTGCTAGCCCGTGCGGATATAGGTATCGCGATGGGGGGCTTGGGGTCAGATGCTGCCATTGATGCAGCTGACGTTGTCATCATGACAGATGAACCGTCCAAGATAGTAACTGCAATGAGGATATCTAAGCACACTTTAAGCATCGTAAAGCAGAACATCACTTTCATATTGGCAGTAAAATGCGTAATCCTAATATTGGGTGCGATGGGCATTGCGACGATCTGGGAGGCTGTATTCGCCGATATAGACGTGTCCGTCATCGCGATCTTAAGCTCCATCAGGGTCCTGGACCTTGGGAACATGAATGAGAAGAGCGCCAAAGCAGTCCCTGAGAGCAGCACGATCATGACCGCTGGCCCAGCCTGAGGTCTGATTGCTCGGCCTGTTAGTGAACTGCTTTAGATTTTTCTTGACCTAACAACAATAAATTTTCAGATCGATTCATGAATGCGTATAATGAAAGAAGCTTCATGAGGGATAATAGATGTGATCCAAGAGAATCCTAACTACCGTACGCGCTAGATACTTTATTATTAAAGTTTATACTCAAATATTTATAATTACAATCAATTTAAGGACAAAATCGCTCTATTCAATGCGTTAAGATATAATAGATTTACACTTGCCAGTCATATTTGTTTGGTTGGGGTGATATGATCGATGGCATAAAACTATCAAATTGTTTGGAGGAGAGAAGGTGTCGTTCGTGGGAGATAGATCAATAAATATCATACTGAGCAATGCGAGGGATGGTAAGCCGCTCAGCAAGGAGGAATGCAAGTATCTTCTAGGCTTCGATGAGACCTCGATGGAGGCGTCCTTCTAATCCGCTCCTCTGCCAATGAGCTCACACGTAAGCGACTTAATAACGCCGGGGTCATCATCGGGCAGATCGGCGTCGATGTAGGTCCTTGCCGAGGCGGATGCAAGTTCTGTGTGTTCGGGGAAGGGCACACGAAGGTCGAAAAACACACCATCTCCGATGATGAGCTTGAGCGCAAGATCAGGGACTTTACGGCTCATAGCGACCTATACGGCCTTTTCCTGATGACCATGCATGATTACGACCATGATATGCTCCTTCATATGGTCAAGATCGCCAAGAAGGTCATTCCATCACAGACCCAACTATGGGTCAATATCGGGGACACTGACTATGACAAGTTCGTCGAACTGAAAAAGGCCGGCGTTCGTGGGGGTTATCATGTATGCAGGTTGAGGGAGGGCATCGACACCAACCTGAAGCCTGAGGACCGCATGAGCACGATGAAGAACATGGTCGATGCTGGGCTCGAGCTATACACTTGCTGTGAGCCGATCGGCCCAGAGCACAGCATTGATGAGATAGTCGACAATTTTTTCATAGGCATCGATATCGGATGCATCCAGCATGCATGCATGCGCAGGGTGGCGGTCAAGGGGACCCCTATCTATGAGCGCGGACAGATCACGGAGCTCCGTCTGTCGCAATTGTGTGCGGTCCTCTCCCTGACGGCGCCGCAGGTGTCTGGCTTCAAGTTCATGTCGGTACATGAGCCGAACCAGATAGGGTTCCTTTCTGGAGCGAACCTATTGACGGCTGAGAGCGGTGGCAACCCGAGGGACACCAACAAAGATACGAAAGAGAACAGGGGCTGGACAATGGAGCGGTGCAGAAAGCTCCTGTGGGAGACCGGTTTCACCAGCCTAAGGCTCGGGGACGAGAGCCACATACCTCTTACGTTCGATTATCTGGAACGTACAGGATCCGTTTGATAAGGTACCAAAAAGGAGGAAATGACATGAGAACAAAAATATGGGTTCTGATAACTGTGGCCATAGTGATCGTAGCTGCCATCGGGGCTACCTTCTTTTATACGGCAGCAGCTTCGGCCAAGACCACTGACGATCTGACAAGCGCTGACCTGACGAACTCGAGCTGGGGTGACATCCTAGCAGATGCCAGGGGCGAGACGGTCAACTTCTACTTCTGGGGCGGCGATCCCGACACGAACAACTATATCGAGGACCAGGTGGCCACAGAGGCGGCTAATTACGGTATCACGCTGAACTGCGTACCTGTAACCGACGCATCGGTGTTCGTGAACATGATCGAGTCCGACAAGCAAGCAGGAAAGACGACCGGCGGCGCTATAGATCTGATATGGGTGAACGGCGAGAATTTCTATACTTTGAAGCAAGGGAACTTACTGTTCGGCCCCTGGGCTGATTACCTTCCTAACTCCGTCCTGGTCAACTGGACTGATCCGTCCGTATCTTCTGATATGGGATATCCGGTCGATTATTATGAGTCCCCCTGGGGAACGGCCCAATACCAGATGGTCTACAATTCAGCGGACGTAAGCGCGGCGGACCTGCCTCAGAACTTCACCCAATTGCTGGCCTGGGCGGAGGCGAATCCTGGTAAGTTAACATATGTCGCCCCCCCGGATTTCTATGGGGATACCTTCATAAAGGAGGCTCTCTACGATCTGACCGGCGGCTATGAGCAGTACGAGAACGCGAACATGACCGAAAGCCAGTTCGATGAACTGTCAGCTCCGCTGTATGCATATCTGAACGAGCTTAAACCATACCTCTGGGACCAAGGTAACTCATATCCTTCATCAATCTCCCAGCTTGATAGCATGCTCAGCAACGGACAGGTAGACTTTTCAATGAATTTCGGAGGCGCAGGTATCGAGCCTACGATCCAGAGCGGCGAACTGCCTTCCACAGCAAAGGTATACTGTATGAACGACTCGATCGCGAACACGAACTATGTCGCCATTCCTTACGACTCGAGCGCTAAAGCGGGCGCCATGGTCGTAGCCAACATATTGCTGGACCCGCAGCAGCAGGCCATGTGGGTCAACCTCACCGGGAACGGTCCAGGCATAAATGTGAACTCGCTGACCGGGTGGCGGGCGGCGAGATCTGAACAGCTCCCTGGATGACATGCCAACGGGCACATTCGTCCCGGCGAGCGAGATGGCGAACACCACCGCACCCGACCTGATCGGGAACAATGGTACCTTGGTGACATGGCTTGATAGCACCTGGGAGCAAAAGGTAGCAAGCTAATGAAGTGTGGCAATGCCTTTAGAAACCTTTTCCTGAACTATTTTGTTCCTTCGAACTAAATATTATGATCATGGGGATAGACTGAATGTCGGACGATCGGTCCATGTGGGTAAGATAGCATGATAAAACGAACAAAGACTTGGGTCATGCTGCTGCCGGCCGTGCTGGTCATTATTGTTCTCTTCCTAGTCCCACTGATATATTCGGTGCTGCTGAGCTTTAATTTCTTCTCGGTCACCTCGGACACGACCGTTGGCCTACAGGCATACTGGGCCATCTTGACGAGCCAAAGCTTCACCGCTTCGTTCGTATTCTCTCTTAAGATCGCTATCATCTCGACCCTCATATCGATAGTCATCGCGATCGCCATATCAATGATGTTAAGAAGAACGTTCTTCGGCAAGAAGCTCGCGCTCTATGTCTACCAGTTCAATATTCCCGTTCCTCACTATGTCGTTGGTCTTTCCGTACTTCTGCTCCTATCCCAGACAGGTCTTGTCTCCAGATGGTTCTATTTCATGGGGCTTATCTCATCCCCGTCCAGCTTTCCTATGATCATCTTCGGCCAGAACGGCGTAGGGATAATCATCACGTATGTCCTGAAGTTCTTCCCCTTCATCGGAATAAGCGTGCTGTCCATTCTTCTTACTACGGTCGGTGACTATGAGCAGCAGGCCGCAACACTTGGGGCTAACGGCCGTCAAAGGTTCTTCAACATCCTTCTGCCGATGATGATGCCATCGATATTGTTCTCGTCCATCCTTGTGTTCGCGTACGCGTTCGGCTCCTATGAAGTGCCTCTTTTGCTTGGAAGCACATACCCTGAGGCGTTGTCCGTACTTGCATATCAGATGTTCACAAGCATAGACCTTAACACTCGACCGGAGGCTCTGGCCATTGCTAGCATTATAACCCTGGTGACGGTCGTGCTAATGGTCATCGCTTATATGCAGCTCAACAAGATGAACAAGATGGCGGTGAAGAAAGATGTCTAGGTCAAAAGGTCTTTCCAGCAGCCTTCTGCTGACCTTCCTTTTCGTCGCGATACTTCTGCCGATCGTCCCGATCGTATTGTGGTCCTTTAGCTTTAGGTGGGCATATCCGTACCTGCTACCGCAATGGAGCCTTAACGCCTGGGACTATGTTTTCGGTCAAAAAATGATAATGAAGGCGCTGTTCAACAGCCTTGTCGTCTCTTCGATCGTCACTGTCCTCACGTTGTTCATAGGATATACTGCTGCCAAGGCCCTCGGGACAAGGAAGTTCAAGGGCAAGCTTGCGATAGAGATGCTTATCCTGCTCCCAGCCGTGGTCCCTGTGATCTCAGCGGTCATGGGCATGAGGAGCATATTCACCATGATAAACCTCACCGATACATTCTTGGGGGTCATACTGGCGCAGACCGTGTTCACAGTTACCCTACATGGTCCTGGGGCTTGCGGCCGCATTCAGGAACTATAATACAGAATATGAGGAGATCGCTAGCACATTGGGAGCAGATAAGTGGGACATCTTGGTAGAAATAACGTTGCCGGCCATCTTCCCAGCTTTGGTAGTATCATGTCTTTTCGCTTTCGTGGTCTCATGGTCCCAATACCTTCTCACGATCGGGATAGGTGAGACATCCGTCGAAACGCTGCCGGTGATATTGTTCGCGCTCATCGGAAGTGGGGACTATTCGGTCGCTTGTGCAGTTGCCATCGTGTTCATATTACCAGTGCTCATACTGCTTATCCTTACGTCCAAGTTCCTGACCATGAACGGATTATCTAATGGGGGTATCAATCCAGTATGACATTCCTATCCCTGAAGGGGTTGACGAAAAGATATGAGGGATCACCGAACGATAGTGTCAAGGGGATCGATTCTGATGTTGAGAAGGGTCAGATCGTGGTCATCCTTGGACCTTCTGGATGCGGGAAGACGACAACACTGAAGATGATCGCCGGAATAGTCCCTGAAACATCCGGGGATATTCTCATCGAGAACAGGTCGGTTATCGATGTTCCATCAGAGAAAAGGGATGTCTCCATGGTCTTCCAGAAAGCTCTTCTCTTCCCTCATATGACCGTGGGGCAGAACATCGGCTTCGGCCTGAAGATGCGCGGGCTTAAGCGTGACGTCATAGACCGTAAGGTGAACGAGATGCTAGAGCTCGTACATCTGGATGGATATGGCCACAGGTACTCTGCGCAGCTATCAGGAGGGCAGGAGCAAAGAGTATCTCTGGCCCGTGCCCTAGCTATAGAGCCTAAGATCCTGCTCCTCGATGAGCCATTCAGCGCTTTGGACGCAGAGCTCCGACAGGAGATGCGGGACCTCATGTTGCAGCTGAAGGAAAGATCTGATGTTACCATTATTTTCGTGACCCATGATCAGCAGGAAGCTGTATTGCTGGCCGATAAGATCGCTCTTATGATCGATGGGGAGGTCATCCAATATGATGTCCCAGAAGCTTTCTACAGCAGGCCAAGGACCAGAACACGTAGCTGAGTTCTTCGGATGGACGAATATGGTGCCATCGGTCAAAATTGGAAATAAAGTGAACTGTGGGCTCGGGACTTTCACTGTTGATGGTGCGGATGAGCTCGAGGGGGACGTTTTCCTGGCGATTAGGCCAGAGGCGGCCATGGTCCACGAGGATGAGGATGGGATTGAAGCTATCATCAGATCATCGACATACATGGGGACAAGGACCAGCTACATCGTCGATCATCAGGGCATCCAGCTAACGATCTCGTTAGAGAATCATTATACACATAGGGACGGCGACATCATACATATTACCTTCGATCCAGGCATGGTCTGGGTGGTCGGGATAGAACACCATATGAATGAAGATGCCAAGGGCGGTCCTGCGGTGTCGGCCGCTGAAAAGAAGAACATCGCACACGCTTAAGACGAGGAGAACTTCTTAGGATCTTATCTGGTCCATGATTTGTAGACCTCGTCGGAGAACGTTTTTTTGTCCAATATCCTTGGTATATTGATATTACACATGGGCATATCGGTCTCCGAAGATGCCAGAACGCCATGCTTGAGAAGCTCTACGCTGGGCGCAAAGCGATAATGGACATCACGGAACAGCGACGGTTCTGCCATATATACGGCGGCGACCGTATCCCAATTGTAGAACCCGTTGATGTCGAATGTCCTCATCATTCGTCCAATCCAATACTCACATCTTTGCATGATTAAGCTGGCCATTTGCCCTCTAGAAGATGTTAAACGTTCCTTAAGCTCTTTCTCTGGAAAGAACGCATCCAGGCATGCATTGCCTGTCACGACGGAAACGTTCCTCCCATGCCTGAGAACACATTCTGCAGCTTCTGGGTCATATGACAAGTTAAGCTCGCTCAGCTCCTTTCCGTTGATTATAAGAGCCTCTGTCACGCCGCCCATCAGGACGATATCGTTCACCTTCTCGAATATGGAATCGTCCAAGCGATACGCAGCCGCTAGATTAGAAAGAGGGCCAGTGGCAAGAATGGAGATATCGTTCTTATTCGCATTCACAAAGTCGACTATGAACCTAGCTGCATCCGTCCTGTCATCATTGGCTTTCTCAGCTCCCTTAAGAACAGGGATCTCATCCATGCCAAGGTCGCTCATCATTCTCTCAGTGTTCGTGAAGACGGTCCCTACATCACTGTTGCCGAACTGTCGTAGTGATGCCTAGCAGGTCAATATCCATCTTTCCGAGCAGGTATATCATGGCAAGGCCATCATCAACATCACACCCAGGAACGCCTAGAGTATTGTCACAATCATGAATGACCTTCTTCATGTCCATTTGCTCCAAGCCATAAACTATCTGATCCTTAGAATATCGTTGGTCAGATAAGATTTATCTTTAAATAATCTCCCGCTTAAAGCTTTATCCCCTCGCTGGCTTTATATTTTTGTAAGAGGTTCTATAAATCTTTGATCCGTCTATTATCCAACCTTCCAGAACATCACTCGACGAGCCTCATTTCCGCACTTATCGCAAAAGTTGTGTCGACGGATATCGTACGGCCGCAGTACTTGCAGTACGATGTCCTGTTCGCCTCCCTCACTCTATAATAGATGTACACTGGATGGCGGTCCATACGGTCCGTCCTAGGTAGCATCATCATTCGTTCTGACATTCCATCTAGCCTCTAGCTCCTGGAGCCGTCTCATAAGAATTGGCAGCTTCATCTCCAACGTGCTAAAGACCGATTCGAGACTTGACAGGCTAATCGTCGAGAACAGGCCAAGAGTCATTCATAATGTATGGCTGACGCATAAGGGCCAGCGGATAGAGGAGAAGAATGAGGAGATAGAGGAGATAGAGGAGATTATAGGCTCTAGTTTAGGGACGGAAATAGAGGTGCCCCACATATCGGCACATGAAAGGCCTGCCATACTGGCACGGCCTATCCGTCTTATTAGGGACTGTTCAAAAGCACGCTGATATAACAGTACATAAAGGCACTAGTAGTTACAACGGTCATTCTTCTTAAAGAAAGATAAATTGCGTATCGAAAAGGGCTGTATTTTAACACGGACCCTGAACCCCAACTGTATCTGTCGCTGAAGGTTCAGCTCTAGATCTTGAGACTGAGCTAGGCTGATATATCTGAGATAATGTGGCTTTCAATTACTCTTTGGTCTTGCTCGAATATTTATGCGTCCTACCCTCACGTATCGCCTTTTTTTTACCTTGCAGAGCTTCTGTCTCTTTCTCTTTTTCCGATATGCGCTCATTCCTCATGGGACCTGATAATCGCTAGCATTTACTCTAAGCAGATAAGTCTCTTCCAAGTTGTTCGATTCCTTACTAGTATTCATAGTCGAGCATATCGTGACATGCTTTCTATATAATGTGCTGACATCGCGATCGAACTTCGATTCTAGATAGTCCATGTACTCTGAGAAGATAGTATCTATTTTCTCCCAGTACTTGGGATCTCCCATGATCGAGCCGTCGTTAAAGTTGATGAACTCAGAATATATCGCCCTCTGAAAGTTCATATTGAACGGCGATGGTGGCTTAACGACGCCGTCAACATCATTCTCGAAGCCTCTCGGACGATTTATCTTGCCTGAATGACGGATATAACCCCCCACCATAACTTCCAGTCATCCACCGTGGCGCTTTCAAGCATAAAGCCATCCGTCAAAGTATACATTCATCGTAAGTGCCCATATTGATTGACGATTGCTCTCATTACCAATCATTTGATTTAAAGTCACGGAATGTTTTTGAGATGACATAGTGTTCCATTAGATTCTTTTGATCATCATAGTGATGGATAAATTCATTATTCGGCGCACGATAATGATCACCGTAGAGTAAAATGGCTAAGATCTGCCCAAATTATAAGGAAGATGCACGATCAAGGATAATCCGTACTAGCGCATCGATATTCGCAAAGAAAGGATTCCGGGAAACAACCATTGATGATATAGCCAGAGAGATAGGGGTGAGCCGAGGAGCGATATATCGATATTATAAAAGCAAAACAGAGATCTTACAAGAACTTTTCCTCTTGAACAGTAATTTGCTGAGGAAGGTACTTGAGAGGTATCTGAACCAGCTGGACGCACTGGAGGTCTCCATGGACATCTTCAATGATCTGGGAAGGAATCGCAAATTGGTTTTTCCATTGTATTTTGAGATGATGTCCCTTGCATCCTGTGATGAAGAGATACGAACACTATTGCGAACGGACTATGAACATAACCTAGAAGCGATCCAGGGATTCATTGATGAACAAGTAAAGAAAGGTATCATCCGTTCGGACATCCGATCCCGCGCGCTATCAGAAGTACTGATAGCAATGTACCTAAAGGCTGCCGAGAAGGACATCTTAGGTATAGACCCATCTCAGATCAGTAACGAATGGAAGGAAGGGATTACCACCCTTCTAAGGGCCATATGAACCTTCCTGCTCAAGCCCCATATGGCTCGCTCGATATCTACAGAGAGATGTAATGAGATTCTCCTCTCGGTCACAGCAATGATTCTCTTTATACAAGTCGCGGAGCTTCTTTAGTATCAGAATGTTTTTAGGCGTTCGCATATTCCATGAGCCTTTTTAAGGTCAATGCACGGCCACACCACTTTGATATTATGCACTTCTTATGATCTAGGTTGTCCTTTGCATTTTACCTGCTCATATGTGTATCAATATTATGCGAAGATGTGGTTACAGTTAGGTTGAAATATGACACTATGTATCTATCATGACCTAAAGTAACATTGGTATATGGATGATGATGGTATGGGACGGAATGCGCCTTTAAGCGATATGGGTGAAAAGAAAGGACCTAAGGAAAAGCAAACTAGGACCTACGCGACTAGTGTGTTGATCACGGCCATAGCCGCCATCCTGCTTGTAAGCTTTGTTGAGACAATAGTTATACCTGGGATACCCGTCATCCAGAAGGATCTATCAACGACCGACAGCGTTGCTTCATGGATAACTTCAGCCTTCTTGATAGTGGGCGCGGCCGTCGCCCCTCTTTTTGGAAAGCTTGGTGATATCTATGGGAAAAAGAGGATGTTCATGCTGGTCCTTGCGTGCTACATCGTTGGTGTTGGCATAGCTGGGCTCGCTTCATCGATAACTGTTCTGTTAATAGCTAGGGCGATACAGGGCATCGGGTTTGCTTCCCTCCCACTTGGTCTAGCGCTTGTGACCGATGTTTATCCGCGTGACAAGGTAGCTGTCGCACAAGGGATAATCAGTGGCATGGTGGCCGTCGGAGCGGTGATAGGTCTTGTCGTTGGAGCATATATAATGCAATATCTGAACTGGCATGATGCGTTCTACTTAGCGTTCATAATAAGTATGATCGTATTCATCCTCGCCTTCAAGATATTAAGGAACGATATCCCTACTGTAAAGAGGAAGATGGACTACCTGGGGACGTTCATCCTAATGGTCGGCGTTACATTGGTGCTCGTATACCTCACCGAAGCCCCCACGATCGGCTGGATAACATTGGAGAGCATGGCTTTCCTGGCTCCTGGTATCGTTCTTACGGTATATTTCTTTATTTTTGAGAACCGGACATCAAGTCCTTTGATACAGCTGGGATTGCTCAAGGTCAGGAACGTGCTTATGGCGAACCTCATAGGTCTTGCATCATCAATGGCCATGTTCCTTGCCTTTTTTGCGATAATCTACTATGCGGAATACCCAGTGCCATATGGTCTGGGGCTCGATGTACTGACGACGGGCTTAACAGTGGTTCCAGCAGCCATAGTGATGATGGTAACGGCTCCGTTCGTGGGAAGAATGCTCGCTAATAAAGGGCCGAGGCCGATGGTGATAAGCGGCGCGTTAGTGATGGCCTTAGGCTTCATAATGTTCATATTGAACCGTTCATCACAGGTCATGATATGCATCGATTCGACGATAGCTTTGTTCGGAGTGGTCACGGTGATGATACCAATGACGAATATGATCTCAATGTCAATGCCAACGAACGATGTAACTACCGGATTGGGCTTCAACAGCATGCTGCGTAACCTAGGTGGCGCGGTCGGACCGGTCCTAGCAACGACGATCTTGACCACATTCACGGTCTCGCTGTTCGTCTCTGAGGGCGGGACCCAAATATTGGTGGGGACGATGCCATCCTCTACGGCTTTCGATGTGATATTCTTTATCGGAATGGTGCTGTCAGCGCTCATAGTGCTTATGGGGCTTTTCATCAAGAACTACAAGTTCAGCAAAGAAGTTGATAAAAAGAAGTTGTGACGATCTCGTTGTACTTGGACCACGACGGGCAATGCGTACATGCCGATATACGATTAGCTGACCGAGGAAAGAGGCAGCATGATTCATCCTAGCTAGCTGTCCGATCAAAGCCGATGAAGTCGGGTCAGATGGACAGCGATGGTGCTGGCACACAAGTAGCTGACCAAGGCAATTCAGATTAAGGAGGTCCTGATGATGACTGTGACCCGTCAGGACCGACCTACCATTAGCTCTAGGTCCTCAAGATTGTGCTCATGCTTACGGCTAAGCTAGAAAACGGTACTTAGCAAAGCCTCTTCACTCAGGGCCGATATCCTATTGATATCGGACCGTATAACGACGGCCACTCTATGCTGTATGGCCGGAAGAATAGTGCGCTGACGGTACGAGAGTAACAACAAGATAATGATGTGCAGGAGCAAGAGAAAAAAGAAGAGATGTGAGGCCCGGTTAATAAAAATGCTTAATGGCTGCCTTTTTTATCTTGTTCCACATTTATGGTCGATTGCAAGTAATGTGTGATATTACTATTAAATCAAGAGAATGATGACCCTACCACCCTAGCTTTCATATGAAGCCTTCGTCAGGCATCAATTGATCTCGGATGTCATATCTAGCTGATGGAGGCATGGAACCGGAGCACGAATTTTCTATATTCCCGATGCTGAGCTCGTAATCTAATCGATAAGGGTGGTCGACCTCCTGGCGAGAAGGACCCTTTGATCGATCGGTATCGCCGTTCACTTCACAGTTCTCACCCACCCTTTGACGTCCAGGTCTGAACATGGCCACGATCACCGTTATCAATGCGACGACGAAGAAGATGAGGAACGCCGAGTGCAGACCGTTCTCGAACACTATCAGAGCCTGAGAGCCTATGCTCCCTCCATAGAGGAACAACTGGACCAGGTCCACTTGTGAAAGACCACCGAGCACCAAGGTGAAGGCGAGGGCTAGACTGAACATCTGACCAGTGTTCGAGAGCATCATCCTAGTTCCTGTCGCCCCCCCTCGGCGGTCCGGCGGAACCGTTTTCATGATCGAGCTACCATTGGGCGACATGAATAGCCCATTCCCGGCCCCCATCATGAGCATGAGCACGGCGATCACCCAATAAGATGTGGTGTGATCGATGAACGCTAACCCCAATAGGGAGGCGGCGGTCAGGGCGAGACCCAATATCGTCCACAACCTGGGGCCGTACTTATCCGACAACTTCCCCGACAATGGACCGACTACCATCATCGTGATCCCGAACGGTATCAGGCTGAGACCGGCGATAAGTGGGCTATCCCCATATACGCCTTGGAAGAAGAATATCAGCAAGAAAAGGGCCGCCCCTCTGCATAATCCATTGAGAAGGCCTGTGATGTTGCCGACCGCGTATTCGCGGTTCCTGAACAATTTAAAGTCCATCATCGGGTGTTTCGATTTCCTTTCGATGAAGAAGAAAGCGGATAACCCGATCAGGCCGACGATAAGAAGTGCATAAACTGCGGCTGGACCTACCAATGGAAAGGCGATCAGGGAGATGGCGAACAAGAGGCAGAAAAGACCGACCGAGAAGGTCGCGCTCCCGGCCCAGTCGAAACTTTGAACCTTAGCTATCCTTGCCGGCTCCTTGAGGCGCATGGTAGCCCATATCACACCGAACAGGCCGAAAGGAATATTGATCAGGAATATCCACTGCCATCCCAGCGGTGAAAGGATGCCACCTACGACCGGACCGAGAACAAGGCCAGCACCACTTGCCACCATGTTGACCCCCAGGCCCACGCCGAGGCGCTCCTTTCCGAACGCATCAGCGATCAAAGCACCAGCGTTGGCAAAGATGAGCGCCCCTCCTAGGGCCTGGACGACACGATATCCCACAAGGTCCCAGCCATCGAACTGAGGCTGTGCCAGAGCGCAAAGTAATGAACCTGATATGAATAGGACATAACCAAGGACGTACAGCCGTTTGCGGCCGAACATATCCGATAGGTGGCCGAATATCGGGACCATGACGGTGGTGATCAGCAGGAATGTCAACAGGACCCACATGACCGTAAGGAAGTCCATGTGCAGTTCGCTCATCATGCTTGGCAGGGATATGAGCAGGGCAGTTTCTTGGATAGCCACAAGAAGAGTGCCGACCGTGGTCACCGACAGGACGACCCACTCATAGCCCGCCCCTTTCTTCTGATGATCCTTTGTCATGTCGAGCGATGCGCTCGCACCATAAGCTCCCTGGCTATCTGACATGGAACTCGCCCTCTTTCACATGGAAGGAAATATCGTCGAGTGCTCTAGTGCCATCACAATATGCCTCGACCAGGTCCTTCACCGAAATGATGTCTGTCATGATATTCACCTGCTTTTGTTTTTTATCGATCCACGATCTGATGTCCTGCTCCGTAGCGGATCGATCGACCAGTCGCTCCAGTTGATAACTGGATGATGGACAGTGTGTGAGCGATCTCTTTTTTTCCGAGCGGGCCCTCACCTCGCTGCCGAACGATAGGGGAACGATCTCTCATTACGCTACCATGATCTATGTTGTAAACTACTTTACAATTCATGCATATGATAAAGTGTATATATACGTTTCGGGATTGGTAAACAAGCATATTACAACCATTTGGAAACGAATATGACCGAGATACCTCCACAACTAATAGCTTCGCTCAGAGAACTGGGGCTCCTGGAATCGGAGGCCAAGATATATACCGCGCTCGTCCTTTTGCACGATGCCGAGGTAAGAGAACTTCAGGACTTCTTGGGGCTATCCAAACCCAACGTATACGCAGGCCTGCGAGCGCTGGAAGAGAAAGGTTTCATCATCCTGATAAATCCAAGGCCTACGACATACCAATCCATACCACCAGAGATCGCCCTAGGTGCATGGACGGAAAAGTGGATGAAGGCGAAGGATGACGCGATCGCGTCCATCCATGCCATGGAAAAAAGAAAGAACGTGGAAAAAGCGCACCCGATCCCCTGGTTCCTGTTCGGCACGAAGCACTTCAGGTCCAAAATCAGGGATATGGTCGACAATTCTGAAAAAAGCCTATATTGCATCACCTCAGCCAAATATCTGGAGGATATCCGCCCGATGTCCAAGAGGGATATTGATATCGATCTTACGATAATCTCTGATGACACAGATATCCAACGGAAGGTCGAGCGTACGTTCGATAGCAAGAGGACGAGGGTCCGGACCCTCAGCAAGGATCAGATCGCTAGATTGTCCGGTCCGGAAGGGAAAGCGACCGATAACGGCAGGACACGAACCGACCTGAGAGCGGAAATGCACAACTATGACAACATGTTCATGTTGCTGGCGGATAATATCGAACTGTTCTACATCCCTCCTCTGAATGAAGAGGAAGAGGACCTGATAGCGATCGCTACGAAGAACAGGACGTTCGTCCAGGGCGTGAAGGCCATGAACGAAAAGCTCATCGAGGCGGCCAAGACCACTGAGCGGAATAAGTAAGTCGTATCATGGTGCATCATGGCGTCCGATCTGTATAAGCCGATTTTGCTAGCGGTCCTCGACGGGCCATGTTAATCCGAACGTGACATTGATGAACACTGAGCAGTCCAACGATTCACCCTAATCATTTCCAGCCATTATATTGAAAATAATAATAAAATATGTATCTTTTACAGTACTATCATGGATCGATCGCCGACCTCGGATAATTACCGCTTTGAAAGTCGGTAGATATTTTCTCGGACGTCGAGACCGCCCGGGGACGCCGTCCCTAGGGCTAGCTTTAAAGCTATCTACACGAAGGCATCTAGAACCGCCGCCTATGGACCAGGACGTTACTGTCCGGCCTCGCTTTGTCTATAGGTCTTGCGAAGAGAAGCAATGAGGCAGTAACGACGATAGGCCAGCTTATTACTATGCCGCTGATGTTCACGAGCACGGCCCTTGTACCGTTATCCCTCCTTCCTAACTGGATGCAAGCGATATCGAGCGCCAACCCGGTCAGCTATGCTGCTGATGCTGTGAGAGCATTGACGATCACAGGCTTTGATTGGGGCACCATATTGCCAGCATACGCCGTCTTTGCGATCATCCTGGTGATCACATGGGGCGTGGCGTTGTATGAGTTCAGGAGTTTGGTGAGGTAAGATATGCTTTTACCATCCTTGACCTGAGCGAGGTCCCAGGACCTTTAAGAGCCGATCGATAGCTGGATATGCCCAGCTCACTTTATTTTTATTGATCCTAGGTTTGGATCTAGTTGATGGTCATGATCTATCTCGAAGGCCATTACCAGTTAGGGTCATTGAAATCGTATTCATTCTTATGACAAAGCTCGAATGGCGGTGCTGGCCAAGACCTATCTCAGGACTGATATCCTATCGATATCAGACCATATATCGTCGGCCCTATTGAGTGTGTTTTCAGAAGAAGTGCGTGCTGACGGCATGAGGGAGGAACAACGACATACGGATAGGCATGAGCAAGGGACAAAAGAAGAGAATTGCGTACCTAGAACAAAAAGGCCTAACAGCCTCTGACCTTCTTTTTATTTTATTTCACCCTCATGGTTTATTGCAAGTACCATGATATTACTGATCAATTAAGCCTAACTATCTTAGAATCGTGAAAGTCAGGGTGTGAGTTAGCATAAATAATCGATAAAAAGATATTATTTCATGATTGACCTTTCGGATCTATACCAACAAGTCCTAATTGCGACCATTGGCGCGATAGCTGCTGGAATAATCGTATATCTGGTCAATGCCAAGATCCAGAGGGATTTCGTTATGGCAGAGAGACTTTGGTCTGAGAAGTATAATGGATTTAAATTATATTAGGAAGTGCTCTTCAAGATGGGGTCTGTGATCGACTGTAAGATCGTACTATTGAAACGCCTAAGAGAAGCTAAGAGAACGAGGGAACGATTCTTCGCTCTTATCGTAGCGATCCATCACATGGAGCTTGAGTTCCCAGAGTATTCTCCGATCATCCCGAAAGTACGCGATGAGGACTGGGATGACGAAGAGCAAAGAACGAATATTTGAGAAATCTTGAAAGCGATACTGATAGGGTCTTACTTGAGATCAACGGTAGACTACTAGAGATATTCCAATCCCATCAGCATGAGCTGATGCTTATAATAGATGAGCGCAAGATCATAAGCTTTGGTAACGATACCGCAAATCTTGTCCTTTCGGAAGATGTTATGACAACAGACGAGAATAATCTCCAACGGATGGTTGATGATATTCTTGAGAAACTTGGTGCCATCACTGCGATGATGGTCGACGAGTTAAGAAATACCAGGGAGGGAAAAATACGGACATTGTCCTCAGCCAAGTGATCGAACCTCTTTTGATCATCAAATATAAGATCTTGAATTCAAGGATAAATATGTAAATGCTAATGGTCTAAGTAGGAAGCGATCGGCAGGCTTATCGAAAGGGTCTCTAGACCAAAATGAACAAAAAGATAACCTCATACCAAGGTACCTGAGCGATGACGCCCCCTCTCAGGAACCCAAAGATCCTATCTAGGGCCTACACGAGCAAGAAACTAGGTATTTTCATCGATTCCAGATCTATCGCAGGCATGATCGCAAGCGGTAACGAAAAAGCAGCATCTTTGTTGGATTACAGGAGGTGCGATGAGTTCGAGTTCGTCAGGTCGCCTGCGATGGTCAAAACAAAGGAGCTGCAGGAGATCCCTCAGTGCATCATTAAAGCAGTAGCTGGAACCTCATCATACACACCCGATTCAAATCTCTTGACCATAGAGATAGTATATAATAGTGATCATCGTGCGAACCATACGTATTATCGTAACATGGACGCGATCCTTCAATGCGCTTCCATGATAACGGGTATGCCTGTCGAGAACATGAACGCGTCGCACAACTCTTCGGTGATCGAGGATATAGAACTTCTTTTCATTCAAAGGGAACTGAATTGGCCCGGCGGGTTACCTAAGTACATCCTTTGCACAGAAAACCAGCTGCTCATTGATAACCGATCACGTATCGAGACCAAGGGTCGTGTCAACAACACCTTTATCTCAAGCGTTGAAGAGACGATGCAGATAATGGACTTATATTCAAAATCTAGAGGCAAATATCTGATCGCTCCCTCGTCATTTGGTAACGAGGGCTTCTGGTATCTCATATCGCTCCGGTCAAAGTTACCGCGATTATCCATGACCGACCCATATCTTAGTGCGATCTCTGTACGCGTCCGCTTTATGCTGAAAGCGATCGATGAGATCGGCATGCAATTCTTCCAAGGCCCTAACAACGATACGCTCGATAATGCGATATATCATTTCAACTATCTGATTTCATTAGCTACTGGCACCCTTGATACTCTTGCATTATTCATCAAGAAACATTATGATGTCGCTTTCGAGGGGGATAACATCCCCGCTCGGACGTCACTTAACAAAAAGAGCGGCAAGTTATTCTTAAAGGAAGTAAAATCGAAGAACGATGGCCTCGTTCAGACCCTGGATGGACATAACCAGTTCGTTGAAGCTATATATCGCATAAGGGAAGCAGTCATCCATCGGGAAATGCTGAAAAATACGATCATCGATTTTTCATCGAGTTCCGAAAAATGGCAAGGTTGGTTACTGAGCATCGATAGTGAGACATACGGCTGCTTATGCAAGCAACTGGAGAACGACCACACGAACTATAGCTACATAGTAGCCAACCAATGTGGGATCTATCCCTTTTTCCACAAGGACCAGTCTTTGGACAGGGCGTTCCTAGAGCCGTATTATTTCTCTAAATATATGATGTCCGAGCTAATCAACTTATTGAACGAGGTATCCGAAAGTATTGGACTTGAGGAAACCTTGGAAGAGATACAGAAGAATGATCCCCAGTTGGTAGCTGTGGTAAAAGGCTTTACTAGATCGAAATTGGGCTTCTAGTCTTCGTGGTATTAACAATGAAAAGATGGAACGAACGGAGGAAGCGAATACTGTAGTTTCTTTTTGTTGTCTAATTGCACTATGACTTTGTGATTGCTTGATCGTTACTAGATATACTGTTACGATTGTGTAAGTAGCTACTATTCTAAATAATATTAATACTTATAATTATATATTTGACATCTCTGTAAACCTTTGCTATTCAATGAGCATAAAGATTCAACTGACCGCTGTAATGTGTTTTGGATGGGTACGGCGGTCCAGTCATTACTATGGGGTATATTCTCGCCTTAAGGGTCGGTGAAAGGCGATCGGTATTGAAAGTAGGGGGGAAGTAGATGAGCTCAGGAGAAGGTAGATCCAGGAAAAGCGGTCTGTTAACGAAACTGATGGCGATATTGTCCGTCGTATGCATGGTCATACTGTCGTTCCAGGTCATTTGTGCTCCGGCGTCAGCACAGGATGTCGGGGCCAGTGCTTCTGACAATAGCAGCATGGAGGCGAACTATCAGGGCAATTCGTTGACGGAACCGTCCGTATATACGAATGAAGCGCCAGGGACCATAACGAGCTACAGCAGTCCGCTGAACATCTCCGTCTCCGACCTGGGGTCAGGCTCAACCGCACCATACTTCACCGAGAACTCCACCGACAGTTTTTTATTGGACCATCAATGGTACTTATATCTTCAACATAGCGATGCCATATCTGGTATCCCTTAACTCCTTGAACGGCACAACGCTCGTCAAGGAAGCTTATTTCACTTTATCAGTAGGCGGTAGCAAGCTGACACCAGTCAACGGTGAGATAGTTACGCTCAACAATGGGACGTTCGCCGTGACATATGGATTGATGGACCAATCATCAACGTTGCAAGCCTCTATGGAGGTCATATATTCGTTCAGCGAGGGACAAGCACCTGAGATACTCAGCGACCGTTACGAGCGTTGATCCCACGATCGGTGATTGGCACGTCGTTTGGGTCATCGTACCGGGCGATGGTTCGTCGTTGAGCACGAACGGCTTTGGCGCTCAAAATAGCATCAGCACGCCGATATCAGGTCTGGTCGGTACCAACGTACCAACGCCGACCTTGAGCACCTCGCTTTCCGTAGGGAACGACGATTGCTTGGTGAGCTGGAAGGATGCGGCCTATGGTTCCATGAGCGTTTCAAGCCTTGTCGACGCCAGGAACGCTGTGCAACAGGGACTGACGATAGACTTCAAGGATAAGACGTCCGTCATAGATCCGACCATCATATGCACTAGCACAGCTCTTTGCCCATTAGGCGTCACCTGCGAACGGCATGTGTTCTGGTATGATGGTTATTACTGGTTGTTCTACAACAGCGGGAACGCTCTGTGCTATCGCTATAGCGTGGACGGGGCGTCCTGGAGCTCACCGATGACCGTATACCAGAGTACGACCCCTTGGAACGACTTTGAGGTAGTATGTTGGAACGGCGAGGTCGCGATAGGATGGTATGACACAACATGGAAGTTCTGGGTCGAAAGAGGGGACATCCTGAACAATAACATTACATGGTCCGGGGCGATTAACCTTCTTCCAAGTCTGCCGGCACATAGCGTTCTATTCGGATCGGTCTCGATAGATAATAATGGCGACTTCTGGGCGGCGTTGATGTATACTTCATCTGGTGATAAGGTAACGGCTTTCGCCTCCGCGAACGGAAGAACATATGCCTCATACACCTACAGTGTCTCAGTACCTTTCCAATATCAGGGCGGTACCGCATATGCGGTCGAGATTGTCCCGACGATATCATCCACGGTCGACTTCCTGGTCGTGACCGATTATCAGGGGGACCAATACGGATCGTACATGGATATCAGCAGCGCGAACTGCGCCACTGATCAGACCTCAGGGTTGAAGGAGTTCGATCTTAACCTTGATCCCAATGATATGCACAAGGAAAATGACTTCTCTGCCGTAGCCTCTCCGGACGGGGCCCTGCAGATAGCATATCAGAGACGTGAACAATTCGGTCTATTATGTTAATTATGTCTCCATCTCACCAAATTGGGTAATGAGCGCGAATGTAACGTTAGGTAAGGGTTCAATGCCTTCGATATCCATCGATTCCAGCGGCATTTTGCACTTATATTATCTGCCCGCGTATAGTGGAAAGGCCTATGTCATTCACTACCAAAAGTCATACACCTCAGGTTCATGGTCCTCCGGCGATGTGGTATATACCGCCGCCCTATCGACCGATTCCATAAACTACATTACATCCTGGGCCGATCCAACAAGCGATGCGGCATTGGCATGGACATATACTTCTGGTTCTACCACGAACGTGGATTTCGCCAGCATCCCTTTGCCGTACGGTACCGCGGGAGGGTCATCTGACCCATGGGACGGCCAGGGCATATCCCCGTATGCGACATACTTCACTGAGGACGGCGACTATGTCAACCCCGGCAACGGGCAGATGATATACTCGCAGACGGACGCCTCGGTCCTCAGCCGGGACGATATGTACATGAATCTGACAATATTATATCAGCAGCCTAAGTACTTCTCCAAGGCGACCGGAACGGCCTACGGGAGCTTCGCGTATCCCTCCAGCAACCTTGGTCTATATTGGGGCCTGGACCTGCCGTGGATGAATCAGACGTACGTTTACATTGGGAGCGGTGACCGTTATGTCATCCAGTGGGGCAACCAGGGCAACAGTTCGCAGTTCGTCAACCACAACGGCGTTCAGTTCATCATGAACAACGTCAACAAGAACGGCGTGTCGTACTACGAGCTTATCACGGCATCCGGCGTAAGGTATCAGTTCAGCGCCACTGCCCCGTACCAGCTGCAGGAGATATCGAACCTCGAGGGCTATAATCCATCCTCGTCAACATATTCACCGCCGTACGACTACATCTCGTTCACATATACAGGCAACCAGCTGACCGCCATCACCGACAATGCGCTCGGCAGGACGATACAGCTAAAATACAATTCTACGGGTCTGCTGACACAGGTGATAAGCCCGGACAACGGTCAGACGTCCGTACTCGTACACGAAGGTCACGGTCAATGGCACGTCATACTGGCTCCTTACTTCAGTTACAGACCCTCTAGGGCGCGTCACGTTGTTCACATACAACAACTCGACGGTTGGCTATCTGCTGAGCAGCGCAACTTACCCTACGAACGCGAAGGTAAGCTGGACGTACGGCAGGGACGATACGCCGTCGACGGAGTACATGTCATGGCTTATAACGAGCGAGACCGTTAGGAACGCGACGACCAACGCGCTCATACGCGAGACGACGTTCTCATACACCGTCATGAACGGGAAGGTACTGCAGGTGGAGATGGCCAGCTACGATAGTCAGCTTATCTACCAAGGCAGTGAGATATACACCTATGAATCGGACCTTAAATACTCGATGACGACCGTCCTTAACTGCACCCGGTCGGTCATGAAGAAGGTCAAGACATTCTATAACACCGCCGGTGAGCCGGTCAGGAGCGATACTTATCTCGGGAACTCCACTACCGTCAATTGTACCACATATTCGAGCTATGATCCTTCGGGCAACATCATCTTCACGCAGGACGCCATGGGCGGGCAGACATATATCGCGTACGTCAACGGCTCGGTCGCAAGTTCCTACGGCGGAGGCGATACGCTGACGCGGACGAGCACCGGCCTTTTATTCTTTGATTCGTTCGATACCCTGGACGTATCCGACTGGATAAGGGATATGGGCGATGGCCGTAACTCGTTCGCCGTAGGCGCCGACCCTAACTCAGTGGCTGTGGAGATCACCAGGGTCAACACAGGAGGGAACGCCACCTTGACGCATACCTTCACCGCGCAGACCGGGAACTTCTATATTGAGGCATCATTCATGTCCAACCAGGATTACTACGGCTATTTCGATGCGATGTCCGGAAGCACGATAGAGAGTAGAGCTCGACGAGTACAACGGCTATCTTCAGTATTATGGTACGGACGGTAATTATCATAACGTCTGTAAGTGCCTCCCGAACGTCTGGTATGACATAGCGATGTACATACACACCTCAACCAACACCTTCGATGTCTACCTTAACGGTGCGTGCGTCGCCTCTGGCCTGACCATGCTCGGTTCAGGGAACGTAGACCGGCTAAGGTTCCAGGACGGAGCGTGTACCGGCAATACGATATGGTTCGATGACGTCCGCGTGTATACTAGCTTGACGGTCACGGTCCAGGGTCTCAGCTCTGGTTACACGGTCAAGCTCGTCGCACTTAATGGTACAGTGCTCGCGACGAGCACGAACGGCGTCCTGACCATGCCTCATCCAGAAATGAACGTCCCGCCCGCCACGATAGTGATCACCAGCAAGAGCGGCACAGTGTACAGCTCCGCGGTGATGGATGTCTGGGGCGGCGATATCTACACCTTCAATGAGGGGCTGAACTCTTCGGACCAGTTCAGCTTCTACTCTAACAACGTGAAAAGTTACTTGCATGACCTCGTAGCAGGTACGCTGACGTACGAGAACTACGGCAGCACGGCAACGACGGAAGAGACGTACGTGCAGTACAACAACGAGGGCAATCCCATCACGACGAAGGCAAAGCTGGGCTCCGGCTGGGTCTGCACGCAGTCGTCCTATGACCAGTATGGCAACCTGTTATCATACATTGACGGCAGCGGGAACTTAACTACATACAGCTATACCAGCAGCACCGGCTACACATACCCGTCATCGGTCTCAAGCGGGGGGCAGAACGAGAACTTCGAGACCGTCGGCACATGGCTGTCGTCGTCCTCATGCTCCTGGATGCTCGCTCAGTATTCTACGACGGAATCATACTCGCCGAGCCATTCTGTACAGCTGTCCTTCTCCGGCGCCCTGAACAACGGTCAGGACCACGGCACGGCGACGATGAGCAATTACTACAACGTCAGCATGATATCGAGCGTTTCCCTGAAGATGTACGTTGGTGCGTACTCTCACAATGACAATTCATCAGACCAGCTCAGCTCCGGAATAGAGCTGCAACTGTACAACAGCAACGGCGTCAACTATGCGAACTGCTCGTATTGGCTCGCATGCTGGTACCAGACGACTAATAACCAGACTTCCTCGAGCCCCTATGTGAAGGTGATCTACGGAGAGCCCAAGCTCAATACATGGGTAAGCCTGAACCTTACCCCGACCTCTGATTTCACTACTATAAACTGGGCGCAGTGCACAAGGATAGGTGTGGTGCTGTTCGAGAATGTAGCGGGCGCATATGGCGACCAGTTCAGCATCTACTTCGACGACCTGGAGATCAACCAGTGCATGCAATATGCGTACGATCTCCAAACTGGCAATGTCCTCTCGGAAACGGACCCGTGCGGTCTCACGACCAGCTACGAGTATGACCTGCTCGGCCGTGTCACGAGGACCAATGAGAGCGATGGCAGCAACACGACCACCTTCTATGACGACAAGCATAACACGATGACTACCTACGATGAGATGGGCCGGAAGACCGTTTACTACTACAACGAGCTCGGCATGAACACCAAGATCGTTACGTACGGTCTGTCGAGCACCCCGTACTCGAATGTCAGCTACACATACAATTGGCAGGGTAACGTCGCTACATACACGGACGCTATGGGCAGGGTCACGATGTGCTCGTACGACTACCTCGGTCGTCTTATCGCGACTCAGTACTTCGATGGCACCAACACGACGCTCAACGTATCGGATAACTTTGAGTCGGGCAACAACTGGTCGCCGACCGCATCGGCCTCATGGCTGTATGCTCAGTACGATACATGCGCAGTACTACTCGGCGACACACTCGGTACAGATGGGCTTCGACAACGGTCCGACGTCATACGACAGCGGAGGAGCGTCGTTCAGCAGGGCATACAACGCATCGTACCGTATCGAGCGTATCGATCGAGATGGACCTTCTGACGTACTCTCATGACGGGACCAGTTGGGATAATATGAACTCGGGGATAGAGATGTTGCTTTACGACGCCACTGGCTACAATTACGCCACTTACACATACTATCTCGCCTCATGGTATCAGGGCAATAATATAGCGACCGCGCCGAACAACGATACCAAGGTGATATATGGCGAACCTACGCCTAACACATGGATCGGCGTAACGCTTCATCCCAACAGCGATTTCAGTGGAATAGACTGGGCAAGGTGCACGTCCGTTAAGTTCGCCCTATACACGAACGTGGCTGGCGCGAACGGGGACCATTTTGATATGCTCTACGACAACTTCGGCTTTACCGGTTCACGACTGGGGTATAACGAAACGAGGACGATATACGACGATAAGGACCGTCTCGTCACCGACATCGACGAGAACGGGCACAGCACCACGTACGCCATGGATTATCTTGGCAGGACGATATCCTCGACTGAGAGCCTGGTCCCGGTAGCGACGCAGTTCACGGATAATTTCGAGACCACCGGGGTATGGCAGATATCTTCCAGCCGCTCATGGATCGTAGGGCAGTACTCTACGACGGAAGCTTACTCGCCGACGCATTCTCTCGAGGAGTCCTTCTCCGGAGCCCTGCCGAACGGGCAGGACTACGGGTCGATAACGGCATCGGACACGATAAGCGGAGGCTCTATCAGTACGATCAACCTGGAGATGTACGTGAGCCAGTACTCTCACGACGGAAGTCAGTGGGACCAGCTGAGCTCTGGCATAGAGCTGCAGCTGTACAACAGCAACGGCGTCAACTACGCTAACTGTTCGTACTGGCTCGCAAGCTGGTACCAGGGAACGAACAGCCAGACGTCCTCAAGCCCCTATGTAAAGGTCATCTACGGAAAACCAACGATGAGCACATGGATACCTGTCACCCTGAACCCGAGCAAGGACTTCTCCCTGAACTGGGCGGACTGCGCCACGATAAAGGTCGTCTTCTTCATCAACGTGGCAGGAGCGAACGATGATGTGTTCAACGTATACTACGACAACCTCGCCGTCCATTACACCACGACCAACGCCAGGACCACGATGACCTACAATGCTGTAGGCGACCTGCTGACCGTGACCGATGCAGATGGGAGCAAAACGCAGATGAACTACGATACTATGAACCGCGAGACGTCGATAACTTACCCAGACAGCACGCAGGAATCGTGGACGTACGACGGCGCGGGGAAAGTGCTCACGGACACAGAGGCCAATGGCACTGTTCTGAGCTCGCTGTACAATACTATAGGTGAGGTCACCTGCCTAAAGAGCGGCAGCAGCACGGTATGCACGACATACGACGCGGATGGCAACTGTGCTCACGACGAGCAATAGCGTCGGTACTATAACGTACCAGTACAACAACATGGAGCTAGTGAGCAAGATGACCCAGGTCATCAACGGAACGAGCTACACATTCACTTACAACTATAACGCTGCCGGCCAGCTTACGTCCGAGGGATACCCCGACGGCAACACGATATCGTACTCGTACGATAACTATGGCCACGTCTCCCAGGTAAAGGCCGGAGGAGCGACGCTGCTGTCGATGACTTACAATCTCGATGACAGCGTAGCGACGAAGACTTACTGCAACAACACGGTCGTTTCGTACTCGTACAACTACCGCGGCTGGGTATCGCAGATAGAGGCAAAATACAATGGGACGACGTTCGAGAATCTCGTGTACTCGTACGACGCCAAGGGCAACGTGATAAAGATCGTCGACCTGGCGGGTTCCGCGGGCACTGAGACCTACACGTACGATTCGATGGACCGCCTGGTCAAGGCGGTCGGCGCGTGGGGCACTACACAGTATGGCTACGATGCGGTAGGCAACCGTATATGGGTCAATAGCGGCGGCACGAACGTTACCTATAACGTACGGTACCGATAACAAGCTACTGAACGACGGAACGTATGCTTATGTGTACGACAAGAACGGCAACGTCATATGGATGAACTCTACGAACGTCAAGTACAACTATGTCTACAACGCGCTTGGACAGATGACATCCATCGTCGAATGGACGCTCAGCGGAAGCACCTGGACATACTCGACCATCGCCAGGTACTACTACGACGCCAACGGGCAGAGGGCGAGGACGATTGAGGGCTCGAGCACTACAAATTATGTGTATGATGGTACGAACATCGAAGCACAATTCGGCTCCGATGGCATGTGCGACAAGTACGTCTATACCGACGGCCTAGACATCAGAAGTGTCAGCTCAAGCGTCAACTATGCGTACATATCGGACGCGCTCGGCAGCACCCGCTTCGTTCTCAAGAACGGCATGCACGATGCCGCGCATACGACACTTCTCGGTCGTAACATACACGCCGTTCGGCGTCGCATGCACGGTGAGCGGCTCCGACACGATAACTTATGCGAGCCAGATGACCGACCCTACTGGTCTCATCTATCTATCGGCAAGGTACTACGACCCGTACACAGGCAGGTTCCTGGAGCTGGACCCATTGATGGGGCATCTTTCGGACCCACAGACCTTGGACCGTTATGTGTACTGCGCCAACAATCCGCTGATACACACAGACCCTAAGGGAAGAGATCCATGGTTGGGTGTCGCTGGCTTTGTTGGTGGTTTTCTTGCTGGAGTGACAGTTTCACTCATAACTCAGGCCGCAAGTGGAAAAAATATCGATATAGGAACAGTATTGGCCACGGGCTTAGGATATGGGATTACGGGTGGCTTGATCGGTCTAACCGATGGGGTTAGTCTCACTTCAGATCTAGCAGCGGATGGAGCTCTTTTGACATATGTCGGAGCAAGCGGTGCTTTAGGGGGAGCGATAATGGATGTCTGTGAACAAAAATCCCCCTCTGTAGAATCTATGTGCGAAGATGCGATGTGCTCCATCGTATCTTTCGGTTTATTTGATGGGGCCATGCCTACTGGTGGAAGTGAAGGATCCACCGATTATGTTCGTGCAGGTCTAGAAGAATATGGTCAGGATACATCAACTGGATTAACTACAGCGTTATGCTCCTCAAACAATTTGATATGTCATATGAAATCGACGGACCATATAAATGTAGACCCAAAATCTTATGCCACCTATACTAACGTTCCAATCACCTGATGTGTCTTCATTGATGAATGATGAAACTAAGTGAGAGAAGGTAGAAGATGCAATGGCGCACGGATAGGCATGGTGTCCCATCTTAGATAGCGGTCGTGAGGCCATTTGAACACGGAGAACAATATGAGAAAGAGATCAAATGTAATCGCAACGAAATTAATCATATCAACATCTCATTGGAAAGAATCGCGATGACGCTATAAAAACACCTTATTGAATTTAAAACCTATTTAAATACTGGAATGTAAATACCTTTGGTTATGAAGGAAAGTGGGCCTATGGACCCAGGGGATATAACTAGGGTCGAACTACGCTTCAAATGGATTAACAAGGGGTTCGCTCTCTTTACTCTTATTTTCCTAATCTTCTTCAATATCTTTGCACCTATAGCCGTCCAGATGGGTATAGCTAGCGACTATACGATATGGGACGCGCTGCTCTTGCTGCTAGTGACGATAATGAGCGCTGCATTATGCCTGGAGATGTTCCTAACCTGGCACGAGGTCGATGATGAAGGGATAAGGAGCCATGGCATCTTCCGTCATAATTTCAACATAAAGTGGGACGATATCACATCGATAGATACGATGCCCGCCGCTAGATATGCCGACTACTACGGTTTCATCGTAACGGGTAAAGGTGTCAAGTTCAAACTTAGGAGCTGGCAGTCCGGCTTTCCGGAGTTCTCCATCCTAGTCATGAGACACATACCAGAGGGGAAATGGGCCGGTGCGAAGGGAATGATCATGTTCTACTCGAGAAAGTATTGCACCTTCAAGATACCAGACTGATGACTGTAATTGGTCAATATTTCCATTCGTGAACTATTTAATCCAATAATATAATGAGCATTCTATGAATAACGATGTGCCGGACGATATGACAGCATCCGACTATTGGATGGCCAAGCAGAACGTTTGGCGAGTTGGTTACTCAAAAAAGGATAAGCTGTTCCTCAGTTCATTGGCAGCAGTAATGATGGTCGTGATCAGTACTATCTGCGTTCTGGACCTTATAACCGGAGGCACATCAACAATGGTCCAGTTCATTGTTTTTACGACATTCATGGTATTGATGGATACCGGTATGATCGCACTGATCCTCGAGGTAAATACTACTTGGTACGAAATAGATGACCAAAGCATAGTCGGCCATGGTGTGTTCCATCGTCACTTTTCGATAAAATGGTCGGATATTAGTTTCATATTCAGCGATATCACAAGATCCCACAGAGCAGGGCCAGGCCTGGTACTTACTGTGTGTTGCGAGCAGATCAAGGTGAAGTTCGAGGTCGGTCCCTATACGGAGGTAGGGAAGTTCGCCTATCTTGTTAAGAAGCATCTGCCGGAAGATAAATGGGAGAAGATACGTCAGATGATACGGGAACAGGCATTCTTCTATGAGAAGGAGAACGGCATAGCGCACAAAGTTAGGGTCAATAATGACCAGAAGCCTGGTACGGGGGCGTCAGGATGAACGGGGATGCTGATGCCAAGCTCCTGATCAGAGGAGCAATTGAGGGATGAACATGGATAACATATCTACTGCCCTTGTCACCCTGGTTGTCTTTATCGCAGCCTGGGGTGCTAGCTATGGTACGGCACGTCTGATGTTCAGCCAATCGAATAGAAGGATGGGCCGACTGGAGGGACGTTTTGCACAAGGAGGATGCCAGGAACATCGTAGTATGGCGTAAAAGCTCCTATAGCTACTACCTCTGGTTCATACATTTCACCTGGATAATATGGGGCCTCCTGTTCGAGGTAGATATACTGGTGAGCGATACCAGCACATGGAGCACATACTTCACAGTCGTCCTTCCTGGGCTCACATCCGCCTTTGCTGCCTTCCTGATAGTCATAGCGATACTTCAGACGCTGACGTCAGATCGCTTCGTAGTGGTAGCGAGCGACGATGGCATAAGAAGAGTCATTCCTGGGTCAGGAAAGTACAAGGTGACATACGGATTGCCATGGGGAGGTATCGTCGGTGTGACCGTCATCGGTGGGACGGGTCAGATAGCTACTATAAGGATGGCCGGGCCAGGCAGGACGATATCCCTGAGGGTCGATTCCGATAACACAAAGCAGCTCTGCGGCATGCTCATGAAGAACGTACCTAGGGAAAAGTTCTCTGGCAATGCGTACAGCTATTGCAGCATCTACGCTAGCTGATGTGGGCAGTGTAGGAGGTACCATGGCGTTCGATATCGAGCTCTCTCATGACATCAGGGGGATGACCGCAGAGGAGGTCTTTGACAAGATCATGCTATGGCTCGATAAGGAGAATGCACACAATGTTATCGGGCAAAGACCATGTAGCATCGAGGCAACGCATGGTTCCCTCTGGACGCTAAGATCATGGGAGAGGAACGGCAAGAAGCGATTGGTGTTCACTATCATTAATTCGGACGATGGCATTAAGGTCACCGTCATGGCGTTTCCGTCCTTAGTCAATTCCTCGGATGTCGCAAGTATGGCGGTCAGGGCCAAGCTGAACTGGGGTCTTCTGCTCGAGGATTGCTGGGCGAGCGTGGAAGGTGTCGAGGTCACCGAGAGCGGTCACCGCCTTAAGGAGATGGGAAAAGAGCTCAACGCCAGTGAACGTAGGAACGGCAGGAAGATAATCGCCTATGGGGCATTCGGCTTTATCATAACATTGATCCTCGGTATCCTAGTAGTAATAGCGACAAAAGGAGCAATACCGAGCGTTGTGATCGTCGTCCCATCCGTCATGTTCGCTCTGACCATTTTCTGGGGCCTGATGAGGTCGAGGAGCGGAAAGGGTCGTGGTGAAGTATGAAATGCCTGGGACAGAGCGACACAGTAGCGTTCATTGAAAGATACTAAGAATCGATGGAGTGACAGTTCCACGACCTTCATTCTTGACTGCTCGCAATTATCTTTCTGATTGCTTTCTAATCATAGCGAATGCGATAGTTCTACCAATACCTATGTTTATCCCATTCATATAATTTTAATAGATATATGTTAATTAACAGGGCAAGAGTGGGGTATGGAGAAGTGGATCTATGCAATGTCCGAAGTGTGGTGCCGTTAACGATGATATGAATTCCCTCTGCGGTAGTTGCGGGGCAGCTATGACCTCGGGACCATCAAGCCCCGATGGACCGGCCTCACAGCCTAGCCTAATAGGCCAAGCCCGACCGCCTCGAAGACTAGGCAAAAATAAGAAGATCGCCATCGCTACAGTGTTCGTTGTTGCCACGATCCTTATCGCAACCGTCATGGCCGAAGCCTATGTCAACAGGTCTGCCGTACCCAACGCCCCAACGGGACTGATAGCTAACGCAGGTGACGAACAAGTAACATTGTCATGGACCGCACCTAGCAACGACGGAGGGGCAGCGGTAACCAGCTACTACGTCTATGAGGATAATGGCACTGCCCCGGTAGATGCCGCCACTCTGACAGTCCCGTCACCATTACAGGTCTGACGAACGGGCGATCGTACAGTTCACTGTCGCAGCTGTAAACTCGGTCGGCACTGGTGCTTCATCCAGTTCTGTGACCTCAATGCCTTTAACCACGCCTTCCGCGCCCACAGGGCTTATTATGACATCTGGTAATGGTCAGGTGACACTGTCCTGGACCGCACCTAGCGATGACGGAGGGACGGCTATAACCAGCTACTACGTCTATCAAAACGGGGTCCTATGGGAGAAGGTTACATCCACTACGACCACGTTCAACAACCTGACCAATGGACAGGAGTATATATTCACTGTAGAAGCCTGCAACTCAGTCGGTAATGGTACCGTATCCAGTTATGTGACCTCTACGCCTCTTACAACGCCTTCCGCGCCCACAGGACTTACTGCAACGCCTGGTAATGGTCAGGTCGTCCTGCAATGGACAGCACCATCGAGCAATGGAGGGGCTGAGATAGGCTATTACCAGATCTACCAGGATGGGGTTCTATGGGAAAGCGTTACATACACCACGGCGACCTTCAGCAACTTGACCAATGGAGAAGAATACACGTTCACCGTAACGGCCAGCAATTCGGTCGGTATCGGACCGGCTTCCTCATCCGCAAGCGCTACGCCCGCCACTGTCCCTGGGCAGCTTAGCTCTCTATCAGCCGTTGCTGGTAATGGTCAGGTGACATTGTCCTGGACCGCTCCGAACAGCAACGGAGCCGCCATAATAGGTTACGCCATATATCGCTCTACAAGTGAGCTCGGGTACTACTCTCTGATCGACTCAACATCAGATGTCAAATATATTGATACTGGCCTGACCAACGGTCAGACATATTGGTATATGGTCTTTGCCGTCAACTCTGTCGGAGAGGCAGGAACGTCCCCCATCAACGGGACTACCCCGAACAATGATATCACCACGGTCTTGAGCATCTCTGGAAGCACGACAGCCAACCCAATGATACAGTTGGCCGCTGATTGGTATATGACGAACGATACGAACGTTCAGATATCAGTTGACAGTGTCGGGAGCGGTGCTGGTCTGAGCGCGCTTGAGTCAGGAAGCTGCGACATAGCGATGCTCTCGTCAACGGTCTCGATGCTAGGCGGCAATCCGGTCGAGTTCCAAGAAACAGAATTCGCGTACGACGGTATAGTATTGTTCATCGGTAGCCAAGCCGCATCGTACCACGGACTTACCTCGAACGAGATGGTAATGGATGCATCTGTAGCGCTTAAGATGTACGAAGGTTACTATACGACATGGGGCGCGTTAGAGTCCGCGATAGGTATCAACCCGTCATCCGACCCTCACTCCTCTGAGGCGTTAACAATATACTACAGGTCTGATGACTCTGGTACACAGACGGACTTCGCGGCGTTGTACATGAATGACAGGGGATACTTCTCTTCATCGACCTGGACCACCGCTTCAAAGAACTCAACATTCGTAGGGGCTGACGGTAACACCGGTATGATCACTGATGTAGAGGGTAACAAGGACGGAGTAGGCTTTACATCGTTCGGCCTTATATCCTCGGACACGAACGCGGCGCCTTTCTCATACAACCCTACAAGCCTGACATCTGGCCAGGTCTTTGCATCAAAGACGACCATAATGGAAGGCGTGATGGAGCCAGGTCAAGGGTATGGTTGCACAAGAGCATTGGAGCTTGTGACAATGGGTGCTCCTAGCGCTGCCGATGAAGCGTTCATCAGCTACATGCTGACCGTATCTGTCAATGAGGCTCTTTGCAATGAGACCGGTTTTGTAAGCATCTATGCTGTATGAGCGCAGAGGGGAATGAGGTTCAGCCCCTCTGTAAGAAGTGGCATGACCGGCCACCCCTTATTATTTTTCTTTCTCTCTCCATATTTCATAAATGTTCATCGGCCGATCCAGCTACATGGAATAAGGGAAGTGATATCATGATACCCAGCATGTACGTCGATCAAGATGGGGACCTCAGAATAGACCGCTGAATCTGATCTTGATGGTCGCTTCCTCGATACCTAGGTTCGTGACCATGATCTTTAACGACTGGTAGTGAAAGGTTAAGTTCTGTTGGACCTGTTGATCGATCGGCGATGTGGAACCTTTGGGATCTATCATCAGCACCGCCGTTCCATCTGACAAGTTCTTCTGGCCCAATTCGTATTGTGCATGCACTCCTAAGGGTTAGTAAAGCTCGCAGTGCCGTTCTCGGCAGGAACGTCGAGTGATTCATGCCAGGACGCATGGACGGAAACATCCGAGATTAGGAACGGCGGCAAGAACATCACCGTGACGATGAACATCGCCAGCATTTGACAGTCATGCGATAACATATGCCATTATCCGGTCGGTTCATCGGGGCAGGTCATGCCCTTTTTATGGACGTGAATGAGAATAAGATCTACTTGCGCTCGTCCCCACGTGGCATCAGATAAGGGGTGAAGAGGGCAGGTTAAAATGATTTAACATATTTATGGTGACAGACTACATCAGCCTGAGTGAATCATAAAAGATAGAGTTATTATCATGCATGGGGCAGCTCACCTTTTCTGGTCCCTTTCGTTCTGACCGTTCCGCTTTCTTACATAGTATACCGCTATCACTACGAAGACGATGACTGCTATTATCACGACGATGAGAATATAATGTATCGTCTGGCTCCCGGAGCTGGAAGTTGAACCATTGGAGCTGCTCGCGGATGTGCTTGAGTTTATTGGACTTGTGCCCGAGGTCAAGCTTACACTGTTGACTACTGTCCCATTATCATATAGCTTCTGGATCGATAAGGTGTCCCCGGATGATAATGTAGTATATGTTGGGGTACCCGTTATCGCAGATATCGTTCCGCTCGTCCCCCATATATAAGCACATCCGCTCTGCGTCCAATGGTCATTTCCTAAGCTCAGCGTGGTGTTCGTATCCGATGCATAGGGGGTGAACCAGACGTTGCTCTCTATGGCCATTGACTTATTGTCGTATATGGTCCCATATGCAACGTTCCCCATCACGGTACCATTTATAGTGGTGGCAGAGGCATCATTAGGAATGATTACAACGATACCCCCAAGCAATAAGCATGATAATATTATAATAGCAAGGCAAGATCTATATTTTATCATATTATTTGTATCATAAATAGCTTATTTAGACGTTATCATTGACCCGATGATCATCTCAGGTCTCGTTGCAAAATATGGGGCTAGAACAACTTCCATAGCTAGCTCAACGACATCAAATGGCATTGGCTTTATGCTGGTCCGAGCCCTGATCATTTTTGAACAATACCTGAGAAACGATGAGAATGCTGAGACCATAACGAGATGTGTCATTTCTCTTATGTATATGACCAACACAAGTGAGCGTAGATAGGAAGTAACCTTAACTCGCGAATACCGTCAATTTCCATGCCGCACCGCCGACGACAAAGTAATACCAGCCAAAACCACAAGGCGGGATACCCGCTTCGCAACCACTTTCTCTGAATCCCTCTACCAGGGTCCCGTTCGAAGTGTATATCAAACAAATAACGTTGCTTGTTGTGGTGTAATTGATACTAAGCATACTTTCAGCATGGATCATGAAGACCCTGTCGTTGGTTCCGCTCGCGTTCAAATAGACAGGCGAAAGCCATTCTTTGCCTGGATTTACAACGGTCACGTTCCATGGGGCTGTGCCGATGTCGCTGAAGTTGAATCCCGCAGAGCCTTTCGGAGAGCTTTCCCCTTTCGGTATTGCAGCATTGCTGATGGCCGCGATGACGATAGTGATGACGATGAGCTCTGCAACCAAAGCGATGAGGGACCAATTCTTCCTATCCATAGAAATGAGGACCGTCATAGTATAATAAAATAATTTGCTATTTATTTAGATGCTTTTGAAGGATCTTTTATCGCATCCTTTCATAACATCTGGCGATATTGCTCTGGCTATCATACCCTTATGAATGCTCGGGGTCGCGATGGATAAGCATGTCTATCTTAAGTTATAATGAATGAAAAATTATATTAATTGTGATTCATTTATGGTAGGATGATGGGGAAAAGAAGATCGATCATCCTGACCTTGACGGCATTGACGATCGCGTTCGTGATAGTGATTGCTGTTCTGATGTACAGTCCCCAAGCCCAGGCCAACAGTTCCACAATCCTCATCAAAGGCCAGGTCACCGACGAGGCGGGCAGGCCGATAGCTAATGCAACCATCCGCACCGGTTATGCGACCCAGGACATAGACCAGATAATAATGGGGCAACTTGGATCGACCTCTACGAATTCGCAAGGTCAGTACTCCATAGAGCTAGACCCGGACCAATTTACAGCGCCATGTACGGTCCAGATCGTCGTCTCCGCCGGAGATCATTGGATGCAAGTAAAGAACCTGTCCTTGGCCAAGGGACAGGCACAGGCGACCCTTGATCTCACTTTATCGGACAATGTCAACGTCACACTACCATTAGGTCCAATGGTCTTGGCAACCATGATCAATGGATCGACGCAGCTGAATATCTCAAGCTACTTCAATGATAGTTCTATCACATACGGATACTTCGGTCAGGATAATGGAGGGAACATTTACAGTCTTGGAGGAGGTATTGGTTTATATACTTCCTTCATAACGACAAGTAGTAACACCTCTCTAAGCTTCCCGGCTCTTGAGGGCTTCGTATCTGGAACTGTCCTTAATAACGGTAGCTCTTGGGACATAGGCCCTGCTGCCTATTTCACCCTTGGTGGCAACCCTATAGATCCAAATTTTAACTTTGCGAGGACGAACGTGACGCTGAGCACCGATTATATAGACCCGAAGGATGTTATCGCCGACAGCCAGTTCTATCTGCTCTCGTTAGGTCAAAGCAAAACGATCACTGTCGCGCCACAGCAGAAAAGTCACTCTGCCGGACGCTCTCGCTCAAAGCGTGACGGTCGCATCAGGCGGGGTGAACGAAGCGCTCAATATGAATTGCACAATTGAGGGAGATGGGTATACCGGCAGTACGACCTCAGCTTCGGTCACTATCACTCCTCTTACATCAGGAACGCATGAGTACCAGGTGTACATCGAGGATGATTATATCATACATATCTGGCAAATAGATTGATTGTAATCCGTTGTGTTTACCTCCTTGAACCGACATTTATATTTCCATTTGTAAACTTTATATCGCAACGATGTGATGAATATAACATATGAAAGATGAGCCGGACTGCAGGACCGCCTCCCCTGACCGTACCTCAAGACCGAACATGTATCGTGTAGGTTATCCGGAGGATCACAAAGTGGTCGCGACAGTAATGTGTGGTTTCCTTGTAGCCATGTCTGTAATTGGTGCTTTCATCTTCATATCTCCTCAGATATTATCATCAGATACTAGCATGACCTTTGTCCTTGGAATATTTGTTCTTTGCCTGATGATGATCTATTGGGCTATCGAGATCGATACGACCTGGTGTGAAATCAACGAACAGTACATCATCGGCCATGGACTTCCAGATTGCCGGTTCACAATAATGTGGTCGGACATTCAGAGCGTACGCACTGATGTCACAACGAGATATTTCGGATTGGAAAGGACATACATACTCAACGTACACTGCATGTCGTACAAGCCGAAGTTCAAGGTGACCTCCGATATGGAGATAGAAAAGTTCTCCTATCTCATCATGAAGCATCTTCCTGACTACAAGTGGACAGAAGACCGATCGATGATAGTTAACTATGCCAGGGAGTATGAGGATGCGAATGGCATCAGGGCCCACAAGGTAAGGGCCGAGAACAAAGAGAAGCCGAGGACGGGAGCGGCCAATGACCCTGCCATGAAAAGGACTGTCCTTACTGCATCTGAAATAGGTAGGAGTAACGGGAATGAAGTTCGATCATTCAAAGGGGTAGATGCTGGAAAGATTGCGACCTGAACCCCTGACCTTGCGCAGTTGACGTTCTTAATATCAAAATGTAGGGTAATTAATATAACTCAGGTCGATGACCCGTCCAACTTAGGGATGTTCGGTGGTCACCATGCGTCAGGAAGCGATCGTTCTCTTCATCGTGTTCATT
>CAVSDP010000019.1:0-92245 GCA_963726655.1 Methanomassiliicoccaceae archaeon
TACATCTAGATCTGTAGGGAAGTAATGACAGAATATTCTTAAGCGGAGCATCCTATCATGCTAATGGGGTGACAGATGGGGCTTCAAACGTTGATGTCACGTGGAAAGCTGAAAAAATGGCATATCCATCTGCTTGTCCTAATCATATTTCTGTTACTTACGCTTGGCGTATTTTGGAGCTTTTTGACCGCACAATATCCAACTGGAACGGATGCACTGGAGCTTCCAACCGACCTACAGATGATGAAGGAGAGCGGCTCCTTCTTCTAGCTTGGGAGGCCTTCAAATCCTTAGGGCAGCTTGATTACGAATCGCCAATACTCAGCGCATTCTATCTCGTAACGATAGGGTGGATGAATATTTCCCCACTGTTACTGGTCGAACTTATCACTGTCGTTTCGTTCTGGCTTGCAGCAGTCCTAATGTACTACTGTGCGTTAAAGATCACAGGTAATATCCTAGGGAGCGTAATGGCGGGGATGGTTTATGCCCTAGCACAGGTATTCCTCTCTCAAATAACAGAAATGCACTATTTCTTCTTGATAGGTTATGCACTATTCCCTTTGCTTTTCATCGGGATATTGCTTGTGATCCGGGACCACGAAAAGAAGTGGGTATTGATATTACCAGTGATCGTCATCATCATCGGTTCTGTAGCCGATCCCCAGTACGTTTTCTGCTCGGGGCTGCTTTCCTTCTCCTATTCGTTCCGATATATGCTCTGCGACAAAAGGATGTACAGTTATCAACTCGCCTCATGGAGGTCGGGTTCGGGATGATCATCATCGTCCTCTTCATGCTACCCACCATCCTTATGCTGAACACAGGCGGAGCTCCCTCGCTTCTTAGCACCCATTATACCATACAGGATGCCAGCTCGGACAGCAGTTATTCACTCTTCAATGCATTTGTGCTCTCATCATCGGAGAACACATTCATATTCGGCGCATCTTCAGGTCAATGGACGGTCCCTGGGTTCTTGTGGCCTATCGGAATGGCGATCGCGCTGATCATACCTCTTATCGCCCTGACCTCTTTGCGTCTGAAAAATAGTAGACTTCTTACAATAGCATTGTTGGTACCAGCGCTATTGTTCGTGGTGGTCGCGAACGGCCCTCATGCGCCGTTCGGAGGGCTTTTCACATGGGCGTTCGAGCACGTACCGCTAATGGACACTGTGAGGTCATATTCTAGGTTCCTTTTCTTCACAGCTTTTGCTTATGCCATCATGATCGCACTAGTATTCGCTAACATAGACATAGCATGGCCAAAGCCAAAAGAGGGGGCGCAAAAAAAGCAGCCTGAGGGCAGCTATTGTATCCCATAAACGGGAGACGCTTGCCATATTGGTGATAGTAGCTGTAGCATTTCCATCATCAGCGATTTTCATAGAGCCACGTGCCTTTAATTTGCCCGCTTCATACTCTGCGCCATATGTGTGGTTGGACGATCAGAACGGGGATTACAGGGTCTTGAACCTGCCAATGGAGACGTATTATACATCCAATGGTACCGGGGGCTATCCGTTGACAACGACATTGGACCCAGGGGATTACAGTCCATTGATATCTAACACGGAATTCACTTATGGTACAGATACCTCGACATTCTGGGAATTCATTAATTCAAGTGCCGCTAATGAAGAGGTCGGATACAAGAACATCACTGCCCTATTGGGTGGGGCAGCAAGCGTAAAGTACATCGTTGCTCAGTGTTTCGTCAATGATACCATCACCGATGCCTATCTGGTAATGAACAATGTCTCGCTCGAGGAGTCGTTCTATGGTGGCAGCGCGATATATCTGAACGGTGAATGGGAGGAAAGAGTACATCCCTTATCATCCATAGTTGCAGTTACCGGGGGTCTCTCCTCCATATTGACAGCCGCGAATATGGGTTTGAACCTCTCGACGACCGGGATAGTGCTAGTGAGCGATCTTAGCAATACCTCATTGAGCTCCATACTTTCTTCCTATAATGAGCTCATAGTCGATAATGGTGACATCGTGGAGCTCATGGCAGAGACATCATCGTGGAATAACGGATCGATGATCCAGCTGTCAAATTATGGGAACTCATACTCAACTGACTCAAATGATTATTGGGTGCCATCGCTATCTGATTATGAGTCTGGGTACGCAACCTCACCGACGCTATACACAACTGGGAACGCATCATTCAGCGTCAACTTCGATGCATCTGGATCGACCAACTATACATTCCTGCTACAGGCGATGTACGGACCGGATGCCGGTTCAATGATCGTATCCCTGGATGGAAAAGAGCTGAACGATGTGGACCTTTCCTCGGAACATGCCATGGAAGGATGGATCGATCTTACAACCTCCAATCTGACCAAGGGTGTGCACAAATTAACGTTCACTAGCACAGGCAATGGTTCTGTCAGTCTAGGCTACTTGATCGCCGCCCCAACCTCTGAAGTGGAGAATAATATGAACATTACTGAATCCCTTCTAGCTGAATACAGGGATAAGGTCGTATACGAATATGCAGCATCCACCACCACTTGGGAAGCTGGGACCGCGTTCGCTTGGACAGGATATAATGGAAAAGGGGTCTCGGGGACGCTCTATCTTGATGCTCCCAATATGGACGGTGGCGACAAAGTAGCAGATTTTAATGCATCGAGCGGACAGGCTATACTAATTTCCAACGGGACCTCCTATGAACTTGACCATCTTTTTGTATCAGCGGCCCCTGGTAGCGGTTATGCTCTTACGGTCAGCCTCAGATCAGGCTCAGATGGTGTCGATCCAGGAGGGGCACTTGAAGTGGTCGCCCGCAACGGTTCTGTGATCGCATCTATACCATTGACCAACTTAACCTCATCATACCAGAACGTGACCATTGATCTGAACGCTATCACGGATACTAATGGGATGCGTGTGATCATATCATCAGATAATCAGAGCATCTACCTCGATAGTGTGGCCCTCTCTCCGGCAGGTGGGGCTGCTTCCCCGACCACCGACGTATATATTCCGTATAGTGGCGAGTTCCAGATAAGGGTATCAGCTGATACAGGTTCGCTGAACGGTTCACCCTATAATGAGACAATGGTCATCGATAATGTCACATATACTGGGAAAATGAATGGCGACGTCTGGATATTCGATGTCTCTTTGGAGGCTGGCGAACATGTGATGCAGTTCGGTCCTGGTTCGATATATTCATTCGATATCTCGCCTGGTGATGATAACGGTACTTCGAATGGTACCACTTCACCATTCACATCATCGCCTGCAACACTGACATATGTGTGGAACAGTAGCACCCAATACACCGTTCAAGTGAACTCAAAGAACGGTACGTGGATATTGCTATCAGAAAGTTATACCGATCTATGGGTTGCCACAGTTAACGGTGTCCAGCTCCCCCATATAGAGGTAGATGGGATAGTGAACGCATACTATGTCCCAGCTGGAAATCAGACCGTGGTCCTGACATTCGGAGGACAGGAGATATATGACAAAATGCAGACCGGGATGGAAGTGGTCGCAGTATCGACCACGGCCATCATCGCCGTTGCGATCTATCGTCGTTTCGTTTGGAGCGATCATAAAAAGTGATCGCCTTGGATGATCAGTGAATGATCACCAAAGAGCGGCCCCATGTTCAGCTGGGTAAGTTCAATGCTCAATCATTGGCAAGGTATCTTATTATGCGAGCATATACTTCTGGGTTCTTTGCGTCCTCTCCACCGGCATCTATGTTAGGATTGTCATTTACCTCTATTACGATATAATCGCCATCGATTTCCTTGATGTCGACGCCATAGAGCCCGTGACCGATCGCGTTTGAAGCCTGAAGACCGACCTCAAGAAGCCTTGGATCGACCGTCTGCATATCATGTGCCTCGATCTTCGCCCAGATGATGTGCCCGTTCTCCGTCCTCTGTATCTTCCATGAATCATTGGGCATGACATACTTGCAAACGAATAGGACCTCGCCGTTAAGGGTCGTCACTCTCCAATCGAATTTCGATGGAATGAATTGCTGCACGACTATCTCATCAGCGCGTCTGAAGTACTTTCTTGCAACATCCTGGAAATCCCGTACCGTTTCTACCTTATCGACATGCATAGAGAACGATGTATGCGGTGCCTTCAGAACAAGAGGGGTACCTAGCTCATCGAAGAGACCCTCTATAGTGCGTCTATCGACCTCTCCCCTCCCTACGAACCTCGTTTCAGGTATTTTGACGTGGGCCTTCATCATGTGAAGGTACATGTTGATCTTATCACAACAAATGATGATCGAGTCAGGATCATCTATGACCCGCATACCATTGATCTCTGCGGTCCTGGATGCAACATATGATGCGTTAAGCGGGTCCGTCAACGAACGTATGAACAAAGCATCATATGATGGGATCTCTTGCTAGATCAGAACGGAAGATATAATCGAGATTATGTCCAAGTTCATGGGCAGCTAGCTTGAAATTTGCTAGAGCAGTAAGCTCCTCGGCTCTATTAACCGTATAGCGTTCGACGAAACAGGCTATATTTGCCATTCATTCGCCTTCCTTAGAAGCTTCAGCTCCTTAGGTCCAAGCTCATGAAGTGGCAATGGTTCTATTGCACTGAGCATCAGTTCCCCATCCTCGATCACACGCAGGGTGCAGATAGGCAAATGGAATTGCTCCCATACCTTAGACGCCATATCTGCAAGTTCATCGCAGTTCGTCATACCCATTACGCACTTATATTCGCGAATAGCAACATCATCCGTTATCTTCTGCACACATATGGCATACTTGAAATTCCTTGTCATTGACTTTGCGATCCGCTTAACATGTCCGACCTTGTAGACGATAGAATGCCGTTTCATGAACGGATTGATTGGGTATACAATGACTGGGGGCTCAAAATATTCGTTCGATATATAATACTCAGGTATAGCTATCCCAACTTCCTTGGCCCGCTCCATGCATAGCGGGACAACATAAGCGTCAAGTGACTCTTTGATCGTTGGGTAGACCTTTATACCCTGCACTTCAGCCTCTACGCTCCCGTAATGTCCTTCGCTCATATATCGATAATCGCCAAGGATGTTTACGAAAGCGCTCTCGCCATCATGGTGTGACCAGTTGTCACGGGCCATCAAACTTTGACCAACTCGGCAAGAATGTAATGTGATCGGGATTATAAATCTTGGGTTTGATCAAATGTGCAGAGCGGGGCGAGCGGAAGTGTGAAAGATGGAGGAAATATTCAATCGCCCCCGAACTTCCATATGTATCTGGGGGGAACAAGATCCATGAAATGGGCATGGTCCAAGAATGATCAGAGGTCGTTCTGTGGAACAACCATTATATATTGCCAATCTGTTCCGTCCACCAGTCGGTTTAATTAATAGAGGGATGCCAGGATGAGAAAGTTCATTACCGAGCTAAAAGGGAAAACAGTCATGACCAATGATGGTCAGATCCTAGGTATGATCGAGAATTTTTTGGTTAACACTACCACGGGCGAGATACAGAACGTTCTGGTAGTTCCAGCTGAGGAGGTCGAGTCAAGACTCTATAAGACCGACGCTCAGGGCCGCCTTGTGCTGCCGTTCTCCGAGATGCGCGCTGTGCGTGATGTTGTTGTAATGTCCGTATCTAACGCATGAACATACTTGCCCTCATTGGGCGATTCTTCATATTTTTCATTTTTTGATGGTCCCAGAGCGCTTGTTCTAGAATGATCATACCGTCCAAGGCCCATTCTAGCCCCCTGCGAAAGCAGCCTCCTCGCCATATCATGTATGTTCTTCTCGTCTAGATCAAATAGCGCGAAGTGTGCTTACAGGCTGCCATGGGGATGGTCGAAAGAGACAATGCATCCTTGACCATCAGTATGCTAACTCTTGTTCACACTTCCGCAGGAGGCTTCTGCTCACTTAGCTATGATCTGCAGATCCATCTATATGCGGTTTGATCTCCTTTGTATGCTCTTATTCTTCTTTGAATTTCATTGCTCCAGAGTTCATACAGTAGCGAAGACCTGTTGGAGGAGGTCCATCGTTGAACACATGGCCTAGGTGACCCCCGCAATTTGAGCACATTACTTCCATCACTGTAGAACCATAACGATCTTCAGGCGCTGTCTCTACGGCATCCTTGGATATCGGTGCCCAAAAACTTGGCCATCCGGTGCCAGAGTCGAACTTCTGCTCCGAGGCGAAGAGCGGTTGACTGCAACCTGCGCATAAATATTTTCCATGTCGTTCGTTATCCCAGTACTCATTATGAAAAGGGGGCTCAGTACCTTTCTTCCTGAGAATATTGAACGATATCGGTGATAGTATTCTTCTCCATTCATCCTCTGATTTCATCTGCGACCTAGTCGTATTCTTGGCCATGTTCTATGATTTGAGCGCTTAAGGTATTTCTTGGATTCCCTGAGCCTGATCATATCATAGGTCCTTGACCATGTAAACTCCGTCCTTATGATATCCAAGAGCGCTATAGTACAGGCGAACCCCCACACCGCTGGTTACCCTGATGCTCTTGCATCCTTCATTGCGTGCGATATCTTCTGCTTTTGAGAGCAGCTCCTTTCCATGCCCTCTATGCTGCCATCCTTCTCCGGACGTTCTGAACGGCATCATCTTTCCGAACACCTTAAGCTCCCTAAGTCCAGCCACTTCCCCATCACCCGTGCGTAGACGTGCATAACCTACTAGAGCGTCATGGGACGGCAGGTCCAATGAAATGAAGTGTTCCTTCCCACCAGAGGCATTGTACTCCAGAGTCTTCATCTTGAGTTCTTCTGAGTCGAAATCCACAATTCCCATCAGTCCTACTTCACGGCAACGTATGCATCTACAGTGCTGACCATGTTCAGCCATATTCGCTTTGATGAGTTCACGAAGATGTCCCTTGTCCACCCCATCCTCTATCAAAGGTACTGGTATATCCCGCTGGATGCGCTGAATGCGAACATACTCAGGCACGATGTTCTTCATATCGGACATTACTTTTACCGCTTGTTCTGTAGAATATGGCTTATATTCTCCCCGGCTCCACATCTCATAAAGTTTAGTGCCCTTGACCACTAGCGTAGGGTAAATTTTTAACATATCAGGCCGGAACCGTTCATCCTCGAACATAAGCCGAAATGATCGGAGGTCTTTCTCTTGCGAAGAGCCAGGTAAACCAGGCATAAGATGGTAACATATCTTTAGTCCTGCCTTTTTCGCGTTTGCCGTAGCATTTACAATAGCCTGCAGGCCATGTCCTCGGTTCACAGCATTTAGAATATCATCATCGAGGACCTGTACACCCATCTCGACCCTTGTCATTCCCAGATGCATAGATACGTCGATCTGCGGTATTGTCAATGCATCTGGTCTGGTCTCCATGGTAAGGCCAATGCAACGATGCTCCGCTGCTTCATTCCTGCATTGCGCATCCTCTAGTGATACGGAGCTACAACCGTTCATCGCGTCAAAGCAACGTTGTATAAAAGATACTTGATAATCCTCAGTTCTTGATGTGAATGTCCCACCCATTATTATCAAGTCAATTTTATCTGTCTGATGTCCTATGGCTTCTATCTGCTCGATCCTTCCTTTTACCTGCTCATATGGATCGAACCCATAGCTCGCTCCTCTTTCGAGCCGCAGGCTCTTTCCCCGTATATGACTGAGGTGAGCCGTTCTCGACACCGCCGGGACAATAAATGCATTTGCCGTGCGGGCACTGCGCGGGCGATGTCATTACCGCTACCACGGCAACGCCAGATAGTGTTCGAACAGGCTTTCGCTGAAGTATATTGCAAACCAGCGGCATCTCTTCTTCACCGGCTCTCGCAAGTGTATCAGAGTTCCGCGGAAGAAGGTCTAGACCATACTTTCTGCAAAGCTCTATTTTGAACCGTTGAAGGTCATTCTTATCCTTTATCCTACCGTCCACTATAGCTTGGATAAGGTCCTCATGATATCCCATTATACACCGTACCTGCGATTATTGGTATATGGCCCTGCTCTCTTCGTTCTTCTTTACCTCTTTTGCAGGGGCTTGTTCTAGAACATCGATCACCAATATAGCATGGTATGGAATGAACCTTATTCTTTCAGGGCTTTCTTTGTCGGAAGGATCCAGCTTGATGCATATCGCATTCTCGTCAGAGAATGCCGCATATCCGCGGAACTCTCCGATCCAATTCCCATGGATCCGTTGTTCCCGCTCATGTGTATTATCCTATACTTCAAACCGATCGTTATCATCTGTTCAAGGTCCTTCATTGGCATTTTGACGCCTCCTCCATTAATTTCTGGAAATGATCGACAGTTTGTCGATAGTTCTGCATAGCCATCTCAAACGTTCGCCTCTGTAAAGCTCCAAGCCTTCTTTAGGTCCCCGTATCTTATTCTATATCCTTTCTTAGATGACCCGTCCTTTTCGACCTCGACCTCTTCAAGTAGATCTATCGCTTTTAATTTATTCAGATGTCGATAGATCGTTGGCTTGGTGGTCTTAAGGTAGACCGCTAGCTCATCTACCCTGCCATGCTCGCTTCATGTTCTTCATGAAACAGTCCATGAACAATCTATATGGAATGCTATCTTGTGTATTCATCGCATTAGTCTTTGGGTTATAGCCCTTTGGCAGATAACCTATATGCGTCAAGAACTGAAGTGCTATATCATCAACAGTCCATAAGGGGTGTCAACGGTGTATTGCTCTCTACATTAAGCTCGAACATTAAATCCTCCATTGGACGGAACGTGAAGCGGCACAGAGATTATGAAATTATGTTTTCGGTACTACATATAGAGTTAGTCAATGATCCGCAGCTAAAGCCGCGGGTTGCCTACTCAAAGCTCAAGCATCGAACGCATTCACGGACGGTCAAGCTGGCTAAACCCACCCCCTGCTCTTTTTCTCATACTTACTTAGTCACATGGGTCCAGGATCTTGGCGCACGATACTAAGTCCTATGCTGATTTGCGACCTGAACCCCTGACCTTGCGCAGTTGACGTTCTTAATATCAAAATGTAGGGTAATTAATATAACTCAGGTCGATGACCCGTCCAACTTAGGGATGTTCGGTGGTCACCATGCGTCAGGAAGCGATCGTTCTCTTCATCGTGTTCATTCTTTTATCGACAACAGCGGCGGTCATGTTCGACCAGTCGGTCGGGACCGCGTCGGCCAGTACGACCGGGGTCACCAGCGACGGTCTGAAGTACTCGGTCGTTGGCAGCTCGGTGCAGATCACCGGATACACCGGTTCGCCGGTGAACGTTCGTGATACCGAGCGTGATCAACGGTCTGCCGGTCACTAGCATCGGCAGCAATGCGTTCAGCTACTGCAGTTCCCTGACAACCGTGATCATTCCTGACAGTGTAACTAGCATCGGCGACTATGCGTTCTCTTCGTGCTATGCCCTTACATCAGTTACGATGCCCGATAGCGTCACTAACTTAGGAAATGAGACGTTCAACGATTGTACCTCGTTAACATCGGTATCGGTCCCGGACAACATAACGAGCATCGGCTCTGGTACGTTCGGTTATTGCAATTCCCTGACATCCTTGTCAGTCCCGGCGAGCGTCACGAGCATCGGTGATCTGGCGTTCGCGTCCGACGGGGGTCTCACATTGACCTTCCTAGGCAATGCTCCTCATACGGCCATGTACTGGGCGTATCTGGATGATCTCATGACCGTATATTATTATTCTGGCGCGACCGGGTTCACGACACCCACTTGGGCTGGAGTACAGTGCTATCAGCTCAACGCTGTTTCTGCTACTGCGAACGGCGATTGGTACGGTGACTTCAAATACATAATCATCAACGGCGGGACCGCGGTAGAGATCATCGGGTGCGCCGGGCGGAGTGAAGAGATAATGCCATCGACCATTAATGGTCTACCTGTCACAAGGATCGGCGATGAGGCGTTCATTTGTTGCATGTCCATGTATGAGTTGACAATACCTGCCAGTGTCACGAGCATCGGCAGCAAGGCGTTCTGGTTCTCCGGTATTGCGGCGATATACTTCGAAGGCAATGCACCGAAAGTTAATGGCACCTGGGCATTTGGTGTTGGCTATGTGACGGTCTATTTCCACTCGGGTGCGACCGGCTTCACGACCCCAGGCTGGGCTGGGGTACGCTCATATCGGATCGCCACAGCATCTACCCCTTCAAATTCTCCTATCTCGGTCAACATCACATCACCCTCATCGGTCGAGTACACCAACGATACTAGCGTAACAGTCGACTGGACGATAGCTGATACCGCATCAAGCGTTAATAGCGTACAGATAAGCGATGACAACGGTGCGACATGGACGAACGTTACTCACGATACGAGCTACACGTTCAATGGTCTTAGTGACGGACAGTCACGTCATTCTCGTCAACGCCACCGATGATGCAGGCAATGAGGCGTCCGCATGTGCCTTCCTCATTGTCGATACCGTACCTCCTACCGTGACGAGCTCCACGCCATCCACCAGCGGTATATCAACGTTAGCGAACATAACGGTCTCGTTCTCTGAACTGATGAACGAGACGGCTACGAACATAACGGTCAACGGGATCCTCCGGCACGCTGTCATGGTCATCGGACGGCTGCAACGCCACTTTCATTCCATCAATGGCTCTCATAGGCGATAAGGAGTACACGGTCACCGTCACAGGCATGGACCTCGCTGGTAACCATTTAACAACGACGACCTGGAAGTTCACTACTGCTGACGTAGGAACGATATCCGGCATGGTGGTCGACGCTAACGGCAATGCTGTCGCTAACGCCACTGTCATCCTTGGCAGCAGCACGACAACGACGAACGCTACAGGTCAGTACGCTTTCTACGACGTCCCTATAGGCAACTACACGGTATTTGCCACGAAGGACGGCTATCAATTATCCAGCTCGCCTATTGACATGACATCCAACGATGTCGCGATCGGAAGATCACGGCCGATCAGACCATAGCATCGAACGGCTCTGGTAACATCGACAGTGCTTACCTATGGATAGGCGTCATAGCTGCTGCCTCATTGCTAGCGGTCGGTGCGTACGTGATGTTCGTCGGCAGGAGCAAGGGTGGGAAGGGGAAGGCATAGGATCGTTGAGGCCTGAGGGACTGATCGCTTACTGCCTTCAGTTCCTCCGAACCTCTTGATCCCAGGTCCTGATGTGAACCACTTTTGTTAAACTTCTTAATAAAATATATAGATTTAATAAAATATATTTTTTTATACTAATAGGTAATTGAAAATCTCCTTCTCATGCAAAGTCGCATTACCCGACATACATGACTTGCAAATAACTGATGGTCGTTTGGGGGATCTAACTTGATGGCAAGCAACTGCGATAACAGTCTTCTGTCGAAATAGTGCGCTCATTCGTCGATAATATCATGGGTTTATTTGATCGTCGGGACCCTGGGTTTCATTGCGCCATCTTGTAAATGAGAACTACACCCCTAAAGTGCAGTGCCTCTAGTTCCATATTTTAGCTATATGGAGGTGACCGAAGCACTCCGCCCGCTCTTGATAGTAGAATATCGGTGCCCTACACCCAGCCTCAGCAGAATGGCTCCGTGCTCAATAGGTCAAAGCACCTTCTGGGCAGCGACATCTATAGCTTTCAGAAAAGACCCATGCGGTATCACGATCGAGACAGGGATCTTCAATATTTTCTGAACCGTGGGGGCAACTATGGGCGCACAAACTATCGCGAGCGCGCCGTCTCTCTCGGCCATCACTGCAGCTATGATCGCGTCCTCCATACTATTCGCTTGATATTCTTTTATCAGAACATCCTTTTCTCCTACGGTGATCACGCGCTCTTCTATCCTGCTAAGGACTGGTCTGGCAGCGATCACACCTATGAAATTACCATGGGGCTTGTTCTCGAGCTTCCTGACCGCTCGGATTATCTCCCTGACCGTACGAAGGTTCGGCTCCCTTTTATCCTGCATTATCTTATAGATAGTAGATGGGGAGAGCCCTGTTCGTTCGCAGAACTCATGAATGCTCATCTTTAGGTCCTCATCAAGGACCTTTCTCAGTGCATCCCTGAAGCCCCCTTCTTCTCTCAGAATGCCTGTGATCAGCTCATCTTCCAATGACAAATTCAGGTCCTCCTTTCACGGACCGCTTTTGCTGCGTTGTCCCCAGCTATGCAGCCTTGCCCCACAGAACGGGCAAGTTGCCACGGCTGACCTGTGATGTCACCACAAGCGAAGACCATATCAACAGATGTCCTCATCTCAGCATCGACCGGTATTCTACCATCAGGCTCAGGCAAGAGGTCTATGCCCATTGCAAGGTCCAAAGCGCTTCTTGCACCTAATGCAACAAATATGCCCTTCACGTCCAGTCTCTTTCCGTCAGCCAGATCTAGGCCACTTACCGTTTTATCGCCCAATATACTTACCGGCTTTCCGTTCAGCAGCTTTACAGAGGTACGCTTCACTTTATTCATCAGTTCGTCAGTCACTTTGAACGCTGGGGATATCCAATAGACTTCTGAAGCATATTCGGTCAATAGCATCGCTGACTCTGCTGCTTCGCTCTCATCCCCTATTATCGCCACTGGCCTTGACTTGAAGAAACCTGCATCACATGAGGCACAGTAACTTACCCCTTTGCCCAAAAATTCTTTCTCACCAGGAATATTGAGCTTTGCCCGAGGCATGCCGATAGCAAGGATGACCGACCTAGTATGGATCTCATTATCCTTGTCCGTCCTTATTAGGTACATATCGCGGTCCCTTGAGAGCTGCATGACATTCTCCTCAAGGATCTGTGCACCGAACCTTGTAGCTTGCTCTCTGCCGATCGCTAGCAGGTCGGTACCTTTCATGGACAAGATCCCCAAGTAATTCTCGATCTCCGCTCTGTTCAAAGCTGAAGCATCGGACCTACCTATAGCTATTACTTTTACTTTCTTTCTGGCTGCATGAATGGCTGCCTGCAACCCTGCTGGACCTAAACCTATGATCGCGACTTCTGTTTCCATTTGTCAAACCCCTTTGCCATTATTTATATGAATAATATTTTCAATCCATTTTATATCTTGCGTTCTGAAATAATATATGCCTCTATGTGAAGTATGTCAGCCCCCTGGCTGGATGGGGGCTGAAAGGCTATGGCGCCCTTTAGATCAATAGGCCAAAATGCCAAAGCCTCTCTGCATCAGCACGGTAAATAGTTCATAGTAAGGATTGGACACGTTTTTTTAGGTCTTCCTTGGTCCTCGCACCGACCCATCGGTCGATCAGTTCCCCGTCCTTGAACACTAGGAGCGTTGGTATGGCTTCTATTGTGTATCGCTGAGATATATGGGGATTCTCATCAGTATTCAATTTCCCGAAGACGACCTTCCCGTCAAGCTCCTTCGACACAGCGTCGACAACTGGAGACATCATACGGCACGGTCCGCACCACGGCGCCCAGCAATCTACTATCAGGGTGGTGTTCTTTTTCATGACATCATCAAAGTTCCCATCATTCACATCGATCGGTTCACCAGACATATTGATCTTAGACCTCCCTATCAATTCCTGTCTTTCTGTCTTAAGGATACGTTCTAGCTCATCTATCATATATTCTTTATTTTATCCTTTTTTCGCCAAATACGCATTGCATCGATCATTATTTTTCCTTTGATCCATGAATGATATCATCTATTCCTCTCCGAAGTATATTTATGAGCTACTGAAAAATGGACAGTATCCCATGCATATCATGTATTCTTCAGATGTTCTTTCCTTTGCAAGATCAGCTTCATGCTAGCTGGAAGGAGATCAAAGAATGATCCGTGGCGATCATATGAAGTAAATTTAGCTATCGTCGTGCTCCGATCTATCCTATCCACAAGCACCTTCTCTTCTAGACGCTCAGCTACAGCCCACGCTTGGCCTGAAAGGACGAAGATATTGTCCAAAGGCATATCGATCCGTCCTATTGGCATACCTGTCCCTCGTTCTACGACCAATATGCTCTCTGAGCGCGGTATGTTCGAATAAATGCGGGGGCCAAGATCGATGCAAAGCCTTCCTGGATATAGTTTTCCTTCTCGTTCTACGATGTGACCGGTGGAGATCAGATGAGACATTATATTGTCGATGTCAGAAGACCCTATGAGACCCTTCAACATTTCCAATATGAAAGCGCGGTCCTTTCCCCCATTCGTTATGGTGGAAAATATCTGCTGTATACCAACAGATGGGTCAAGGTCATTCTTGGATGTCTCGAACTTTGACTCGATCACTGCTTTGAAGACCTTTTCATAATAGGTCATTGTCCCCCCTTTACCGACAGCGATGACCTTGATGATGTCGCCTCGACGATTTGCCCTTCCTATTCTTTGTGCCAAAGATGAAATGGACCTGGGAAGGTCATAGAGTACAACTAGATCTATATCCCCAATGTCTACTCCGACCTCTAAAGTGCTTGTGCATGCACATATAACATGATCATTCTTTCTTAGGGCCATTTCAGCTTCCTCTCTGCGATCCCTCTCAAGCTTGCCATGATGGACCCTTAGGGTCTCAGGGGGAAAATGCCAGCGGCATTTGGTATTTACCACATCCTCAGCTTCCCATGGCGTATTGCAGAATATAAGAGCCTTTTTAGCCTTCAATTGCTTGATCCAAAAGAGCGCATTGTCCAATTCGGGGACTATATGATAATCGATGCCCCTGCCGCCCCCTGCCTTGATGATTGTGGGAGAGCGCATGTATTTCGATGCCATCCGTTCAGGCTCACCAACGGTCGCGGACATGGCATAAACGCTAGGATCGATACTTTGCTCAAGCCTCAAACGTCTGAGCAGGACCATCAATTGGTCCCCACGATACGTACCATCGAGCATATGGAGCTCATCAAGGACTACCGCTTTTATGTTCCTGAGCTGTGCTCCCTTCCAGCACAGCATGGAGTCCAGGGATTCAGGGGTGGTGACAAGTATCTGTTCTGGATCATGTTCATTAAGGTCCTTTATGTCACCGTCCCTTTGTGCAACTTTAACGCCAAGAGGTCTAAGTGTCTCCTCCAATCTCTGCCGGATATCCCCAACAAGCGCCTTCGTAGGGGATACATAAAGGATTGAAAGTCCCTTCCATTTCTCTGAGAGCATTCTTTCTATGAGGGGTGCAAAAACAGCCTCGGTCTTCCCGCTGGCTGTAGAGGACAGTACCATCGCATTCCCTCCACTAAGGATCATCGGTATAGCGAGCCTCTGTATCTCATGTAAGGAGCCGAACCGTCCATAGAATGTCACAGCGGTCATAGGAAGCAATGCCAAAACTCTCGCGTCCCCATCCGGGTCGATCTTCTCTACAGATGGCGGGTCCAGGTGGCCTGATAGAATTGAAGGTTGCTTATCTGGAAGGGAGGATATACCTTTAGGCTTATCTTGTAGTGGAACAAAAGTACGCCTTTTTCTCTCCGGTTGGACGTCCATCACCGGGATCGGAATAGGCAGCTCCGACCTATGTTCAGCTAATGCGCGATGCTGTTCAGATTTGGCAATATTACTCTTTTTTGAGTATACCGATGCCAGATTGAGGTGTGCCTGTGTATGGTCGGGGACTATGGTAAGGACACGTATGTATGCATCTATGGCTTGGTCGAAGCGTCCCATGCGTTCAAGGTCGCATGCTATCCTGAACTCGATCTCAGCCCTTCCTTGTCGCTCCCGCTCCCTACTAGTTACGGACAATCAGTGACCCGAACCTCTCATTACGAGCCCCTACATAAACGATGCTCAGGGGATATCGTTCGGGTCCCAAGTAGTATGAAGGCCTTCATCGAGCGCATCCATTGATCTCATATCCGCCTCGGATATCTCAAAATCAAAGACGTTCGCGTTCTCTTTCATTCTTTCAATATGGGTCGTCTTTGGTATGACGATCATACCTTTCTGTATGACCCAGCGGATCATCATTTGAGCAGATGTTTTCTCATATTTGGATGCGAGAATCGGCTATTCTACTATTGCTAAGCATGCTTCCCCTTGTAAGAGGAGAGTACGCTTCCATGGCGATACCGTGGTCTTGACAATACTCAAGAAGATCTTTCTGATAAAGAAATGGGGAAAACTCCACCTGGTCTACCGCGGGGACCGTCCCAGATGTGGAAACTATCTCCTCCAAATGCCTGATCATATAATTGCTTACTCCTATGGCCCTTGCTTTCCCATCAGTTAGTATCTTTTCCAATGCTTTCCAAGTTTCAAGCCTATCTTCCCCCCTTGGCCAATGTATCAGGAGCAGGTCGACATGGTCCATCTTCAGCAAGGATAGTGAACGATCGCATGCGGCTAGTGCCTTATCATATCCATGCGAATCATACCATATCTTTGTGGTTACGAAGATATCATCTCTCTCGAGGCCACAGTCCTTGATCGCTCTTCCGACAGATTCTTCGTTCTGATAGTATGCAGCTGTATCTATGTGCCTATAGCCCACGTTTATGGCATCTAGCACCACCCGGTACGTCTCTTTATTCGGGATCTTAAAGACCCCAATGCCAAGTACTGGCATCTTTACACCATTGTTCAGTTGGATATAGGTATCGCTAGGGCCAGTGGACATGATACACCTTAAAGGCTCTCTTCGCTAATAACGGTTATCCGCATTCTAACTGATCGAATGGGACCCCCTATGTAGAACTGGGAGATGGGAGCAAGCATGCCGACACTAATGGAACAGATATCGACTCGTGATCTTCCATCGAGGATCACATAGTAGATGATCGCAACGGCCGGAACTTATGCTCATTAACAGGGGATTGAATCCGTGCTCAGCTGATGCATCGCAAACCATCTGGACGAAATAAGAAGCCCGCAGGAAAGAACAAGCTGTTCACATATCGTCAAACGAGCTCCAAGGATCCTGGTCGAAGCAAGAAGTCTAGTAGAATGGCGATAGTTCGTGTGTATCTCCTCGACGGATGGACCGATGCTGTACGATCACTCTCGGAACTCGCTTTCGATCAGATATGCGTTCAATGGGCCTTATTGCAACCCTAGCTGAGATCACTGGTCAGGGGAAAGAAAGCCCAGGATCTCATCCCTGGAGTGGATCGCGACAGATCCTTTAAGTATCCTCATACCGATAGACCCCCAGCCACTATACTGCCGCACTTCAAAGAGCGTGCAAGTTATGGCATCGAACATGCTTCCCCGAGGAGCATGGTTCGCCACGTCGACGCATCGTTCAACATCGCGTTGCGTCCCTCGTTAGAGGAAAGTGATGGTAGATCGTACCGAGACAGAGATCGGCGCGAGGGCCGCACTGATATGCCCGAGGGACGCCTCCCGAACGAAACCGACCTCAGGATCCTATGAACTCGTTCGTGGGAGATATCAAATTCAGAGGTTAGCGATAGATGCAAGGAAAAAATTTGTTAGTACAAGTTTTATGGTGGTGAGATGGTGTTCACAGATGTCCCCATTAGAATAGAGGCCATAAGATCTGGACCGAAATGGGAAGTGTATGAGCTACCGGACAATAAGGTCATCAAGCTCTACAAAGGAGAAATATCGCGAGCTCTCCCTGAGCATGAAGTAAAGATGACGGAATTTGCGAGAGAGCTCGGTGTGGACGCTCCGTTCGTACATGGCGTGGGAAAGAGAAAGGGCGGTTCGGGGTCATCTTTGATAAAGTGATAGGGCCGACATATTTAGAATGGATGATCGAACACCCTACAGCCCTATCAAAGACCATCCGCCTCTTCGCCTTCGAACAGAATGAAATACATCACCTGATAGCGCCGGAGCTTCCTGATGTGCGTTCGATGCTCTTGACGGAGGTAAGTTCTCTAAGGTCCCTGCCTAAAGACATGCGGTCGATCATATTGGACCTGATATCTAGCTTACCAGATGGAAATAAGTTATGCCATTGGAACTATTCTCCAAATAACATAATAATGTCACTCGACGGACCAGTGGTCCTCGATTGGGAGCATGCTTGCAGAGGTGACATATTGGCCGATGTCGCGAGAACAAGGATATTGCTCAGCCTTCTATTCCATTATGATCATGGTCTGAATGAAGAGAATGGCACCTCAGATCTGATACAGGAGCGGTTCGTCCATGATTATACCCAGGAATATATAAAAATATGCGGTAAATTTGATAGTGATCTCGCATCATGGATAGCGCCGGTCGCTGCGGCTCGTATGGCTGAAAACATACCCGGGGAACATCAAGCTCTCATGGACATCATCGAAAGGCAATTAGCGACCCATTCTTAGATGATATGATGTCCATATAGTGGACCCCCAATTCCATTCGAGGTTCACTGGGCGCTCGCTCAAATGAGCGCTATAGCAGATAGAACATAATTTCAAGGGACACACCAGGTCAGAAACGCATATATATCGCGTAGCTCGTCCTTGCACTTAAAGAGGCATTGTTTTTCCGTATTCCAGCCTCGGCGAACAATAGGAAACGGCGGAAGTCCGCCGTTCAATAGGCGGCCGAGGTCGACATGGTTGCTAGATATGACATTGCTAATCACCATCTAAATGACTATAGCGCGCTTCATCATCCCAGAAATAAGGCAAGAGCTTTCCAGTTCAATAAGGAAGGGTCCGCGCTGATCGTAATCGATATGCAGAGATTTTTCACGGACCCATTGTCGCACGCTTATATCGCTCGAACCAAAATGATCATCGGGCAGGTCCTAGAGATCATTAACGCTTTTCGAAAACACGATCTTCCGGTGATATTCACAAGACATGCTCTGATGGATAATGAGGACCCTGGGCTGATGGGAAGATGGTGGGGGGATGTTCTTCGGGATGATAGCGGCCTTTCTAAGCTTGACCCAGATATGCATCCTGAAGGAAAGGACCTGGTGATCCGTAAGACGAGATATAGTGCCTTTATCGCCACTGATCTAGAACAAGTGCTAAGATCGTATGGAATAAAACGGCTCGTTATCACCGGGGTGATGACACATCTTTGCTGTGAATCGACCGCAAGGGATGCATTCATGCGGGATTTCGAGGTCTTCATGATAACAGATGCCACTGCGACACGCAATGAAAAGCTGCAGAGGAGCAGCGAAGAGGTTCTTGCTGATGGCTTCGCCACTCTGATGACAACTAAAGAGCTGATATCATGTCTGGACGAATAGACGTAGCCGTGGTTGGGGCCGGACCAGCAGGTATAGCCTCTGCGATCTATTTACAAAGAGCAGGCATTGGTAATATCCTCTTTGAGCGTGACAAGCCTGGGGGATTATTGAACAATGCGAGCATGATCAGCAACTATCCTGGTTTCCCGGGTGGCATTGAAGCTAGCTCACTTATCCAGGCATTCATGGACCATCTTGGGTCCGTAGGAGGGAGCATTTCTCGCACGGGCGTACAAGAAATATATCGTAATGACGATGAATTGACGGTGCGAACAGTAGCTGGGCTATGCAAGGTTAGGGCGGTCATCATTGCTACAGGTACCATACCAAAACAAGTGAACATAGAAGGCTCTGAAACGATACCATGTGAACAAATATCCTACAGCCTATCCGATGTTCTGAAGAACGCCGATCCAAACGCTAGGGTCATGGTCTATGGGGGTGGCGATATAGCGTTCGATCAGGCATGCAACCTTAGCGCCCGACATATGAAAGTAACGATAATATGCCGTTCAAAAGCTAGGTGCCTTAAGTCGTTGTACGAGGACGCCATTCGCTCCCCTGTACAGATCGATTGAGAATAGGAACATCTTGCGAACCTCATATGATAAGGATATCCGCGTCGAGCTTAACGACGGGACTGAATCCAGGGCCGATCATCTGTTGATCGCATGCGGAAGAGAGCCAGATCTAGATATCTTAAATAAGTTCAATGGCCAGATCCATCAGGGTACGAATGGATCAGGTACGCCCCAGAATATTTTTTTGGCAGGGGATGTCGCCAGCGGAAGAATGAGACAGACCGCGATCGCCGTTGGGGACGGGGTACGTGCTGCAATGAATGTGGAGAGATTCCTTCAGGGGGCACGTTCAGCATGAGGGTACTGGCCGTATACGGAAAGGACGATCTAGCTACTGTAACAGTTCTACAGCTCAGGGAAGACCCCCGTTCGGTCGTTGAGACCGTTGAATCAATCCAGCCCCCTCTATCAAGAGAGGCTAAATGGGTAGTGATAATATCCACAATGATCGGTTGTCCTGTCCGCTGCAAGATGTGCGACGCTGGCGAGTAATATGTTGGTCCATTATCCGAGGAGGAGATGATGGGGCAGATAGATATGATGGTCAAAAAAAGATTCCCGGATGGTCACATCAATTCGTCCAAGTTCAAGGTTCAGCTCGCACGCATGGGGGAGCCATCATTGAACCCCGCGGTCCTCGATTTACTTCAGCATCTTCCGGACAGATATGATGTGCCCGGGCTCATTGCATCGTTGTCAACGGTCGCGCCCAGGGGCGCATCTGATGTCTTCATGAAGCTGATAGATATTAAAGATCAGATATACCCTGGTGGGCGGTTCCAGCTCCAGTTCTCGATCCATACGACAGACCAAAAACTTCGCTCAGAACTGATACCCATCAGAACATGGACTTTCAAGGAGATCGGGGAATATGGGGCTAGATTTTGCAGGCCACACGATGGGGATAGGAAGATAGCGCTTAACTTTGCCTTAGCATCAGGGTCCCCGATATCCGCGAAGGTGTTGAGGGAATATTTCGATCCTGAATATTTTGTGGTCAAGTTGACCCCACTGAACCCAACTATAAGATCGGAGATCAACGGTCTTCGCTCGCTCATCGACCCGAATGACCGATCTAGCTGGTCGGCCATTATCGATGATCTAGAACGTGAAGGATATGATCACATACTTAGCATAGGGGAAATCGATGAGAATCTCATAGGAAGTAATTGCGGGCAATACATACAAAGGGCTATATCTTCAGAAAGGAAGCCCAAAGGGGCATACGATCTCAGGTCAGCTACCCACGAATGAATCTTTGGGCAGTTGATTTATACACAAGCTTTAGGATCCAGCCGCTCTGATATTATGTCCGCTGTTTTTATTTAGAGGACCATGTCGCACACGTTCCAAGCCTCCAGCTTTCGCCCGCGTAGGACTTCTAACCCGGGTAGTTAAACAATACTTATTTATCCTAATCTACATTAAGGCGTTACTCAAAGGGTGTTTAGATGGTAGAGTTTAAGGCTGTCGTTAACGATGTAAAGACCGGAAAGTCATACCAGTTGACCGTCTCCGGGCATCAAGCCAACTCCTTGATTGGAAAGAAGATCGGGGATGTTGTGGACGGCATTTTCGTCGGTTTGCCAGGATATAAGCTTAGCATAGTGGGAGGTAGCGATAAGGATGGCTATCCCATGAGGGCGGATCTTCCGGGCGTTAGGCGAAAGAACGTCCTGCTTTCGAATGGAATTGGGTTCAACGCTCCAGAGGGTGGCATGAGGAGGAGAAAGCTGGTAAGGGGAAATACAATCTCAACCGATTCTTCTCAAATAAACATGACCATCACCGCAGTTGGTTCTAAATCCATTGATGAGCTATTGGTTAAGCCAGAGGAGCAAAAGAAATGAAGGTAGCTCAGCAGCCCGAGATTAATATCGGGATGATAGGTCATGTCGATCATGGAAAAACGACTTTGACCAAAGCCTTGAGCGGTGAATGGACAGACCGTCACTCTGAGGAAATCAAGAGAGGCATCTCTATCCGCTTAGGTTATGCTGATACAGCTTTCTATAAATGTTCTAAATGTGGCCGGTATGGTATATCGGATGCTTGCCCAAAATGTGGTGGGCAGGCAGAGCTTTTAAGAGCAGTATCATTCGTTGATGCACCAGGTCATGAGACCCTCATGGCGACCATGCTATCTGGTGCAGCCATGATGCAAGGTGCATTATTGCTTGTAGCAGCGAATGAACATTGCCCCCAACCACAGACAAAAGAGCATCTTATGGCCCTTTCGATCATAGGCGTTCAAAAGATAATCATCGTTCAGAACAAGATCGATATCGTGACAAAGGATGAAGCTCTTGAAAACTATCGAGAGATTAAGAAGTTCGTGAAGGGCACGGTCGCAGAGAACGCTCCAATAATTCCTGTTTCTGCTCAACATGATGTTAACATCGATAAAATAATCGAAGCTATTGAAAAATATATACCGACCGAAAAATTCGATCTTAGCAAACCATCTCGTATGTTCGTTGCTAGATCATTTGACATTAATACTCCAGGTTCTTCACCTGATTCTTTGAAGGGTGGTGTGCTGGGCGGTTCCCTTACACAGGGTAAGCTCGAGATCGGGGATGAGATCGAGATACTCCCTGGACGCAAGGTAGAGGTCGGAGGTAAGACAAGCTGGGAAAGCATGACGACGACCGTGCAATCACTTCATACAGGTGGCACGACCCTTGATGCTACGACCCCTGGTGGCCTTATCGCTATCGGTACTAAATTGGACCCCTTCTTAACAAAGTCAGATGGTCTGACAGGAAGGGTCGTTGGTAAGCCAGGTACGTTACCACCAGTTCTGCATAAGTTCATAATGGCGACCCATCTTCTAGAGCGAGTGGTAGGCAGTGCGGACGATCTTGCTGTCGAGAACATCAAGACCAATGAGCCTCTGATGCTAAGCATCGGGACCGCGACTACTGTAGGCGTCGTCACTAGTGCTAGAGGCGAAGAGTCCGAGGTCGCACTGAAGATACCGGTCTGCGCGCATAAGGACCAGCGTGTAGCGATCTCTAGACGTATCTCTGGTAAGTGGCGTTTGATCGGATACGGTATCATTCAGTGATATGCCGAAGGTCATCCTAGACACAAACGCCCTCCTTCTTCCTTTTGAGCGCTCTATCAACTTGGACCTAGATGTGCAAAGATTGATCGGGGAATGTGAGATGTTCGTCCCTGGACCACTTATTGGCGAGCTTAAAAGGTCCACGAGCCGACATGCCCAGGCCGCATTGAGGCTAGCTGGAAGATACCATATCGAGCAGACAAACTCTAGCGGTGACGCTTCTGTGATAGAGCTGGCAAAAAAGCTGAACGCTTATGTTGTCACGAATGATCGTTTGCTGATATCCAAACTAATTAAGGAACGCATCAAGGTGATCACAATGCGCGGTAAAAATCATCTTGAGCTTATTGAAAGATGATCGCATCGCCCGGTCATAAGATCGACCGGGGAGCGGACATAAAAAAAGCGCTTAGAACAAAGGTCGCGGCGGTTCGTCTGGGCCTGTCCGTGCTTCTTTATTTATGAACACTAGACGCTCCTTTAGCAGCAGCTCGCCCCAAAGCGAGAGCGCGTATATGGGCACTTTGTTACCTACCTGTAGTAGCGCCTTGGTCTTGGCCATTTCCCGAACGTTCTTGGACGCACAAGCCGTTGTGATGTCTGCGTTCTCAGATATCGTAATAGCATCATCTGATGTCATTCCAGAACAGTGCACTACAAAGATCGCTACACGAGGACCATATTTTTTTCTGATCATTTTTGCATCCGATGCCTTCGCTACAGTAACGCCGACCCTCATGAAGCCCATCTCGAACGCTTTTTCAACACCCTTGAGCTGGTCTACGGTCCCCTTCTTTGGGTCTAGGACGTTCCCAGTTCCAATTGTCTCGATGACCTGAGGGATAGGTGTGGTCTCGACAAGTCCGGACATCCTCCCGCCAATGCCCTGCGCGAGCTCTGCGTCGGTGACTACTACGGTCCCTGCGCCATCACATGCCATTACCGCTGCGTCAAGAAGCCCTTTTGATAACGCCATTCCGATAAGTTCTGAGACTCCAAATGACAAAAAATCATTCATCCGCAATTTCCTTGAAGCGGTGCACATCCCAAAATCCTTGATCCTGAACTCTATATTCTCCTTGACCACATCGGCAGAGATGGCCGAAACGCCTCTTACTTTATTGAAAAGAGGGCAATATTCGATCTGTGGCTCACCAACCTCTACAACCTTGCCATCTTCGATTACAACCCTTGTCTTTCCGATCGCTTCTATCACATGTCGGTCCATGATATCGAAGTGTGTATGCGAATTACATATAATCCATTTCTCTCTGATCAACAACGAGCTACGATGCGAGGCTTCGAATGATGAGTTATCTTTTCTTTCAAAGCGCCTTTCTCGCATAAGTTAAAAGAAGGCGATGCTATGCCCCTCAGCAATGATAGTGATTGGCGGTACATCTTCTAAGGCGTTAGCTCAAGATCTAGCAAAGGAACTTGGAGTTAAATATGTAGCCCCGCGTGTCACAAGGTTCCCTGATGGAGAATGCTATGTGCACATCGAGGAGGAGAACATCGAGGACGATGTGGTGATAGTCCAGAATACACATCCAGACTCCAGCCTTGTGGAAATGCTGCTATTGCAAGATGCAGCTTTAGGGGCTGGGGCGAAAAGTGTCACTAGCGTTATTCCATACTTCGGATATGCTAGGCAGGATGAGCGCTTCAAGAGAGGTGAAGCATTGTCCGCGAAGGTTATGATAGATCATCTTCAGATCGGAGTAAAGGAACTTATTACAATAGATGTCCACAAGCCATACATCCTTAATTGGGTGGAAGGAAAGTCCATTGATGTGCATGCGGCCCCGTCCATAGGAGCGTTCTTCAAAGGTCATGGTGTAGATCTTGTCCTTGCACCTGATGAAGGGGCGCTTAAGAGGGCCTCAGAAGTGGCCAAGGTAATAGGCGCGGATTTCGATAATCTCGAAAAGACCAGACTTTCTGGTGAGGTCGTAAGAATGGCCCCAAAGAACGTGGATGCCAAGGACCGACATGTGCTCATCGTTGATGATATAATCTCTACTGGTGGCACTATTGAAGCAGCTGCTAACCAATTGAAGATACTTGGCGCTAAGAGCGTAACTGCGGTCTGCACACATGGGTTGTTCGCCAAAGATGCCCTCGATCGGCTTCGTAAATGCTGCAATGCGGTCTACAGTACCAACACGATAGAGAACGAGGTCTCGGTCATCTCCGTAGCCCCTCAGGTCGCAAAAGCGCTTCGCTGAACAGGAAGCATGGACCATGCATGATGCATGGCCTCGGATTCTTTCCTTTTTTATATAAAAAATTCTCTTCTCATTGATGGTATCAAAGACCGCCCCGAGCAGAAGAGCAATATGATACCATCCGACATGATGTCGTTCTAATGAGGAAATGCCGTATGGATGGTAGAGTGGGGGCATGTGGTGCATTTCGATAAAAAGTGATCTTTTCCCATTTGCACACACATGCTTCGGCATCGTTTTCCTGGTCGAATATCAACTATTGGGCGGTACGTCCATGTGACCAACGTTCCCGGTCAATAGAAAAAATTTAGTGAGAACAGACTGAAGCACAGTGTTCCTAGGAAAAGGGCAGCCACCCATTTCCGTCTATGAAGATTGCCTGCATATGCTGCACCGATAGCCATGAAGATCACCGTAGAGATCAATCTTGAGAAATACAATGCTTGATATGGGTTGTGCAGGATTATCAGTGGAGATACTAGAGGAAAGACAAGGGCCGTGTCAATCGCGAATATGCCAATGGCATAATTCCAATCCTCCCTTGTTGGGTAATACCTTTTTTTTGCAGGGTCCTCACCGGGATCACCTACTGAGATCATTTCCAATATCTTTCTCCGATCATCATCGTTCAATACCGTGGTGATCGAATCATCGAGCGCATCCATTGCTGCCTTCTTAGAGTCATCATCCTTTATTTTCCTGATATTGTACACTATCTCTTCTCTCTTAGCCTTTTCCATAACATTTGTATGCATGACCGTGATCCCATCGATCAGTCCCCAGGTCATATTGACACCCAAAGCTATGATTATCACATAAAATACGGCGTTCTCGTTGGGGTCAAGTGTGTCGAGGATGCCTAAGGAAACGATCACCATCCAGACTGCATAGAACATTTCGCCCAACCGATCCCCAACGGGCAAATATTCGGCGTAGAATGTCCTTATGCGGTCGAATGAAAAATGCAAAATGTAGACCCCAGGCAGCTTAACATCATTAAACCGCAGGTGATATATATTTTAGTAATGAATGATCATTTGCTAGTCACATATGCGTATGGGCATTCTGCTCAGGACTCGTTCTTGATTTCCAGGAAAATGATACCTTTGTGCCAGACCCTATTTGGATATTCACTGACGATCAGCATGTGGATCAGTGCAGCCCTTTTAGCTTCATGCGAGGGGAAAGTATCCCTTAGCAGCCGAGACATGAGAATGAGAATAATGATGTTCCATAGAGCGTTCGGTAACTCGTGATCTTTTCTCAAGGATGGAGGAAGATACGGTCGGAACGGTCCGAGCTCAAGCTCGAGGATCATCGATCACCAATGACCTTTTTATGAAGGCATAGCAAGCCACCTGGATGAGTTAAGAAAGCCCGCCCGAAAGAGCGGGGTAGTTCACAATCTGTAAACATCGTCTCTGGTTCTATCGGTCATCATTTTATCCATGAGCCAGAATGTTAAGTACCATTCATGGGCCTTGCACACATCAGCTAAGGCGTTGAAGCATACCAAGGAACGCAGTCGCCTGGTCCATCCCTTTCTGCCAGAACTCTTCCTTGCTGATATCGAAACCAAGTTCTGCGCCCAGCTGAGCAGCGGACCTGCTGGAGCCTGCGGACAGAAGTGCCTTGAACTTAGGTACGAAGTCCTTACCTTGTTCCTTATAAAGGCGATACATCGCGAACACGAAGAGCTGGGCGAATATGTACGGGTAGTTATAGAACCTAAGGTCAGGGATGTAGAAATGCGGCACCCTTGCCCAATCCCATCTAGACTCTGATGACCAATCGATGGAATCGCCATACATGCGTACCCTGGAATCCGCCCATAGTGAGGATATCATTTCGCCGTCCAGATGCTCGCCTCTTTCTATTGCGTCGTAGATGCTCTGTTCGAGGTACATTCTTGCGCCTACATGGAACACCGATAGACTGAAGCCATCCAGTATACCGACCAAGATAGACCTCCGTTCATCATCACCCTCTGCGGAACTAAGCAACTGGTCCGTGAGAAGAAGCTCTCCAAAAAGGCTTCCACACTCTGCGATGCAATAGCTGATGTGGCAGTTACTAGGTCTCTGAGATCTGGAATATAGGTACGAATGTATCGAATGGCCAAGCTCATGTGCTTGCGTATAGACATCACTTATCCGGCCATTGAACGATTGTAGCACAAACGCGGTCCTTCCACTTAACCAATCGTCACAAAAAGCACCCGCTACCTTTCCCTTTCTCACTTCACCGTCGAGATGACGGCGGCGGAACATGTCCTCTACGAAGCCACTGAACTCATCGTCGAAGCTCCGATATGCGGAAAGGACCAGGGACTTGGAATCTTCCCAGCTATATCGTTTATCAGGTGCAGATGGAAGAGGTGCATTGATATCGTAGTTGCACATCTTTGGGAGTCCAAGCAGTAAAGCCTTTATTTTTGCGTGGTTTTGGCATATGTCAGTATTCTTTCCAACGACCGCCATCATTGCATCTATGACCGTAGGTTCGACATCGTTGAATAATAGGCTAGAGGACATCGGAGAAGAATATTTTCTCATTTTGCACATTTGCAAATGGTCACTGCAGACGGAACGTATAGCATACGACCAGATAGTTTGGTTTTTCTCAAGCTCAGTCTCGATGGCAATGTAGGATGCCCTTCGATTATCCCTATTGGGATCATTGATGAATGACAGTATCTCGCCAAGCGACAGCTCCTTTTCTTCCCCATCCACTGACATCTTGAAGGTCCTCGTGCTAAGCCATGCGCCTTGGAGCTGGGACCATGCGGATATGCCATTCAGGTCCTTCCCGATCACTATCTTTTCCTCAGCTTCTGACATAAGATGCGGCGATAACGACCTTATTCTCTCCAAGTAATGATAATATACTGAGAGGTCTGGGTCATGGATCGATCTTGGATGTGACAACAGGGACTCACCAAGCTCGATATCAAGAAACGCTAGATCCTGGCCGACTTTTGTCATTGCGTCCATGAACGCGCTATAGAGGTTGTTCGCATCAGGATCTGTTGTATCAGCTGAATATGAAAGTTTTGAGTATGCTATCGCACCATCATGAGCGAGCATGATCCTATCCTGCTCTTCCAACATGTCTGCGATCCCGTTCGCTGATAAATTCGATATCCTTCCCTTATATTTTTTAGCGAACTCCTCTGTATCATTCATGAGAAGTCCAAGCTCTTGAAGGATATCTTTTGGTTCCGTGCTTTTTACGACCTCTGATAGGTCCCAGCTCATCTCAGACATTATACATTCCCATGATTGGATAGTTATTCGGTATTATATCCAATTTTATATCCGATCAACATTGGCAACTATAATGAGACCTAATACGTACGAAAAGTGTAATTCACTATCATTTTTCGTAAGATTATGGCAAATAAACCGACAAATGTCGGTGTATACCTCATAATTTAGCCCAATGTTTAAATTAATAACCTCCATTCGCTTTTTCGTTCTAATTATGGATTGGATGATCCAAATGAAAGCGCTATTTGAACCGGACTCTGTTGCAGTCGTAGGAGCGTCAACTGAAGAGCACAAGCTTGGGCACATCATATTTAGGAACATGATCTCCGCTGGCTTCAAGGGTCGATTGTATCCGATCAACCCAAAGGCACCAGATGTACTTGGTTACAAAGCTTATCCGACCCTAGAAGCTGTACCTGATACGATTGATCTTGCAGTGATCTGCGTACCTAATGTTGCTGTACCATCAGTAATGGAATCTGCGGGTGCAAAGAAGATACCAGCGGTCATCGTCATAACAGCTGGTTTCAAGGAGCTTGGCAAGCAGGGAGCTCAGCTTGAGAGGCAGATAAGCGAGATAGCAAAGAAATATGGGATACGGATGCTCGGCCCTAATTGTATGGGCGTCATCAATGAGTATCATAAGGTCAACGCCACAGTTCACGAACATACATCCACCAGCAGGCCCTATCGCTATATCTTCGCAGTCCGGTGCGGTCTGTAGCTCAATATTGGATTGGTCCACAAAGAGCCGCCTTGGTTTCTCTAAGTTCGTTAGTGTAGGTAACAAAGCGGACATCGATGAAGCGGATCTACTAGCATACTTCAAGGATGATCCACAGACAAAGGTCATTGGGATGTATATCGAAGGTAGCAACAGGGGTAAGGCTTTCATGCAGCAGGCTAAGGAGACCAGCATGTCAAAGCCTATCATCGTTCTCAAATCAGGAAGGACATCGTCTGGGTCAAAGGCAGCATCGTCCCATACTGGTGCACTCTCTGGAAGTGACAAGATATATGATGCTGCATTCATACAATCCAACATTTCTAAGGGTCAACACGATCGATGAGATGTTCGATCTCTTTCAAGCATTCTCTAACATGCCTCTCCCGAAAAATGATGGCCTTGCGATAGTTACGAATGCAGGTGGCCATGGCGTTATGGCAGCTGATGCATGTTCTGATTTTGGACTTACCTTAGCTACGTTGGATAGTTCCACCGTAGAGAAGCTTAAGGCAAATCTACCAGAGGCCGCCAATGTATACAACCCCGTAGATGTGCTTGGCGATGCAACAGCGGCCAGATATGAGTTCGCTATACGTACAGTGATCGAGGACCCGAACGTATCATGCGTGGCCATCCTTCTTGCTCCGCTTGATACAGTAGATATTACGGCGGTTGCGAACCATATCTCAACATTTGCAGGAAAGACAAAGATACCGATCGTTTGCGCTTTCGTGGGCGGTTCAAAGACATGCAAAGGTATCGAGATCCTGCATGAAGCTAGGATCCCATGTTACGACTCGCCGGACAAGGCAGTTCGCGCTCTTGGAGCCATGGTAAAGTACCGAAAGATGCTGGATGCGGGCATAGACAAAGAGCATATAAAGATACATGGAAACAAGGAGAAAGTGAGGACGGTCATAGATACGGTCAAGAACCAGGGCCGAAGCTCGTTAAGCGAGAGCGAAGGAAAGGAGATCTTGGTCGCATACGGGATAAAAGTCCCCACGGAGATAGTCGCGAAGAACTCAGAAGAAGCCGTATCCGCTGCAAAGAACATAGGCTACCCAGTGGTGCTAAAGATAGATTCACCGGACATCGCCCATAAATCGGATGTTGGGGGGGTTATCGTTGGAGCGAAGAGCGATGAAGAGGTCAAGACCGGCTTTGAGCTTATGATGATGAGGGTAGGTGCCCGTGTTCCATCCGCTAAATTGAACGGCGTTACGGTTTGTCAAATGGTCAAAGGAAAAGAGGTGCTTGTCGGCATGACGAAGGATGAGCAGTTCGGTCCTGTCATCACCTTTGGTCTCGGGGGAGTTTTCGTTGAGATAATGAAGGATGTTTCTCAGCGCATCGCTCCTCTTACACGACAGAATGTCGATAATATGATAAAGTCAATTAAATCTTATGCTATATTGACGGGTGCGAGAGGCGGAAAAGCTGCGGATATCGAGTCTCTGAAGGATACGATAATACGCATTTCGCAGATAGCTCTGGATTTCCCTGAGATATCTGAGCTAGAAGTCAACCCGGTCATGGTTGGGGAGGAAGGCCAGGGAGTTTTCGCAGTTGACGCCCTGGTGACAATACGAAGGGAGGGTAGCTAATGAAATCGGTGTTTCTAAGCTCTGTATTGGAATGTTCAGGAAAGAGCATGGTAGCCCTTGGAATTGCAAAGAACTACAGTGGCAAAGTGGGTTATTTCAAGCCATTCCGAGAGGATATCCTATGTATAAATGACCGTCCAGTGGATAGGGACGCACATCTGATGAAGCATGCCCTTGGCCTTGATGCAAGCGAGGAAATGCTGTCCCCTCTCAAATATGACATATTCCACCCGGCGAGCATAGGTACGATCGTTGATAACTTCAACCGGGTAAAGGGGGAAGCAGAGGGGATGGTGGTCGAAGGAGCACAGCTTCTTAGTACTGGAGCGAGACAGCATGTTGATGGCCTATCGATAGCAAAGGCCATAGATGCAGAGATAGTGCTCGTAACTACGCCATCGCCTGATGCCTTAGATCGCATATCGATATATGAGCGCTTGATGGAAAAAAGCGGTCAGAAGCTGAAAGGTGTCGTACTCAACATGTGCGATGATCCGGCTGTGAAGAAGCTTCTCGAGAGCGGGGGCACAAAGGTCCTTGGCTGCATCCCCACGATCAGGGAGCTTGGATATCTGACCGTTAGTGAGATAATGGAGGCGCTCAACGCAGAGGTACTAGCGGGAGAAGGCGGTCTCGAGAAGCAAGTAGAGCGGGTCATGGTCGGCGGGATGACCGCAGAATCAGCTCTTAGGGAGATGCGCAGATTGTCCAAGAAAGCTATGATAACCGGTGGTGACAGATCTGACATGCTTATGGCAGCCCTTTCCACAGATACATCCTGTTTGATACTTACAGGTGGGCTTAGGCCAGCAAACCCGGTCATAGTTAAGGCTGAGGAATTGAATGTCCCGGTCCTGCTCATAGGGCATGGTACACAGGTGACCGCAGAGATAGTGGACCATTTGATAGCGAGGATAAGTCCGAACGATATAAACAAGATCGAGCTCGTCGCTGATCTGGTACATAGATATGTTGACCTGAACGCAGTATGGTCTTGATCTTAGGTACAGCTAGGTCAGCAACCTGATCATTGGATAGAGAAGTGTTCGGGGGAGGCTCATTTCGCATAAGCGACGATGATCCGATAGGTGAGCGGATACGCGAACCTATCCTCCCCCACTTTGAACACGTTCGGGTCTAGACCATATCGGTCTATGACCTCGCATATCCTACGTATGATGTCTTTACTTAGCGAATATCGTTCAGTAAGCTCCTCTGAGCTAAGGTATAGTGACGGTGCCTGAAGAACATTCTCGACCTTCCAGCCGCATCGTTCATAGGCTCCGACGAGTTCGTCCGCTGTCATATATGATTTATCGACGCCCATCATCGGATAGATCTCATTCATGCAATCTCTCTCTTTGATGGTCCCAGAACACGCTGGTTGCTGGATGAACAGCTCATCTTTGTTCGCAATAGAGCGTAGCGAGGATAGGAAAAGGTCCTGGCCGCAGCGTCCAAAGTAGTGCATGACAGAACAGTGATACTAACATCAAGCGTTCTCCTTCATTAATGATCATTCCTCTCTTAAGGTCATTTACTGAGCACTGTATCGAGGGGATCATATGTTCCTTGCTTATGTCGATCTGCTCTTTCGAGATATCTACATTCAAAAGCTTGATCCTTTTATTCATCAGCTTGGCCCCTATCTCGCTCAATAAAAATCCTGTGCCTCCACCGATGTCAGCTATTACATCCGGGGAATGAACACCAGCTGCTCTACGAATAGCATTCACCAGCGGGGCTGCGATGCTTGGATCTGAGAAGTATGAACCATGCACGGTGGCCCATTTAGCGCCGTGCGAGCTCATTTCTTTGCAAATATTTTCCGATGAGGCATCCTTAGGTTTTGAATCGGGCATATGAACAACCCCTTACTCGTTATTATCTTCATTTAGAGCAGAATATATGCCAATGCTCCCGACAGAATAAATGAGTATGTGAAATATAGATTGATCATGGAGCTCGACCTCTCCTTAGCTTTGGTCTATTTCAGCTATTGACATAGTCATTGAATTGTCCAATATTAGTTTTCATGAGAACAAGCGCGACAGTTCTCACCCGTGTAGTAACTACAGGCTATTTGGTATGGGCAGTTCGTCGTTGGGTCCAGCCAATAGGACATACGGTCGAGGACCACCGAATTATTTGAAACGAATGAGGCGTTTGCAGTATAATACATCACATATGAATTATCTGACAGAGTGAAATTGGTCACCTTTGACCCAGCTGAGGTGGTCACATTAGTACTTCCCGATAAGCAATTGAGTATCTCAAAGATAGATGTATTCCAATTGAATGATGAGCCAGAAAAGGATTCTGTGGCCGACTGTGTCGTGGTGTTGGATAAAGAAGTTATGGATGTGCTATAATCGCTTATGCTGCTCGTATACTCAACAGTGAGACTGCTGGAAGTGACCGAAGTAACTAGAATCTCGCACGATCCAGCAATATTATGTCCATCTTCTTCGCCTAAAAGACTGAAGGATAAGTAATCCCCATTCTTAATATCGCCACTATTGCTGTTATTTGCATTAGCTATTACAATACCAACAAAGAGAGATGCAATGACCGCAACCACTATGCATAGAACGATTATGATCTTCTTTCTCTGTTTTTTTCTCTCACCTATCGCTTTTGCATCTCTAAGGCTCTTCCTGTCGACTTTTCCTTTTGTATCTTCTTCTGGGTCATCGGTCGTTCTATGAGACATTAAGCGCTCCTAGGAGGGGATGACGACCATTAGGCATATGATATTTTGGGATAGTATGGTCGCCTTTTACGTGCGAACTATACCGTCCTACCGAACGAAGTTCCTTGATGCATCCAGCCACTCGCACTACGCTCGATAGATCATGGAGCGACCGCTTATCGATAGTAGCTTTCATTCCTCGTCCAGTAAACCATCGACAAGTCGTATGCTACAGACATTCGCATTACTAGGGGTTTCGACCACGTTAATGGTCGAAACGGATATGATCGTCATTCCGTTCCCCCCATTGAGCTTATGGCATCAGAGAAGCTGGTCTGCTGCGCGAAGCTCTGCAGCTATTTTTTCTACTGAAGCTTCGACGTCCTTAACAGTCCTTGCGCCTGTGCAAACAAGCCTTCCGGAACCGAATATTAATAGGACCACCTTCGGGCTGTCCATGCGATATACTCGCCCAGGGAACTGTTCTGGTTCGTACTCCACTCGTTCCAGTCCTAAGGATATAGCTATCGCGTTCAGGTTAAGGCTTTGCCCCAGATCGGACGAAGCTACGATATTCTGGACCTCGACCTTTGGTTCATCATAGACGCTTATGCCTTTGCTCTTTATTTGCTTTGAGACCTTCTCAACAGCTTCTTTTACTTGTTCCAATCTCTTCGCACCAGTACAAACCGCTTTTCCGCTATGGAATAATAATATCGCAGTCTTTGGCTCTTTTAGGCGATATATTATGCCTGGGAACATTTGAGGTTCGTACTCTGATCCTTCTAACGCTTTTACGACAGCGGGAAGATCTAGCTCATTGCTCAACGAAGTAGAGGCAACAATGTTCTCGATTTTATATGCGGGAATATGAACACCTTGAAAAAAGGTAATTTCTATAACCACATATAACTTGGTGTCAATATTTCGGAAAAAAGGCTATTAAAAGGCACTGTAGAGCATATAATATATCGACTATCGTTATACTTGTAACAATGCAAGTCGATATGAAACAATATATTATCTAAATAAGTATATAAATTAGCACTTAGCTCATTAAATCAACAAGGATAACTGCAGAAATGTTCTCTAGATCGTTCTCGGACCATACAATACCGGTCTTGGGGTATATCGTAATGATCACTAACCTTCTCATTAGTTAGAGTGTATGATCATACTGCCGATAGCACAACCAATGCCTGACATTAGCAAAGGTTAAGTCAACCTTCTCATATCGGTCTCATACCTAAACCCTAGTCACACACTAGAAATGGGATAATAGGTGATGCGAACAAAGAAAAAGGAATGAGAAGCATGGACAACATCAATCTGGCCAACAACAAGAGGCCTTCCAAAAGGTTTATAAGCGATATGTTAGTATTAGGGCACTCCCGCGTGGTGAGAACATGAAATATACACGATTCGAGAAAGCGCGTATAGTCGGTGCCCGGTCGTTACAGGTCTCATTGGGTGCGCCAGTTCTCATCGACATACCGGAAGGCATGATCGATCCCGTTGAGATATCCATGCTTGAGTATGAGATGGGAGTAATACCCATCACTGTAAAAAGGGACACATGAGGCTTTTAGATGAGCGACGAAATCAAGACTGACCTTCTGGTGCCTGAGGATATATACCTCACTTCGGGCGTCCATATCGGTACACAGCAGAAAAGCGCAGATATGAAGCAGTTCATATTCAAGGTCCGTTCCGATGGGCTTTACGTTATGGACGTCAAGCAGACGGATGCACGCATCCGAGCTGTAGCAAAGTTCCTATCCAGGTTCCAACCAGATAGAATCCTTATATCATCTGCTAGGCAATATGGGCAAAAGCCTGCAAAGATGTTTGCAAAGACAATAGGTGCAAAGGTCTTCGCTGGGAGGTTTGTTCCAGGTACTATGACCAATCCCATACTACCGGAGTACATGGAACCCGAGGTTCTTCTTGTCACGGATACTGCAGCTGATCAGCAGGCCGTTGCAGAAGCGCTCAATATCGGTATACCCATCATTGCTCTTTGTGATGCTAACAACGAGACAAGGAACGTTCAATCTGGTCATTCCGACCAACAACAAAGGTCGCCGTGCCCTTGCTTGCGTGTATTGGCTTCTCACTCGTGAGGTCCTTAAGGAACGCGAGATCATCAATAGCGATGATGAGTTCAAGTTAACAATGGACGACTTCGAGGCTTCCCTCTAAGCCGTCTAATCTTTTAATTTTTTCATATTTTTTAGTTAGTTTGATCAGCGGTCTTTCGAAGCGCTTTCGGCATCGTGAGCTTATAAAGGCCCTAGTGCTGGTCAGTGCCATGTTACGTGTAGATCACCAATGCACTTTCGGATACCCTATGTAATTCCTTTTAAATCAGAATGCCATAGGTGATGCAAAGATTCATCAATATGAGGTAAGAACATGATGAACAAAGAAGAACTTGTACCACACGTAAAAGAGATATCGAAGGTGCTGGAAGGAAAGATAAAAGAAGATGACATAGCGAAGGACCTTGATAATTACATCAACGTATACCGTATGTCATTAGAGGCTTCTAAACGGCACATTGTACGTAAATATGGTGGCGACCCGAACTCACTCTCAAAGGGAGCTAGGAAGATGATCGCCCAGCTCGGTACCAGCGAACAGAGCGTCGATCTGTTGGTAAAGGTCGTTTCGTCCAACTTGCGTGACGTTCCTGTTGATGGAAATGCTAAGAGCATACAGTTCGGGAACATAGCGGATGAGAGCGGAAGCATACCGTTCACCGTATGGGATACGGTCAAGTTCGATCTGAAGGTCGGAGAATGCTACCTCATACGCAACGCTTACACGAAAGAATGGAGCGGTCAGCCAAAAATAAATCTTGGGAATAGGGCGCAAGTAGAACTGCAAGATCATGATGTTGTCAAGATTCCAGAGAATATAGAGCCGCAGGCAGGGCAACAGGTCAGCTCGCAATCATCTCCGGCGGTCATAAAGGTCTCTGACCTAAGGGAGAACATGAACAACATAGTTGTGACTGGCAGGATCATAAACATCGGACAGAGAGATGTTGAAGCGCCATCTGGGAAAAAGACGGTGTACTCAGGCATACTGGCCGATGAGACAGGAAAGGTTGAGTTCTCCGCATGGTCCGATTTTAAACTGAAGAACGATGAAGTAATCCAGATATCGAATGCATATGTTAAGGGCTGGAAAGGGATACCACGTCTTACTTTTGGGGAGCGAGCACAGGTGACAAGGTCCGCAGCTCCGTTCCCAGCAAGTGCGGAACTAGATAAGCCGCTGGTCCGTCAGATAGAAGCTATCGAAAAGGTGGGAGGAGCGGCCGATGCCCTGGTCGTCGGTACCGTCCTGGATATAAAGAAAGGCTCTGGTCTGATATTCCGTTGCCCGGAGTGCAATCGCCTTGTCCAGAAGGGTGTTTGTCAGGTACATGGTAAAGTGAAGCAGGTCGCAGATCTTCGCATTAAGGCAGTCGTAGATGACGGGACTGCGGTCCTCTCGGCCATCATAAAAAAGGACCTTACTGAAAAATTGATAGGCGTGACGTTGTCGGCGGTACTGGAAGAGGCTAGGGATACGATGAGCACCGACTCGGTGGAGCATCACATAGAAGAAGTATTGCTAGCAAAGCCGATCCAGCTAAGAGGGACGGTCACTTCGGACGAGTACGGCCTCATGATGATAGTGAACGATGCCAGTCTGATAACTCCAGACCCAAAGGCTGATGCTTTATCCATCCTAGCAAAAGTGGAGGGATCGCAATGATGAACCGGGAGATCGCATGGAGGGTCTTCGCAGCTGAGTATAACGCCTCTTCCCTAGATATCAAAGGAGAAGGGGAGAAAGCACCATCGTAAGTCGTTACACCGCTCGGTGCTATGATAAACCGTATGTTCGTGATAGGCGTTCTTACAGATCGTCAGAACATAGGGACCGATACTGAGCCACTTTGGCGTGCTTTAGTATCCGATGGTACAGACAAATTCTATGTTTATGCAGGTAAATATGCGCCAGAGGCAGCTCAGATACTATCCAAAACGGAACCACCCACTTTTGTCGCTATCATAGGGAAGAGTCGTACCTATTCCCCTCAGGAAGGCACCATGTACATGTCAGTACGTCCAGAGAAGATAGTCCGCGTTACTGATAAGATACGTGATAATTGGATCGCTGAGACCGCAAGATCCACTTTGCACAGGATCGATGCCATCGAGGATGCAAAGGAGATGGGCGAGCCCTCCGTAGAAGAACTTGTAAAACTCGGATATGGTAAGGTGCTTGCGGAAGGGGTCGTTAAGTGCATACCTCATTATACAGACCTCGATCTGAACAGATATCGCGGTATGGTGATCGAGGTCCTTGAGCAGTTATTGCCTGAACGTTTCCCTGAGTCATCTGTACCACATGATCTGCCCCTTGGTCCGGAAGAGATAGAGGACGATGAGGAGGTCGCCGTGGATGCGAAAGGGGAAGACAAAGAGGAAACGGTCCTAAATCTCATAGATAAGCTAGACAAAGGTGGCAAAGGGGCGCCGCTAGCCGAACTTAACAAAAGAAGCTGAGAAGGCTGGGATAGGCAAAGACGAGCTGGAGGAGTTAAGTAACTCACTTCTCGATAAAGGCCTGATATATGAGCCCGTGATCGGTAAGATGAAACGTATCTAAGTTAGGTGAGCGGGAACACAAGGTAGTTGAGTGATCTAGGAGAAAGTATTCTGCCATACTTTGATCGGCAGAATACTCTCAGCCAGATCCATGTAGTTTCGTACTAGGGCTCACGGCCGTCCCTACCGTGATCATGACCGTCGAACCAATAATGCTCACCAGTGATCCTTTGGATCCTTGGAAAGCACGGTCAGCGGGACCATAACTAAAATTTATGGACAAGGTCTCTGATATGCGCATCAGCTACTTGTGTGCAAGTCACTTTGTTAAATTAAGGAACCCCACCCTATCGGGCGGGGGGGTAGTTTACGGGATCGAAGCTGGAAATGGGATAAAGAATAGATCAGGTCCGGACCCGCGTGCTCTCCTCGATCTGATTCGGTCCTCCCGTCCAATAGCCCTTGCTGAGCCAAGTATCAAAGGTCATGAGGTTCGGATGTATCTTCCTCAGCGATAGGATGTCCGCATTATAACCCTCCTCGTTCATCCATTTCATCATCAGGAACATCTCATGGTTGACCTTATCTAGCGCCTGGAGGGATTGCTCGACGAACTCGACAGGACGTCCTAGGACCTCGGTGAACTTCTGAGCTATCTCAGGCGGCGTCAGCGAGTCGCCGGCTATCTCCACCGACCGTCCTAGCCAGTCATCCTTGTTGTCCATGGCGATGGCCCCCAAGAAACCGATGTCCTCCGTTGCGATCATCTGGAGCTGTTTGCTGGGATCTGATGCATATGACCATTTCCCGCTGGCGATCATTCTGACCGTCGACGGGTTGTTATAGTTCTCCATGAAGGATACTGGCCTCAGGACGGTCAGCGGCAATCCGATCTGTCTCATGTACTGCTCGTTCTGCCACTTGCTCTCGAAATGTGGGATGCCCGTATTCCGGTCCGCCCCGCCCACAGAGCTGTAAAGGAAATGTTCTATGCCAGCCGCCTTGGCCGCATCGGCCAATATCTTACCTTGCCTGATTTCCCCGACCACTCCCTCCCCGAACGGGGTCAGGACAGCGAACACACCGTAGCAACCGTTCAGGTCCCTGCTGATCTTGACCGGGTCATCGAGGTTACCTTCCACCATCTCTGCTCCCAGGTCCTCCAGGCGCTTGGATCCGGGCTTGTTCGGCTCCCGGGTAAGGCCCCGGACCTTGAAACCCGCCTCAAGAAGATGTCTTACCGCTGTGCTACCCTGTCGCCCCGTGGCGCCAGTGACGAGGATGATCCGGTCTCGCATTTGTTCACCATAAGTAAGGTTGTAGGCCGGCCTTATTAAAAATATTGAAAATAGGAGACCTCTGCACGTCTAACGATCCGGTCGGTCTTTTCCTTTCTATGATGCGGTCACCGCTCTTTGCCAAACAGATGTGACAGTCCAGGACCGTAAGCCAGTCTTACATAAAATATGTCATGAATGATATAAGATAACATTTTTGGATCATGGATATTACCCCCTTCCTATTGGGTGGGGTGGTTCACAAAGTGCTACGCCTGCCCTTAGTGGGCAGGCGTCAAAAATGATCAGGTCCACTAGTTTTAGATAGCTCCGACCAATTGGTCCTCGAACTGCCATTCCTCCCTGAAATGGTCATTTAGGTCTTTTATGGCGACATAATACCATAATATCAGGATCACAGGGAAGATTATCGAAAAGATCAGGTAGAGTATCGTTAAACGCTTTGGGATCCTCTGTGGGTTCGGAGGCATGATGTTCTCACCTAGTTGAGCACCAGCATAGCTCGCGTTCTGCGCAAAGGCATTCCAGCGGCGGTCATGAGCGGACGCGAACCTAGATGTGAACCAGAGCAAATATAGCAGGAACAGCTCGCCAATAATAGGTATGAATATGATTATTGCATAAAGAAGAGGCTCACGGATCTTCTCAGAGCTTAAACTATCCCGATCGATGTTCTCCATGGCTTGGATATATTGTTCCGCTGGGCTTCCACCCCTTTCCTGGTTCTTAGTTCTAAAATAATCTATCATTGCGCGGCGAAGTGCAGCTTCCCTCTGGATATGCATATTCTGTCGCTTAACAAGATGATAATTTATGTATGCGATGATGATATCTGCGGCCAATATCAGGGCCACGATAGCTATCAGAACACCAATGCCAAAACTATAGCTATTGGTAGTTGAATTGAAGCTAAGTGTCACTACCGCGTAAGCGGCGAATAACGCAATTACTGCAAGAACCGGGAAGATGAACCAGAGAGGTGAGATCACGGTGTCCGTCCTTCCGCGGTCCTGTACTATTGATACGATACGTTGTTTAGCTTCAGAAGAGCCTGAGCTCCCTGAGTAGCTCCCTGTATTTTGTGCAGGAGACATATTATTTGGTGTAGATGTCAAATCATAACCGCAATTTGTGCAATATTTTGTTCCTTGCTGATATTCTTTGCCACACTTGGCGCACCTATTATTCTCGTTTATTTTGGTCCCTCCTTTCGCCTAAGTATGGCCTTTTATTTATAAAATGTATCATCTAGTTACTTTTATCGCCGCATATCCAACGACCTCAGACATAGGCATGGAATCGCCAGATGTCGCATGTTTTAAAAGCTCAGCTTTATTGCCGCCTGATGCTTTCAGCATGGCCATTGTCGGTCCGTATCCGCACATCGAGATATCTTGCCGAACAACGACATCATATATGCCGGGGATGTCAAGAGCAAGTATCTTCTCTACGACCATCCTGTCCTTCCTTTCAGCTTCTTCAGCTGGAATATAATGAGATAGATCTGTGGAAGCGATGAATACAACATCCTTTCCCTTGCAAGCATGTTTAAGCTCATCGGCGACTTCCATAGCTGTTTCATAATCCTGTGCGGCCATTGCAATGGGGACTATCTTAGCGTCCTTGCTGAAATATTGTATGAAGGGGATCTGGACCTCGATGGAGTGTTCCATTCGATGCGATGAGGGATCATCTACTATCAGCTTTCCCAATCTTCCTACAATATCCTCGTCGGTCTTTATTGTCCCAAGTGGGGTCCTGAAATCATCTGTCGTCGTCGCCACAGGTGAGCCGGTACCATAATGGTTAGGTCCGATTATGACGAAAGTTTCTGGGAAGCCATCCATTGCTAACGCATTATAGAAGTGCGCTGCAACCGGCCCAGAAAAAACATATCCTGCATGCGGTACAACAGCCCCAACGATATCCCTCGGCCCATTCTTGTTCAATTCCGGTATGCTACCCGGGCCCAGAGGTGAGGTGAGGTCCCTTTCGATTCTCCTCTCTTACCTGTGTCTCGCTTTGAGGATAGAACTTACCTGCTACTGCCGGGGATCTTATCGATTAGATCATGTGCAAGTACTATATTTCTATTTTATCTTATTTGAGAGAGCGAGAAGGCCAGGCCTGTCCAGGTTCGGGTCAGAACTCGCCGTAACTCGATCATTTGAGGAACCCAGCATATTGTATGTTCGCAGCGATCCAGAGAATGGTCCGTTGACCAATTGAGTAATGAAATGTCATTGATGCTAAATAAGTTGAACAATTGAAGAAAATTCATCTCTAGAGGTGAAGGAAAAGCTCATGATAATTGGCGCCATGAGAACTATCCATCAATTCGTGGATCGCTAAAGAATACTGACGGGAACGCTTGCATATTGCGTTCCCGGATGCCAAAATATTTTAGGTGATCGGTCGACCATGTGAGCGAGCGGTCTGGGCTTACCAGCCCCGCTCTTGAAGTCGCTGGTCTGGTGCGATCGTGGATATTTCTACCCCCTTCATAGCCTCTCCAAGATCCTTCGACACACTTGCAATGACCTTGGGGTCATCAAAGTTGGTCACGGCCTCAACGATCGCTTTTGCCCTCTTCTTGGGGTTGTCGGATTTGAATATACCTGAGCCTACGAACACACCGTCGGACCCAAGTTGCATCATCATTGCAGCGTCCGATGGAGTAGCTATTCCGCCTGCCGCAAAGTTGATGACAGGTAGCCTTTGGAGCTGCGCTACTTCCTTAACTAGGTAAGATGGGGCCTGTATTTCCCTTGCTACAGCGGCAAGCTCCTGGTCGTTCTTTCCTTTGAGCTCGGTCATCTTTCCGAAGATGGTCCTTTGATGTCTAACGGCCTCTATGACATTACCTGTACCAGCTTCCCCCTTTGTCCTTATCATTGCAGCGCCCTCATCGATGCGTCTTAGAGCCTCCCCTAAATCCCTGGCACCACAAACGAACGGGACAGTGAACTTCTTTTTCTCTACATGGAAGAATGGATCCGCCGGTGTAAGGACCTCGGACTCATCGATCATATCAACACCAAGCGATTGCAGGACCTGTGCCTCTACGAAGTGGCCTATACGACACTTTGCCATCACGGGTATAGTCACCGAATCTATTATCTCTTGAACCTTGGAGGAATTCGGACATCCTCGCCACCCCTCCCTGTGCACGTATACTCTGCAGGGACCCTTTCTAGGGCCATTACCGCAACGGCGCCAGCTTCTTCTGCTATGGTCGCCTGCTCGGCATTGGTGACGTCCATTACGACCCCTCCCTGTTGCATCTTGGCAAAGCCTCTCTTGATGAGGTCGGTCCCGTAACGGAGCTTGTTCATGTCCAATTCGATAGGCATATATATCCTTCCTTTTCGGACCTTTAGTCCCCAGCCCACTATTAGACCTTTTTGGGCTGTTTTATGCCAATAATAATTGATCTTATTCGTCGTAGGGTGAAGCCCGCTGTGCAAGCTGGGGACTGGGGGAAAGGATACTATCTGTCGAGGGAACGTGGACCCACCATCATCTTTCCTATGAGTAGGTGCAACAGCTTTCGATCAGCACAATTCTAGGTTCGATGTACAGGTTCAGTTTCTATCCCAACGAACAACCTTAAAATATTGTAGATCTGTCACCGTTGCACGCGTCCTAAGAGGCTTTGCGATATGCCTGGATGGTTCTAACGGTCATGCTTGGAATGAAGGATGGTCTACACGGATCCCTATACGAAAGCATAAAAAAGGGTTCTCGTTATCCACACAACGATATGCCTGCGAAACGTTTGGATGTCATACCTGAATCTGGAACCGTAAAGATCTCGAATAAGGTAAGTAAGCTAAAGGCAGAGGGAGCGGACATAATATCGTTCTCGATGGGAGAGCCAGACTTCCCAACGCCCGGAAATATAACCGCAGCATGCAAAAAGGCCCTTGATGAAGGCTTTACCCATTATACTCCGTCAGCAGGCATACCGGAGCTAAGGAAAGCCGTATCAGAGAAAGCCAAGATGGACAATGGCATACATTGCTCAGCTTCTAATGTCCTGATCACCCCAACTAAGCAAGCGATATTCATGGCGGCTTGCGCAATGATAAATGAAGGTGATGAGGTCATATTAGCCGACCCGACATGGGGGACGTATGAAGCGTGCATTAGGTTCGCTGGCGGTATTCCAAGGTATGTCACGCTGAGCACTGAGGATGATTATCGTCTAACTCCAGACGGTATAGCTAACGCGATCAGTCCAAAGACCAGAATGATAATAATAAACTCTCCGTCCAACCCCACTGGAGCTGTTGAGACAAAGGATGATATCAGAGGCATAGCTGAGCTTGCAAAGGACCATGACCTGATGGTCCTAAGTGATGAGGTCTATGAGAAAGTGATCTTTGAGGGAAAGCACTATTCTATCGCTGCTCAGGACGGTATGTTCGAGAGGACCATCCTGGTCAGTGGGGTATCAAAGAGCTATGCAATGACGGGGTGGAGATTGGGGTGGGCGATAGCTTCTGAAGAGATAATAAAAGCTATGAATACACTTCAGACACATTCCTTGACATGTTGCACATCGTTCGTTCAGAAAGCAGGCGTTGAAGCTCTCACGGGACCTCAGACGTCAGTTGAAAGAATGGTGAAAGAGTTCCATGCAAGACGGGACCTCGTAATGGAACTTATTAAGGAAATACCATCGCTCCATTGTCCTGAGCCAAAAGGGGCTTTTTATCTGTTCCCTAGCTATGATCAGAAGATGAGCTCAGAGGATATGGCTTCCTATCTGCTTGAGGAGGCTCATGTAGCTGTGACACCTGGGATAGCATTTGGGCCATCTGGAGAAGGGCATTTCCGCTTATCTTATGCATGTTCAAGAGATGACATCGTTAATGGTATGGGCAGGATCAAGAAAGCGTTAGAGAAAAAATGAACTTATTGCCCTTCTGGGGGCATCATGTCCGGTATGTACTCATCTATTTTATAAATGGCACCGCAATTGGTGCATCCAAGCTCGCCGGTCCTGATGCCTTTTTCATCCTCTTTTTCCACTTTCAGTTCTAATGGGTGATGTTTGCAGACCGGGCATGCCAAGATATCAAGCAACTCTCTTCTCATCTGTCTCAATCTCCCATTGCTAATGAACAATATTTATCTTAATGCGAACAGACCTCGGGTCGTCCAAAATGGATATGCAAAGCCAGAAGACGTATCGGAAAGTTATAGGATGTCCACCCTTAAGGTGGCATCCATCCCTTCATTACTTCTTTTTTGATGCTGGCTTTTTGGCTGGCTGTTTAGATGTCTTTGTAGGTGTGGTTTTCTTTGGTGCCTTTTCTTCTTCGCACTCCTCGACCGCCTTAGGCTCTTCGGCATCCTCAGTCACGATACAGCATTCGCACTCTTCTTCGTCGCATTCGTCCGGCTCTAGGAAATCGATAAGGAATGCGTTCATTTCTTCTAAGATCCGCTTTGCCTTCTTGCTGTCGCCTTTATCAATGAACTCGATGACAGTCTCCAGATCCTCTTGCATGGCCTGCAGGTCTTCATCTAGGTCGTCAAGCATTTCATAAATGTTGTCGATCTTATCTACCATGAACTTAGATAAAGATACTCTACATAAAGAAGGTTACGGAGGCCTTTCACATTAACGCAGTGTTTCTTATCAGCAAGGTGGCCATCATGAAGTGCCACGCCCGTAATGGTGAGCGCTCCGTGAGCTAGGCATGATGATCACGCGCCCCATGTCATCGGTCAGGGACGAAGGACCAACCATTAACAAGATCGCGTATTCAGTTAACAATTGAAAATCAAAAAAGTCCCATCCAGATTGAAAGGAAGCTCTCGACAGTTTTAAGTAACAGGAGTAGTTCTCTCCTTGTATCCGGTCTGGGGTCTGGTGCATGCTCGCACTTCAATCCTCCAGATTGACTCCATTCCCCGCCGGTTTTCTCTTCTTATATCGATCATAGGAGCCAGTTAGATAATTCTCACTATGTTGCTCCTCAAAGAGCTCATCCCTGAACGTGATGCAAGTGACTTCCATTTGGCAATGATCCTTGCCTAGCATGTAGCGATAGTTGATAGATGGGTCGAGTAAGGCTTGCCGAAGTCCACACCAATCCTTGTATTCACTGGCTCCGTTCTTTCTGCTCCATCGGGGTAGGTTCCTACAAGAGCCTGTTAGGCGGTCAACATGTATTGGCAAGTGCATTGCAGATTATTGCATGTATTACCTTACATATTGAACAAATAGATCGCCCAGAACTATTGCAGGATTGTGAATGTTCGATAAAGGATTGCCTAGAAGCGAAGGATGAAGACATGTCAAACAGGATCGGATCTGGACCATCTAGTGCTCGTTCAGAACTAACCCCTTGGTATCGAGGAAAGGACCTCAGAGAGCACAGATGGGGCAGTTAGAAGGTCTGGCCCCAGGGATATCTTGGCATCGGATAAGTCGTAGACCGGGCTTTTGTAGTCGCCGCGTGGGAATCCACCAATGATCAGCATAACCCTTCTATCTTTCCAACTTTCTAGAAGTTCATGGAGGTCGCGTTCTTCTCCAGATGGGGAAAGGGCTACTACATGGTCTGGTCGTATCTCCTCAATGAGCTCCTTGAGGGTCTCATGCTTGATCGATAATCCATTTAGGGCTTTTCCCTTTAGAAGATTGCCCATCTGCATCAAGAACTCGACATAGTTCGGTGGGACATCAGCTCCCGGCTCCATCGAGATGACCTGGTCGTCCCGGGTGTGGACATATGTCCGGATAAGTCCTTTCCGGTTCGGGATGGAATTCTGGCATAGCGATATGTATTTATGAGCGATATCTGGCCGCCCTCGGCGTTTACCATCTGTCAGTTTTCCGATCATATTGCTATGGAAATATGCATCCAGGATCGGGATATCGTGAAGTGATTTTAGGGAGCCATAGCTGCTTTCTTCTTGCAGACCATCCGGTACCAGCTCCATCTCCGAATCAGCAAGAACGATGTAGGTCCTCACGATACGATATCGCCTAACCTGTTCATGTTGCTTGCGTCCTTGATTCTTACGTGCAATGCGTTGGCCGGTGCTTATCCCTGGCTCAGTAAGATCAGAGTATGGGGATCCGCTAATGAACGGATTGGTGCCAGCAACTATGCGGCAAGATATCTCGAATACCTTGAACTCCAATTTATCTGTGACGATCGATTCAAGGCAGAACGGACCTATCAAGCCCCCGAACAGTTTGTAGCTCTCATTGATTATATTCTCCCCCATCTCTAATACCTTGGATAGCAAGGACTCACGAATGACCACAGGTATGTTCCCTGTAACGACCAGGGTCGGGAAGAACCCATGTTTTTTGAGCTCTTCCTGTGCTCCTAGCTTGTACATTTCATCTATGTTGCTCTCATCCCTGCGGTCCATTGACATAAGCTCCAATCGACCGTCGTGAACGGAATATCCATCTTTGTGTATTGGGGAGTAGAAGTAATGAAGATAGTATCTTGTCCCGAGCACATATTCCTGGATGGTGTATGATTCCTGGCTAAGGTCTATGCCCATCTTGAAGTCCATATAATCCTTTGCGATGAAAAACCCGCGCCCTCCCTTTGCACCATTATACTTAACAAGGACAGGTTCTTTGATCTCTTTTGCATCGGCTACACGCCGCGGCATAGAAATACCAGCGCCTTCGATCCATTCTCTTTGGGTATCGCGGTCCTCTTCCCACTTAAGGACGGCTCTGTTCCCAAAGGTCGGGACTGGCATTTTTTCGAACCTGGATGGGCCCATATATTCCACAAAGGACCCATGAGGGATGATGATGACATTGCGCGCAGCGAGGTCATCAGCTTTATCAATGAAATCATCATAGCTACTGAATCTCATGACCTCATCTGGCTTTGCAAGAGGGAATGCATCGTAGAACTTTGTTTTTTGGTTCACTGCCAATCCAAGGGTCTTGAACCCTTCCTTTTTGGCGCCATTGAATATCTGAAGCGACGTATGAGAACAAAGCGTTGCTATTGTGATATCCTTCGGATCATAATCTTCGAGGATGTCTAAGATCTGTTTCTTCGGGACCATAACAGCAGATTCACATATATCCTATAAACTTTTCGAACGCTTATTCGATGATCACGGGATGACCGTCAGAACAGAATGAATGTCCTTGGTCACTTCTAGCATTCATATTAACGATCACCAGATCCATTGGTCGAACATCATGCGTTTGAGAGCTTTTCGCAGGATCCCAGGGCAAGATCGGTAAAGCAAGGTCGCTGGACGAGTGAAGAACAACGGAAAGGACAATGCTAGTAAATTGTTATATTTTCGCATTGCTGAACAATATCCGTATCGGTGATATTTTTTGACCAAGCAAGCGAGAAGTCTCACATCAGCAAAAGCTGGGGCATGAAAATCTAGCCAATAGCTATAAGAATACTCGTGACCATGTCTCTTCGTCCATGACCCGTGAATACTGGTTAGGGACAGTACGGTCGGAACGACCGGAACTTAAGCTTGCGGAGAGGTTGCCTCTACACACGCTATCGAGCGTAGTGCAAGGCGCTAGGATAAAGCAAGAAGTCCCGCCCGAGATGGACGGAGCGGTTCAATCAGAGGGCTGATCATGCCACCAGAGGGAGCATTATGGTGCCTAGTGTAAATGGGAACGATGATGATTGGTTCAAACAGCTCGATGCGGAGCTGGAAAAGAAGACCCAGAGCATTATCAACGATGTGGCGGAGCTGAACGATCAATTGGGAAAATTGAACCGCACTCTCATCGATGACTTTGCAAGGATCAATGCCAGGTTCAGCAAGATAAATGTGCTGCTGACAATGGAACCGCCCCAGAGCGCGTTCGCAGAACCGGCAGCTGTTCCTGAGGAATGGAAATTCAAGCCGGACTTCGATTTTGCATCAGTTAAGAACATACAGATTATCGACCGTACACAAGACCAAGGCCGAATGGGAGATTCCCTGAAGGTATGGTATTACAATGATGAAGGAGTCGCACGCATCCGCGTCGTTTTTGAATATTGCGAAGGCGAGCACTACTACAAATATGCAGGTTGGAAGCGTGTGTTCGGACAATTCATTGTCTATGATGAGGCTTTATCCGAGCTGAACATGGACGCGCTACATGAGAAGATAGGTGCGGTCGTCAAGGTATGGTATGAAAGCCACCTCAGACGGAACCGTGATGTACTTATCGGGGCGTTGAAGGAAACTTTTGAGAAAGGCGAGACATTCACAGAGTGATACGATCTCTCGGACCGCTAGGTCCGCGACCTTTTCTTTCTTTTCATCTATATCGCCTAGCGAACGCAAAAGGGTCAGTTCTGACCTTTCCAAAGCCCGGCACCTGATCAGAGACGTTGAACTGTCCGAACAAGGATCAATGTGAGCCTACGCTCGGAAAGCCATAATACAAAGACATACGTTGAATCAATGGTGAAATGTTTGGAGTTCCTTATAATGATGAAACTTCGAGAGTCCGGCTATGGCGGTTCAGAAAATGAGTCTGAGAAAATACTCAGTGATAAGGTCATACCAAGCATCAAGATGTTGATAGAGATGGAAGAGAATGGTGGGCTCAGCGGAGGATTCTTCCAAGGACAGAGATCAGCAGCTTTTTTCATATCTGTTGAATCAGAAGCAATGTTGGACGATATGCTTTCACAACTTCCATGTTCGGAAATATTTGATATGGATGTTGTCCCTCTTGAATCCTTGAAAGAGGCACTATCAAGAGATGAAAAGATCGCGGAAGGAATAAGAAAGGCCAATGCGTAGTCCTGTTCGATCTGGTCGAGAAAACATGAGTGAAGGGTTACCTTCACTCATCGTTGGTGTTCTCTTGAGCATACTTTCCCAGAATTCTGACCGAGCAACCGCCCTCCTCAGAATATACTTCGGGAGATATCCACCAGGAGCACTTCTCTTGCCTACATAGCACTATATTATTCCCATCACTAAGAATAGGGCACATTTTCTTTTCTTCCATAATGATGCCTCGAGAACAGAAAGGCCGACCTATCTATATAATAAAGCTGTCATCGTTAGCGCTTAGTGATCATTCGACGATCGATGGTACATACAAAATGTGCTAGAAAATGTATGACCTGTCCATAGTTTGTCAATGACCATAGCATATCATTCCATCGCATGGATCAAAAGCTATCTTTGAAACGGTATCGCTATTGTATATAAAACAATACAAATCAAAAAGTTTATATTAGTATCTCCATGATACCGGAAATCAACATGCTACAGTATGTCATGCCAGCCAAGGATTTTCATTGTATATCACAGGCAGGTCCAATGAGCATGCTGTGCAAGAGAGCCATCATCCTGTGCCCGAGGGGCTCAGTGTCTGGATCCGGTCGTGGATGTGGAAGGGGAGGATACTTACAGATATCTTCCTTTTTCTGCCCGAATTGATCTCGATAGGATGGCAGAAATGTCTTGGGGGATATCTGTGAGCCATACATTGTTCACCGTAGGTCCGGTCGAGGTCCGGAAGGAAGTACTAGAGGCGATGAATCAGCCGATGATAACGCATCGGAGCAAAGAATATGAGGCGTTGCAGCAAAGGATAGTAGAAAAGCTGCACAAGACGCTTGATACGGACATGGAGATAATGCTATCTCCAGCATCAGCCTCCGGCCTTCTGGAAGGTTGCGTCAGGAGCGGCGTGAAATCTAAGATGATGGGCTTGTCCAATGGCTCTTTTGGTGATAGATGGCAAGAGATCGGCGAGATGAATGGTAAGGCCGTCAAAAAAGTAAACGTAGAATGGGGTCACGCTATCAAGCCAGGAGATGTTCAGGACCAAATAGACCCGTCCATAGAAGCGGTCACTGTGGTCTCGAATGAATCATCAACAGGGGTCCTGAATCCCGTTTCAGATATCATAAAAGCACTGCATGCTAGGAATGATCCGCTAGTCTTCATAGATGGGGTCACTGCGATATATGGTAGCGATCTTCACTTGAGGACTCTTGGAGCGGACGCTGTTGTCTTCGGAACGCAGAAAGCGTTGGCCCTTCCACCAGGCCTAGCTATTATGTGCTGTTCACAAAGGTTGTTGGACAAAGCAGCGACCGTGCCTAACCGGGGTTATTATTTTGATCTTATCCAGATGAAAAAGATGGCGGACAAGAACTACTCGCTCACTACCCCCCCGGTGTCGCTGATGTATGGCTTGGATTTCCAACTTGACCGGATCCTGAAAGAAGGGATATCTGCAAGATATCAGAGACATAAGGATATGGCCAACCTTGTGCATGCATGGGCACGCAAGGGTCTAGGGTTGTTCGCAGAACCAGATTATCTATCAGATACAATAACCGTCGTTAACAGAGGAAAGGTAGATTTCTCAAAGCTTCAGAAGGGCTTAAAGACCAGGGGCATGGAGATATCCAACGGGTACGGGAATATTAAAGAAACAACTTTCCGTATCGGCCACATGGGTGATCTGACGGTTAATCGAGATCAAAGGTCTGCTCAAGAACATTGATGAAGTGATGGAGGAGATTCAATGATGAATTTGCTAGTTACCGACGAGCTTTCAGAAGAGGGCCTGACGATGCTCCGTAAGGGTGGCCAGGTGCAGGTAGATGTTAAGCCGAACATATCCCACGAGGACCTATTGAAGGTCATAGGGGAATATGATGCTTTGATCATAAGGAGCGGAACAAAGGTCACTGCAGATGTGATCGAGGCCGGTAAGAAACTAAAGGTAGTTGGTAGGGCAGGCGTAGGGGTGGACAATGTCGATGTAATGGCGGCCACCAGGAAGGGCATTCTTGTTATGAACACTCCTGCTGCCAATATCATTTCGGCTGCTGAGCACACCATGGCAATGATGCTAACACTTGCACGCAATGTCGTTTGGGCGGATGCATCATTAAAGGCCGGACAGTGGAAGAGGTCAAAATTCACTGGCATAGAATTGAACGGCAGGACGCTTGGTATAGTTGGAATAGGGCGTGTCGGCGGTGAGGTCGCAAAGAGGGCCAAGTCATTTAACATGAAGCTCGTAGGGTATGACCCGTACATTCCTCCAGAAGTAGCAGTTAAGCTAGGTGTCCGATTAATGCCGCTTGAGCAGGTGATCGAGGAGGCTGATGTGATCACCGTACATGCAGCCCTAACACCTGGCACGCGTCATCTGATAAGCAAGGACCTGATAGCCAAGATGAAACCGAACGTATTCGTCCTCAATGTGGCACGTGGTGAACTTATCGATGAAGAAGCCCTCTACGAGGCGTTAAAGAACAAGAAGATCGCTGGTGCAGCGATCGATGTATTCGAGCATGAACCTCCTACTGGCTCAAAATTACTCACGCTAGATAATATCGTTGTGACACCACACCTTGGAGCGTCCACGAAAGAGGCACAAGAGAAAGTGTCAATGGAAATGGCTGAGCATGTGAAGATGTTCCTTATCGAGAAGAGGATCACCAATGCTGTAAATGCACCTGTCCGTGGGATGGATCCAAAAGTGATACCATTCATCTCAGTAGCTGAGAGGATGGGTTCCTTTGCCGTCCAGCTGACCGATACCCCAGTAGCAAAGATCACTGTAACAACATATGGTGAGATCTCCGGTATCGACACAAAGATGATCACTGTATCAGCACTTATGGGTGTGTTGTCTAATTTATCTGGTGAGCAGCCCAACATCATAAATGCTGAGCTGATCGCGAAAGAGAAAGGAATACAGCTCGTCGAGTCGAAGGTGGAGGAGTCGCATCGCTATATCAACATGATATCGGTAGCCCTTGAGTCGGACGGTGTAAAGAGAGAGGTCCGAGGTACAGCATTTCCTGGGTCCGAGCCACGCCTGCTTGGCATAGATGGGTTCGATTCTCGATATGCCGCTAGATGGAGATTTCATAATGAGCATCCATGAGGATGTGCCTGGCGTCATTGGCCGCATGGGTACAGTTCTGGGCAATAATAAGATCAATATTGCTAGAATGGGGCTCGGGAGAGAAGAGAAGGGCGGTAAGGCGCTTATGCTGGTATCTATTGATAATCCGGTAGATGCATCAGTATTGCGCGAGATGGGAGCCGGAAAGGAAGCCCGTGAGGTGCGTCTTATCAAGTTATCGCATCTTGCTAACCGTGAATATCTTCAGATCTGAGCAAAGAAGCAAGGTAACATCCTTGCTTCTTCATTTTTTAATATAACGAAAGTCACCAAGGAGCCGCGAGCTATCTGGTGATGAGGACGAACATCTGATGTTCAATGTGAAGTGCAGTGCTCGTCATCATGATGCGTCAGGAATGTGAGGTCGGAACGGCCGAAGCTCAAGCTTGTTGTGACATCCGATCGCTACCAGCATCCATGAATGCACAGCAAGCTGTATTGATAGAAGAAGAGATTTCGCACGAAAGGGCGAGGTAGTTCGGGACGGGACCGAAAAGATAATCTCTTGATCAGCGTTACCTTTCTTCTTGATATTATTGATAATGATAATTAGATAACATGTGTTCATATATTCTCGACTTCTAGAATCTGATATAAAGAATATGGAGCATTGAGATTATAATAATTGATAATTGTGTCTCAAAATGTTTATATATGAAGCTCTCAATAGTTTTCTAACTTTAAGGAACCCATAAAATGCCAGGTGGAAGTCAGAGGGGAAGAATGTGACAAAAAAGGAACAACCTACCGAACACGATACCTTGACCTTAGATGAACTGACCGTAGCGATCAGGAACGGTATAGATAAAGAAGGGATGCCCGAGGAACAGGCAAAGGAGATGGCCCAACATATACTGAACTTCTTCGGCTACAGTGAAAGGATAATCGATAACATCCTTGAGCCAGAAGATAGGGATGCATTCTATATGCTCGAGGATACAGGGATACTTACAACTGAGCGAGAGGAAACGACATTATACGATGGCCGCGAATGGAGGATCCATTATTGGTTATTCAAAAAAGAAAGGATCCATGAGCTTATTGAGAGCAAGATCGCCGCTAGCGCTTCAAATGTAGCAGGCGATTCTGTCTATGATTCGCTCAATGAAAATGCTTGGCAACATAAAGAGACAGAAGAATGATCAATTCTCCTCTGTGAGACCAAGTTAAGATCATTAAGAAAAAGAGCGGCTATAGCTCAGATATGGCCGTCCGGTCCGACCGTTGATCTTGGTCGGATCTCCCTTATTTATTTTTCGGATAGAAAGCGCCTGTGAAAGCTGTGGAATAAAAGCGAGCATACTGCTGGTCGATGGTCAGATAGTTCACTTTCGGTCACCTCCCCCTGTTAGGTTCATATAGCGACGTATTGTGTGCAATAAAGAAGCTCTCGAGCAAAGGTTTCTCGTATCCAAACTCGATCAAAGGATATTGGAGGGGTTGTCAAGAGGCGATCTCATGCATATTCTTGGATGCAAAGCAAGTATCTCGGATGAAGAAACGATCCTTATCTAGGGATGCGAGGAAGTTAACAAAGGGGTTCGATCGGATGACGATAGATATTTTCCCATATGTACCGAGACCAGGACAAAGCGAGTTCATCAGATCCATCTCCTCTGCGGTCAAAGGTCATTATCATATCATAGCAGAATCTGGAACAGGCACTGGTAAGACGGTCTGTGCGCTTACTGGAACTCTCAGCGAAGTGATTCCACTTGGAAAGAAAGTGATCTATCTAACACGTACCAACTCCCAACAACAACAGGTGATGGTCGAGCTGCGTCGAATGAACTCGAAAACGCCTATTTTCGGAATTGGCATTCAAGGTAGGCAGGGAACTTGTCCGCTCATCCAGAGAGATCCAGATCTACGCGTTGGCAATCCCGAAGAACTATCGAAGCTATGCGCTGATCGCAAAGCGCGGTCCATCCAAGGCAAGGATGGTGGATGTCGATTCTATGAGGCCACCATGAAGATGGATATGAAAGAGGTGGACGATCATGCTCGTCGTGAACTTCCAACCGTCGAGGAGTTCTCTGCATGGTGTGATAAAAAAGGACTATGCCCTCACGAGCTGACAAAGGATCTTATGCCGTTCGCCCAGGTCGTGACCGCACCTTACATCTACTTCTTTATGCCGTTCATCAGATCCAATCTTCTGGACTGGATGAACGTCCCTCTCTCCGACATAGTTGTTATAGTCGATGAAGCGCATAATCTTCCCGATTATGCTCGTGAGATCAGATCAGTCAAACTGTCAATGAAACTTCTGGACCTTGTTGAGAAAGAGGTGGACGAGTTCGGGGACCCAGAATTGATCAATGGGATAAGCATAAGGGACGTTTCTGAAGTTGTCAAAGGAAGAATAAAGGCTGCCTTGGATGAGTATCTCATTGATGACGATGGGTTGATTCCAGTGTCATTCCTTGAGGAGGGGCTCATGACCGCCTTCAGAACGACCACATCTGCCCTGTCATCGGTCGCAAAGGGACTTTTGGCGCAAGGGGAATCTATAAGAGAGGCCAAGAAAAAGGCTGGCCAGCTTCCCCGGTCATATATCTATACATTTGGATCCTTCCTTAGGTTCTGGCTAGAGATCGATGAGGAATGCTATGTCAAGCTAGTGGTTGGAGGCGATAATCCGTCCCTTGAGGCATATTGTCTGGATTCATCCCTGGCATGCAGACCTTTGATGGATTGTTATTCAACTGTACATATGTCGGGGACCTTAGAGCCGCTATATGAGTATCGGGACTCTGTCGGCCTGCCGAAAGGATCGAAAATGGCAACATATCCATCACCATTCCCGCCTAACAATCGAAAGGTGATATACCTCGAGGATGTGACAACAAAGTACGAGGAAATGGCCAAGGATGAGGATATGGTCAGGAGGATGGAGGATTACGCCGTAGCTTTATGCAATACGATAGATCGGAACACCGTACTATTCTTTCCATCTTATGTGATGATGGATCGGTTCATCAGTGATGGCATCACTCGTCGTATACTGAAAAAGATCCATATCGAAAAAAAGGGTATGCCCCAATCAGATCTTATGGATGCGGTGCAGGAGTTCAAAGAATCCTCGGAAAAGGGAGCAGTGCTCTTCGCTGTGATGGGCGGTAGGATCTCAGAAGGGATAGATTTTCCAGACAAAGAGCTTGAGGTAGCGATCATAGCAGGGATACCATATCCTAGACCGACCGCACGTCAAAGGGCGCTCTTGCATTATTATGAGATAAAGTTCGGAAATGGCTGGGAATATACAGTGAAGGTGCCAGCCACAAGAAAATTAATGCAAGCCATAGGCCGTCTGATAAGGACGGAGACAGATATAGGCATTGCAGTGATAATGGACAAAAGAGCTCAGCAGTTCTCTGACAGGTTGGAGGTCGAGATGACGGACTTACCTGTGAATGAAGTGCTGCACTTTTTCACCCAGCATGATAAACTCACATAAAAATAATTAAGCAACTTGTTCATTCCCGCCCATGGACCTGGTGTTGGCTGCCGTCAGCGGCTTATTCTTAATGCTTCCGGCATTCCTTCCTAACTCTGCGGCGGTGCTGTTCGGAGGCGGGGTCCCTGTTGACTTTGGGAAGAGCTGGAGAGGGAAGAGGATACTGGGAGACGGGAAGACATGGACCGGGCTTGTCGGTGGCATCGCTGCCGGAACAGCATTCGGGCTCCTTTTGCTTATAATAGCGTGCCCATTTGATAGTACCAATTTCTGGGGGTTCGGTGGATACCCGTCAAATATGGGGGTCGTATTGGTCCTTGCGACCGGTTCCCTCATGGGTGACATGGTCGGGGCATTCATCAAAAGGCGGCTGGGGATGCAGAGGGGTCAAAAAGCACCGGTCCTGGATCAGTACGACTTCATCGTTGGGGCCATGGTGTTAGTGCTCATAATCTACCCGAGCTGGTTCATGACACATTATATCGATGGAGCGTCCATTATAGGATTGATAGCACTCCTCATAGTTGTCCCCATACTTCACAGATCTGTGAATATCATCGGGTTCAAAATGGGAAAAAAGAAGGAGCCGTGGTAGACTGAACAAAAGGATAAGAGAAGCGTTGGTAAGCTGCAGTGCTCTAACGTATGGAGATTTCACGCTGGCATCTGGAAAGCGATCAACATTTTATATTGACATTAAGCAGGCGAGCACGGATCCAGATGTTCTTGAAGTAATAGCGGATGAAATGGCGAGGGTCGTTCAGTTGAATGGTATAGAATGCGATAGGCTAGCTGGTGTTGTCCTTGGGTCGATACCGTTAGCCGTCGCGTTATCTCTAAGGATGAAGCTGCAATATATCATGGTCAGGAAAGAGAAGAAGGACCACGGTACACAAAGAATGATAGAAGGAAGCTTGAACAAAGGGGACAGGGTGCTGATGGTCGAGGATGTCGTTACTTCTGCCCGATCTGTCATGGAAGCGATCGAGATGGTACGAGCGTCAGGTGGCATTGTTACAGACGTATTATCAGTGGTTGATCGTCAAGAGGGAGGAGAACAGAGCCTGAATGACATGGGCATAAAGTTATACTCCCTGGTCACCTCTGAAGAGCTCTTGAGATGATGAGACCTGGTCCAGAATGCAAGATGTGCAGCCTGTGTGAGGGCCGTACTAACATCGTCTATCCAGATGGGGACCCCAGCTCACCGGTAGCGTTGGTAGGCGAAGCACCGGGGGCAGAGGAGGATAAGATGGGTAAACCCTTCGTTGGTAGATCGGGAAAGGTCCTGATGAAGATAATGGAGGAAGAAGGTCTCAAGAGGGATATGGTATTCATAACAAATACAGTGAAATGCCGTCCACCAGAGAACAGGGTCCCTACAGATGCTGAGATGAGGGCATGCAAGCCATGTCTGATCTCAGAGCTTAAGGATAAAAAATTAATAGTTACTTTGGGCAGATCAGCGGCGAAGGACATGATCGGGAAGAGCATAGTCATGTCCAATGAAGTGAACAAGGTCAGGACGATAGACATCAATGGGCAAAAAATAGATCTTATCCCTGCATATCACCCTGCAGCAAGCTTCTATGATCCAGACGTCAAACGCTCCTTGAGAGATACGTTCGTTATCGTAAAAAAATATCTTGTCTAATCTGACGACCTTATTACGAACCTTTTAGCTACAAGAAACCGCATGTTCCGGTAGCCGTCCTCCCATGAGTTCAACTTTACCTCGCCGATCCTGCGGCGATAATGTATCGGTATCTCCTTAGCTCTTTTCCTAAGTTTTACAAAAGCTTCGATCTTGATCTCTTCTGAGAACGCCATACCATCTTCCATCACCCTGAGCCGAGGCAATATTGACTTTCTGAGGACCCACATCCCCGATTGCGAATCATGGATGATCCGGCCGAAGAGAAGGCGCGTAGTGAACGATAGTGTAAGATTCCCGATCTTATGCATTGTGCTCATAGCGCCTTCCTCCATATGCACCATTCGATCAGCGGAGAGGAAATCGAGATCTTCTTTATTGAGGATATTGACCAACATCACTATGTCTGAAGCGGGATATGTGAAGTCACCATCCATAGTTGCGATGATGTCACCTTTTGCATGTTCGAAACCTGTCTTATATGCTCTTCCATACCCTTTACGAGGCTCTTTGATAACAGTAGCACCTTTAGACCCGGCTATCTCTCTTGTCCTATCCTTGGAAAGTCCATCGACCACCAGGATCTCGTACTGTATCTTACTCTCGATCATCACACCGTTTATCTCATCGATGACCTGGCCTATGCTGCCCTCTTCATTTAGCGTTGGGATAACGATACTGATGATCAAATGAATCGGTCTAAGAGATATGTGACATATTAATAGACATTATCGGTACGTTTATCCTTCCAGTCCACGCATCAAGTACATGTCCATCCTATTTTTTCTTAGAATATGGCCCCTTGTCCTTGAATAGTTTGAAACCTAAATATCCCATCATGGCCACAGCTAGCCGTGCCAATGCCCATAATGTCATCTTTTGTTTGAACATCCTTACCGGGTCGTATGATCCCCAAAGATTGCCATGTTTCAAGGTCAGCTGTTTTCTTCCAGCACCGTTCCATAATGCTTGTCTAAAAAAGCCATAGACCGTTGATTTTGTTCTATGGTAGATGACCGCGTTCTGGTTGTAAGTTATACTGAACCCTGCATCCACACATCTTAGGTTCAGATCGATATCCTCTGCGGTGATGAACCATGGGTCGAACCCGCCCACCTTTTCAAGGACATAGCGGCGGAACGCCATGTTCGCAGAAGGGAATGATATATCCACTCCTTTTCTATAGAGCTCTACCCTATCCAGGTCCTCCCATGCCTTGAGGCCTATCATTATAGATTTTCCAGCTACGATATCAGCGCCTTTTTCGAAGCTAGCTCTGAACTCCTTTATCCAGTTCGGGTTCACCAGGTCGTCTCCGCCTGTGAAAGCAACGATATCCCCATGAGATGCAGATATTCCATAATTTGTACTGACGCCTCTCGTGCCGGCCTTTACGAAAAGATGTACAAAAGGATATTTTTCAACATATCTTTGCACAATATCCCTTGTATGGTCCTTGGAGCTCGCGTCCACTACCACAATTTCCAATGGCTGTTCCTGGATGACCAAGGAGTCCATTGTATCGCCGATGTGGTCCTCCTCATTCATTACATTTAGGACTATACTGACCAGCATAAACATTCGAGGCATGGAGGTCCTGTTTAAAATATTATCCGGATTTATCTAAGCGAGCAAAAGGTTTCCCCTTCATACCTCAGCTTCGTATGAGGTCGTATATGATCTGCGGGAACATCACATTCTCATGGACCTCACGATGAGGTCCTTATTTAGAGCATAAAGGGTAAGCGAACGATGCTTGTTTACAAGTTCTGTATCCAATCCAACTAAAGAAAAAGTGTGGAAGATGTCGAATGGGCAAATGGTGTCCAAAATACTTGTCAGCGAGCTTGATGCAAGAGGATATGACCGGTCAGGGATCGCGTCCGAAAAAGCAGGATAGTTCACTAGATATTCGACAGGATATCGATGCACATGAATGATCTTATTAATCTAGCATCGATATAGTATTGAGAACATGGCCACACTAGTGAAAGACTTGATGATCGGTATGAAGGAGATAGTATCTCAGGATGATTCAGTATCTAGCGCCGTTGACATCATGGTAGATCATGATGTTGGCAGTGTGATCGTTGAGGACGACAACGAAACGGTCGTTGGAATATTCACTGAACGGGATCTATTACGACATTATAGGAAGAACCAATCAAAATTCCTATACATGGGAGTATCCGAGGTAATGAGCAGCCCTGCCATCACGGTAGGAAGAGAGACCGAGCTCTCCATAGCCATAAAGATAATGATCTCCAAGAACGTTCGCCAGTTACCTGTGGTCGATGCAGATGGAAAGCTTGTTGGGATGATATCATGGAAGGAGATAATCGCTAAGCTGTCCGCATGATCATTTTATTAGCGATAAGAAAATAGGAAAGGGTTTTTCGGAGCAGATCAGTCCTCTAACTGTCGACAGATCACCGAGCGGTTGCCCAAGCTCCTTGGCCTTCAGGACACGGCGCATTATCTTTCCGCTCCTGGTCTTCGGAAGGCTGTCGACGAACTCGATCTCACGGGGGTATGCGTAGTAAGCTAGCTTTGTCTGAACGAACTTCGTTATGTCTTTCTTCAAATCCTCGCTCGGCTTGAAGCCAGGACGCAGCGTTACGAACGCCTTGACTATTTCACCCCTAAGTTCATCCGGTTTTCCTATCACGCCTGCCTCTGCGACGGCGGGATGCTCGATGAGCGCCGACTCGACCTCGAACGGACCCAGGCGCTCTCCTGATGTCTTGATGATATCATCTGCTCTCCCAAGGAACCAGAAATAGCCGTCCTTATCGCGGTACGCTTGGTCGCCAGCTATATACCAGCCCGGGACCTTGAAATATTCCTTATATTTCGGTGTATTACGGTAGATTCCGAGCATCATGGATGGCCAGCCAGGACGGATCGCCAGGAAGCCTTCCTTGCCGTCCGGCACCTCATCGCCGTTCTCATCGACTATGGCAGCGACCACGCCGGGTATGGGTTTGCCCATCGAGCCTGGTCTTATGGGCATGCAGGGGTAGTTGCAGATCATATGGCCGCCGGTCTCCGTCTGCCACCAGGTATCATGTATACGCTTTCCCATGGTCCTCAGGCTCCATCTGACGACCTCGGCGTTCAGCGGCTCGCCGACCGAACATATGTGACGAAGCTTTGAGAGGTCGAACTCCTTGATGATATCGTCACCAGCTCTCATCAGCATCCTGAGCGCGGTCGGTGCTGTGTACCATACAGTGATGCCGTGGTCCTGCAGGATGCTGTACCATACTTTGGGGTCGAACCTGCCCTCATATGACACGATCGAAGTGCCTAGGTACCATGGACCATAGATGCCGTACGCAGTCCCCGTCACCCAGCCTGGGTCGGCGGTGCACCAATAGGTATCGTCCTCTTTGAGATCAAGGACATTGCGACAGGTCATTGTCTGCTGGACCATGGCGCGATGGCCATGCATGACACCCTTCGGCTTGCCTGTGGACCCCGATGTATAGTGCATGATATATGGGTCGGTAGGAGCCATGTTCGCTGCCTCATATCTTGGGTCGCCGTTCTTCAGTACATCATCGAAGCCGACGATATCCTTGTCATGTGCATCGATGCCCTTCGCCCCACCGACCATTATGATATTCTTCAGATCGTTCAGGTCATCCAGGACGGGGCAAATGCGCTGATATAGATAAGGGGATGTTATCATGAAGCGTGCCCCGCAGTCGAGTGCGCGGTCCTTGACAGCTTCTTGACCGAGAGCTGAGAACAGAGGCCCAGCTATACCCCCCAGTTTTATCACGCCGAGCATCGATATATATAGCTCCGATGTACGGTCAAGATAGACAAATATGCGGTCGCCCTTAGAGGCACCGAGCTTAGACAGTCCGCTCGCAAGCTGGCTCGTAAGCTTCGACATCTCGCCGAAAGTGAACTTCTTAACCCCGTTATCGGCATTTATCGAGTACAGCGCGATCTTGTTCTTTCTCCAGTTCTGAGCATGACGGTCAAGGGACTCATGGGCAACATTGTACACGCCCCCTTTGTACCAGTCGAACTCCTTGTCCATCGATGCCCAGTTGAACTCGCGGAACGCTTTCTCGTAGTCCTCTAGATTCCCGCACGCAGTGGATGGAATGCTCTCTTTCTCCGATCCAGGGCGCTCATCATTATGGACCGGGTCAATTGTCCCGCCATCATTGGTTCCATTCATTACATGTTCAACTCCTTTATTCATATCTAGACCTCATTATCCTTAGATGTGACCCCATGATGGCCCTTCTTGGTTGGAGGATGGTGAATGTACAGTCCGTCGTGTGTCTCATTAGGAATTAACGTTTCAGATGTAAATATCGCCGATGCGCTCATGATAATGTCCACATACCAAGAGGTCACTTTCACAAGCCCTTCGTAGAGTATTCCCTTAGCCATGATAATATCACGGAGTGCAAGAATTCCGATACCATGTACGCTCAGGGGGATAGTCCTCCTTCCGAGGCAAATAAGCGCTAGGGATGCTGGGTTCGTTTTAGATAATATTTTCGGGTTGCTCATTTTTTTACCTCATTATTTGTCCTGATCAGATCTTGCCCTTGTCTCAGGATATGACAGGAATAGAGATGGAAGGACCATGGACCTATCACCCGTCATATCATCAAGTTCTTCGTGGGGTACTACCCGATCTAACGATGCAGAATGGCTTATATTAATATCAGCAGTATAGCTACGATATATGTCGATATTCCATCATTCTTTTACGATTCTACGAGGGAACTTCAAACTAGATGATTGAACAAAGGAATATCATAATCTTGCTCATTTGTTGAATAAGTATTAGCGTAAATTAATAATAATTTCAATGATAATGGATACAGAAATTTAGTCTGGGAGTCATCCAACAGTTCCATCGTTCATCAATGGACCAAGACCATGTCCCAGTAGTCATCAATGTTCTGACCTATTTTTCGATAAATAATTTTGAATCGTTAAAGACTCATGCCATGATCGCTAGCTAATCCAGACACCCTCATGATCTTATCATCTTCTATTACGGAAAAAGGATCGCATATGTAAACTAGAATGTGAGAGCCAGCATTCGCTGAATTCTCGAAAGAGTGCTATTCAGATTGTTGGAACCGCCCTAATTAAAATACATGAATAACCGACCACTACGCTCTCCAGCGAGCGATGTGTAGGTTGGCTGGTCAAAGTGTTAAGCGTCGCCTGCAAGAGCGGCGCGGTCCATAGCAGGAAATGCTGATCATCCAGAATAATGTCAACCTAAGGGACAATATTGGTAAGAGTACTTGGTCAAAGTGTCTTACCTTTGGTATTCTCAGTTTTCTTGGCTGCTATTTTCTGGGCCCTCTTGTTCTCTTTATCGCTCTTCTTTTTGGCTTCGTCAGAGTTTTTCTGAGCTTGTCTATCAGCCTTACGGCGTTCTTTTTCTTCTCTCTTCTTCGCTTTTATCAATGCATCATCGACCGGAACGAAACCGCCTTCTATCCAGTCCTTACGATATGAGAACATCTCAACTATCGAATAGATCCCCCAGAGCCCAGCTACGGCCATTAGGAGTAAGATAATAGGCTGGTAGTTCAGGCTCAGCGATATCGGGTTCGATTGAACTACCATGCTAATGCTTATGTGGCCCTGCAAGGTTACGATCCATAACCATAGCGCTTCAGTTGCAGCTACCAATATACCAAATGTCATCCTGGAGACGGACCCTTTTGGATAGAATCCCTTGAAGAAAGCCACCGAAGCTATGGCGACACCTATCAGGACAAGATAGAGCTTAGTACTAGCTAGCGTGGTCTGAAGATCGCCTATTCCAGCGGATGAGATATAATTCAGTGTACCATCGATAATAATGAAAGCGATCAGAGGCACTATCATGTATCTTTCTACGGATCTGCGGGATAGCTTGATCCCTAAGTTGTACTTCCCATATCTTGCTCTGAAATCATGATATATGCGGTGCTTACTAGCTTCCTCCGGGTGCTCTGGCTGGAGCGGAGGAAGGACTACATCCTTAGGCTGGTCCCTGCGATATATCCAATCGCGGCGAGAATCAAAGTATATTGCTATTTCCACGATGATCGAGTATCCCACTAGTATCCAGAGCAAATAGACGATCTGGTACAGGGGAATATCAGGACCTATTTTGGAAATAGCTGATTCCAAGCCACCATTCAGAAGTAGCATCCATTCTAGCGCCCCTACCGCTGCATATCTCGGTATTGCGAACATCAGACGTGAGCGAGATCCTTTCGGGTAGAGCCACATCATGAACGCTAACAGAGTAATTACAGCGCCGACCTCGATAAATATCGGAGAAAGGCTTTTGATCGTGGAGATAAGCGGCGATAGGTCAGTGCCATTTGGCGTTATTGAATTTAACGCTGTGGTGAACAAGCTTATTATGATCAGCGGCACCACAATGAACAAGGCTGCGGTTACTGCAGCCATAATAGAAGCGCTTTTCCAATTAGCGTACTTGAGTGAAAAATCGCTCATCACTTATCGCCATCCCATGTCTGTGTGAATGAGTTCGAGAACGATGCGCCCTCAAAACTTACAGTGTATGTAATGTTAAGAACATCCGAATGAGTGCTCAGGAACTCAAAAGTCGTCGCATTTATAGTAATAGGAATATTCCCAGAATTGCTTCCCGGGGTCACAACTATATTTTCAGATCCATTTCCGATCACGGCTGTGGAATTCCGTATGGTCGCATCGAAACTAACTATTGTGTTGCCAAGATAATCAGAGGCCACGAACCCATAAGTCAGATTCATGAGGTAATCAGAGCCGTTCTGCGCTAAGCTATTTTTATTAAGATCTGGAACATTTAAATTAGTGATCAGTGGATCCCATACGACTGATGAGTTACCACCTACGGAAAGCGATACCATCTTTTCAACATATTCGGCACCTATGGCTATACCCATTGTCAGGTTGGCCCCTGTAAAGACGAGCTTGTTAAGGGTATCATTGCTGACCTTGCTCATATCCAGTGAAACTTTTAGCAAAAGGTAGTTCCACTGACCGTGGATCACATTGACCGGTATCGAGCTGTTGCTTGCTATTATGGAACCGGTGCTATTATCCGATAATGCTAACGTCAGGGTCAGATCATTTATATCATAAAATCCGCCATCGTACACGTCCACAGGTATCTGGAGATCAAGCGTCCGGTTCTCATAGCTCCATGTGATGTCATTGGTGTTCGGCTGGATGCTCAATCCACCAGCAGCCAATGGAATAACGCTCAATAGAAGTATGGCCGCGATCACTACACTTATACCAATGATCACAGCTTTTGTAGCGAATAAGCCCCAGCGCACAGACAGGTATGGTATTTTTATTATTAATATTATCATTATTTGGATGGACACTCATCGTTTCTTAGATCTAAATGGCCCGTTATGCAGGCATCGTTAGTGATAAGAGAACTATCGCGGGGATCAATATGATCCTACCATTCATTATCGTTAAGAGCATATAATATCTTATATCGGGCCCCCTCGTGTGGAATAAGTAAGCATAGTGTCGAGCCTTGCGATGTATCAGATATCTTCTGACCGGCCGGCAAAGATTATTCTTTGATACCGGTCACAAATTTTGACAGGAAGGATCGGGTCAGATCAATTTCGTATGCATTAGATGCGGTCGACACAGAATATGGATCAAGGAAAATAGAGATCTTGAGTCTTGTCATCGCTGTGATGATCCTGCCGTCGATAGTGGAAGCGTTACAGTGGCGACGGACAAGCTGATGACAAGACCTACTCAGACTATTTACGCTTCGCACATATATACTGATCATTGATCGAGGCCTGCAATATGTGTGTAAAAATGCTTTTATGAATAACTTTGAGGGCTGCTCTGTTTCATCACATGATCTGTGACATTGACCACTCTTTTCTAACAGGATATCTATCGCTTTTGATGAACATGTCCTATCTTCTAGTCAGCCCGGAAAAAAAATAAGACTAACCTTAAATATCTAATCTCTAATGCCCACCCGCTTCATCTTGGCGGATGAAGCCAGAAACCAGAACACCTTGTTGGGCGAGGTTACTGTACAAACATAGGCTGCTGCCCAGAAATATCGAAAGATACCAATGGGTAAAGAAGGCATTGCTGGATTAAGGCCTTGTCCGAAGCAGCTGAGCGATGGGTCAACCGATCGCTCTACGTTTCTACAGTGCCAAAACTGAACGAGGAGCGTGTTCGATCATCGACTGCCAAGGGCCGATCCTCCCCCACTCCCTTGTTCCTCCACTAATAAGTGTTCTGTTCTCTAAGGGGGCACGTAATAATGTGGGGCAGAAGAAAACGTGAGATCGAGGAAAAACAAAGATCACCAGGAACTTCAGGGTCCACGATGTCCTATGGGGCTCGCTTCTACTATCGTTATAGGAAGTTCTTTAAAACTATCCAGATATACTTACTTCTGGCTGGTCCTGGGATCATCGTGATGGTCGCAGACAACGACGCTGGCGGTATCACTACTTATTCGGTCACTGGCGCCCAATATGGCTATAACCTCATCTGGTTCCTCATTCTACTCGGCCCTGTAGCATATATCGTACAAGAAATGACAGTGCGATTAGGTGCTGTCACTAAGAGAGGTCACGCGGAAGCTATCTTCGATGCTTTTGGTTCGTTCTGGGGATGGTTCTCTGTAAGTGACCTGGTGCTCACCGATTGGCTTACTCTCATCACCGAGTTCATCGGCATGACAGCAGCGCTTAGCATATTCGGCATCCCACCGATATTGACGGTGGCGATGGTGTCGGTGCTCATGTTTTTCATAGTGTTGCAAGGAAAATACTGGACCTGGGAGAAGATAGTGCTCGTCTTCTGCGTTCTCAATCTTATATACATCCCTGCTGCGTTGCTTATACATCCAGACGTCTCGAAGGTGATCGGAGGTATCGTACCTAACCTGCCTGGCGGGCTTAGTGGTGGACTGTTCTTCCTGCTCATGGCCAACATCGGCACGACGATAGCACCTTGGATGCTGTTCTTCCAACAGTCCTCTGTCGTTGACAAGGGAATGAAAGAGAAGGACATACCGTTCGGCAAGATGGACACTGCCCTCGGTGCCGTGCTTACGGTCGTAGTCGCAGTCTTCGTGATAGTCGTTACTGGCACATTGCTCTTCGGGCAGCCGATAAACAGCGCCGCTCAGGCTGCTATCGCCATCCAGGGGCAGAATTATTGGGTCGGCACGTTCCTGGCCATAGGACTGTTCGATGCGGGTCTTCTCGGAGCAATATGCATATCGCTGGCAAGTTCGTGGGCGATAGGCGAGGTGTTCGGTTGGGCGCACTCGCTCAATCATAAGATACGCGAGGCACCATGGTTTTACGTATTCTATTTTGTCATGCTGCTCAGCGCAGGAGGTATGGTCCTGATATCTTCGCAGGCTACGCAGGTGACGATAACGTTGTTCGTCCAAGTGATAGCGGTCACCTTGTTGCCCGCTGCGCTCGTCTTCCTGCTGCTGCTCCTCAATAACGAAGAGATCATGGGCAAATACAAAAACAACAGGATGCAGAACATATTAGGGTTTAGCATAGTAGGTATGATAATCGTGCTGTCGACACTATACGCGATGAGCCTACTGATCCCTTCACTTTTCGGAGGTGCCTGAGTTGACAGATGGACGAATAAGAAGTATGGTAAGAGGTTTCTTCCATGATAGGCTCCGCCCGTTCGTGGAGATCACGAATAAGTACAAGACCCCAAGGATAAAGATGACGAGGCAGGTCAAGATAGCGCTCCTGATCCTTCGTATCTATCTGCTAGCAATGGTGGCGCTTCTCATTTATACGCTATTGACAACGGTGTGAGGTGGCAGGAATGGAAAATGGTAATAAGTCGGCTAAGACAAGACCAGAAAAGACCTTCAATTTGAGCGAGGTGCTTGGCAACAACGTGTTGCTGAACGGTGAGAAGATCGGAAAGCTCAACGACATCATCATCACGGAGAACGGCAAGTTCCCCGAGGTGACGCATATGGTGATAAGGAGGCCGTTCGGCAACCCTGCTCTGCTCATTCCATGGGCTAAAGTGAAGAGCTTCGAGGACGATAAATTGTCCATAGATGTGGACAACATCAAGGATTACCAGGAAGAACCAGATGAAAAAGCCCTTCTTCTGAAGGATCACGTTCTAGATAAGAAGATCTTAGATATGGAAGATACCGAGGTCGAGATAGTATACGATCTTCAGCTCGCTCTCGTCAACAACAAGTTGTTCGTGACCGCTGTTGATTCCAGCCGATACGGGCGGCTTCGCCGCTTTGGCTTCCGACGAACGGCAGATCTTAGGCAAGCATCGGACCAGATGCATGAGAATATGATCCCATGGACCTATGTCCAGTCACTATCGCCTAACCTAGGCACCTTCACTGGGGAAGTAAAGCTCAAGGTACTGAAAGATAAGCTTTCAGATATGCAACCGGCTGATGTCGCTGATATCCTGGAGGAGCTGGACCACGATCAAAGGATCATGGTCTTCAATCAGCTTGATACGGAGCATGCATCTGATACATTGGAAGAGATGGACCCCAACGTGCAGAGGGCAGTGGTATCCTCCCTGGATAAGTATAAGGTAGCTGAGCTGATCGATCAGATGACCCCGGGGCAAGCGGCTGATCTTATAGGGGCGCTGCCCCACGATGTGGCCGAAACGCTTGTACCCATCATCAACAAGGATCTCGCCGCAAAAGTTCATTCCATCATGGCGAAGCAGGAAGAGAGAGCCATCAACTATTCAACTACCAGGTTCATCAAGATACCAGGTGACAGGACCACTGATGAGGTCCAGAACGACTACCCTCATCTGGCAAAGGGCAAGCTCGTGGTGATATATTTCTACGTGGTGGACGAGAACGACAAGCTGCTGGGGGTCATGAATTTCAAGGATATCCTAGAAGCACCGGATGAGGGTCTGGTAAAGGACTTTATGATCACGGACATCATTTCCCTTCATCCAGATAGCACGCTCAAGGAGGCGGCAGGACTTTTCGATAGGTATGATTTCCGAGCTATACCCATCGTTGATGATAGTGATCGGATCGTTGGCGTTATCCCATACAGAGATGTGATGAAATTAACTCATCATTTTGTTGGGTGAGCAAATATCCCTCAGGGCGGAGCTCATAACTTCAACTGGGTGGCTTGTAGGCCGTAGCTGACGGCTGTACATGTCGACCTTCAACAAGCTTGGGCTCCGGTCGTTCTGACCCTAACCTTAAGCGGCTCCCAAGATCCCTAATTGCTGTTCGTTCGATCATCATCATTATCTTGGTATGTCGCTAAGCATGCTCCCTTTTAACCCGGCTTGATGAAAAAGGTTCTCAAGTATAATACTCAAAAGTCGATAGATAACGAAGTGCAATTACCATCCATAATATAGGAAGATGTTTTTACTTTATTGGCACGATCTGGTTAGTACCATATCCCAAATGGACGACATGAAGTGTAGAGTTCAATAGTGAGCGACCCTCTTTTTATCGTCCACTTCAACTGGAGCGTATGAACTAACTCATCGGCTCATGCCTGACGGTCGGATATGTATGGTGGATGAAATATCAAGAGGGCAAATGATCGCTAATCCAGCACCCTTGGGCCTGATGGCATTAGGGGTGACAACCCTCCTTTTGAATCTGCACAATGCAGGGTTGTTCTCATTGGACAATATGATCCTTTCGATCGGCTTCTTTTATGGTGGTCTCGCTGCCGTGATCGCTGGATTGATGGAATGGAAGAATGGCAATACTTTCGGAATGGTATCGCTAATCTCTTTTGGTATGTTCTGGTTGAGCCTCGTCGGGCTGATCGTGCTTCCGGAGATCGGCGTTGGAACGATGTCCGAACCATCGGCAGTGGGCGCTTATTTCTTTGTCTGGGGAGTCTTCGCGTTCATAATGTTCCTCGGGACTTTCAGAACGAATAAGGTCATCATCTTCGTTTTTGGTTCCCTAGCGCTTCTCTTTTTTATCACTGGTCTTGGGGAAGCGATAAGCTCCTCGATCATAATTACCATCGCTGGGTTCGAGGGGATCATCGTAGGTGCATCGATCATGTATGCAGCCGCGGCAGAGATACTGAACGATTCATACGATCGAACAGTTCTCCCTCTATTCCCGATGAGCAAAGTGGAGAAAGAAGAGGATCAGATATAGTGCTAGAGCGGAAAAGGGATCAGTGGTCGATATGCATGTGAACCTCTGATCCCACGATATCCTCTCCCTCTTTATGGGATATCACAATATGGTACACGAACAATGTTCTTGCGTTCCGTAAGTTAGTAATCTTAGTTTGAGACCGAAAGTACTATACTTCCTTGACAGTTAGTATGTTCGTTCTCTCATCCTGCAAAAGCAAGGGGCTTCTCTCTCACTAAAAAGGGGGAATGAAGCCTATGACTTGAGCGTTCTACCGACAAGAATAAGAGAATATGAATGAACACTCAGCACCAAGGTAGAACACAATGGAGGTCCGACAATGTCGTCCGTTAAAGTAGGGATAGTTGCCTGTGAGATATTCAAGCATGAGCTGGAAATGTTGACCGAAGGCGATCCCGATATTGTGTTCAAAGAGTATCTCGAGTTCGGCCTGCATATCTATCCGGAAGATCTCAGGACCACCGTTATCCAGAAGCTTGATTCATTGAAAGGCAAAGTGGATGCTGTTTTCCTTTGCTATGGGGCATGCAGTTCGCTTGGGGACATAACTAGTAGGACCAAAGTGCCTACAATATCCCTGCCTGTTGATGACTGCATAGCGGCCTTGCTTACACCAGAAGGATATGCAGAAGAAAAGAGGAAGTGCGCTGGGACCTGGTTCGCATCCCCAGGGTGGGCAGAACTTGGAAAGGAAGGGGTGGTAAAGTACCTTCATTTAGATTGCCTGCAGGATGAAGGATATGATCCAGATGTCTTCTTTAAGATGATGTTCGTGAACTATTCCAGAGGTATGTACGTAGATACTGGCGTTCCAGGCTCTGAAGGTTTCGAACAGCTGTCAGAAAAGTTCGCACAGGAGATGCAGGTAAAGCATGAATGCCGGAAGGGGACGTTGGAAATGATCAAAGAAGGAATCCGGAAGACCAAGGAACTTGCGATCAGCGATACAGGGCTTGTCCCACATACTGTGTCCTCAGGCCAGCCTTGATGAGAATGTCGATAAAGAGAATAGATCGACGCCGAGGTCTAGGACCAACATAGAACGGAAAGCAGCTTTAGCGGGTCCGTTCTGAAAGGGTCTGACCTTAACAACATCAGCATCTGTTCGAGCGAGGCTATCAAAATTCTCGTAGACCTTGACAGCCTCGTCCCGATCTTATCAGGACATGCTGGTCAGTTCACATCTATACGTTCTGGCAATTCTACGAAATTTAGATCCGTTCATGATGTGATGGTATCCTTTGATGAATGCCATCTCATTCATCAAACAGATCTGCATTAATCCTTATCACTAGGACCGGGCAATGTGCTAGCCTGACAACCTTCTCTGCAACGCTCCCTAGAAGTAGATGAGGTAGCCCAGTACGCCCCATTGTCCCCATTACGATAAGATCGTAGTCCTTTGACTCCTCGATGATTGCGTTGGCAGGTACACCTTTGCCGACGATCGTCTTGACATCGATGCCCCGTTCCTCGCCTTCTGCGCGGACCAGGTCTACAGCACTTTTCGCTGACTCCTCTAGAAATGAATAAACAGGCGCCATACTGTTGAAGCCCTGAGATGCATAGGCCATAGTACCCATATCAACTACGCTCATGGCAGTTACTTCCGCGTTTATTGATTTTGCCAGCTCTAGACCTTTAGAGGCAGCTACCTTAGCGTTCTCGCTTCCATCGGTAGGGATGAGTATCCTCTTGAATGGCGTCATTGTGGTCTTGACTGTCACATCAGATAGATATGGTGTTCGGTCGGTCGACAGGTCGGCAAAGGAGGATCAATATATCATCCTGCAGCGGTAAAGGACGTCAGCGAGACCACGAATGAAAAACCTGGTCTGAGAGGGGCGGACCTAAATATTATATGAGATTCATAGCAATGATTCATATTTTGTAATATATAGATCATTCACTATGTGCATATTCATCCATCAAGTACAGCTAGTTCAGGATGGACCATCTTATCCGCATAGGGAAGATAAAAGTGTGGATCAAACAGACTCGCGACGTCCTTTTATTGTCACTTCGGAAGACTCTGGCATTTTCTCCTTTTTCTTGATCAGTGCTATCAATATCGCGGCAATGGCAGTGACAAAGAACACCAGGAACGCTAGGTGCAGTCCATTATCAAATATCGTCAGCGCCCGTGTGCTTATTCCCCCGCCATAAAGAAATAGATCAAGCATATCCTGCGTAGACAGGCCTGAGAGAACGAGCGGCATAGCTATCGCCAAGCTTAGCATAGTGCCTGTGTTCATGAGCATAGTTCTAGTGCCTGCAGCTATGCCGCGACGCTCTGGAGGTACGGTGCTCATTATGGATTTGATATTCGGAGAGGCGAACAATCCTCCGCCTACGCCCATCACGATCATTAGTAAGGCAAGATACCAGAATGGCGTGTTCTGATCTATGAATGCAAATCCAAGCATCGCTAATGCTGTCATCACCAGGCCCAGGATGGTGAGGATCGGCATCCATATCTGTCTGCCCAATTTCCTGATAGAGGACCGATTATTATGAACGCCAGTCCGAATGGGATCAGGCTTAGGCCTGCTTGCAGCGGGCTCATCGCATATGGGCCTTGAAGGAAGAATATCAAAAGGAACATCGTCGCTCCCCTAGCTAGCCCATTTAGCATGTTGGTAAGGTTCCCGGTCGCGAAGTCCGTATCGCGGAACATGTGCAGGTCTAGCATTGGGCTATTGACCTTCGTCTCTATCCAGATGAATGTTATTATCCCTGCTATCCCAATGATGAACATGAGGTAGACGATGTTCATGTTGATGATAGGGAAGGCATAAAGTGAAATGGCTAGCAGGAACACGCTCATGCTAGCGATGAATGTCATGCTTCCTACCCAATCAAATCTGTTCTGGACCTTTGGAAGTTTGTTTGGCTCATGCAGACGAGCATATGCCCAGATCGTACCAAAAATACCGAGCGGCACGTTGAAAAGGAATATCCATTGCCATCCGATAGGTGCTAGTATTCCACCGATCACCGGCCCTAGTACGATACCTGCGCCTGCCGCAATACCGTTTATCCCCAGTCCAAGTCCCAAATGTTTAGAATCGAATGCATCTGCTACCAATGGCGTACCATTGGCCATCATCAATGCGCCACCCATTGCCTGGACGATACGGTATATTATCATGTCCGCACCTTGGTACTGTGGCTGAGAAAATCCACATAGGAGCGAGCCGATAGTAAAGACCGCAAAACCCAGCACATAAAGGTTCTTCCGCCCGAACATGTCCGCTAATCGACCGAACATAGGGACCATGGCCGCTATGATGAGCATATAGACCAGAAGGATCCACATCACGGTGATGAAACTGAGGTGCAAGGACCCCATCATGCCCGGTAACGCTATCATCAGTGCTGATGCCTGGATAGTCGCCATCAGGATACCGACCGTAGTTACAGAAAGAACTATCCACTCATATCCCATCCCTTTGGTCCTGATAGCCATGATAGATCCCCTACGAAGATGTAGTCGTCCCTTTTGCTGGGTGTCGTAAGTGATCGTTAATTATTATTTTAACTTATGCGAGCGGGAAGCTAGTTGAACAAATAGATAAGAAAAAGTGTCTGGCGAGTTCTTTACGCCGTGCGCCCCCACGTCGGTTCGGTGATCAAAACAATGCCAGACGTTGATGTCTTTGATTTTAAGGTAAATATTTCCTGGCATGCGAGCGATGAAACATTAAGCTCATTGGCAGGTAGCCCCTACACTTGTCATTGAACTTAATGCGAGATACTCGGATGAATCAAGTAGCTCTGCTTGAAAGGCAATGAAATTCAATGCTTGACATTATAATGGTGAGTCAAGTGATATGATGAAGGGCCAACGAAAGTATGTTCTCCTTGTTCCGATCTATCGCAGTATCATTGGACTGCCCCGTTACAGCCTGATTTGAGTTGTCAGGAGGTGCTGGTGCGGATGGTGTGCTCACTTGACCGGACGAAGCGAACGTACTTACCGGTTCCACAGAAATATCCACGCTATGTACGGATAGCAACTCCTCTTCGAACAGATCGTTCCTAAGATCCGTTGAAAGTACACATGCCATGACCCCGCCGAGCAATATAAGGACTGAGCACAGGACCATGATGTTCGTTCTTCTCCTGCTTACTTTCCTCCCTTTTGAGGCATTATCTATGTTCTTGATCCTTTTCCCGATACTTGGATGATCAAGCATGAGCTTGGTCCCCGCACTGAACGAGGAAATAGAGAAGAAATATAATCCTATTCTTGTGGACATCCTTGAACGGCAATTGAGCCAAGATCCATCATTGATCTTTTGTAAAAGGCCAGATAATGCACTAGCTCTCGGTATTACGCCAAGCGCTACCTGGTCCGCTAGTTCTTCGCGCTCCCTATTGGCTGCATGCATCGAAAGATGCGCGAAGGGGTTGTAGAACGATACTATCATCAATGAACGGCTCATGGCATGGAAGAGGCCATCCCTGTTCTTGATGTGTGCTACTTCATGTGCTATGACCGCTTCTAGCTCATCGTCGGAGGCCATATCCAGCAGTCCTATTGATAATACTATGATCGCTTTCTTAGGTCCTATCAGAGTGAATGCGTTAGGGCGCAGGTCCTCTACGAGGCCAAGGCGTGGAGGTTCTATGCCCAAGCGACTGGCGACCCTCTCGATGATCATGCGCACTTCTGGTTGCTCGTCGTCTTTTAGCTCGATAACGCCAAGCTGTTCTACGGCTATCCGTGCCCCTAGCAGATAGATCGCCAGGAACGTCGCTGCCCCTGAGATCAGACCTATCAATAGCATTATTTCTGTTATTGTGACAAAACTATATGCTCCAAGGAGCCCGCCCCCGCCGACATATGCGGCGTTGAACGCATTCTGTCCACCAAGGGGCGTTACCGTCGAAGCGACATAGATCCCCGAGCCACCTAGGAAAGAGGTCAATAATGATACTATCATGAAAGAGATGATTATTACAGGGATTATCAGAGGGACTATGCATATCCAGCTCCTCACCCTTTTGCTTAGGATCAGGTCTGTCCTCATGAACAGTAGAGAGCAGAATGATGCGACAGCTAGGAATATCGCTGAATCATAGAAATATGGCTGGATTATCTGCAACATCACCTGGTCTAACAGGCCCATCTGAACAATACCCCATCAGGTTCTAGCTTTTTTATCCAATGCGATCTTCAGCTTCTCAAGATCCTCCTTACTGGACGACATCTCATCAAGCAGACATGTTGCTGCCATATCGCCAAAATTCTTAACAAGGGAGCTTACGACCTCCATAACAGCGGATCTCTCGAATGCTTCTTTCTCCATGCTGGGCCAGTATGTGTACAGCAGCCCGCCCTTCCCTTTTTCTACCTTCCTGTTCAAGAAACCCTTCTCGTTCAGGCGGTTCATGGTGGACATCACCGTAGTGTACGCTATGGGGGAGTTCTCGTTCAAAATGACATAAGTCTCCCTCACAGTAATAGGGAGCTTATCATAGGCCCATATTATCTCCAGTACTTTTGATTCAAGCGGGCCTAAGAATGCCTCCATCGCCTTACCCTCAATATTATATTGGGGTATCCTGCATCTTTCCTTTTTTGTAGTGGTCATCTACTGATGCCCCTCTTATCGAAAGTAATTATTATTTGCTCAGTGAGCTGCCCTGCTCCTGCGGGCAAGGCTTCTTGCTTCATCCAAGTGTCTTGCATAGACCCAGGGGGTAAAATGCAGAGGAACATTGTTCGCAAGCATGTGATCCTGATCGTGCGTTCACGATCGCATCTCACGAACATGGACTGGCGAAGGACATTATTAGCATCCTCGCTCTTATAATTATTGGCCAAATATAATCCCTAAGCTAGAGCATGGTTCCTCGGTCAATTAGTTAGCAAGGTCCGGGGAATAAGGCTGCTCTTTTTTACGACCACGCGCAGAACCTTCCATCAACCTTTTTAAGATGAACCTGAACATGTCATACAGCTCAGATAACAATCTTTCATTGAGGAGCTCACGCCCGCCCTCATCGAATATGGTCCCATCCTTTATCATCACTATGCGGTCTATCTCAGGCATTATGTCAATTGGATCATGCGTGATGAGGACCACAGCACTTCCGGTCGCCGCTATTTTCCTCATGGAGCTCATGACAAGACTTTTCCCAGTGAGGTCCAAAGCGTTCATAGGCTCATCAAGCACCAACGCCTTTGGCTCATTCACCAATGCCCTGGCTATCAATACGCGGCGGGCTTCGCCTGTCGACAGAGTGCATACCTTCCTGTCAGCAAGATGCTCTGAGCCGAGGATATCCAGCACTTGTATAGCTTTTTCCACCATTCCTTTGATGATATGCTGCGAGCGGTTAGTTCCTATGGAGCCGAAGAACCCAGATAACACGGCATCGGTAACGTCCATGTCCCTTGTCATGTTCATCTGCAGGTCGCTGGAAACAAGGCCGAAGGCTTTGCGGATCTCGAAGACATCCCAAAGGTCCTTTCCGAATAGTTTGACCCATGAGCCCTCGATAGAAGTATCGCAAAGATATTCTCCCATCATCGTTCTGATCAACGATGATTTACCAGAACCGTTCGGACCGATCACCGCTAGCTTCTCCCCCTCATCGATCGTGAGGTCGATGTCATGGAGGACCGATGTATCGCCCCTTGTTACCGTCACCTTCCGCATTTCCAATATGGGGTCCCGGACCATGACCGCCACAATGCTGGGTGCATATTTGACGGCTTTGTTACAATGCGGCTGCAGTATGGCCGCCATTTACGGATCTCAGCAGCCTTTGATACCTACTCACATTAGCTGAGCGGCTTTCTTCGTAGTCTCATTTCTTTCTAGACTCTAGATACTTTGAAGAATGCATCATAGACCTTCTGTCCTTCCGCCTTAGCCCTAATGGATATGCTATCGAGGTAAGACTCGAATGATTTATCCATACACTCTGTCGTCCCGTCCGGCTGAATGACAGCGACCTTTTTCCCTGTAGCCTGGCACTTGATCTCAAAGATCTGTCGTGCTGTTGGCTTTACCCATCCATCCGGGCGCCGTTGCGAGGTGACGAGCTCCATTCTGTAGCGGTCTTTTAGCTTGGCCGCTGACATTACATCCTTGAATGCTCTTGGTATCGCATCAACCATCGCACGTCTTTTCTCTTCTTGTTGCGAAGGCGGCATCATACTAGCTTGATCAGCATTGAGTATGAAAAAAGCAATGTCTTGGTGATCATTGTTGATATCTTGAACGTCCCATGAGCATCATTTATATGCATGCTTGCAATGAACGGAGGGAGGGCTGCATAGATGGAAAAAAAAGAGGTCAAGATCGGACTAGTCCAGATGAGCATGACCCCTAGTGTAGCTGACAACCTGCTCAAAGCGGTCGAGATGATACACGCCGCAGCGAGGAAGGGAGCGCAGATAGTTTGCCTTCCAGAGCTTTTCTCTACGCGATATTTCGCACAGTATGACATTGCCCTGGAAAATAGGGAAATGTCGCCTCATGAAATAGTACCTGGTAAGATCACTAAGCTTCTATCGATAGCTGCTGAGGACAACAATGTTATTTTGATAGGCGGCTCCATATATGAAAAGGCAGCGAACGGTATGTTCAACACCTCTCCTGTGTTCGACGAGAGAGGCAGCATGATAGGCACTTATCGAAAGACACATATTCCGCATGATGAGTACTTTTTTGAAAAATCCTATTTTGATAGCGGAGACACTGGGTTCCAGGTATATGGGACATCAAGGGGCCGCATCGGTGTGATGATATGCTATGACCAGTGGTTCCCAGAGGCTGCCCGGATCAATGCCTTAATGGGCGCGGACATGTTATTCTATCCAACGGCCATAGGGATACCGGACGGTATCGATCAAGCTGAAGGGGACTGGCATGAGGCATGGGAAAATGTCATGAGAGGCCATGCCATAGCCAATGGATTGGTCGTTGCCGCTTGCAATCGCGTTGGACGAGAGGACAAGATGAATTTTTGGGGTGGCAGCTGCGTCATAGACGCGTTCGGGAGGACGCTAGCTCGAGGTTCTGACAAGGAAGAAGTAGTGGTCGCAACGGTCGATCTTGAGCACGGTAAGGATATAAAGGAAGGCTGGAAGTTCTTTCATAATCGCCGTCCAGAATGCTATTCTAAGCTTAGCGATAAAAGTATATGAGGATGATATATTGGAGCAGCAGACCCCGTTATCACTGAATTATTATATGCCACCTGAGTGGGAAAGACATGACGCTACATGGATATCATGGCCAAAGAACCCTCTGACTTTTCCTAAGGAGATCATAGAGAGCGTCGAGGAGATATATTGTCAAATGACCTCTGCATTGACAACCGGGGAGACGGTAAAGGTCCTTGTCAACGATGAGGCGACAGAGGCTAGGGCATCAAAGATGATTGAGAAGGCCGGCGCCATCATGTCCAAGGTGATCTTCCAACGAATAAGATCAGCCGATGTATGGATACGGGACTATGGCCCTACTTTCCTTCTGAACCGGCTTTCTGGCCAGAAAGCCGCTGTCAGGTGGAGGTTCAATGCGTGGGGAGGGAAGTATGACGATATCTTGTATGACGATATCACAGGCGATGATGTCGTCAAGGCGTCAGGAGTGCGTTTTTTCCGACCTGGAATAATACTCGAAGGTGGTTCGATAGATGTCAATGGCGTGGGAACAGTGCTGACAACAGAGCAATGCCTTCTGAACAAGAACCGGAACCCCACGCTCTCAAGGAAAGATATCGAAGGCTACCTTTCAAACTATATCTCTGCATCTGATGTGATCTGGCTTAGTTCTGGAATAGAAGGGGACGATACCGACGGCCATGTTGATGATTTCGCGCGCTTCGTAGGGGAGAGCAAAGTAGTCTGCGCATGGTCCAGGAGCAATAGCGGCAATGACCAAAAGGTGCTGCAGAAGAATCTTGATATCCTTACCAGGTATAGGACAAAAGAGGGAGCCCCCTTAGAGATCATAAAGCTCCCCATGCCTAAGCCGATCGACATATTGGAGGAGGAGAGGCAATTGCCAGCGAGCTATGCCAATTTTTATATCGGGAACAAGGTCGTTCTTATGCCAGCTTTTGGGGATGACAACGACAGGAAAGCGATGGGTATGCTCGAGGAGTGCTTTCCAGGTAGGGATGTGGTCCCGATACATGCTGTCGATCTCGTCTATGGATACGGCGGTATCCATTGCATAACTCAGCAGGAGCCAGCAAACAAAAGCATGTAGGCCATATTGTATTCTTAATATGGCATGGACAATATTCCTTTCCTGATCACTTTCACTTATTAGTTGAGGAAGCGGAGAGCCGGTTGCATGAGATAGAAAAACAAGAGGGGGCTTTCGGAGAGGCAAAAGCATAGTGATCTTGACATGCTATTCGTGAGCTCTGCAACATGGTCAACCCTCCTAAATATAGCCACCATGATGACCGAAGCCATGCCGTCCGATACCTGAACATTTTCTAGATGGCGGCAGAACGTAGTATCATAACGACCGAGGATCAAGCTGGTCGATGAAGCCGCCTCTACCTTCACATCCAAGGATGCGATACAAGCTTGTTAGATGGGCCAGGATACTGTCCGATACTAGTGGGGGAGTTCACTGACCTAGCGGAAGGCTATATTCCGAATGGACTATTAACAATCGCTAAAATTATTATCCCTTTCTACCCTAATATGATTGATAATCATGGTATATGACTCAATAACCCAAACAATAGGGAAGACCCCCCTCGTCAGGTTGAACCATATTGTTCCGCGGGACTCAGCTTCGATCTATGTGAAGATCGAATCGTTTAATCCTTTGAGCTCTGTGAAGGACCGTATCGCAGTTGCGATGATAGAGGATGCTGAGAATCGTGGGGTCCTGACGCATGATATGATCATCGTGGAACCAACTTCAGGTAATACTGGTATCGGATTAGCATGGGTGGCAGCGGCGAAGGGATATCATATAATATTGACAATGCCAGAGACCATGACGATCGAGCGCCGCAAACTGCTGAAGGCGTTCGGAGCTGAAATAATCCTTACACCAGGTCCTGAGGGCATGAAGGGGGCTGTGAGCAAGGCCAAAGAGGTCGTAGCGTCCGATCCCAAAAGATACATGCCGCTGCAGTTCGATAATCCAGCTAACCCAAAGATACACCGTGAGACTACTGCTATTGAGATATTGAACGACATTCCAGAACCCGATGCGTTCATCGCCGGTGTTGGTACGGGTGGGACGATAACAGGCGTGGGGCAGGTCCTGAGGGAGCATGGACTGAAGACGCTTTTGGTCGCGGTTGAGCCGGCCAGGTCGCCTGTACTATCAGGAGGTAAGCCAGGACCTCATAGGATACAGGGCATAGGGGCTGGCTTCATACCCGCGGTCCTTGACCTTAAAATGGTGGATAGGATAGTCCAGGTAAAGGACGAGGATGCCGTCAATACTGCTCGCCTATTGGCAAAGGGAGAGGGCATACTTGCTGGTATATCATCCGGGGCAGCACTATGGGCTGGATTTGAAGATCGCAAAAGAACTAGGGAAAGGAAAGAAGGTCGTAGTCCTGCTCCCAGATACAGGAGAACGCTACCTGAGCACGGACCTTTTCGACGAATAAGCCACCCAGTCTTCTGGGCATGGCTCCTTCCCTTATCCAAACCATTCACAGATCGTTGAACGGCGCGGTGGGTCGATCGAAAGTAAAATGATATTCTCCATTCTTTCCCCCCCACCCGCTCGACCATTTCCTAGATCATGGAGCTTCCTCAGATTATACAAGATCATCGATCTTGAGCGAGCGTACCTAAAAGATATATCCAAGTATCTATGGCATAACGACGAGCCTCTTATTCCGGCAGCAGAGCCTCTTTTTCATTGACCAGTCCTTCTAGATACTCTAGCGGATCATCGCCGCTCCTGCTATGTTTTTTAACAAAGATTATTAACTTGTTCGAATACATCCGATAGGCCTGGGTGGTGGAAAGATTGCGAAAGAAGGACTCTGCGTTAGAAACTATGTTCCTATGTAATTCTGAGCAGGGAAGGGAGCAACAAGATCGTTTCAATAAGATGATGCCTTTCCGATTGCAGTTGGAATCTAGTGGGGAATGCTCGGCGGATTGCTCATATTGTTACGCGAAGGTATGCGAGAAAAAGGAACCGCTCTCTACAAGGGAGATCAAGAGCATACTACGAGCGGCATCTGGCCTAGGAATAAGGCAAATAGATTGGATGGGCGGGGACCCCATGGAAAGGTCGGACTGGATCGAGCTTATGCAGACTGCCCGATATTATGGGATGACCAACAATCTTTGGACATCCGGCCCCAGATTGAACGACATCGTGAATGCGAAGCGGGTCATCGAGCTGACCGACGGTGGATATGTTGTAGTGCATCTTGATTCGCTTGATTCCGAGATATTGACAAGCTTGCGTGATTCTTATAATCCTCGGACGATCCATGACACCCTCAAAGGCCTTGAACTTCTTATCGATGAAGGGAAATCCCCGTCAGAAATAGCTAACCTCATTATGCTCACTAATCTGCATACGCCAAAGGATGTTGAGGACACTATGGTCACCATGCTCAAGGAATATGGTATCCATACATGCCTTATGTCAGTAAAACCGGTCGATGAGACTGGGCAGCTTTCCAGATTTTCTCCTCGAATAGAAGAGGTAAGCGCTGTGTATAAAGTCAGGGATGATCTATTCTTCAACGGCAAGAGCATGGGATGCCAAGATTTCCCAAAGCAATATTGTGGGACGACCATATTCATCTCGATGAATGGAAAAGTCTCATCATGCTATGCGTTCAGGCGATACCTTGGCTCGGTAAGGGAGCAATCTCTTGAGGATATAGTATCAAGAAATTCATCATCCCTTTTCTTCACAGAGTTCCGACAAAATAATGATGGCCTTAGATGCGGCTCATGCGATCTAGATGCATGCTGGGGATGCCGTGCGAATGCTTTCTACTTCGGAGCTGGAGCATACGGTACGGACCCGTTATGTAAGCTTAACGAGCAGAAAAGGACTGTAAGCCTTCCATATTGATCAGTCGTACATGGCCGGTTCCAGGACGAACTTACAGTAGTTGTAGTTCGTGCCAAAGCACTCGGTCTGAGTGACCCTCAATGGCATACCGGTCTTCTGCTCGAATATGGCCTCGACTATACCCTCGTTCAGTGTACAGAGCGTCCTGCCTATATCGGGTATATCTGAACAATCACATTCGTCATTGATTATCAGAGTAAGGGGCATCAACGAATAGACGCTTATCGTTCCTAGATCATGCTGCTCAAAAAAGTTCTTGACCTCATCAACTAGATCTTTTATCTCGCTTGAGACCATATGCTTTGCGACCTGTACACCTATCTGTCGACCTATGTCCTTTAGGACCGGATCCATGTTCAGGCCTATCGCTTCGACCCCAACGACAAGCACCCTCAGCTCTCCCTTCAGGAATGCTGATGGTGACCCCATGCTTTTCTCCACTATCCCTCCGATAGCTTTGTTAAGGTCATCTCTTGGGACCACGGAGCTTCCAACTGGCTTGGATATTAAATAGAATATTTTCCTTCTATTATCTGTCGGATCGTCCCTTGAGGCTACAAGCCCCTCCTTGACCATCTTGTCTAGATGCACCGACAAAGTCGATTGCGCTTTGTTCGTCAGCTGAGCTATCTCTGAGAGGCTCAGCTCTCTGCGTTGCAGCTCACTGAGTATCTTTTGCCGAACAGGATTAGAGATCTGTTTCAATCCCGAGCTGGTCGAGTAGACATCTAGAGCACTACCTTTTTTCATGATAGTCCGTCACATTAATCACTGAGTTCCTATTATAAACTACCTAGCTCGTTAACGCTAGATTATAATAATTAATCTAGGGTTTAGGATCGAGATGTTCTATCCGGGTGCCTAATGCCCCGGCCATGAGCGGCGACCAACCATTTTCATGCATTAAGAACAAGAAAGAAAGGAATGTTTTTATTGGACCGATATTAATGACATGCCGGTCTGAACATGAGAGTGGTTCTTGGAAATAAAAGCATTGAGGTAAGGGCTGTTTGGTTCGAGGACAATAAAGTAAAGATGATAGACCAGCGCTTGATCCCTCAAGAGTTCAAGGTCGTTGACTTTTCGGATTACAAAGGCGTCGCCGAGGCCATAAGGAACATGACTGTCCGTGGAGCCCCCTCCATCGGGGCAGCGGCCGCCTATGGCATAGCGTTAGCCGCTAGACAAGGAGCGGATATAGAGGAAGCTGCCAAGATCATTAAAGGTACAAGGCCGACCGCCCATGACCTGTTCTACGCTGTGGACCATATGCTGAGGTCGCTGGATCTTGGTGACGACCCGGTCGAGGCAGCTGATGGGTATGCAGACGATGTGGTCGATAGATGCCGTCTGATAGGCAAGTTCGGCGAGGGGCTGATACGCGACGAGGACATACTCATGACGCACTGCAATGCTGGTGCGCTTGCTACAGTTGATATAGGAACAGCCCTCGCTCCGATACGAGCAGCCTGGACAGCAGGAAAGCATATCTCCGTATACGTATCCGAGACAAGGCCTAGGTTGCAAGGGATGAAGCTGACATCATGGGAGCTTTATAATGAAGGGATCCCCCATTCTATAATTGTCGATGGGGCAGCTGGTCATTTCATGAGGAAGGATACGAACAAGGTCATCGTGGGTGCTGACCGAATAGCTTCCAACGGCGATTTCGCTAACAAGATAGGAACATTCGACAAAGCGGTGATGGCCCATGAGCTTGGCGTACCGTTCTATGTTGCTGCACCGATATCGACCTTTGATTTCTCCATATCGAGCGGGGACAACATTGTCATAGAGGACCGGAATGAAGAAGAGGTCACCATGGTCGGACCCACGAGGATCGCCCCTCAGGACTGCACAGCACTTAATCCATCTTTTGATATGACAAGAGCAAAGTACGTCACTGGTTTCATCACTGAAGTGGGTGTGCTATGTCCATCAGAGATCGGAATGATCAAGAAGGAGCAGTTCTCTAAGGAGGGGGAGCTTTGAGGACAGAGGCTGAGGCCAGGGATGAGCTAGCAAAGGTCGGCAAGCTCGTCTATGACCGTCGGCTCACCTTCGGCAACGGAGGCAATATGTCCACAAGGCTGGACGATGAATATATGCTCATAACCCCGACTGGGACATGCAAAGGCATGCTTTGCCCTGAGCAGATGATCAAGGTCCACATCCCTGACGGAAAGCCAGAGAACGGGAAGCGTCCCTCCATGGAAACCCCTTTTCATCTAGCAATGTATAGGAACAAGCCAGATGTCAATGGGGTCATTCATTGTCATCCCCTTCATTGCACGATGCTAGCGGTTACTGGTCGGAAGTTACGTCCCGCACTTACACCAGAGGGCCTATTGATGCTTGGTCGGGAAGTCCCTATGATAGAATATGCGACCCCAGGCACCAAAGAGCTTGCCGAGGTGGTGGAAAAAGGTATGAAAGGCTCGAACGTAGGTATCCTGCTGAAGCATGGCGCACTGGCGGTCGGAAAGGACCTTATGCAGGCCTATGACCGTCTGGAGACTATGGAATATATCGCTACGCTCCAGATAGAATGCGAGAAGCTCCAGACCATATATGACCTCCCCCCGGATGAGATCGTTCGAATAATTGGGAAGTGAGGCGAAAGTAGAAAGACCAGCATTGGATAGGGGGAGGGCCATGATGATACTGGTAACGAAATGGTTCGGTGTCTTCTTATGCGAAAAGGATAAGGTCATCAAGCATTCCAGCTTCGAGAAGGACCCTAAGGCAATAGCTCAAAAGCTAGCGTCCGTCCAACTGTGGGGAGGTACTTCCAGAGGAGGAGGCTTTGTCCCAGAAGCATATGCATGTCGCTGACCCACGCCTATCAAAACTAGGTAAACCTGAGGTCTTCGATTCTGCGTTCATTCACCCAGAGGACTATGGTTTCTCGGCTCAGCTCATGCAGAAGGTAATGATAGAACTTGGTAAGATCAGAACAAGGGAGCCTCTTCCTCCTGACAAGTTCATCGTACAGGCTGTAAGGGCGATGGACGATGTCCTTGAGAACATCAACCTGGTCAGTGAACGCCTTCATGAATGGTATGGTCTGCATTTCCCAGAGCTGGCCGACTACGCCAAGGAACAGCGTTATGCCGAGTTGATTCTCGGAGAAGGGTTCAAGGGAGGAAGATCTTGAGCTCATTGGACCTGCAGATTGAATCGGTAGGTTCAGAGCTGGAAGATAAAGACCTTGAGATCGTGAAAGGCTTTGCGGCCACTTTGACCGAGCTATATGCTGAGAAGGAGCGGCTGGAAAAGTACGTAGATGGCAGGATGACCGAGACAGCGCCTAACATCACGGCAATAGTCGGTCCAAGCTTAGGTGCAAGGCTGATATCCTTGGCTGGCGGCTTGAAGCGACTATCCCAGTTGCCTGCTGGAACGGTACAACTTCTCGGCGCTGAAAAAGCGATGTTCATGCACCTGAAAGCAGGAAAGAGGCCTCCAAAGCATGGCGTGATCTTCCAGCATCCAACAGTCCATCGTGCACCATACTGGCAGCGCGGAAATATCTCTAGGTCGATGGCAGCCAAGATATCTATCGCCTCGAAGGTCGATTATTGGAAGGGTGAGTTCATCGGCGACCAGCTCAATGCCCAGATAGCGAAGAGGGTCGAAGAGGTGCAGAGGAAGTATCCAGACCCTCCAAAGAAAGAACAGCGACGTCTTCCTCCAAAGGGGGAGCAATGGCGTGACCAGGGCAGGAACCGAAATGATCACCATGGACAAACGGGCCCACGGCCTAGATGGCCGCAGCAGCGAAGGTAACGATAGCCATCGCTATCCAATCTTTTCCTTTACAGTTGCAAGCATGGTACCCGAAGAGCGCGTTTGGACATGCCGATCAGGCGCCATTCAGGCCCTGAGGATACTCAAAGAAGCGAATGAACAGCATTCCAGCTGGCTATGCCATCGGAAGGATCATCATTTGGAAAGAACTGAGCAAACTATTTAAGGAAGCGGTTAATTCCGTCAATTGATATTTATGTGGACTCAAGCTGAAGTTAGGGAACTCAAGGAAGGACGATATGTTCTTGTCGACGAGGAGCCCTGTAAGATCGTTTCCATTAGCACATCCAAGCCAGGGAAGCATGGCGAAGCAAAATCCAGAATTGATGCGATAGGACTGTTCGACGGTCAAAAACGCTCGATAGTTCACCCAGTAAAACATAAGGTCCAGGTACCTATGATCGATAAGAGAAAGGGACAGAATCCTTGCGATCGCTGGGGATGAGGTCCAAATGATGGACCTTGAGACATTCGAGAACTTTTCATTGCCGATCCCTCAGGAGTACAAGGGACAACTGAACCCAGGGGAAGAGGTCATGTACATGGTGGCAATGGGCAAGCGGAAGATCACAAAGGTATAGAGATGCTATTGCCCACAATATCATTCCTTGGCGCAGACACTTCCTTTGAAGATGCCAAGTTCATCATTGTCGGCGTACCCTTCGATAGGACGACGACTTTCAGGCCGGGGTCGCGCTCTGCTCCTAACGCTATCAGAGAAGCGTCATATAATTTCGAGAGCTATATCTTCGAGCATGACCTGGACATAAAAACCTGTCCTATCCATGATATGGGTAATCTTCCGGAGTTCGAGTCCGCTCAGGAGATGGTCGAAGCTACCAGGACCATAGCTAAGAAGATAGTCTCAGCCGGAAAGTTCCCTATTTTCCTAGGAGGGGAGCACACTATATCTGCGCCCGTGATCGAATCGTTCAAGGACAAGGATATCGGGGTCATTTCGATCGATGCTCGTCTCAATTATAGGGATACATATCTTGGGCAGAAATATAGCCGAGCGTGTGTCACAAAACGTGCGGTCGACCAGGTCGGCAGGGAGAACGTTCTCGTTTTCGGTGTAAGATCGTTCTCCAAAGAAGAGAAGACCGCTGGCAACATGCCCGAGTATATCGATGCGTATAGTATCGCTGAGGATGGCCTAGATAAATCCTTCAAAAGGGCACTGAACATCATCAAGAAAGAGAAGATCTACCTATCCATCGACATAGATGGCATAGATCCGGCGTTCGCACCCGGGACATCATCATGCGAACCGTTCGGTCTATCCTCATTCGATGTTAAGAAGTGTATAAATTCGCTAGGTTCCAGGATGATAGGTTTCGATATAACTGAGATATCTCCTCCTTACGATAAAGGCTGCACCTCTGCCCTAGGTGCAAGGCTGATACAAGAAACAATAGCTGTTGTCTCGAAGTATCAGAACACCAGTAATGGTAAGGAGAAGGGGCATTCCTTCAGTTCTTCTTGGTCTCGGAGATAAGGTCGCTAAGTACAGCCTCGCACTTCTCAGACCTGGACTTGGCTTGATCTATAGACCTTCCTTCAGAAAATATCCTGAACAGCGGTTCTGTCCCGGAAGGCCTTACCAGTGTCCATCCATCATTGTACCTTATCTTCACACCATCTATAGTATCTACAGTCTCAGAGCTATAATGCTCTACTAGCAATGAAAGGACGCGCTCCTTCTGTTCGTCAGGGCATACGATCTTCCTCTTATCCTGACAATAGAACGGTATATTGTCGACCAACTTGGAAAGAGGCCCTTCCTTTGAGACTATCTCAAGCATCTTGGCGACCGTCATCGCTCCGTCCCTGCAGTACTGATGCTTTGGAAATATCAGTCCGCCATTCTCCTCCCCGCCAAAGACCGCATTCATCTCCATCATGGCCCTTGCGACCACTGGCGCGCCCACCTTTGTATATACTAGCTGACCGCCTGCGGCTTTGACCATATCTTCTACGCATTGTGATGAGGACACAGGCGTGACGACTATGTCGTTAGTTCCTTTCACCATATGTCCAGCGACTATCCCAAGTGATTTGTCCCCATACATATAGCGCCCTTTGTCATCCACGAATATTGTACGATCAGCATCGCCGTCATGAGCTATCCCCATGTCAGCGCCTGTGACCTTGACCATGTTGATAAGATCCTTCAGATGTTCCTCGATCGGTTCACTAGGGTGCCCAGGGAAAGTTCCCTGTGGGTTGCAATTCAGCGTGATCGCTCTAACGTTAAGTGAATCAAGCAAAAGCGGTGTTGACACTGACCCTGCGCCGTTGGCACAATCCAGGACGACCGTGAGACCTGCATTTCTGATCGCATCAGCATCCACTAGGGATATTACATTGTTCAGGTAGGATGATATCACACCAGTGGCTTGGTGCATATTCCCTGCTCCCTTCCAATCCGTTACAGAGTAGCTCTTCTCAAAGTAAAGACGTTCATTTCCTCCTTCTTTGGATCTCGGCATCTCAGTCCCGTCAGAGTCTATACATTTGATACCATTGAACTCAGGGGGATTATGGGATGCAGTTATAATGACCCCGCCCGACAGCTTATTCGTCTTTACATAATATTGTACTACAGGGGTCGGCACCAGACCTACATCAAGAACATCAGAACCCGCCGCCATCAGACCAGCGGAGACCGCGCTCTTTATCATTGCTGCGGATGTCCTGGGATCATTGCCTATGGCAACCTTCTTGCCCATGAACGTCCCGATAGACCTTCCAAGATCCAGTGCTAGTTGTATATCCAGGTCTTTGTTGACGACCCCACGCACACCATTTGTACCGAATAATCTTGCCACCACGGCCATCACCTTACTTTATGAGCTCCAGCCACAAGCAGGATATGCACTACATCAGCAACGTCCTCGCAGCTGTCCGCAGAGTTCTCTATTCCATGGAGCATATCCCTTAGAAGATATACTGCACGAGGCTCTATATCAGAGAAGTAGATTTCTTTCTTTATCGAGAAGTAGAACTCATCGAGAACATGCTCTAGCCGCTTCACTTCCCTTGCATGCTCGTTAGCGCGCTGCTCGTTGACCCCTACGCTCTCGATGGAGCTCCTTACCTCTTTTGTAGCCTGTTCAAGGGTCCTGGTCATATCCTGGTACATAGCCCAAAGCTTGGACGGCACCTTTACATCAGCTTCGAGGATCAACTGAAGGTTCATACCCGCTTCCTTCGCCCAGTCAGCTATGTAATCCATCCTGCGCACCATACGGAGAAGGTCTTCTCTTTCCTTAGGTTCCAGGTCACCTTTGCTCAGCTCTTCGCTCATCGTTTCCTCGATCATGTCTGCTTCTTTTTCACTGAGCACCATTCGACCGAGGGCCTCAACTGCTTTTGTCTTATCACCGGCGCAGAGCGATGCGACGGCCCTGTTCAATTCAGATGCGGTGTCCCCCACAGCACGAGCATGTTCGCTCAATCCTCTTATGACCACGGATTCGCGTCGCATCCCAAACCATTCCAGTAATGACTTCCGTTGCTCACTCAAGCTTAATCGCCTCTAAGATCCTTTCTCTTGGTCTAGGATAGAGCATACCAGATCGTCTGCTCCATACCAGACTAACATCATTTCCCACGTTATAATCCCTATCTTCATGCGTCGAAATGTCGAATTCGATCTTGTCTTCGCTATCTGCTTCGGTCAATATCCGGATATACGTTCCCATGAACGTCACTGCATCAATGACCGCATGGAGGCCTTCTTTGGCTGGATGTATCCTTTCAGGACAGTATGGACAACACTACGGGATCGCCGCTCCTGAACGGTGCCGGTTGCGCCTCTACGATGGTGCCGTCCCTTAGTTCCACCATCGCGACCTCCTCAGTGACCTCCTTTACTATGCCTTCCAGTAGGTTGGTCTCACCGATGAAGTTAGCAGTGAAAAGCTCACGCGGCCTCGTATACATCAGCTCGGGAGTATTAGCTTCGACTATCCTTCCGTCCCGCATGAGCACTATGCGATCAGACACGGTCATCGCTTCTTCCTGGTCATGAGTGACATGTATAACAGTGAGACCAAGTTCCTTCGCAAGCCTGCGTAGCTCGTACCTAAGGTCCATTTTGACCCTCGCATCAAGTGCAGAGAGCGGTTCATCCAACAATAGCAGTTTTGAACCAGACGCCAATGCTCTTGCCAATGATACCTTCTGTTGCTCCCCTCCTGATAGTTCCGATGGGAACATTTTCATCCTATCAAGCAGCTTGACCATCGTAAGGTAGGATCTTTGGTATTTCCTCGATCTCTTTCGAGGTCAGCCCTTTAACCCTTGGTCCATATGATACGTTGTCAAGCGCATTCATGTGCGGGAACAGTGCAATATTCTGGAACACATACCCTATGTCCCTGTCTTCCACTAGAACATCGCTCATGTCCTTACCATTGATCAGAACTTTCCCCGTTGTAGGCTCTATCACACCCGCTACCATGCGTATCAGTGTAGTCTTGCCGCAGCCCGATGGCCCAAGGATCGTGACTGTACTCTTTGTCCTCGACGACAAGGTCTATGTTGGAGGACGCAACAACAGGCCCGAAGCTCTTCCCTATGCCTATGAGCTCAACACGCGGCATTTAATCCACCCTCAGTTCTGCGTCCAGCCCCATCTCCGGATATCTGAAGACGGATGCATGAGATGGATTCCAGCTCAATCCTATCACATCCCCTTCGTTAACCTGGTCCTTCCTACTGGCAGGCAGTTTCGAAGAGAACTTTCCGATACCTTTGACCGCCACGTCAAGATGCACTATCCTCCCTTCGAACAAAGCCCTTTCGACCGTACCGGTCAAGAACGCATCACTTTCCTTTACTACCTTAGTATTACCGATCTTAACAGCTACAACAGCCTTTGTCTCCTCTGCCAGGTCACTAGGGCGAGCGAAGACGATGTTCCCCAGCTCATCCTTGACAGATGTGATCCTTCCTGGGTGACTGCCATATATGATCGTACCAGAGAAAAAGTTAGATGATCCAACGAAATTGGCGACGAAGGGTGAGATCGGTCGTTGAATACCTCCCTTGGGGTACCTACCTGTAATACCCTGCCATGCCTAATGATGGCGATACTGTCTGCCACTGACAAGGGCCTCATCTTGGTCATGCGTTACATGGATGACCGTAAGGCCCAGGTCCTTTGCCAAGGAACGCAGCTCTCGACGAAGATCAATGCGCAGCCTAGCATCTAGCGCCCTGAGCGGCTCATCGAGGAGCAGGATATCCGGGTTAGTTGCAAGGGCTCTTGCAAGCGCACAACGCTGTTGCATTCCTCCAGATAGTTCCCTTGGATATGCATCCGATCTTTTTGTGAGACGAACGAGGTCCAACAGCGACGATAAAGTTTGTTCGCTCTCTTCCAATGGCATGTCCCTTATGCTTGGGCCGAACGTGATGTTCTGAGCTACTGTCATGGTCGGAATAATGAATATGTCTGGGATAGCAGGACAGCATTGCGTTTTTCCGGTTCGATGTCCGTAACATCCTTCCCATCGAACAGCACTCTTCCGCTATCCGGTGGCGTAAGGCCAGCTATCATCCTGAGGGTCGTGGTCTTTCCTGCCCCTGTCAGGTCCAAGCAGACATAGATATTCACCATCCCTTACCTCAAGGTCCAGATGATATGCTGCTTTGGTATCAGAGTACTCTTTGCAGACGTCCTTTACTTCTATCCTTGACAGTTCATTCCACCCCCTTGTTGTGCCTAGTGATAAAGTGCAACGTTAGCATGAGAGCATATGCGATTATTATCAGGATTATACAAGCTACCGATGCCTCATACAATGCATTGGCCTTTACAAGGGACACGATATACACTGGCGCGGTCAATGCATTGTTGCCCAATATCGCCTGTGTAGCACCTGTCTCCCCCAGGCTCCTTGTGAAAGCCATTATCGCCCCGGCTAGGATCGAGCTCTTTATCAATGGAAAGATCACCCTACGGAAGCTCTGCACGGGCTTGGCGCCAAGCGTCCTAGCAGTTTCCTCGTAGGATGGATCAATTTCTTCCATCGCTCCCGCTACATTCCGCACAACGAGCGGGTATGTGAACGCTATATGTGCCATGACCAGGATAAGAAACGTCGACACAGAGAAAGCGCCCTGGACGGACCAGAACAGCCCCAACGATATACCAAGGGCTGCTGTTGGTACTATCAGAGGGACATTCACCAGGACATCAAGTACCTCAGATGTCCGTTTATCGCGGTTCTTCGCGAGGTAAAGGGCCATAGGTATCCCTAGAAGGATATCCACGACAGTGACAACGCCAGCTAGCAGGAATGAATAAGCGAGCGCTGTCCAGAACTCGCCAAGGCCAGTGCCTGATGGCTTAGCAAAGAAAACATATGTGAAAATAAAGAATGCAGGGATGAGTATAATCACTGCGAGGAAGAAAAGTGTGGCTCCATCCTTGATCTTGGGGAAAATGCCTTTGCTGAACAGTTTCTCGGGCATAGGCCACACTTTCCGCATTGGGATGTGGACCTTCATGATGATCAGCTTTATGACCACCAGCAGGACCAAGGAGATCAAAATCAGGATTATACTGACAAATGCTAACGCTGGCGTATACGACGCATTGGTCAGAGAGAGCGTTTTCCAGGCCCCGATGAGGGTAGGCCCAGTATAGAAGTTATTAGCGCTTGCGATACCAAGGTTCGACATAGTACTGATCGCTATCATCGTACCTCCGGTCTCGCTCATGCTCCGGGCAAAGCAAAGTATCAAGCCAGTAGCCAGACCGGCCTTGAATAATGGCAATGTGATGGTCCTTGCGACCGTAAGGCGACTTCCACCGAGCGTCCTTCCAGCGGTCTCGTATGTCACATCGATCTCCTCAAGTACAGCGGAGAGGGACCTGACCATGTATGGGAACGTGAAAAGAATGTGCAGGAGGATCAGAAGGATCAAGGGTG
>CAVSDP010000020.1:0-30616 GCA_963726655.1 Methanomassiliicoccaceae archaeon
GACCAGGTAATATGCCTAATGACCCCCAGCTTACGAGGGGGAACTTCCAGCGCGCATAAGTCAAAAATCAAAAATGCTGTTGCCGAAGGTTATAGCTGGGCAAGGCTCTAAACAGAGTCCGCAATGAAGACAGGAACTCTCCTCGATCTTTATTTTTTCGTTCTCTATAGAAATAGCCCTGTTCCCGCATTTACCTAGACAAACACCGCATCCGATACATTCTTCAGCTTTTATTATCGCTTTGCGTATATTCTCAGTTTCTTTCCTTATCTTGATCGGATCAGGTCCTTTCGCGATCAGAGCACCTGTATCGAATATCCTTACGTCATTGACCAATACCCATCCTTCTTCTGTGCTGGTCTCGGTCTTTCCAATGATATTGAGCACGTTAGATATCCTTTCAAGATGTAGTTTTCTTGAGAATGAACCCTCAATGCTGTAGCCCATAGTACACGGCGAGGCGCCTTCATTGAGGTATAGCCTAAGGTTCTGCTGATCGCCAGCATTATCAGCTATATCCTTGGTCCTAAGGTCCACATGCAGACGATCAAGCTCTTGGCGGTAAGATGGTGGGGGCCTTCTCCAACGCCACACACCGAACTCGACCCATGTATCTGGAAGACCATTAGAACGAGCATATTGAAGAAGACGTTCTCTCCAGTCACTGCATTTCTCTGACATGGACACAACAAGCCGTAGCTCTGCAACATCCGATGCCGGACATATGCAGCACCCTATCCGGTCCAGACCCCGTTCGTACCATGGATTATATGGTTCATTTTCTCCGAGGATGAGCAGCCATACATGAAGGGCGGTCCAATCCTGGATCGGCGATGCACCTATCTGACCTGGGGTCCAGGGGTTATTCCAGACCCGAGGTTTTGATGCCCTGTTCTCCGACTCGTATCTTCGCTGCCCAATGAATGAGAGGACACCATGTGGATAATGTGTCATTATTGCTCTGACAGTTGGTCCTAACTTATTGGTCTTGCAGCACCATCTATAATCTCTTCCAAGAGGATCAAATATCTTGCGATCCATTATCAAATGCCTGTGAAGGGGCTTTTTCCATGGCGTTTAATTCAAGCTTATGTCGTTCGGTAACATCTTTTACGTGCGCTGACGGTCTCAGGGAACTCCAGTCCTGTATCAATGAAGAATACTGGCAGTTTCAGATCAGCTTTTAGCGTGAGCAATAAGGTCGCAAGTGAATCCTTTCCCCCAGAGAAAGAGACCATTGATGGGATATTGTTCCTTTGGATCGTTCTTTTAATGTAAGGATACCAGGCTTCTTGAGATACGGCGGTCCATCTCTGGTCCGTTCTCGGGTATCATCATATCCATGCTTGCTGCAGGTGTCTCCTTGATAACACATCCGATGGAGCCTCCCTCCAGCGTATCTTTACAGCCATCCCTTTCTATGTGCTACCATGTCCAGACCAGACATCCTGGCCGTCCCAACGCCGAATGCCAGGCCCGACTCATTGACGATCCAGTGCCTCATCTCCAGTCTCAAGGTCTGGATCTTGTGCTGATAATGCCAGGTGCCAATAGGTTCGAATTATTCAATATCGGCCCTACCTCCCCATCATCAGAGACCACCCTTCCTTTTGAGGCTACCTTCTGAAGGGACCTGGCAGCAGGCATTCTTGCAAGAAATGTCCATCCTTTATCGGATCATACCTACAGAGCCGATGACCTTTCCATCACTGATTATCTCTTCCATCCTGTCAAGAGCTGGGGCCTTGTTAAGCAGAACGATGTGGCCATCCTTAACACGTCCTTTCCGCATCCTGGCCCGAATTGTTTGTCTATGATCGATTTCATCTGTTTGATGTCATATGGGAAAGCAGGCCTAGCATCACCAGGTGGGGTGATGTCTACCTGGCCCTGTTTCTGCCGCAGCGTCCAGATTTCTGTCTCAAGAACAGGTACGTTGAGTGTTGAACCATCTCAATGGATCTTACCGAGACGAACTTGGGCCATGGGAGGTCAAGCAGAAGGGGTGAAAGAAAGATTGTGTGATCTTCATTTGGCCATTATTTTTTTAGCATATCTAGGATTACAGGCTTACCATAAACAAGCCAAAAATAGCTCCCACTATAACAAAGGCCGCAAGCGAACCGAGGTCGAGCCTGGCTTCAGGCTTACTAAAGAATCCGTAGGTAGATGACCCGCACGAAGCTAAATTATATCAGTATGTTATTCAGATCAGATCAGTTCCATGAAAGCCACCAAGCGCTCCCTGAACTGTCAATATGCGATTCGTGACTCTACTGCCAGCAAGGGAGCTGGGAAAAAAAGGCGCCGAAATAATCAAGCTTCATATCGGTGATCCGAACAAATGGGATTTTGAGACACCGCCCATGAATGTCAGGCCTTGTGCCAGCAGTTGAGATAAATGATAATGGTTATGCAGAGTCAGAAGGTTATGTCGAGCTTCGAAGGGGAATTGAGAAAAAGAGAAGTTAAAGAACGGCATCAATGGACAGATCGAGGATTGTTTGATAGCGAACGGGGTGACGAAGGGGCGAGGTGGTATGCGCCGCTACCATCAATAAAGGTGATGAGATGCTTGTCCCCGGGCCTGGTTATCCAACATATTCTGAGCTTATAAAGTTTCTTCATGGCAATCCGTTCTACAAGAAGGCCGATGAAGCTAATGACTGGCAGCCAGACATCGACGATGAGGAAAAAGATCACGAAGAGGACCAAGGCAATAGTAGTAATAAACCCTAAAAATCCAACCGGCTCATTATATTCTGATAAGGTCATTAAGCAAATATGCGATCTTGCCGGCGAGCACGACCTGTTCATCATTTCAGATGAAATATATATCTTATGACCTTTGATGGCGTCCATCATTCACCTGCGGACCGAATAGGGATGTGCCAGTGATATTGTTCAATGGTTTCTCAAAAGTCGAGCTACTACCTGGTTGGAGACTTGGGACATGGATTCAGGGACCCGAAGGGAGAATTGGATGAAATAAAGGACGGAGTGAACCGTCAGCTTCGCCTAAAAATAAGTGCCAACAATCCTTGTCAGATGGCAGTTATAGAAGCATTGAAAGGTCCGAAGGAACACCTTGCTGAGACAAATAGTAAGCTAAGGTCGCGCCGCGATTTCATTGTAAAAAGAATAAATGAGATACCAGGGCTATCGACCACGGTGCCTAAGGGTGCATTCTTATTTTCCCGAAGATAGAGACGGATCATTGGAAGAATGATAAGGATTTCGTTCTGGATATCCTAAATAACGCCCATGTGCTGTTCGTTCCGGGGTCAGGTTTCACTCCGGAAGATGGAAAGATGCATTTCAGAGCAATATTCCTTCCACCAGTAGACTCCTCGGGAAAGCTTTCATAATATTGAAGCATACATGAAAAAAGTGGCATGATATGTTATGTACGATATGACCGTCACGGAGAACTACTGTGACGGTCATATCGTAACCAACCGAATGAGTTTATCAAGGTTCTTCAGTAGTTTTATGCACGCCTCCATTGCGTCCCTTCCTTTTTCTATTCTCTCCTCGGCCTGAAGCCTGGTCATCTGGGGCCCGTTGTTGCCAAGGGTTACTGGTTTGTTATACTGTAATGAGAGATCGATCATCTTCCTTGCAGCACGTTGCATGACCACTTGATCATGGTCTGTCTCCCCCTCTATGACCGCACCAAGGGTCACTACCCCATCGATGGTCTTATCCTCGCACAGCTTCTTGATGGCAAGAGGCATATCGTACACACCAGGAACATGTATCACTCTAGCAATGTTCACATCCAAGAACTCTGCATGTGCTTTCGCTCGCTCAAGCATCATAAGGCTGTGATGTCAAAATTAAACTCTGACACCACTATACCGATATTATATTTCTTTGACATGATATCTACTCCCTTAAGGGACCCGTATCTCTATCCTTGCCTGAGGCCCTTACCTGCATTCTTCGTGAGTACTTCTGGCCTGAAAAGAAGGTCATATGCATTCCTTGCATGCTCTGGACTTTTGATTAGCGAGCCATGCTAATGTCCTTGGGTCATTAGCTTCATCCTCATGACGAACACCTCCAGTACATGCCTGCTTGTCATCAGTTGTACCTGTATGATGCCGGTCGAGGCTTCATGAGCACAGTTTTATCTTTATCCTTAGGGCCTAGCATCCTAAGGTGATAACCATATGTAGTTCTGCTCATCTATTAGCTTCTTGCATGCCACCGGTAGGTCCTTAATGCCCGGGACCGTGTAAGGTATTAATTTAAAGCCAGTACCTAAGGTCTTTAGTTCATCGATAGCGCTGCCGCCCATATCCCACCTTGCGAAAGTAGTGTCAGCTATTCCGATCAATCTCATTGGCCATCACCTGGCTTATTATGTCGTTCTACATCCTTCATTATATTTTTCTTGTACCATTGAGATCATCGTCCAAACGGCCAAGACGAACAACTCGGACCTGAAGCCCACGAGCAGCTAGCTGAGATTCAAGATCCTTTTCATTGAACGATTGATCATATCCAAGAGCTATGATAGAGATCCGGCCTTATTTCCTGATAATGACGATCTTGAAGATATCTCCTTCTGTGCCGAGGACCGCTAGGTCGACTGGTTTCAATGCGCGGATCAGTTCAGTCTCATTTCTCTGGTGTGATCGGTTCATGCTCATTGTGGCGGACCGTCTTAGCCGTCGCAACTACCACCACCAGTTCTTCACATTACTTTTTCGCTTCGTTCAGATAATGTAAGTGACCGGTGTGCAGGATATCAAAAACTCGACTTGCCATCACCTTGGTCATTTTAGATCACTTTCTCTTTTTCCATGCGTCGATTATCTCTGATCCTCTAGGAAGACAAGCTCATGTTTCTTGGCGTATCTTTTGCGCTTTCTTCTGGAAGTGAGTTGCCATCATCGCCTAGCATTTCGCATACTGTTGCTGATGGGTACATCCCACTTAATGTCATCAAGGCGGTGGCCAGTTCAGTATGGCCTAGCCTTTCGTTAAGAAGTCCTGGGCGCGCGTTCAGCAGATGGACATGCCCGGGAGACGAAAGTCTCTTCCAAAGCGGCTATGGACTCCCCTTCAGACATACCATCTGCTCGCTTGCATAATTTTGCGAACTCAGATATTGTAAGCGCCCTGTCACTGTCCGTATCCCTGTGTATGTTTTACGATGATTTATTGTGATAAAGAATGCAGACTTGGAGTCGTACTTTACATCGTTCGGCAAAAGGGCCTTGAGAACAGGATGAGCGACAGAAGCCTCTTGAGAATATCAGATAAGAAAGGGATTCCTAGCTTTTCCCAGGTCTTGCTCGGAACGGTTGTGCATATGAGCCCTCCTGCATCTTTTCTCTGCGATCTTATGGTCTCATATGTCTCGAACTCAGAAGCTATCACGAGGTTGTCTCTTTCTCCCTTCCAGCAGAATCAAAAATAAGTACGAACTTGCCCTGCTCCAGCCATCGGACGGCCTCAGTGATATTTGTCATATAGTGAACCTTCTTTTTCTTCATCTCGAAGTGGATATATCTTTTTTTGGTAACTACCATCAGTAGAGTAGCCCACTCCCGTACGTTCCGAAAACTCTATGAATAAGCACTTCAGACATCATATTAATATGGCACATGTCAATGATGGTTCTATGGCTATAACCTTAGGTGATGCTAGAGTATTGTCCAAGATAGACCGCTCGGGCATGTTGGCGTCGTATCTGGCTCCCTCACAGCCGAGCGCGTCCATAAGATTAAGAATTAAAGTGGGTGACGGTGCGGCACGTCTCTGTTTTTGTGGTATCGGGGGGTCCGCGATGGGCGCCGGCTGGTTCCCAGATTATGTCAATAAGAACACCGATGTAATGTCTAGCGTAATAAGTGGGGAGAACTTCCAAGATGGGTGGATGATGACACGCTCATCGTTGTTATTGATATTCAGGCAATAAAGGGAAACGCTAAGGATGTTCGAACGAGCTCGCACCGGGGGGGTGGACAGTAGCGATCTCCTCGGGCGGCTGAACTGCTAAACTTATGCAGGGACAGTGGGATTGGTTTCAGGCAGTTCTCCCCTTATGCGTCCCACCGAAGAGCCCCGCCGCGCCATTTATTGGGTGCCGCTTCATGGATCATCAAGGCTGCGGGTACATATATCCAGTTGCAACGGAGTTAGTGGTCATCGCACCAAAGCTCGAGACCCTGGTCAAGGACCTACAACCGAACGTAAAGGAACAGAATAATATAGCCAAATAGCGTTGCACAGCGTCTAATTTCATCATTGCCGTTCATTTATGCTTCCAGGAGCATTCGGGCGGAAGCCGAAAGATGGCAGACGCAGAACGACGAGAATGCTAAGACCCTTCGCCTTAGTGGGGATTGTCCCGAATGTGTCCAATCAACTTGTTGGATGGATAGATGGAAAGAGGGATATGAGGACGGTCCCTGTCCGATTAAGGCCGTCGACGGACACCGGCATGGCAAAGGACATAGGAAATGTCGTAGGCGAGATATCAGGGATTTCAAGTAGATCGAGTTATGATCGATCTGGAAGGGGACAGCATCTCGAATGCGTAATGAAAGGTATGGTCATGGGAGAGTTTGTGAGCTACTATATGGCCATACTGAATGGGCTTACCCGGCCCCTGTATCATCAATAACAGAGATGAAAAAGCGGTTAGGTTGACCACCTCGGACCCTGCCATTGGCATCTTGATCGGATGAAGCGCAGCGATCAAGGTCATTTGGTCGAGAGCTTGAGATGAGAAATTAGACGAACCACCCGATGATATGAGGTGGTTCGTATCATCAACCACACTGTCCCGCATATAGTGTATCAGCCATAAGGAATTGGATCGGCAAGCCATCTAAGTAAGCCAGGCCTATAAGAGCAATAGTTATTTTTAGACGTTGCCGCATGTCTGGGTAAATTTCATGAAGGAAGACGCTTACTGAATCAGGGACCAGGTAAAAGCTCATACTGAATGGTTCGAGGAATGCCTTCCTATGATTGCTTCTGAGAATCTGATGAGCCCTCTGGCCAAGGAGATGATGATAACTGACTTCCATGATAGTATGCGGAGGGTTTGCCCGGAAAGAGATATATCAAGGTAACATATATGTAGACAAGGTAGAACTGAGATGCCTGGAGCTCGCTAGGCGCATATTTAAAGCGCATTTCATAACGTTCGTCCTATTTCAGGCACCACGGCTAACATCGCGGAATTAATCGCGCTTACCCAACCCGGTCAGAAGATAGCTACCCCTGAGCTAGCTTCTGGTGCTCGTATAACGACAGCTCAGTTCCAAGCTGTAAGTATACACGGACCTTTCCCGATACATTATCCATGGGACTACAAGAACTGGAATCTCGATGTGGATGCCACGAAAAAATTCTCGTTGCGCGAGAGACCAAAAATATGTCAGTTCGGACTCTCCGTTTTCCTGTTCCCTACGCCTATAAAAGAACTGGAAGATGCCTTCCAAGAGTTCATTGCACAGTATGGTACGATGCAGCACATGTGCTAGGGCTCATTGCTGGGGTAAGTTCCAGGACCCGCTAAGGGAAGGCAAAATCATAAGCGCATCGACCCACAAAATTTTCCTGGGCCCAACCATGGCATAATCATAGCCGACCGTGTGAACGAGGACTTTGAAAAGAAGCTACAGAAAGCTGCTTTCCCGGGTGTGACATCATCGCATCACTTGCATGAGGTGGCAGCATTGGCTGTTACGCTCGCCGAGTATGAGGTATATGGTAAGCAGTATGCAAGTCGAGTGATAAAGAACGCAAAGGCCCTCGGCAGTGCCCTGAACGTATGGGGCTCGACGTCATGTGTGCTCATCTAGGCTTTACTGAGTCACATACCCTGCGTTAACTTAGCAAAACAGGGTGGCGGGGAGCAGGTCGCGTTTCTTTAGCGTGCCAATATAATTTCTAACAAAAATATGCTTCCAGGCGATGAATCATCGGTCAGGCCATCGGGTATCCGTCTTGGTACACAAGAGCTTACAAGGCTTGGAATGGAAAAGGGCGAAATGGAAGAAGTCGCCCGGTTGACCTACCGTGTGGTCATAAAGAAAGAGAATCCAGACATCGTGAAGAAAGATGTGATCGAGCTAAAAAAGGAGTTCACAAAGGTCCAGTATTGCATCAATGCAGGAACTGAGGCCTAAGTACAAAGAACTTGTCTGAATACTCTTCAAAACCCCTTTATTTTTCGCTTTTTTAGTTCATCGATCATGATACAGGCCATGCACTTTCCTGATGGAGATGGCTCCCCACATTCACAGGACCTTAGCGATGATGGAGGGTATAGCTCACTTAGGGACGGCTTTATGGCGTCATAGCTTGCCAATATGGAGAATTTTATCCCAGGGGTCCTGGACTCCATGCCGTCTATCATTTCACGGTATTCATTTCTTAGCGCGGCCTCCCAATACGGGCAGGTGGACTCAACGAAGTCTATCTCCTAAACGAAGGCGTACAGATACGTCTCCTTTTCTGGGACCAGTCTAAGAGGCAGGATCCTTGGTATAAGACCTGGCTGTACCTTCGAATGTGGTCCAAGCCTTGCTAGGCGCTCTATATCGCCCCTTGTGAAGTTCATGAGGATAGCCTGTGTAATATCATCCAGGTTATGTCCTGTAGCAAGGACATCTGCATCTATATCCCTGGCCGCTTTGTTCATGCAGCGACGTCTGAAGACGCCACAATATGCACATGGGGTCCGTTCACCGAGGTCCCTTGCGATATCGTCCATGTCCGCCCCAATGACATCCTTGAACGAGACCACTGTATGTTCTATCTCCAGTCTAGCGCATAGATCTCGGACCTTCCCTATTGCCGCTGGTCTATACCCGGATATGCCCTCATCTATTGTGATCGCAGAAAGTCTGACATCCCTTCTGACGCCGATTATCTTTTTTATCAGTATCAAGGCAGATGAGCTATCCTTTCCGCCGGAGACCGCGACCGCTATGTGCTTCTTGTGGTCAAGATCGACCTGCTCACGTAATTCCTTTTTTACTCGGCGCTCAACCGATGCAGAGAAGTGCTGAGAACATAAATGGCTACCATTGTAGCGCATGAAGATTATTGCATCCTTTGAGCATTTATCACACTGGACCATTATGTCACTCAGAAAGCGATAAAAGATTAAAGGTTTGCTCTATCGGCATTGAGGATGCTATGATGATATCGCTAGTTCTCAACCATACAGAGTGACCCACTGTGTCGCTCCAGTGAAGATGAATTCTATAGCCATTGCTGCGATCAGCAGGCCGACTATCTTTGAGAATATATCGATCACTCTGGCCCAACGATACTGACAACCCTGCCAGCGTTCCTAAGGAGCACCCAAGTTATACAAAATAAGGAGACGCTGCCTGCAAGGAGGACCGTATACCAATCGTACTGGTTTGAAAGTATGATGGCAGTAGTTATAACACCGGGCCCTGTAAGAATAGGAGTAGCTATTATGACCCATGCGACAGTTCTGATCCCAACGTGCTATGTTCATTCCGAATATTATCTCCATGGACATTAATAAGAGGACGAGCCCTCCAGCGACCTTGAAACCTTGAATGGTTACGCTGAATATACCTAAAAGGTTCGTTCCGATGAGCACGAATATAATAAAAAGGATGGCAGCCACCATCACTGCCTTATTGGCGCAGCGAACTAGCTGCTCCCCATCATAGTCTTTCGTCAGAGCAATGAATATAGGTAAGCTAGCAAATGGGTCGAACACAAAGAAAAGAAGTGTTGCTGAGTAGATGAACCCATTAAGATACATGCCTATGTCCACACATTACTGTCGTCAGCATGATATTTGTCATTAATAATCATTTGGAATGTTATCCATCTCACTGCCATCCTGGCCCTCCTGCATGTCTGACCGATTCATTGTGCTGTTTTGCAGAACCGTATGCATCAAAGATCTGCCAGATCCATATTATCAATGATATCGCTACTGTTGTGATGAATAGGATAAGCATGCTCTCAGATAGGTTCAATGGGGACAATCGGCCGTTCATGGTCCCATTTATGGCTGTAAAAAGAATGACCAATGTAACTATGTTCAGGGCCAAGTAAGTTATCAGTATACCAATGCCTCTGGCCACTCTTCCGAGATAGATATGACCCGCCCCTGGGATAAAAATGGCCAGGATGAGAGCGATGAATTCATTCTTCTTTTCGATAGTTCCCCCCGCGTTCATCTGAGCGTGAACATATGGTCGGGAGTACTGGTCCTGACCATCTCGACCTATTGTATCTGTTGGCTGTCCGCAGTTCGTGCAGAACATAGAGCTGTCTGAAATAGATGCACCACATTTTTTACAATACATGATCTTCCTCTTCCTAATGTTCGGTCGGTGTTCAATGACCATACTATGAATGGTGATGGAGAACGATGGTCGCCCCCATCACCATGATGGGATGTTACCAGGGGGCCCTTCCAGTTTGCTGGACAGCACTATTGTACTGGTTCGCTTTCTTGTATGCATCATATATTTGCCATATCCAGATAACGACCAATGGAATGAATAGTACAAATAGCGTGAACGGGGAAAGAGCTGCCATAACTATGGATATGATGAGATAAAAAAGCCCTTCTCCGATCTTTCCAAGATATATATGTCCTAGTCCAGGTATTAAGAAAGCAAGTACGGCTGCAAGGCCCGCACTTTTAGTTGGGACCGGTATATAAATCGGCTGCTGATTAGGATACTGCTGAGGTCCAGATGCATATTGCGCTGGTGGAACTTGTTGACCTTGCTGAGCACTAGATGTATACTGCTGTGATGTATCGGCCATTGATTGCCCGCATCCATCGCAGAACTTAGCGCCAGCAGGGATATCTTTTCCGCAATTTGAACAGAACTTATCTACTCCCTCCTTATATTATTAGGAGGGGCATCGTCCAGTCCATACAAAAGACTATCTGATACTTCCTTTTTCGGCTCCCCACGCCCAACGCCTCGGTATGTGTTACGTCACTGGGACTGAAGGTAATCGATATGTCATTACGATCTAGATGAATACAATGAACATGCGGGACCGGCATAGGCCTCATATGGTCGGCGGTGATATCTTTCGCAACGTTTTGGGCATTTGCTCGGTGGCAGGATAATATGTGATCGTCGTGGTCGACATATCGAGCGATCCGCGAGCTTATAGGTATACAAGCTCTTGTTCGCAAAAAGTTAAGACCTTTGATAGAGTTAGCAGATAGGACAGAAGATGAACGAGATTTGGATCGAGAAGTATCGTCCGAGGTCTCTTAAGGAGATCGATCGGTCAAAAAGACATCGTGGATAGGTTGCAGTCATATGTTGCCACAAAAAACCTCCCACATCTGATGTTCGCTGGGCCTGCTGGTACTGGCAAGACGACATCGGCTATTGCGCTCGCGAAAGAAATGTATGGAGAAACCTGGAAGAGCAATTTTAATGAGCTCAATGCCTCGGATGAAAGAGGGATCGATGTTGTTCGTGGTAAAATAAAGGAGTTCGCACGCACCGCTCCGATGGGTGGTGCCAGTTTCAAGATAATTTTCCTCGATGAGGCGGATGCTTTAACGTCTGATGCCCAGGCCGCGCTCAGAAGGACTATGGAAAAGTTCAGCAGAACATGTCGTTTCATCTTATCCTGTAATTATTCATCGAAGATAATAGAGCCCATCCAATCAAGGTGTGCGGTATTCAGATTCCGTCCATTGAGAGCTGACGATGTAAAGAAGAATCTTCAGCATATCGCAGCTGAAGAAAAACTGATCGTCGCAGATGATGCGATGGATGCACTGGTCCATGTTTCGGGCGGTGATATGAGGCGGGCAGTGAACTCACTGCAGGTAGCTGCATCTCTTGATGAAAATATCACAGTGGACATCGTTTATCATACAACGGGGACCGCTAGGCCCGAAGAGATAAAAGAACTTCTCCAGACCGCCCTTTGCGGTGATTTCATTGCTGCTCGGAATAAGCTCGATGATATACTGATATCATACGGCCTTTCTGGAGAGGATATCATTAAACAGATACACAGGACGGTTTTTGACCTATCGATACCAGATTCTGATAAAGTACGACTTATGGACCGGACCGGTGAAATAGAGTTCCGTATGGTTGAAGGAAGTAATGAGCGCATTCAATTGGAATCATTACTTGCATATCTTGTACTAGTGGGTGAGTCTAGGGGGGACAGTGCCACTTAGGAGTGGTCCTATAGCCAATTATTTATAGGACTTTCATGTTCATCGCATCAGAGGATTCACATGGGACGTTTCAAGGAAGCTGATGAAAGGCTTCTTAACAAGAAGATCTGCATGAAATGCGACGCACGCAATGCACCTAGGGCTACACGTTGCCGCCGCTGCGGCTACACTGGTCTGCGTGTAAAGGCTAAGGAAAGCAGAAAGGCGTAAGCCTTTAGTAATCCTATTTTTATATATATTTTCCAATTAGCCTTGTTAGTGGACTATCTTTATCTTTTCGGTCATGGATTCTCTCCATTGCCTTTGCGACCGTCATGCGTAGAATATCTATGCAGGGACCAAAAAGGAACTTTCTTTTTTGCATCAAGAAAATATTGCCATCATACCTCTTACCTAACCCGAACTGCTTGCATTAACTAAATCCGGATATAATGTCCGCTGCCCCATGAACATAAGATCGGGTCGTCCCTATCGTGTACCTAAATAGCACGATGGGGCGATAACAGGTAGTGATGATCATAAGAACTCGCGATACCCATCGTAGAGAATATCGTGAGTTCTTGTGCAGAGCATGCAGGACGGGCCAGGTGAGATCAACGGTCCGCTCCTTGATGGCCTTATGCTATCTCCTTTCATCACGTTGCGCAGGGTACTTTTTGTTCCCCCATTCCAAAGTTGCGCCCCAGATCAAGAGTATATGATGATGTGGCTGTCCTCACTTATTTTTTTGGGTTTGAGGTCCAATTCTATCCATATCCCAAGAGCCTTACCAAGATCATGAGCATACTCAGCGGCTGCAATAGAATTACGTTCGATTATCTCAGCGTATTTGTTCATGATATCATTAGATGGTATGGCCCCTTCGATATCCTTCTTTGTCAAGGACATGTAGAACATTGAATCCCTGAGTGGACCGATATCCATCTTGGCGAACACTGGTTCAGGGGAGCTAGATGGCGGGCATTTCGGGGATCTCTGATCAATGATGCAGATGCGAGCTCGACGGTCCTGAGTTCTTCAAGTACCTGTGCTACAGCCCGTTTGCCATGCAATTCGTGATCGTTAAAATCATCTATCCTTACGCTCATATAATCGGCTTTGGCCGCTTTCTCACACTCTTGCACCAACACCAAGAGTTTTCCCAGCTCCTCGAACATGGTCAGTAAGATACCGAACCTTACTCTGCTTTGACCAGGGAAATCTCTTATAGAAAGAATATGGAATGCATTGGATGATTCCAGTATGTGGTGAGAAAGACGTATCACGTCCTCGAAGGCCTCGTCCCGCATTGGGTATGCAACTGTCTGCATCGTCGTTCATATTACTTCATCTTCAAGGCCCCATATGAAATATTTCCCTCACTTTCAGCTAAGCGAGCAAAACTCCTTTTGCACAAAGGATGAGAGCGAGCTAATATCGACCGGACGGATAAGTAAGCTAACTTTCGGCTCTTCTCAGTAGGCCTATGTACCGCATTGATGCAGGCCAGATAGCGGTCAGGATAAAGAATATCAAGAGCGTTTTTGATAACTATGAACTTCCTGCATCGATGAGGTATGTGATGGATATTCATTGAGATCAGACGCCCGCCTGCAAGGAGAATGAAGTTCCATAATGCCATTTTCTTTATGATGATAAAAAGATCAAAGAATGAATGAAAAAAGAAAAGTTCTTTTTGTATTATGGAATGAGGTGAACCGTCTGGGTCCATTCCCCCATTCATAGCTTCTTCTTCTCCTCTTCAGGCATTCTTTCTCTTGGTGCTGACTTTTCATTCTTCTTAGACATATAATCATATACTAGCCATATGCCGAGGAGGATGAAGAATATACCAACAATCCAATTTAAAAGGCCTACGAACACGATCACCAATATTCCGAACACAATGCTTATCAATGCCAATATCGGGTCCATATCCATGTAAGATCGCCTATCTGATTTTTACAGAGCGGACAATATAAGAAGTTATGTAGAAGTCAGAGGATGATATTCATCTTGGCCAGGCAAGCCTATATAGATTGAATATTGACCTTTGGAAAGGCCCTTAGGGGCACATTAAAATGATACGAGAGATCCACATTGTTATTTGTGAAATACCGCCTAGGCAAGATTTCTTGCTCCATCAAAACGACTTACTACGCTCCCTCTCTGAGACCAGACCAGTAGCATGCCCAAGAGCATAGGTTCCGGTCGTCCCGACCATACCCCCCACAACTTTCCCGAAGGTCACAAGTTACTATGCGTTCCATTGAGCATCAGTACGCTTATTTTTATTACCCCAGATCGCTCAAAGGGGCTTCTCGCTCATAGGAAAATAAATCCAACATTGTTTTTATATAGTGGCTCCAACTGTTCGTTGTCCACTAAATATGACGCAGTGGTGAAGTTGAACATCCGATTTATAAACGAAATCGAATGCAGCACAGAACCTCTCCATTATATTTAGACAGAACTAAATGGAGGTGAATTAATGAATGACAGAAGCAGGGCGCCACTGTGAGATGTTTAAGGCAAAGTGCTCTGATTGCGGACAGGAATGTGAAGTTCCTTTCAAGCCGACAGAGGGCAGGCCAATATATTGCCGTGAGTGCTACTCTAAGCACAGGCCACCACAGCGCAACAGGTATTAGATAAATGTCCTGTTACTGTTCTTTGAAACCCCTTTTTTTTCTGATCTTTTATCTCATCGGTCCTTCTTTATACTATTCTATATCGATCTCAATATTCGCTAAATCTCAATGAGCAGCCTACGGATACTTCTCAAACAATGGATATTAAGAATGGATGGTCTGTTTAGGTCATCGTTCAAAATTCACTATATAATTCTGGTAACAATAGATTTTTAGTACAGTTTCTCTCTTCCTTTAAATCATACCTGACCAAGAGGAGGCGAATTACGAAAAAGGTGCTGATCGTTGATGATAATCCGGATATCCAGGATGTAGTATCTGAGATAGTGTCCGGATCAGGATATATTCCCTTAAAGGCCTCTGGTGGAAAGGAAGCATTGGAGAAAGCGTCATCTGAGCATCCAGACCTCATTCTGCTTGACATAAGTATGGAGGATATGGACGGTTGGAGTGTTCTACGTAAACTAAAGGAGAACGGGATCACGCCTAACACCAAAGTGATGATGCTTACTGCTATGACAGATGTTGGCACGGACATCTTTGGACTTCAGGATGTTGTATCAGGCTATATTAGGAAACCCTTCAAGAACAAGGAGCTATCCGACCGTTTAAAGATCATGCTGGATGAACCAAGCGTGGGACCTGTAAAAGATGCTCATGAACCCGAGACAGGTTTATTCCACATATTCACAAGGAAAAAGGAGATACCGCTTGAAGGCCGTGAGAAGCTCAATAAATCCGCCAAGAAATATGATCTTCACAGAGGCGTGAGTTATATCGTCAAAGAGCAGAAGGCGAACGGTTCTTTTGAGCTGTTCGCGGACCAGGTAACCCATGGCATCAAGGGACTATGCATAACAAGACAATATCCTGCAGCGGTACGTTCGGATTGGGGGCTGGAAGAGACACCCATCATATGGCTAAGCAACCAGCTTGGCAAGGTATATGTCAATCCTACCAACATAGGCATACTGAGCGACACGGTGGTACGATTCATAGAAAAAAGTGATGATAGTGTGGTCATGATAGACGGCATCGAGTTCCTTATGGTCAACAATGGGTTCGATAAAGTGATAAAAATGGTCCATAGGGCAACTGAGGTCGTAATGGAGAATAAGTCAAGGTTGATAATTTCTGTCGATCCGCGTGCCTTTGACATGTTAAGGAGCTTGCGCTCCTCGAACGGAACATGGAAGTAATAGATGGCAATAATTTGAGATCAGCAAGAACGATAATTCTTTCTAAGTAACGATATGCAAGAGAAATAGTTCAATGATGATCAGCTCCTTTTTTCACATGGGATTGAGTGCAACATCTAATATCCCATTATCGGTTATCTCGGGGCTTGATCACACATGCTATTTGATAACTCAAAGATCACAAAGGTTTGGGCAAGAGAGGTATTGGACTCCAGGGGGAACCCGACAGTTGAAGCTGAGGTAAGTACATCTTCATGCTCTGCGACCGCAATAGCTCCATCAGGCGCCTCTACCGGTAGCCATGAGGCCCTCGAACTGAGGGATGATGGAAAAAGGTATGGGGGTAAAGGTGTTCAGAGAGCTGTCGATAATGTCAGGACCGAGATAGCTCGACAGCTAGTAGGAATGGATGTTACCAACCAGAAGAGACTAGACCAAGCCATGATCGATCTGGATGGCACGCCTAACAAATCGAAGCTAGGGGCTAATGCGACCGTGGCCGTCTCGCTCGCGTGTGCGAAAGCAGGTGCAGCATATAGGAAGGTCGAACTTTTTGAGCATCTTTCGAGCGGGAGCCATGTACTTCCAGTACCAATGATGAACATTTTGAACGGAGGACGACACGCTGGTTCCAATCTTAAGATCCAAGAGTTCATGGTAGTTCCAGCCGGCGCACGTTACCTTCGCGGACTCCTTACGGATGGGTGCAGAGGTCTATCAATCTTTGAAGACAAAATTAAAGGATTCGTATGGGGTCAGTGCGGTAAACATAGGGGACGAGGGAGGTTTTGCTCCACCCCTGGATACAACTGAACAGGCTTTAGAGATAATAGTAAGGTCCATCGAGGCTGCAGGTTATGCCCCGGGCAGAGATATCTTTGTAGCGATCGATGCAGCTGCATCTGAGTTCTATAAGGACGGAATATACGAGATCGATGGTAAGCGGTTAGGTCCTGGTGAGATGATCGATACTGTACTCCGGTCTTCTGGCTAAATATCCATTGATCAGCCTAGAGGACCCGTTCGATGAGGAAGCGTTCGATGAGATGGCAGAGATCACGCTCAAACTTGGGAACAAGCTTCAGATCGTTGGGGATGACATATTCGTTACCAATGTGGAGAGATTGCGCGTAGGCATCGAGAAGAAGGCAGGAAATGCACTCCTATTGAAGGTCAATCAGATAGGCACGATCGCCGAAGCGGTAAGTGCGGCTGAACTAGCTATCTCTTCTAAATATGCAGTGGTCGTCAGTCACAGGTCTGGTGAGAGCGAAGATACATCTATTGCGGATATAGCCGTAGCCCTAGGATGTGGACAGATAAAGACAGGCGCACCAGCTAGGGCCGAACGTACTGCTAAGTATAATCGTCTTTTACGTATAGAAGAAAAACTTGGGAACTCAGCAAAATTCCCGGGAGTATCAGTTTTCAAAGGCCGCGTTTGAAACAACTTCGGGCCTTTTTTCTTATTTTTATCTTATGAGATCATCGTCAGCATGTCCAGACTGTTCATTCCATAGATCGGTCATGAAATGCCAGCTGTTCTGGTCGCTCGATGGACCGCGACGAATGATTCCATTCGGTCGCTTAGGTCCATGATGATGGACCTAAGGACCCCGAAACTTGTTCGTAGGAGTATACGTCGACGGTTCAAGCCCTCTTCCCAAGTCTCTCAAGAACACTCGCAACTATAATGGGCAATGTGATCGTCGCATCTCCCTCTACAGTCACCTGGTCCGCGTTCTCTTTGACCTTTCCCCATGAGACAGCTTCACGGATCTGGGCTCCAGAGAGAGAACCATCATACTCTTGTGCTGTGGTAAGATATATCGCATGGTCAAGCCCGCCTCGGAACTGGTTCCACCAGATCGTATGATGCTTAGATATACCGCCGCCTATCATGATCGCTCCGGTCTCCTTTGCATCGAACACGATGTCTGAGAGGTCCTGCTCATCCTTGAAAAGATCGACCTTGAGGGCCCTATGCTCTTGCCAATACATCCATAGCTGGCTTCCAAAGCTTCCATCTGTGATACCGGGCACGAACATAGGTATCTTGTTCTTGTGGCACCAGTATGTTAAGGAGCTCTCATCATCTAATCTCGCTCCGACCTGGTCTATCACATCGCGGGTACTGATCGATGTATGGTCCTTTAGTATCTCCTCGAACATCGGAATGAGCTTCTTTTCAAGTATCGTGCCATACGAACCATTCGGTACGAGCACATTCCCTAGGCGATTTATTCCCTCTTTATGGAGCTTTACATCGTCCATGAGGAAATCGCCACGATAATAATTCTTCCACACTCTAGCAAGATCATGGTCCAGTGTTCCACATGTGGTAATTCTCACGTCGACCAGTTTTCGCTTCGCTAGTTCTGTGATAACACCTCGGGTGCCTGTTGCCATTAAGCATGCTGGGAATGACAAGAATGTTGTGCATTCCTCTCTTGTGAGCATCTCCTCTACGATATCGGCCGCTTCAGATACCTTTCTCCCAGTAAAACCGCCTGATTCCTTCATCTGGCATACTAATTCGTCAACGGTCATTAGATCATTAAGCTGAATATCCTTAACCGGTCTTTTTGGTCTCATCTATTTGCCTCTTATCCGTTGTCTCTCTCATTAAGCGAATGTATTCTCATAGAAATAAGTTAGCTAGATCCTTTTCAGATCATCAAGAAGATATATATTGTCGATGTCCCCGACAATAAAAGATCATCTTATGCGAGCAATAAGTCCCGACTAAGAGACATATCGATCAATGGACGGAAGATATGTAAGCAGATATTCATTAACAAAGGTCTGTCCCAACTAAGCGCTGAATGTATCATCCCATTCGTCCAATATCCTTTCTAGCTCTTGTCTTGACTCTTTCTCAGGAGCAGAGTTATCAAGAATACGCCAATCCTCCTTAGCGATCTCCAGCTCGACCGATCTGACCCTTCTTAGTGACTCGATGTTCTCGAACATCTCCATTGTATCGTTGCGCGACCCGATCCGGATCATGGCAGAGCTTGGCTCAGCATCGACAAGAAGTTTTCTTTCTGGCATCGGCAGGATCTTGGACATGAGATCATATGCTATTTTTGCCCGCCCTTTAGGAAGATATGCACTGGCCATGACATAACGGACAAAGATCACATCATCAGCTCTTTTGCGCCATGTCTTAAGTTCTCTCAATGATCGGAGTAGGTCACACATGAAAAACAATGTCGATAAGATGGCCATTATCTTCCCTGAACGCTGAAGACACTTCCTTGACATCTTACCGCACCAGCTATCGGATGGATGGGTCCGCACTATCACACGCTCGCCCTTATCCTGATAATGTTCAGAGATCCATTTGGCAACGGTCGTTTTACCGGAGCCATCGATCCCTTCTATTATTATCCACCTCATGCCGATCGCTCCAGTGCTAATAACATCTTACTGATGACCGAAGACCCATGGGAACAATATCTTCCAGGGTGTGGGATATCGACACGTTGCTATATAATTGACCATCTTGTCCATAGTTCATGCGTGCCCATTCCTATCACGGCACTACACTCAGGGGATGGGCTATGGATCAGAGATACATGGATAAAAGAGATGATGAAAATTCTACAGGGCTGCCAGCATTTTGGAGTTATTTGCCATAGCGGCTGATCACTAGCATCATTCGTCATATCGGCCCAAGAACGCAATTCTGGATCGATAGCCAACTAGGAATTATTTTATTCATGTTACACATCTAGTTCAGAAATAAGATGAGCGCTCTTCTATTATTAGCTATTATAATAATCGTAATATCCTTATTCTTCGCCTTCACCAATGGCTATAATGATTCGAGCGCAAGCGTTGCCACAATGATAGCATGCCGTGCTGCGACCGCCAGGACGGCTGTCATATTTTCTTCTATTCTCAACATGGTCGGTGCGATCATAGGAGGAAGTGCTGTAGCTTTCACGATCATAAGTATAGTCAATGTAGGGTCTGGACAAACGGCGTTATACATCATTTTATCTGCGGTCATAGGTGCAATGATATGGAACATGCTATGCTGGGTAACGGGCCTTCCATCATCCTCGACCCATGCACTTGTCGGCGGTCTTGTCGGTGCAGGCATCATGAGTGCGGGAACAGGCAGTATTAATTGGGGGGTCTCTGAGCTGTCGCAATGGCAGATAACAGGTCTTGTAAAGGTCTTCCTGTTCCTTGCTCTCTCGGTAGGTCTTGGGTTCATTCTTGGATACCTGATAAAGAAGCTGAGCGCGGTCCTTCTAAGGAATGCTAAGCGGTCAGCGAATGGACCAATAAAGCGGTCCCAATACGTTACGGCAGGAGTATTGTCGATCGCACATGGGGCCAATGATTCGCAAAAAGAGATGGGCATAATAGTAGTAGCATTGCTATCGGCCGGAATGATATCGTCAGAGACCATCCCCTTATGGGTAAGGCTGCTTTGTGCGCTTGCTATAGGTATAGGTACGCTTGGTGGCGGTTGGAAGATCATGAAGACCTTAGGAAGAAAAATATATCCTATTAAACCGATAGACAGCCTGGATTCCCAAACCATATCAGCTGGGACCGTCGTTATCTCGACGGCTCTTGGAGCACCAGTATCTTCAACGCAGGTCGTAGCATCAAGTATCATGGGCATCGGGGCAGCAGAGAACGCTAAGATGGTCCAATGGTCCATAGGCAAGCAAATGATGGTATCATGGTTGCTTACCATACCGGCGACAATTGTCATATCTGCAGGGCTGTTCGAAGTATTCCGACTAACACTTGGCATTTGAGGTATTGATATGAGCGAAGACAAAGGAGAACGAAAGAAATTGTTCAGTCGATTGTTCCCTCAAGAATATGATTTTCATCATATGCTGCAAGATCAAGCTGAGGAGACAAGGGAAGGGGTATCCAAGCTCATCGATTGGCTCGAACATGGTGGCGATGAAGAACCCAAAGAACTTTTGGCCGTCGAGTTGAAGGCGGACGACATGCGCCATGACATGGAGTCTAAGCTGATGAAAGCTTTCTCAACGCCGTTCGATAGACAAGATATTTATGAAATATCCAGGCAAATGGATCATATCTTGAATTATTCACTTTCGACAGCTCAGGAGATGAGGGCTTTCGATGTGCATTCAGATGACGCTATAATGAAAATGGCCAGATCTCTTTATGATGGAACAGTGAAGGTCGAGGAAGCCATAAAATTAATGCAAAAGGATAGTGCTAAGGCAGAAGGCATGATATCCAACATCAGAGTATATGAAAACGAGATAGAAGCTACATACATCAGCGCTATGAGCGCGGTCCTATTGGTTGACGAAGCTATAGACGCAGTAAAGAAGCGCGAGGTCTATCATCATCTAAAAGATGCTGGACGTACGCTGAGCATAACTATTGACATTCTACATCGTATCATCGTAGGCATAGCTTGAGCAATCAGAAAGTGAGTGATAAGAATGCTGTATGACATAGACCTTGATAAAAAACTTCGAAAAGATGAGTTCGATAGGGTCATGCCCGGATTAAGAAAGAAGATGGGCGCATTACAGAGGGCGGCCAGGGACGCTGGGACCCCGATAGTCATCGTGCTGGAAGGGTGGGACGCAGTTCGCATGGCCTTCATAATAAACCAATTATTATTGTCACTCGATCCTCGTGGTTTCAGCTATTATAATATCGGTGCACCTGATAAGGGCGAAAGGGAGCGTCCATTCCTTTGGCGGTTCTGGGTAAGGACGCCAACAAAGGGAAGGATAGCGATATTCGATCGCTCATGGTACTCAAGGACCGTAGCTGAGTGCTTAGATAATGGGAAATGTAAACATCCCCCAGCGAGTATGGTGAAAGAAATAATCGAGTTCGAGAAGGGGCTGACGGACGACGGTTTCATACTAATAAAGCTCTTTATTCACTCATCCAAGAAGAGCGAGAAGGAAAGATCGTTCGAAAAGGAAGAACTCTGGTCATGTGGGCTAATCAGGGACGATCTAGATATCAAAGAGCATTATGAGAAATACCTCCCTTTGCTCGATGATATGCTCGAGAGCACCAACACTCCGAACGCTCCTTGGTCCATCATTGAGTCAGATGATATCGATTATGGGTCCTTAAAATTGCTCCGTACGGTGATAGAACGGATCAACGATGCTATGACGGTCCCGCAGATCATAAGCGAACCAATAATAGATATTGTCTCAGGAGATCTGGACAGAAAGAAGCTTGATCTTTCGATGACCGTTGGCGCTGATGAATACAAAGAGAAGCTTTCCAAATATCAAGGAAGATTGCGTGGTGTTCAATGTGACCTGTTCCAACAAAAGAAAAGATTATATGTCGTTCTCGAAGGCCGTGATGCATCCGGCAAAGGCGGCAATATCGCTAGGATAACCCAGACCCTTAATCCAAGGACATATGATGTAATACCTGTGACAGCTCCAAACGACAATGAGCGAGCACATAATTATCTGTGGAGGTTCTATAACGCGATACCCTCCAAGGGACATCTTGTCATATTTGACCGATCATGGTATGGGCGCGTACTAGTGGAGCGTGTGGACAAGTTAGCATCTGACCCTGAATGGAAAAGAGCTTATCATGAGATAAACGAGTTCGAGGATGTCCTGACAAAGGATGGGGACATCCTTGTAAAGATCTGGTTAGAAATAGACAGATCGGCACAACTTCAAAGATTCAATGAGAGAACAGTAGATCCGGAAAAGACCTGGAAGATAACGCCGGATGACTGGAAGGCTAGAGATGAATGGGACAATTATAGCTCCGCTATCGATGAGATGATCAAAAGGACATCAACATCCAATGCACCCTGGACATTGGTAGAATCAAATAATAAGGAGTATTCGAGATTGAAGACATTGGATACAATTCTGAAAGCTGCTGAAAAAGGTCTTGGTTCGGCGACACAAGAGTAGGTCCGCGGTCTTGTCCCGTTCGGTACAGTACCTTAGCATGTCGGTGATCAGTAGGTCGCTACGGGCATCGCCGGTCGACATATTGGTCATTGTCAGAATGAAAGATCATATCGTCAACGGGACCGTTAGCTTCCTTTAACCTACGCTCGTAAAGAGGCCAGTTGTAGGCAAGAACTAGGAGGGGACCAGCCTATCCGCATTATGCGGAGAGGTTTTTCATCATATTTTATTGATCATATCTGATTATCAATGAAAATATCGGAAGCCGCAATGGCATTTGCCAGGATACGACACATATGATCCCATCTCTGATAATCAATATATAGGCGGATTATAATTTGCCACACAGCCTAGTTGAAGGTTCTGATTATGCAAGTGAGTGCATGGATATATCTAGTACCGATAGCGGGCATAATCGGGCTGTTATTCGCCGGATTCCTAGCTTGGAGGATACTCAAGAAGGAAACTGGCACCCCCGAAATGAAGAGCATTGGGGATGCCATACGCGAAGGAGCAATGGCTTATCTAGCCCGCCAGTACAAGACGATAGCGATGATCAGCGTAGTAATAGCCGCGATCATCGCAGTGTTCATCAATTGGCAAACGAGCATCGCATTCCTTATGGGTGCTTTCTTCTCTGCCTTATCTGGATACATCGGGATGATGGTCTCGGTCAACTCCAACATGAGGACAGCGAATGGAGCAAGGAAGTCCCTCAAGGAAGCTTTGGGGACGTCATTCCATGGCGGCGCGGTCTCAGGGATCGCGGTCGTCTCATTAAGCTTACTTGGAGTTACTGGAGTATTCTTTCTCTATCTGAATTATGCAGTAGCACCAGGTGCAGATGCTATCTCTGCTACGCTTGATCTGATTGTAGGTTATGCTTTCGGTGCTTCTTTCGCAGCATTGTTCGCACAACTTGGCGGCGGCATATACACAAAGGCTGCCGATGTCGGTGCTGACCTTGTTGGGAAAGTCGAAGCTGGTATACCTGAGGATGACCCTAGGAATCCTGCAGTCATTGCAGATCTCGTAGGGGACAATGTTGGGGACTGTGCTGGGAGAGGCGCGGACCTGTTCGAATCAACAGCCGCTGAGAGCATAGGTGCTATGCTTATCGGTGCAGCGCTCTACATAGTTACTGGCAACACCAATTGGGTGTTCTTCCCGCTCATAGTCCAAGCCTCTAGCTTGCTTGCATCCCTTGTTGGGATAATGACAGTAAGGCTCCGCAATGAGGATGAGGAACCTATGAAAGCTATGAACCGTGGATACATCATCACGGCCGCTATAGCAATGGTAGGCTTCGCGATCATCACCAATCAGCTCCTTAACAACTGGTGGTATTTCTGGTGCGGACTCGTCGGTGTAGCGCTTAGTTTCGTGATAGTTTATGTTACTCAGTACTACACATCTGGTGCTTGGAGACCTGTTCAGAACATCGCTGATGCATCTGAAACAGGGCCAGGGACGAACGTGATAATGGGAATATCGATCGGTCTAGAATCGACCCTGTTCCCAGTGCTAGCCATTGCAATATCAATCCTCGCCGCGTTCAGTCTGGGTGAGATGGCCGCTCCTAACGGTGCAGATCAGTTCGTTTATGGATTATATGGTACTGCGGCCGCAACCATGGGGCTGCTAAGCACATGTACTTTCGTTCTGGCAATGGATGCGTTCGGTCCGATAACGGATAACGCTGGTGGGATCATCGAGATGTCCGATCGAGCCTGAGGATGTCAGAAAGCGCACTGACAAGCTAGATTCGGTCGGCAACACGACCAAAGCGTTGACAAAGGGATATGCCATGAGCTCAGCTGCTCTAGCAGCGTTCCTTCTGTTCGCCGCGTTCTTCCAGGTCGTAGCTAACAAACAAGGCACATCTCTGCAAGATTCGTTCATGGTCAATATCGCGAACCCGCCTGTCTTCGTCTCTGCACTTATCGGTGCAATGCTGGTATTCTTGTTCGCCGCTTTAGCGATACGTGCTGTCGGAATATCCGCGAAGAAGATGGTAGAAGAGGTCCGTCAACAGTTCAAGGAAAAGCCAGGCATTCTTGCTGGGACAGAAAAGCCGGATTACGCTAGGTGCGTCGATATATCGACCAAGAGCGCACTTAAGGAAATGATCCTTCCGGGAATACTGCCGATCGTCGTTCCTGTGGCCGTTGGTGTCATAATGGTCCATCTTTACCCCAACGATAACACAGCAGTAGAGTGCGTTGGTGCCCTGATAATGGTCGGTACGATCGCAGGTATCCTGATGGCCATGTTCATGAACAACGGTGGAGGGGCATGGGATAACGCGAAGAAATACATCGAGGCTGGGCATCATGGCGGAAAGAAGTCCAACGCTCATGCGGCAGCGGTGGTCGGTGATACCGTTGGAGATCCGTTCAAGGACACAGCAGGGCCATCATTGCATGTGCTGGTAAAGCTCTTGTCCACTGTGACACTGGTATTCGCTGCGCTGTTCATAATCGTCAAGTGAAGCGAGACCACCAAACCCTTTACTTTTTCCTTTTATCCAGCATGGTTTTTTAGAATTATCTGGAAAGCTCAAGTATATATAACCGTTGTCTTATCCCCAATTATCGTTCAGAGGGCGTTACATGTATTTGCTTACGACGAAGGAGAAGGTCGTGCGTATCTCACCTGATAGGTTGGGCGACGATCTTACTGACGTTATTGATCAGTTAAGCTGGGAGTCCTTCGAAGGCAAGATCGAGAATGGAGATTCCCTAACCGTGGTAGTCACCGAGATCGAACAGGTAGGCTACGGTCGTATCGTTCATGGTGATGGAGCTATCTACCAGAATGTAAAGTATAGATCGATCGAGTTCAGGCCTCAACTGCAAGAGGTCATTGAGGGGACCGTTGTCGAAGTGCTGAAATTCGGAGCTTTTGTTAGGTTCGGTCCGCTAGATGGCCTTCTACATATCAGCCAGATAATGGATGATAGGATCGATATAGATGCAGAAGGAGGCCGCCTTATCGGTAAGGATACAAAGCGCGACCTTAAGATCGGTGACAAAGTGCGGGCAAGGATAGTCGCCCTCAGTTTGAATGAAAGAAGCCCGCGCGAATCCAAGATAGGACTTACCATGAGACAGCCCGGATTGGGCAAGCTAGAATGGATAGAAGAGGATCGTAAGAAAAATGAGTCTAAGGATACTAAGGAAAAGGATGCTAAGGAGGGCGCAGCCGCATGAAGATAACAAAGGCTTGTAAACACTGCAGCTACATCACTGAAGAGGACACATGTCCGCTTTGTGGTAATCCTACATCCAAGGAGTGGCAAGGATACGTAGTGATCATCGACCATACCAGATCAGAGATCGCACAAAAAATGGGTATAAATGTCAACGGAAAGTTCGCACTCAAAGTGCGTTGAACTTAAATGCCCAAAGCGAGGTTGGTCACTTCCTGTACATATGAGAGCTCATTTAAGTGACAACTTTGGTAAGATGGTACAATTGGAACACCTGACCTCTGAACTTAAGGGTTGCGAAATGCTTATGTCTGTTGGAGACATGGTCTCATATACCTTGTTAGAGAACAACTTTAGACCTGATATCTTGATCTACGATCTCAAGACGGAAAGACGGAGCTTCACCTCTCTTGCTCGTTCGCTCGTCCGCTTGAACGGAGTGGATATAAAGGTCAAGAACCCAGCAGGGCAGATAACTACTGAACTTGTTTCAGAGATCAGTAAGGCGATTGACAGAGCTATTCCAACAAAGATACAAGTCGAGGGCGAGGAGGACCTGGCCGCTTTGGCCTGTGCTGCCATGGCACCTCTCGGCTCTTGTTTGATGTATGGCATTCCCGGAAAAGGAATGGCCTTGGTAAAGATAGACATAGCAACATCAGGCCATGCTAGATCATTGATATACGCAATGGAGGAATTGAATTGAACATGCAGGTCGTCAGCAAAAGTGAGAACAAGCTTATGGACAGAACTGAGGTAAGATTCGCTGTCACACACGAGGGAGAGCCTACTCCGGCAAGGGACGCTGTAAGGACTGCCCTAGCCAGCGCTCTTAGCGTTCAGAAAGAGCGTGTCGTGGTATCAGACATGCAGTCTGAATACGGCATGGGATCAAGCAATGGATATGCAAAGATCTATGGGTCCCTTGAAAGCGCAAAAAAACATGAGCGCAACAATCTTCTTGTACGCAATGGCCTAGCAGAGAAGAAGAAAAAGAGAGTAGTAGCTGCTAAAGTGGCCAAGCCTAGCAAAAGGTAAACGGTGATATAAATGCCAAAGGATAAAGAAGAAAAGCAAGCAAAGGGCGCGGACAAAGCAGCCGATAAGGGAGCAGCAGATAAACCGAAAGGGGCTGAAAAAGGAAAGGAAGCTGCAGCCGCCGCTCCAGCAAAAGCAGATGAAAAGAAACCCGAAGAGAAGAAGGCTGAGAAGCCAAAGCCGGGTAAGAAGGATGTTAAGAAGCGTGAGCCTACCTCGAAGAAGAATTACTATAACATCAACGGGGTTAAGCTTGAACGCAAGAACAGGTCCTGCCCTAAGTGTGGGGCTGGCGTCTTCCTAGGCGAACATAAGGACCGCACATCCTGTGGAAAGTGTGGTTACACAGAGTTCAAGGGAAAGAAGCAGTGAGCTTCTAGCCCTAATCTTTTATTATTTCTTATTTTTATACCAGCCTATCGTTATCAGTTAATAAAGAGGCGATGTAGATGAAGGTCGATCGTTTTGGCGTTCTGGTATGGTCATTATGCATTGTAGCATTATTCCTCTCGTGGGGAGAATTCAATAATGGTACTTCGGTCGTTCCTGGAAACATATTTGACATGCTGCTCTATGCGCCGAACTGTAGGTATGGGCCTGGGTTGCGCAATATATCTACTATCTACATTGATGCTGTCAGTTGAAACGCTTTTTCTTATAGGTCAGGCAGGTGGGCTAGGCATATATGCCCTGACATATTATGGGGCCACACCTACTGGGAATGCTGTTAGCTCAACATACCCGATAGGTCCGCTTTTCGCGTTCGTGATGGTGATCGTTATATTCTTTTTAATGGCGTATAAGAACGTCGGGGGAATCATGAAGGACGATGCCACAGGTTCTAAAGCTCAATGTCCTGAGATAGTGCTGGCAGTCCCAGCCGAAGAAGAAAATATTTCCAAGGAAAAGATCCAGGAACTTGAAGCGGGCCTCGATGAGGAATTCGATAATGAGACAAGGGCAGACATTTACACGAAGCTGAGCGAAGCATATTACAATTCTAAGATGATCGATAGTGCTATCAGTTCCATTGATAAAGGATATGAATTGAGCCAGATCCCTACGAAGAGATCTAAGATGCTATTAAAGAAGATCGAACTTCTGTACGCTGCTGGGAGAGAAGAAGAGGCTCTTAAGGCTGCGACCTATGGTAAAGACCATTATCCTTCCGAGAAGGCTGCATTCATCTCAATACGGGAAAAGATAAGGGGCTCATGAAAATAGGTCCTAGGCCAAGTAAGATTTATTATGACGATCTCCATGTGAGAGCCAAGGGCCCGTAGTGTAGCTTGGATATCACAAAGGCCTCCGATGGACTCGGAGGTCTGAAGAAAGCCTTGGACCCGGGTTCAAATCCCGGCGGGCCCGCCTCAATTATAGCCAGTTGGTTCATATTTTCTGTCAATCAAGGGGTTTTTTGCATCGCACCCTTCCCAGGCCTTTTGGATGCGTTCGAGGGCCTTATCCTGCTTTATGCGCCCGTAGAATGTCTCGGTCGTTCTCGTGGTCGAATGTCCCATGGCGTAGGATACATCGGATATCAGGTTCGGGTCCCTGTCAAGGTTCATTTGACAGAAGCTCGCTCTGAACGTCTTCAGGGAGAAGTCGGGGAAATCGTTCGGCAACCACTCTTGTACCATAGATTTAATGCGTCTGAGGCGAGTCGCCGAGTAGTGCTTGACCTTCCCGTTGTAGAACGCGGGCATCAGTGGTACTGCCTCCTCGAGGCCGAGCCCCCTGAGCTTTGCTTTCCTTGCCTTCAGGAATCGAAGGACCGCCGGTCTTGCCGGCGGTAGGATGAGCTCGGTCCTTTGCCTTGCCCATTCCCCCTCGCCTTTAGGGCTGCGGATGAACAGCGTCCATCTTTTGGTATCGATGTCGGTGATCTCTGCTAAGCGTAGTTCGGACGGTCTAGTCCCGGTGAAGGGGTACATCGCGGTGATGAACCTCGCGACCTCTCCATACCAGCCCTTGATGTGCTCGCTAGCCTGCATGACCATACTCACCTGTTCTTCATTGAGGGAGATTATCCCTTTTTGGGCTCTCCTCGGGAACTGCTCGCCCTCTGCTCTCATACGAACGAATACGGGGTTGCCTATATAGTTGGTCAAATGCTCCAATAAGCGCAGGTATTTCTCAGTGGTAGCGCCTTGAAGCTTTTGTTCTTCTCTTGCCCACTGGATAAAGGCACCGATATCTTCCCGTGACATCTTGGCGGGGTTTGTGTTCTCGAGCTTTTTTTCCCTCTTGAGCCTTACGAAGACACGGTTAAGGTATCTGTATTTCTTCTCCCATTCTTTTTTAGGTATCCGGTCCGATCTAAAATTCATCTATCTCGACATAGCAGTGTCGCCACGTCTAAGAGGGGATAGCGGCCCATGGACCGCGCCCCCCTTGGCCTGCCGACCTTGGTTCTAGGGCGTCCTCGCTTCTTGAGCAAGGTCTGCGCCCTCGGACGAACCAGAGCATTGAGCGCCTCTTAAAACCTTCTCTGACCGTCCGCTCTTCTCTTCGCTCCATCCGACGTCTAGGCCGCCTCCTTTCCGAAATCACTGCTGGTCAGTACGGCCTTCTGGCCGTCCAGTCAGTCGGAAGGTTGTGGTCCTAGCGTCCGTCCTTCATATAGGGCGGGAGCGTCATGACGGCGCTGCCGTCATAATGACCGGTACCTTTCGTACCTCTGGTTTTTTTATCACCAAATACCGAATGATCTTTCGATGATATAAATTATACGATTATCGAAGTATCGCATCCAAATATTTGTTATTCGGGCAAATGGACAATAAATATTCATCATTTTGTTACGAACTATCATGATATCCGTACGATATCCGACCTGCCGATAAACATATGTTTATCGGCGATCCCAATATCTACATGATATCAGACCTCTCCGATAAATGGACATTTATCGCTCATTTTTGCAAGTCTAATAATTGAGCTCTTGAATCCCAAAAATGCAAATCTTTTCCAGTGAATCCCATTTGAGATCATGCATTCGAAACAGGATTCATGAAAAATGACCATCGATCTAGCTTAACTTTGCTCTTAGCGTATCAATGGTTCAAATTCGCACTCTCGCATGATTGTGCGGGGATTACATATGCAATACAAAAATAATACCTTCCTTTAACAAAGCATTCAGATCTATCTTTAAAGGTCTTGGTGCAAAACTTGATTCTCCAAATGAGATACAGGTCAGCTGGATAATGGACCGTTAATTGTGTGCAGCTTTTCGATTGCCATTTTATTTTTCATGGAGTAGGGACCTCCGAGCCACACTTGTCATGCATCCGAGATGCGTCCGACCGCTATGATTCTCATCCCGCTACTATCGCTATCCGGGTTATCCGCGTAGTACGCCCGGCTGACTTTTGCACCAAGACCAGATTAGTATAACTACACTATTT
>CAVSDP010000021.1:0-31317 GCA_963726655.1 Methanomassiliicoccaceae archaeon
TTATTGTGCATGTATATAAATGGCATAAAGAAAAAGGCGATCACATCGTCCTGTTGGACGATGTGATAAGCACTGGTGGTACGCTTGCGTTTTCTTATCCATGCGTTCGATAAGATGGTGTGACAGTCTCGTTGATATAATAGGTGCCATTGAGAAAGGGCATGGGCAAAGAGGAGCTCTCAGTGGAACACTGGGTGAAAGATAAGAACCCTTGTAAAGGTTGAAGTTAGGGACGGTAAGCTTTGCTTTTCCTGGACTAAGAGCTTAGCTTTTGTTTAATAAAGGTGGTGGCCTTTCCATATTATTGCTAGGATTGCGAGTTCAAACTCGGGACCCAGCAATACCTGGAGACTGGAGAGCATGGCAGAGGCAGAAAGTTTCAGATCCAAACTTGTGACATGGGAAGAGGTCGTAGACTGGACCGCCGTACAGCAGAAAAAATGAGGAAGTGCGATTGTCGGCCTAGGTCATAATCGGACTAACACGAGGGGGATGGGTGCCGACAAGGATGCTATGTGACCACATGATGGTCAAACGGCTCTATGCCGTAAAGACAGAACATTGGGGCATGACCGCAAGCCCAGACGGAAAGGCGTGTCTTACTCAAGAGCTCAATGTAGATGTAGGGAATGAAAGGGTCCTAGTGATCGATCATATAACAGATACTGGGGAAAGTCTCAACCTGGCCATTCACCATCTCAAAGGATTTGGTGCAAAGGAGCTTAAAAGTGCAGCTTTGCTTCATTTCCACCATTCTAAGTTCGTGCCTGATTACTTTGCTGAAAGCTTCCCTGATGACCCCTGGATATGGTTCATCTTCCCGTGGAACCTACATGAAGTTCTGAGAACATTATTGCCGAAGACACTGTCAGGTCAACGAACCTCTCCTGAGATAAAAAAAGCCTTTAAGGATCAATTCTTCATCGACGTCCCATCTGCATTGGTCGAAGAGACGATAGAAGATCTATTATTGGCCAAAAAGATCAAAAGGAATGGAGATAAATTTGAGAGGGTAGAATAAAACATCTTTGAATGATCTTTTTTCATCTTAGCGAGTGAGATCACCACGATCTCTCTCACTCCAACCTATCTATCAATAAATACTGCTTATATCCGCCATCCATGACCCGATCATGTTCTCATTGAGCAAAGTAATAATGTGCGTTTCTCTAGTGTAGTTAGAGACATTATCATTACATCCTTAGGATCGAGACAATATTAGGAATGAAGCTGCAGAAGGCCCTTACTGGCATCGGAGGCTTTGACGGTATCATGAATGGCGGCCTGCCGAGGTGGCGGTCAACGGTCATCATCGGGAACCTATTGAACGAGGAAAAAGTGCTTGTAGGTCCGGACTTCAAACAACATGATGAGAGGTGAGATAGTGGACCGTACCGAAAATGCTGACAATACAAATATTGATGGGAACAATATAAAATATGTTCTTCGCCTCTATGTAACTGGCATGACTGAGAGCTCAGGATGCGGTACGTAACATCAGGAGGATATGCGACGAGGAGCTCAAGGGGCGGTACGAGCTTGAGGTCGTTGACGTTTACCAGCAGCCGGAGCTTGCTAAGAAGGCGCAGATCATCGCTGCTCCGACATTGATACGAGAGCTGCCATTGCCGTTGAGAAAGCTTGTAGGCGATATGTCCGATAAGCAGAAAGTGATCGTAGGCCTGGAGATAATGCCGGACAAGAAGAGCAGGAATGGCAAGATAGATAAGAAGGATGGAAGAAGTGACATCGTTGAAGAACGAAGCTTTCTCCGAAGAAGATCTCTTGTCCGAAATAGATGAGCTCAAGGAACGGCTCGCCGAGAGCGAGCACACTCGAGGCCATACGAACGGTGAGGTCGATGCGGTCCTCATATCGACTGACAGCGGCGAACAGGTTACACGCTCAAGGGAGCAGACGAACCATACCGCATATTCATGGAACAGATGAACGAGGGCGCTGTCACCATATCCGAAAGTGGCGGGATCCTTTACAGCAATCAGAGCTTCGCTCGATCGATGAGAACGCCTATTGAGAAGATGATTGGTGTTGATTTCCTATATTATATTCATTCATCTAATATAATTATGTTCAAGCACCTGCTAGGTAGGAGCATCAATGGGCCCGTCCGGGATGAGATACTCTTCAAAGCGAAGGATGGAACTCGAATACCGATGATACTGTCGATCAATTTCTCGACTGCCACAGGAGCACCGATCTATTGCATTATCGCATCTGACCTAACGGAACGCGTTCTTGCGGAAGATGCGCTTAAGAAGGTGAATGAAAAATTAGAAAATAGGGTCCGAGAACGTACCAGAGAGCTGAGCGAGAGCGAAGCCGCGCTCAAGGAGAGCGAACAACAGTTCCGTTCCGTGCTCGACAGCTCTCGGGACGCCATCTACCGATTGAATCTACAAACAAGCCGTTATGAGTATATTAGCCCAGCATTTCAATCGGTCCTCGGATACTCATCCAAAGAGTGGTCATCGATGAGCATCGAGCAGACCATGGCCTTGGTCCACCCCGACGATCTACCCGGGGTCGACAAGGCGTTGGCTCGATTGTTCGAAGAGGGTGATGTCGAGTATGAATACCGTCTTCGGGACAAGAGCGGGGAGTATCGTTGGATATCTAACAACTTTTCTTTGGTCAAGGATGATTCGGGACGGCCGCTGTACCGTGACGGCTTTGTAAGTAACATCACCGCTCGCAAGAACGCTGAGGAAGCGCTCAAGAGAGCGAAGAGAAGTACCGCGGCCTGTTCGAAACGATCAGGGAAGCGTTCTACATATGTCGATTGGTGTATGACGAGCGGGGTAACGTCAATGACTGGATCTATGATGAGGTCAATCCTGCCGGTCTCGAGGTGCTGGGCGCCAAGGAAGTGAAGGATGTAAAGGGCAGGAAAGCGTCGGAGGTGATGGGTCCTGAGCTCCTGCCGTTCTATCTTCCCTTGATCGAGGGGGCGAAGCGATCTGGCAGGGCCGAGGAGTTCTCGTACCGCAGCCTCCTCAATGGCCGGGACTATGTAGCTCGTTCGTCGTAGAGGGTGACCGATATATAGCGGCCCAGAGGGACATCACGGACATCAAGCAGGCGCAACATCGGGCGGAGGAGAGCGAGGTGAAGTACCGTGGTCTCTTCGAGAACATACACGAAGGCGTAAGTCTGCGCCGTCTCATCTTCGACGAGAAGGACGATATCGTTGAAGCGGTGTTGATAGAGGCCAACCCCGCCGCTCTTAGAGTATACAATGCTAGATCTATCGAAGAACTCAGGGGGAAGAGATATGATGAGATGGCCAGCCCTAAGATGAAAGCCCAAGCTCTGGACCTGGTCAGGCGGATGAAGGCTGTGGAAGGATCGGTCACAGAGGAAAAATCCTCAGACATCAGTGATAGGGATTACCTTGTCACCGTCACCCCTCTTGGGAACGATCTTGTCATCACTACCAGCGTAGATATAACCGACTTCAAGAGAACGAGAACGAGCTGGAAGAGCTAGGTCCAAGGCAGAGCTCTACCTAGATCTGCTGTCTCATGATGTAAATAACTATAACGCGGTAGCTATGGGCTACCTTCAATTCGCAGAACCAAAGCTCAAGCTGGATGATAAGGACAAGAAGCTCATCATCAAGCCCCTGGAAGACCTGAGGAACAGTACTGAGCTCATAGCGAACGTACGGGACATCCAGAAGCTGGAGGAAGGAAGCGAGAAAAATCAGCTGGTCGATGTATGTACCATGCTCAGAGATATCAAGGAGGAATACCAGCACCCGGTAGTATAGAGGTGGCCATCGTTCTCAAAGAGGAGGACCATTGCTCTGTCAGGGCCTCCGACCTGCTGAGGTCGGTGTTCTCCAATATTGTAAGCAATGCGGTCAAGCACTCCACTGGGGCAGTGAACATTTTCATGACCTTAAGCCCTGAAGTACATGAGGGAAAGAGCTATGTCCGAGTCAGCATAGAGGACAACGGCCCCGGTATACCTAACGAAATGAAGGATAAGAGTGTTTCGCGTGGTACTCCGACTTGTGGGCGTAGGGGGATCTAGCAAAATCTTATCCTTCATTTCGTTAGGTATACCGGGGCCGTTGTCCTCTATGCTCACTCGGACATAGCTCTTTCCCTGATGTACTTCAGGGCTTAAGGTCATGAAAATGTTCACTGCCCCAGTGGAGTGCTTGACCGCATTGCTTACAATATTGGAGAACACCGAACTCAGCAGGTCGGAGGCCCTGACAGAGCAATGGTCCTCCTCTTTGAGAGCGATCGCCACCTCTCTACCTACCGGGTGCTGGTATTCCTCCTTGATATCTCTGAGCATGGTACATACATCGACCAGCTGATTTTTCTCGCTTCCTTCCTCCAGCTTCTGGATGTCCCGTAAGTTCGCTATGAGCTCAGTACTGTTCCTCAGGTCTTCCAGGGGCTTGATGATGAGCTTCTTGTCCTTATCATCCAGCTTGAGCTTTGATTCTGCGAGCTGAAGGTAGCCCATAGCTGCCGCGTTATAGTTATTTACATCATGAGACAGCAGATCTAGGTAGAGCTCTGCCTTGGACCTAGCTTCTTCCAGCTCGTTCTCTGTTCTCTTGAAGTCGGTTATATCTACGCTGGTAGTGATGACAAGATCGTTCCCAAGAGGGGTGACGGTGACAAGGTAATCCCTATCACTGATGTCTGAGGATTCTTCCTCTGTGACAGACCTTCCACAGCCTTCATCCGCCTGACCAGGTCCAGAGCTTGGGCTTTCATCTTAGGGCTGGCCATCTCATCATATCTCTTCCCCCTCAGTTCTTCGATAGATCTAGCATTGTATACTCTAAGAGCGGCGGGGTTGGCCTCTATCAACACCGCTTCAACGATATCGTCCTTCTCGTCGAAGATGAGACGGCGCAGACTTACGCCTTCGTGTATGTCTCGAAGAGACCACGGTACTTCACCTCGCTCTCCTCCGCCCGATGTTGCGCCTGCTTGATGTCCGTGATGTCCCTCTGGGCCGCTATATATCGGTCACCCTCTACGACGAACGAGCTAACATAGTCCCGGCCATTGAGGAGGCTGCGGTACGAGAACTCCTCGGCCCTGCCAGATCGCTTCGCCCCCTCGATCAAGGGAAGATAGAACGGCAGGAGCTCAGGACCCATCACCTCCGACGCTTTCCTGCCCTTTACATCCTTCACTTCCTTGGCGCCCAGCACCTCGAGACCGGCAGGATTGACCTCATCATAGATCCAGTCATTGACGTACCCCGCTCGTCATACACCAATCGACATATGTAGAACGCTTCCCTGATCGTTTCGAACAGGCCGCGGTACTTCTCTTCGCTCTCCCTGAGCGCTTCCTCAGCGTTCTTGCGAGCGGTGATGTTACTTACAAAGCCGTCACGGTACAGCGGCCGTCCCGAATCATCCTTGACCAAAGAAAAGTTGTTAGATATCCAACGATACTCCCCGCTCTTGTCCCGAAGACGGTATTCATACTCGACATCACCCTCTTCGAACAATCGAGCCAACGCCTTGTCGACCCCGGGTAGATCGTCGGGGTGGACCAAGGCCATGGTCTGCTCGATGCTCATCGATGACCACTCTTTGGATGAGTATCCGAGGACCGATTGAAATGCTGGGCTAATATACTCATAACGGCTTGTTTGTAGATTCAATCGGTAGATGGCGTCCCGAGAGCTGTCGAGCACGGAACGGAACTGTTGTTCGCTCTCCTTGAGCGCGGCTCGCTCTCGCTCAGCTCTCTGGTACGTTCTCGGACCCTATTTCTAATTTTTCATTCACCTTCTTAAGCGCATCTTCCGCAAGAACGCGTTCCGTTAGGTCAGATGCGATAATGCAATAGATCGGTGCTCCTGTGGCAGTCGAGAAATTGATCGACAGTATCATCGGTATTCGAGTTCCATCCTTCGCTTTGAAGAGTATCTCATCCCGGACGGGCCCATTGATGCTCCTACCTAGCAGGTGCTTGAACATAATTATATTAGATGAATGAATATAATCTAGGAAATCAACACCAATCATCTTCTCAATAGGCGTTCTCATCGATCGAGCGAAGCTCTGATTGCTGTAAAGGATCCCGCCACTTTCGGATATGGTGACAGCGCCCTCGTTCATCTGTTCCATGAATATGCGGTATGGTTCGTCTGCTCCCTTGAGCGTGTACACCTGTTCGCCGCTGTCGGTCGATATGAGGACCGCATCGACCTCACCGTTGCGTATGGCGCTCAATGTCTGCTCGCTCTCGGCGAGCCGTTCCTTGAGCTCATCTATTTCGGACAAGAGATCTTCTTCGGAGAAAGCTTCGTTCTTCAACGATGTCACTTCTTCCCATCCTTCTTATCTATCTTGCCATTCCTGCTCTTCTTGTCCGGCATTATCTCCAGGCCTACGATCACTTTCTGCTTATCGGACATGTCGCCTACAAGCTTTCTCAACGGCAATGGCAGCTCTCGTATCAATGTCGGAGCAGCGATGATCTGCGCCTTCTTAGCAAGCTCCGGCTGCTGGTAAACGTCAACGACCTCAAGCTCGTACCGCCCCTTGAGCTCCTCGTCGCATATCCTCCTGATGTTACGTACCGCATCCTGAGCTCTCTCGGTCATGCCAGTTACATAGAGGCGAAGAACATATTTTATATTGTTCCCATCAATATTTGTATTGTCAGCATTTTCGGTACGGTCCACTATCTCACCTCTCATCATGTTGTTTGAAGTCCGGACCTACAAGCACTTTTTCCTCGTTCAATAGGTTCCCGATGATGACCGTTGACCGCCACCTCGGCAGGCCGCCATTCATGATACCGTCAAAGCCTCCGATGCCAGTAAGGGCCTTCTGCAGCTTCATTCCTAATATTGTCCTCGATCCTAAGGATGTAATGATAATGTCTCTAACTACACTAGAGAAACGCACATTATTACTTTGCTCAATGAGAACATGATCGGGTCATGGATGGCGGATATAAGCAGTATTTATTGATAGATAGGTTGGAGCGAGAGAGATCGTGGTGATCTCACTCGCTAAGATGAAAAAAGATCATTCAAAGATGTTTTATTCTACCCTCTCAAATTTATCTCCATTCCTTTTGATCTTTTTGGCCAATAATAGATCTTCTATCGTCTCTTCGACCAATGCAGATGGGACGTCGATGAAGAATTGATCCTTAAAGGCTTTTTTTATCTCAGGAGAGGTTCGTTGACCTGACAGTGTCTTCGGCAATAATGTTCTCAGATCCTCATGTACATTTTCCACGGGAAGATGAACCATATCCAGGGGTCATCAGGGAAGCTTTCAGCAAAGTAATCAGGCACGAACTTAGAATGGTGGAAATGAAGCAAAGCTGCACTTTTAAGCTCCTTTGCACCAAATCCTTTGAGATGGTCAATGGCCAGGTTGAGACTTTCCCCAGTATCTGTTATATCATCGATCGACTAGGACCCTTTCATTCCCTACATCTACATTGAGCTCTTGAGTAAGACACGCCTTTCCGTCTGGGCTTGCGGTCATGCCCCAATGTTCTGTCTTTACGGCATAGAGCCGTTTCACCATCATGTGGTCACATAGCATCCTTGCTGGCACCCATCCCCCTCGTGTTAGTCCGATTATGACCGTAGGCCGACAATCGCACTTCCTCATTTTTTCTGCTACTACGGCGGTCCAGTCTACGACCTCTTCCCATGTCACAAGTTTGCATCTGAAACTTTCTGCCTCTGCCATGCTCTCCAGTCTCCAGGTATTGCTAGGATCCAGTTGAACTCGCAATCCTAGCAATAATATGGAAAGGCCACCACCTTTATTAAACAAAAACTTTGCTCTTAGTCCAGGACAAGAAGCTTACCGTCCCTTACTTCAACCTTTACAAGGGTTCTTATCTTTCGCCCAGTGTTCCGCTCAAGCTCCTCTTTCCCATGCCCTTTCTCGATGGCCACTATTATATCGACGATATTGGCGCCCATCTTATCGAACGCATCGATAAGAGAACGCAGCGTACCACCAGTGCTTATCACATCGTCCAACAGGACGATGTGATCGCCTTTCTTTATGCCATTTATATACATGCCACCATTCGAATAACCTGTCACTTGGGTCATCTGTACCTCACCCGGCAGACCATACTTTCGTTTCGCACAATGCTATATGGTATGCCCGTCCTAAGGGATAAAGGAACGATCAATGGTATGGCCATAGCCTCTGGCCCTACCAGGACATCGCAGTCAAGGTCTGCTACATCCTAGAATTATTCGTCGAGGACCTGAGTTAAGGAGCGACGGGTCCATCCTTGGGACGCCATCCGTGAGGGGATGGATAAAATAGTCATATTCCCCCACACGCATGATCGTTGAATCTGAAAGGCTCCTTTTTAATCGCTCTAGCATGAAATGATGATACGCTAGAACGATTTCTCATTTTGCATATGCTCCCCCTTGGTCCATATCTCCTTCTTTACACCTTTGATCGAAGAGGCCTGCTTTGCTGTTAAGGCAAGATCAGATAGAGTATTGAGCATGGTGCTAGGATCAATACCAATGTTCTGGAACATTGACCGTACATCTTTCCATTCTTCTAGGACCGCTGCGGCAGGATGGCTGCTCATTTGCCAAGAAAATCAAGATGCATGACCGACATACGATCATATATTCACGATCCCGATACCTCCGCCTCCACTGATCACAGCGTTGGTCACTTTAGCCATGCTCTCATCATCGGTCCCCACGACCATCATCATGCCAGACCTGTTGGTCGCCGTCGAAGCTATTGCTCCTTCGTCCAGCCCCAGGCCCTTTACAAGATATAATTTCGGGGGCGTTGTAGCTATAAGGTCGATCATGGCCATCGTAACAATGCCATCCTTGGCATTTGGCAATATTGAACCGTCCTCGACCGGCATTTTGACGATAGCGGGCCCGAGGATATCCTTTTCGAAGATAGTGAATAGACGAGCTTCTCCGGGGTTGCTACTGCTTCTTAGTCGGAACGTCTCTGGGGGAAATTCCCTGATAGGTTCCTCCATGGGCGGAACGAAGGATGCCCCTATGAACAGGGAGTTGCCATTATTGGATACCAATCTACCTTCGATCCAGGTCTGAACGACCTCAAAATCCTTAAGGTCCTTTACCACAGTGAGATCCGCTGTATCCCCAAGTCCTATGGTGCCGTATGGAATGCTATACTGTCTTGCTGGCCATAAGGTCACAGCGCGTATGGCATTGATAGGGTCGATGCCGGCGTTAACAGCGTTCCGGAGCATAACATCAAGATGGCCATTATTGATACCGTCTATATCGGTCTCATTGGTCACCATTATGTATTTGGACCGGCTCATATAATCATGTAGGAATTCCAGCTCCCTCGATGATGGTCCACCGTTTACAAGGATGCTAAGGCCTTTCGATGCCTTTTCATCGGCCTCCTCGGATGACATTGAGCCTCTATCGGTCGAGATACCTGCCATCATATATCTGTCAAGATCATAACCGCTTAACCCCGGTGCCGTCCCGTCGATCGGCTTAGAGTTCTGAGCGGCCACTTCCATCTTTGCTAGGATGTCCGGGTCCTCGGTTATGATGCCCTGCGGCCCCATTATTTCTCCCAAAGAGACGAACCTCGGGTCCTTGAAAAGTTTACGTATCAGCTCCCACGATGTTCCCTCCCCTTCGTGTCCATCCATCATACAGGGTGCTTTCATTAGGAACCTCATCGGTGACGATCTCGAACTCTCCGTCAGCCATTCGATTCCTTTCTCCCCATACACATCAGCTATCCATTCTACGTTCGCAATGACGGCCGTGGTACCGTGAGCGACAGCCTGCTCTGCGAACCTGTAAGGAGATAAAAAGGATGATTCGACATGTATATCAGCATCTATCAGGCCTGGAAGGATATACCTCTGGGGAACAGAGACCCTTCGTTCAATATGAACTATTTTTCCATTATACATATTGACGCAGCCAGGGTATATTTCTCCGCTGATAACGTCTACAATATTGCCAGTGACATGGTCAACGACCCTGGTCGCGAAGTTGTCGCCCCAAAAACTAATGTTGTCCATGAACATACTATTGCAGGAACTTACTAGATAGGATTTTGCGGTCCTCCCATCAATTTCTGCACATCGGTCCGGGGGCTAAGTCGGGGACCGCTTGAACTCTCATATCCTTCATACGAGAATTCTTCGTATAATTTAAATTAAGAATTAAAATATAAATAAAGCCAGTCCAGTGGGTCATGGACAAGCTGCAATGTCAATAGTTCCATCACTCACGTGGCGACCCACAGTTGGGACAATTGAGCATGAATGACGGATATTGTGTCCCGCACTTGCTGCATTTCATCATATCCCTCTGCTGGGCTGTGCTCTTATCCCCCATGTTGCCTGAGGTAGGTGGGACATCTGATGTAGCAGGTGGCTGCTGTTGTGCAGGCTGCTGCTCTTGGACTGGTTGAGCGTGCTGATCAGCATTTTTCGTGGTCTGCTGATATTGTGGCTGCTGCTGGTAATATTGGGTCGGATATTGCTGTGGCTGAGTGTTGAATACATCCTGGATCCTGATGAATGCGAAGAGAAGGAATATGCCAGGTAATATCAATGAGAATATCAGCCCAAGTATGCCCCATATCAATAGCCTGTCACTTGCTTCTTTGAATTTGCCCTGATCGATCATCTCAAAGACTGTCGTATTCATGAGGTTGATCAACAGGATGGATACTACCGCACAGACAAGCAGATACGCCCCAGTGGCATACGATCCCCTGAGCAGACTTAACACGCCTATCACTGCCGAAAGGACCACGATGACGAGCATTACTATCTGTCCCCAGTAGGCGAACTTTCGAGCTTCTGCTACTGGAGCTGGCAACCAGGCAGGGCCAGTCCTTGAAGTTAGTATTTGAGATGACCTCATAATTATCCCTTATTATATCAGAGCTTGAATCTTATATCCCTTTTATTTTGAATCATGATCGTCGATATATAACGATTGCTTGGACACTTGTAACTATGCCGGACCGGCGTAGGTCCAAGAGAGGACCTCACTTGGAGGTCTCTTCTTGACTTACTACCGCAAAGGCAACGTTACCAGATATCTTCTGTATCTTTACCTTGGTCTGGGCGCCTTTAACTGTCCCCGGCACGTAGATGATATATTTATCCAATTTAGCTACGCCATCGCCTTTCCGTCCCACATCTTCGATGAGGACCTCATATACACCGCCCTCGCGGATTCCTTCCTTCTCAGCAGTACGCGTGGACTTGCGAACGTTGACCGGACGATGAGCTCCACATGCATCACATTCAAGGACCAATATACGCCCTTCCTTCACGATCCTGGTATCTGGGCGACCGCATTCAGAGCACAGAACGAATGTATCAGTATAACTGGTGATCCTGTCGGCTATCTGTACGGGTGCCAATTTAGCCTTAAAAACAAGTCGGCGACCCTCCACATATCCAGGCGCACCTAGCTCTCTTAATAGATATTGCAAGAGGTGCTCGGGTTCTCGTCTAAGGGCATCTATGATATCTCCATAGTTGCGGATGACAGTGATCTTTCCCTCCTGAAACACCTCCGGCTCTGGAACTTGGAACCTTTCGTGCTTTTCAATTGTCTCGGGCAGGTCCTCTTTAGCCCGCGCAAGTAGTGATAAGTAATCATCATCGGACATGGTATCCCTCCACTCAAGATGCTACCCGAATATAAATGTTCCTCAATATGGCCTACGCTGGCCAGTCATTATCTTGAAACCAATGTCACATGATCAGTATCACAGTTGGCCCGCTCTATCAGTGAACTATTGAGCCCTGATAGGAAGGGGTTCTTGTTCCGTACGGTCGGCTTGCAGTAATTTCGATGATGATCGTACGGATGTTATCCGTGAACGGGCTTTGATGCTCTCGATACATTCCATCATCTCATTGTTCTCGACCTGGGAAGATATAGCGTGCACATTCGACCGATCGAGCTCACATGCAGATCGATTCACCGGATCAGTCTTTTCTTCATCATGTTCATCGCTGGAATGAAACGTTGCAAATGTTATTACTATGATGTACACGACTGCAACGACATCAAGCCAGGTGAATATTCCATATGACATATCATGGATCAGTATGCTTGCATGCGTCAGCGGTAACACATAGGCAATGATCTCCAGTGACCCAAGGGCACTTATCGGGAAGAAAGTGCCACCGAACAGGAACATCGGGGTCACTAATAGATAGAATGGATAATTGAAGGCATCAATATTTGGCACCCATGCTGTGAATATCATAGCGATCGAAGCGAACATCAGACCGCAGATGAACGATATTAATGGGAGTAGAAGGACAGTTGGAACGGTAAAAAATATGCTCGGTATGAAGGTTGCTCCGGCGATCTCTATCACGATCAGGACGATAGTAGCGTTGAAAAGGGATTTTGTCGCACCCCATAGAACCTCCCCTGCAACAACGTCCTCCAGGCTTACCGGGGTCGATGTGATCGCATCGAAGGTCTTCTGATAATGCATCCTAACGAAAGAACCATAGGTGCATTCGAAGAAACCGCCATACATTGCTGATATCGCAACGAGCCCAGGTGCCAAGAAGGCAATGTACGAGAAATCCCTCCCACCATATGGTATCGTGCTAATGAACGCACTAAAGCCAAACCCCATTGCCACAAGATACAATAACGGCTCAAGAACGGACGGCATGAAATTCGTTTTCCATGTCTTGAAAAAGACATCAGCATTCCTTCTCCATACTGCAATGGCCCCGCGATCGATATTGCTAAGAGCGCTCAATCCCTTAGCCCCCTTCCTGTCAATTTAAGGAATACATCCTCTAAGGTCGCTGTCCGTATCAGGCTACTGACGTTCGGGAACTGACTGTTTATCTCCCGTCGCTCAGTTTCACATTCGTCGGAGTAGATATATATACGGTCCGATACTTTTTCAAATACCATCCTCTTATCTTTAAGATAGTTCTCTACATCGGTCCCTTCGATCCCTTGAAGTTCCATTACACATTTTCCGACGAATGCCTTTATCAGATTTGATGGCGTATCCTCGACTATTATCCTGCCTTGCTCCATTATGACAAGACGATCGCAAAGCTGTTCGGCCTCATCCATATAATGTGTTGTAAGAATTATCGTAACGCCTCTCTTCTTTAGCTCTCGTACTTTATCCCAGATCATGTGACGCGCCTGAGGATCTAGGCCTGTAGTAGGCTCATCCAGGATCACTATCTCTGGGTCGTTCACGAGAGCCCTTGCTACGATAAGCCTCCTTTTCATGCCTCCTGAAAGGCTATCGATCATTGAGTCCTTTTTATCACTTAAATGCATGAACTCTAGCAGCTCGCTGGCCTTTTTTTTAGCACTATCAGATGGTATCCCAAAGTATCTAGCGTACACAGTTAGGTTCTGGATGGTGGTGAAATCCGGGTCCAGATTATTTTCTTGAGGTGCTACACCTATGCGGGCCTTGATCTCTTTTGGATGCTCTTTTACATCCATCCCCAGGACCTCCAGCTTGCCGCTCGTCACAGGGGAAATTGTTTGAATAAGCTTCATTGCCGTTGTCTTTCCTGCGCCATTGGGTCCGAGGAAACCAAAACATTCTCCTTTTTCTATGCTGAACTCGATCGAACTAACTGCCTCTAGGTCCCCATATCTTTTAACAAGTTTGTGCGCAATTATTACTGGTGGCATTGTCCACTCTTTGTATAAGATCATATTAATTAAGTATTTGAGGTGAAAAGTCCGTTTTTATGACTTTTGTAGGGTAGCAAGGAGATATGACGGTCCAAGCTTGGCACGACCATCAGAACGACCTGACCTTAACTATACTTGACCATATTGTCCAGTACCGATCAGCCCAGCTTCCAAGGTTATCGTCCAAGATCCTGATATCATATCGCTAGCTAGCCTCAGACCGATAATGTTATTTACTGAACCCAGCATGGAACGGGGATATGTCAGAAAGCCTTCTGACCGTACGACTTGGCAACGGTGTTGAGGTCCAGGGGAACAACGTCTATCATTTGGACGCCGACGTCATTGGATTGATCGGCACATATTGCATATCACATGCTCATTCAGACCATCTTCCCAAGAAATTGCTGGGGAACGAAGCGGTCTGCTCCGATATCACACAAAGATGTTTTAACGGCCGAGGAAAGGGTGAGCTAAAGGTGATCTCAGATGATTCGATCACAATGCTAGATGCTGGTCATATGGCCGGTTCAAGGATGTTCCAGGTCAATGACAGGTCAACGCTTTTGTATACTGGGGACATCTGCACCAGGGACCGCCTGGGGGAGACTGGCGCGAGGGCCTCAAAGGCCGACGTTCTGGTCATCGAATCGACGGTATGGCCGTCCAAGATATCTCTTTCCGCCAAGCGATGAAATGGCGGCACTTATAAAGGACTGGGTAGAGGACAACCTATCACAAGGGATATCTGTAGCGATCTTTGCATACCCGTTCGGGAAATCCCAGGACCTTCTAAGAACCTTATCTGATCTTGAGCCACTTGTCGATCCCTCTGTTCATCAGGCTTCATCGCTTATTTTCACTGATCTGGACCGACCTAACTACAGATTATATACCGAAGAGCTGGCCCGATCACCTTTCGTAATGGTCTGCACTTCCAATTTCCGAAGAACTTCACAGGCAAGCTGCTGGAAAAAGGACAATATCAGGACCGCGGCTGTATCAGGATGGGCGATCGATCAATCATATAAGTATCAAATGCAAGTGGACGAGGCTTTTCCTTTCTCAGATCATGCTGATTTCGAAGAGCTCGTCTCATTCACAAAAGCTTGTGCACCCTCGTTAGTGCTTACGCATCATGGCTTTGCAGAGGACCTTGCTAGTGAGATCGTTTCAAGGCTTGGAATAGATGCACGGCCGCTTCTGAAAGGTCAGCGTGCGATCTCAGAGTTCTAAGGTCGTGCTGATCGCGCACAAATAAAGATCTAAAATAGAAACAGTATCACAGCTGGTCCTTCCGGCTAGTGCTAATGGCTGCCTGCACGATTATGGCCGTCATTAGGCCTAATACCATGAATCCACAGATCGCTTCAAAAACTGTTAGGAATTGGCCTATTCCATGTGCGTTGATGATAGAATCTCCCAGTGTAGTGAAGACCATTCCGCTGAAATATAGCGAATCTGAGAAAGTCACGGCACCTCCGGAGCTGACGTATATAAGGCCGTTCACATAGTATATAGATGCAAAAATATATATTATAATGAATATGACAATGAACTGTCAATATAAGTGGAACAAGCGCCCCGTTCCTTGATACCTCTTGCTTGAGGATTAACCCGACCAGGGCAGCAGCGAAGAATATTAGGGGGACCGCTATGACCATGGACGCAGAGGCCCTTAGCCAAACAGACATCTCAGAACCAAGGATCATCATTGTCACAGTAGATACCACGAGCACCGTGGTCGAGATAAGCACTATGATCGCCATCCGCTTTCCAGTTATCCCGATATCATCTGGTGCTGTTCTATTGAAGAAAAGAATTGTAACGGCAGCCGAGAAAAATACTATGGCGACCACGGTGAATACGCCTTTCTTCACGAGATCCTAATCCATCTGGCTGCTTGGTCCCCCCAATATAGGGACTATCATGAACACTAAGAAGAACAGGACCATGACGATCTTGGACGGAACGGACGCTGTTCGGAAAAATAATTTGAAAAACTCATAGACCCTGATGGTGATGTTATCAGATCTTGCCAGTTCACATCACCATCTCATATGTAATTAGGTCCTCACTACCACATCTTTGGATAAGTCCCGATGACCATGTAGACATGATCGGTTTTGCAAGCTATGCCTTCCTTTGCATTTAGTATATCTGAAGCGACCATTTTCGCAGTACCTGTGGCTACTGCCTCGCCCTTATCCGTCATTATGGCGACCATTGTTTCTTTTTCGATCGACCCGTCGAGTTTTGCGACACCAACGACCGCCAGGTCCGCTCCATGACATATTGCATCTACAGCGCTATCTTTGATGATGATCTTCGGAAGAGGTATCGAAAAGGACCTCGAAGGGTTTGACGATCGAACGCAACCACTTTTCGGTTCCATCGACCTTCCATGCGACGTAAGCATCTTTAATATCCTGAAGGGTCACGGAGCGATCTTCCAGCATATTACCCGATCTTGTCCTACGAAGATCCTCCATGCTAGCACCGACCGCGAGAGCGTCCCCTATATCCACACATAGCGTCCGAATATAGGTACCAGCGTCACAATCTATATCCATGAGCACATCTCTGCCATGTATCTCAAGAATATCGAGAGAATGGATAGCACGGACCCTCATCTGCCTCTTTACCGCTGACCTAACAGGAGGCGTTTGATAGATCTTGCCTATGAAGGTACCGACCACCTTGCGAATATCCTCTTCCTTTTTGTCACGATGCAAACGCATCAGACAGACATATTCTTTATCAGAACGGAGGACCAATGCAAGGGCTTTTACAGCTCTTCCAGTGGCGATGGGGAGCACGCCTGATACCTTAGGGTCAAGGGTCCCGCCATGCCCTATCTTCTCGATATGGAGTATCTCACGTACCCATGCCGTCGCCTGGTGGGACGTTGGGCCCATGGGCTTATCCATGTTGATAACTCCTGCTTCAAGGAGTTCTTCGATAGTACGAATCCCCGGGCCTTTTTCCGCATCTAAGCGATAATGGCTCAGGTTCACGAATGAGCATCTCAGACATTTACACTTCTCGCCCCCGCTCCGATCTTTTCTGCGACCTCAAGAGGGGTTAGATCAATTGTATCTATAATAAGGTCGTATATGGTGCGTAAGATATTTATTCCATAATATGCTAGATATCGCTTTTTTTCACAAGATTCTCGCTCAAAGTATAGTCCTTCTGATATCCTCTAAGGACCCACCCTCGCGCTCCCTGATCCTTTTAACTCTGGTATCGAAGTCAGCATCCATCAGCACCTTGAACGCAGGTATGCCGTTCTTTTGGAGCATGAATGCTGTCAAACGACCCTCAAGTATAATATTCTCATTAGCCCGGGCGATCTGCAACCATACGCTCATCAAGCTGCTTATCGACACTTGGGTCTTCCTCACACATTTTCCCGAATTCTGAAAGTGTAAGACCGCTTTCCTTGACGAGCTGCCGAAAGATGTTTCCAGATACCGACACATCAGCATCGAACATCTCACCTGAAGAGCTGACATACGGTAGTCTTTCCAGAGTCCTCGGAGGGCCGCTTGATCGTTATTCGCATTTAAGCCACTGCCTTAAGCTCCTTAAGACGACTTCTGAACTAAAGTATCTAACGCCCTTAGCAGGATCTGACCAGATGGTACGCTCACTAGTGAGTATAGCAATACCCAGTTAGGCAGTAGGTAAGGAGATGTGTTCAATGCTACTGTTCGAGGCCCATGGTAGGTTCACGAACGCGCCTGTCCCGGCAGCAGCCATAAACACAGCTAACCAAGCGAGGATAGGTATAGCGATAGCCATAGTATAAGGCATCATTTTCAATTGCCCGGTAGACATGGCCATGGATTTTTCCATTATCTTCTTCTGTTCCTCGCTGAGCTTCTTTATCTTGTACTTGTTATTCTCGAGAGTCGCCTTTCTGAACTCTTTGTTAAAGGCGCTCATCATCTGCTGGTTCTCAGCCTGCTCTACATCATTCGTAGTGAAGTGGCGTACCACTGTCGTCAAGCCGGTCATCAGAAGGCCGGCTAACATCAAAGTGACCACTACATATTGATAGTTAAGACCGAAGACCGGATTAAGGACGACCCCTACGATCGAGCCGAACCAGGTCCTCAGTGAAGTATCGAATAGCAGGAAAAGGACGAATACGAACAGGAATATAGTTATGAACGTCGAGAACTGCTTTCGTGCATCAGGTGGAGGAGGAGCCGGTCTTTGGTTCTGTGGAGTTATTGCCATCTATCATTCGCCTCCGAAGAATCCTCTTAGCATTGGATGCATTTCCATCATTTGTTCGCGGCCTACCGCCTCATAGAACTGGATCAATATACCCACGGCTAACAGCAAACCAGTACCTGACGCATTGCCTACGGTACCTATCAGGTCAGCACTTGCTGCTAATAATCCAACAAGGGCACCCGATATAATGGTTACTACTGGAATATACCTTTCCAGAACGCGCTTTAATACGCGGGGGTCACGTCTGAAGCCAGGTATCTGAAGTCCGCTGGACTCTATCTGCCTAGCTACGGCCTCAGGTCCCATATTTGTTGTCATTATCCAGAATTTAGCGAATAGTATGGAACCCAATACCATTACGCCAAAGAATGCGAGCACATGTGCTATGATCTGGATGGAATTATGTCCATAAACATATGAAGAGTAAGATGACGGATTGAACAACGGCAATAGCCAACTAGATAGACCACTAGGTGTCGACAGATACCATGCAAAGCCACCAGCGGGCGTGGTACCGGATGCTGCAGTAAAGTACCCCAGCCATGAATTATGTCCTATCAGTGGGATCATACTAAGAGTTGAATTACTCCAGAATAACAGGGCGAACATGCTCACGTTCGCAAGAACTGCCGCCATCAAGATAACAGGTATGTTAGATGCATATAGCAATTTGATAGGATACCTACCCCTGGCACCTCTTGCGGATCCATGCGCCAAAGGAAGTTCGATCCTTGCGGACTCGATGTATGCAACGAATAAGAATATCGCGATAGTTCCCACAAGTGCAATGAGCGGATTCGGATTTTGGAAGAGTATCGTTTCATACCCACCACTAGATATATTTTGAGCAGAGAGGTTCGTCAAATAATAGACAGCCTTGGGTATCGCTCCCGCTGGCGGGTTAGTGGTGCTGATAGCTGCAGCGCCATTGACAGGGTTCCAGTTAACTGTCCCTGTGAATACGGCCTCAGCTACGCCTGCCATTATGAACAATGATATTCCGCTTCCTATACCCCACTTGGACACTACTTCATCCATCAGGAATACGAAGTAGGACCCTATGAAGAGCTGAAGTATCAGGAGTATCTTTGCTAAAGCTAAACCATTGATCACACCTGAAGCACCTACTAAGGTGTTCATATTGGATACGAAGTTGGTTGTGGGATTCAGGTACCCGAATACCTGAGGTATTGCCTCTACGAATATCATTATGATAACAAGGAACTTCTGTGTACCCTGGTATATCGCCTTGTCATCATCATTGGTCAAGTCTAATTTTATGATCTTTGCACCGACGAACAGCTGCATTATGATGGAAGCCGTGACTATCGGGCCAACACCAAGTTGCAAAAGGGAACCAGATGCACCACCTAAGATGGCTCTGTATTCGCCGAACAGGTCGGTGCTAGTCGACAGTTCAGGCCATACAGATAAATGTTGGTCATCACAAAGTAGAGCAACAGCATTAGGATGACCCACATTATCTTGGTCCTGAAGTGCACGTGCCCTTCAGGACGTTTGATCGCGGGTAGCCTATCGGTCAGAGGCTTTAACCTGTATAGTCTGCTCTTCTGTTCGTCGGCCATGTGTATCACTGCGCGCCTTTTACGTCTGTGCTACGGACCCCCCAGCAGCCTCTAGTTTCTCCTTTGCTTTTGCTGAGGTCTCCGCCACAACGACGTCATAGGCGTTGTTTATCTTACCGAATCCAAGGAGTTTATCGACCCCCATATTGGTGAGGTTTATTTTTATCTTGCTGCCTTCCATGCTGGCGAATCCAGCTTTCTGGAATTCTTCAAGACGTCCTCGATATCTCCCAGGTTGATGGTTATCTTTGCAGATACCATCTTCTGTGGTCTTTTAAAACCATGCCGTCCAAAATGCATAGGGTCGAATTTTAGCACTGACATGGTCTTGTGCTTGTGAAGGCCTGCATTGCCATGGCCTCCCATCATGCCTGCTCCCCTGCCGTGCTTTTTTCCTCTTCCGTGGGTACGGGAGCCTCTGAATTTATTGGTCCTGCTTGGCATTTTTCCACCTCACAGCATCTTCTCGATAAGGGCATCTATGGACTTACCGCGGTACCCGAGTGATCCGCTGCTCTTGAAGTCCTTTTTCACCGCTTCAAGGCCTTGCCGTGGCGGGTGTAGCCGGAATAGCGGCGTGACGTCCTTTAAGTCTGAATATTTCACTTTGTCGTTCACAACGCTGGCGGCGAACGCATCAATAGAAGCGAAATCGGAGTTAGCTCCAACATACACATCATCTATTGATCTGTCCCCTTCCAGCTTTCCACGGACCCTGATGAGCTTAGCCAGTGTTTCTTCTGAGACCTCACCCCATGTGATGAAGTCCTTCGCCTTCTGCAACATGCCCTTGTTAGCATCCGTCTGTTGGACGATAACACAGTGATTGACACGGCCTAGACGAAGCATGGACATTGTGTCCTCTACATCATGGTTGACCTTCTTGTGGCCACGTACTCTTATGACTGCAAATGCCATTTCAATCACGCTTCCTTGGCCGGGGAGATGCTAGAGGCGCCTGCCCCTACGCTCTGCCCAGCGATGTGGACCTGCGTAGGTCCACTTATCATATTAAGGCGCTTTTCCTGCTCATCGGATATTCTTATTTCTGTGGTCCGCCTAAGCGCGTCAAAGGTCGCCAAGGCATAGTTGACGGTCGTCTTTGTATGACCAGCCGAAAATCCCCAAGCGTCCTTTACACCAGCTAATCCCAGAATGCTTTTTGCAACATCGCCCACAGCTAGACCGATACCCCTAGGTGCCGGCTTAAGCGTTACCTCTACTGAACCGGATTTACCAGTTACAGCAATAGGCAATGAATGAGCAGTGCCGCAGCCACATTCCCAGGAACCACAACCCCTCTTGATCTCGATCATGTTCAGCTTGGCGTTGTCGATAGCCTTCCTAATGGTGGGCCCTACTTCTTTGCCCTTGGACCGGCCAAGTCCTACGAAACCATCCCCATTGCCTATGCAACAGGTAACGGCGAACTTGACCCTTCTTCCAGAGTCGGTCATACGCTGGACCATATTGAGATGTATGACCTCATCCTTAAGGTCAGGAAGAAGGATATCGACTATTTCCGGCTCCCTAAGAGGAAGCTTGGTGGCAAGGGCCTGGTTCATCAGTAGTGATCTCACCACTAAGCACCATCTTGCCTAGTTTTGTTATTGGAACCCATTCTGCCATCTTAATCAGCCTCCATGTGGCCCTTGACCTCTTCTACCATCTTCTCGATGGACTCGTTGATATGTTTCCCGGCTATCCTATCATCAGATGGGAGCACATCATCGCCATGCGGTACATCGATACCTGCATCAAGAAGCCCTCTTAGCGCTGCAAAACATGAAGCGCCTTTTGCTGGCTCCCTTTAGTCCGATATCAAGGACCGCCCTCTCAACATCCAGCTTCTTTGCTTCTTCCAGCCAGAGCGGTAAGATAAGCGGCAGGGATATTGCCGGCATTGGCCGTCCACCCTAGCTTTACAAGCTCTCTTGAGTTCGCGGCAGTGATGATTCATCACCTTTGTCGGTGTAGGCGGAATGATCTGCACGGTAACACTTTTCAGAGAGGTCCTTACGACCGCTCTGGGCACACGCGCCCTTAGCAGCCTCTGCCTCTGTCTGTAATCTGTTCTGCCTTCCCTTCTTCGTCGGAAGGGCACTCTATAATTCGGTCCATCTGCCATTTACTTTCCCTCCTGCAGATAACCAGCGGCCTTTAGGTGAGCGAGCAAATGATTGTGGTTCTTGAACATCCCACCTTTTGATTTCATGTAGAACTCACGGTAGATCTTTGGAGTGAGTCTTCCCAGAATCCCTAAGCTCACGTCGAGTAACACGTATCGGACGGATCGTCTGTATCCAATCCCTCTTAGTCGGTTTACGCGCTCCGGCTTTGCCCTTCCTGCTGCCTGGTCCCCTTCGGCGTCCTTTTGCTTTTTGGGCGGCAACGTGCCTAGCACGGCCCCTTGAGACCCCTTTCTTTTGCATAGCACGGATGGTGCCGGATTCTATTGCTGTACGAATATCAGCCCTGGTTATAGCGTCGGCAAGTCCTCGGTCCTGTTTGGGTGGATCCATACGCGGTCGCCCCCGCAAACAAGTATCTAGGTGCCAGGCCCTGGTACTTGAGGTCCGATATTCATCCCGTCCTGTTCAAGATGCGAATGCCTAGCTCATCGGCCTTGGCCTGGAGTGAGCTCATGTTTTCGTTCCGACGCCGCCGCCTACTCTTGCTGCCTGTTGCTTCGGGTCTAGTTCTTCTATTTGGTCAACATTAAAGACCATGACCTCTTCAAAACCAGATGAATGCAGTCCTCTGACTGCCTTTTGGCCCGCGGTATCCAATGCTAACGACGACTGGACGGTAGTTGATATGATGCTTCATCTTGCTGTGCATTCCACGGGGCCTTCTCCAACTCAGACCTAGACGCGGGAATCGAACCATTCCTGCCTAAGGAACCGTGGACGGGCATGCGACATGCCATATCTAAGATCGAGAAGGTCCTCTGTTTCCTGGTCGAGCTCAGGCTTGGCTTGACCTTATAGCCTCCCTTCTCAACAATCTCTACGCCTTTACTGGTCACTATCTCAGTTTCAACTATCTCGGTCAAGAGTCCTTCCGCCAGGAACAATGGACGTCTCTTTGAGTATCTTCATCGTTTCCGCTCTCGGACTTCTTAGCGACTTTCTTAGCGGTGAGACCTTTTTTTCATTAATTGCCGATTTCAGATGTTCAATGGTCTTAGGTCCAACGCCACTTACTTCTTCTTCGATGAGCTTTACCTTTGTCTCATCTGCTAGCGCTGCCTTAAGGTCCTCGAGGTCATTTATGCCGATCTTTTCGAGTTCGGCAGTGAATTCCTCTTTGTAATATGGTAGGTCCTCAAGCTTACTAACAGGCTTGCTCTGATCACCATTGCTCATTGGTTCACCTTCTGGGCCTTGACCGTTATGTAAATACCATCTTGGAACACCCTTGGATCGAAATCCCATATGTGCGTGGCCCTTTCGATGTTCGCGGCCGTTTGGCTAACAGCTTCGATGTTGGTCCCATCAAGAGTAACCTCCTGTCCCTTGACGGTTATCTTCGTATCTTCTATGATGTTAGCTACACGAGGAGCACTCTCTCCGAGGAAGTTCTCGATGATGAACTTGTCCCCTTTTGTATAGGCTTTCATCGGGAAATGGGAGTAGACGATTTTTCATTCTATATTCAAAGCCGTCCGTAACTCCCTCTATCATGTTCGCTATATGTGCGGCGAAGGTACCCACAATGGCTTTGTCCTTGACCTTGGGAAGTTCGCATCTTATTACGACATGTCCCTCGGCCATTGAGACCTTAGCCTTTGGATGGGAGAACACCCTGGAGTGCTTGCCCTTCGGCCCGGTCACTGTAACCATGGCGCCATCTATCTCTATTTTTACGCCATTCGGCACTGCGACCTTTTCTTCGATCATTCCGCTCAGTGTCATCTCATCATCCTCAGTACACATAGGCCAGAAGCTTGCCGCCTACGCCCAGCTCCTTGGCCTTTGCATGGCTGACGACACCAGATGTGGTGGTCAGTATGAGCACGCCGAAGTCCTGTGCGGGTAGGTATCTGGATTCGAACTTTTCCAGATCGTTCTTCTGGACCGAGTATCTCGGCTTTATCACGCCGCAATCATTGATCTTTCCTTGCATCCGGACCTTGAAAAGCCCGGCCTTGCCATCCTCAATGAACTCGAACTGGTTGATGTAACCGTATTCTTGCATGACCTTTAGCACCCTTCCGATTGAGTTGGAGAGGGATGGTGCATACATTCGGTCTTACCGACTAAAGCCGCGTTCTTGATGGTCGACATGGCGTCGTTAAGTGGATCACTCTGCATGTCATCACCTCAGGAGTACTTCTTGAAGCCGATTTCGGGTGCGATCTCTCGGAAGCATTGTCGGCAAACGTGCAAACCATACCTGCGAACGATGCCACGCTTCCTGCCGCAGCGTACGCACCCCTTCTTTCTGCCAAATTCCTTCTTAGTCTCATTCGACCACCTCAGCGCTGAAATGCTCCTTCATAAAGCTGATGGCCTCTTCACGGGTCATCCTGTGCGCCCTTGGCACCTTTCTTTTCATGACGCGCCTTTGGGCCACTCTATATCCGGGCCTCTTGAATACGACACTTATATCCATACCAAAGATCCCGATCTCTGGGTCGTATTTCATTCCTTCGAAGTCGGTATAGTCTGGAATGCCGAATGAAAGGTTCCCTTCTTTATCGAAGGAATATGTTGCTACTCTGTTGTCACGTATCGTCAATGCCCGCCTCAGGAATGCTTCGGCTGTCTCTCCTCTAAGCGTTACCTTGCAGCCGATAGGCATACCCAAACGAACACCAAGATCACGGTTGGTGGTCTTAGCATGGGTGATGACAGGTGTGTGCTTGGTGAGCATAGCAAGCACCTTTTGGGCCTTACCGAGACGCTCGCCAGCTTCTCCAACTCCAATGTTTACTACGACCTTCCCTACCTTTGGCTCTCTCATATCTCCGCTCATAATGCGCTCACCTCAGGTAGCTCGATCCTCCGGCGCCTTTGCACCGATAACGAAAACATTGCTCTTTGTTGTGGAGGTTCCGTCCTTGAACTTCACAAGGTTCTCTGTCGGAAGACGAGTGATCAGATATTCCTCGATCACTGCGGTCTCGCCTACATGCGAGCCACTGGTTATCAAGGCCAAGCTTCCCTTATCGAGCTTGTAGCTTTCCAATATCTTTTGCGATGGGACTTCCACCTTAAGGACATCTCCAGCGACATAGGTATCCTTTTCGACAAGGATGTTCCTTCCGTCGTGAAGGTTAAGCTGGGTCTTGCCACCAGTTATGGTCGTCTTGTTCTCGATGCGACATAGCTTCCAGCTTGCCTTTCCTTCTGGGACCTTGACAAGCTGAAGCTTGCCACGGCGATCCATTACCATTCGATAGCTGGTGTTTATCTTCGGGAACGACACTACGTCCATCAGGCCGACCGGCTGTTTGAGGCTGGTCACTACCCTTCCATCTACGAGAACGCTCTTTTCCGAGATTATTGACCTTACTTCCCTAGCGGAATCGCATAGGTGTAACAGGTCTCGTATGACAACGTTCACCGGCATACTCTCTTCTTGAGAATGTGCCCCGGGGGATGGTCTGGTGATCCAGAAATTATTCTTCCTTTGGATCGGCCAGGACCGTGGTGCCGTTAGTCTCTTCATATCTTTGCTCATTTAGGAACCTCCTTGGTCTTCTGTAACTTGGCCTTTCGCCTGGGGTCGGTAAGGTCAAGTTTCATTACCAGTACTTTCGACGAATGCACTGGACGAGCGGTCTGGGTACCATCTGCTTTCGGTATGGTAACTCCATCGATCATGAGCCTTCCAGTATGTGTGTCGACCTTGTTGACTTTTCCTTCAATGCCCACGATGCTCTCGTCACCGCGCCACACCTTCACTGTGTCGCCTTTGATCACACGGACGGACCTGACCCCTGTCTCTTTTACGAGCGGATCATCGAGGTGGGATGAAACCATCTTGGTCCTTATGTGAGCGGGCGCATTGTAGAAGGCCTTTCTCTGTTTTCTTGCTTTCTTGCTCTCTACCATTCCGATCACCTTAAATTATAGTGGAAGCGGTCGCAGCTATGCGGGGCCATCTTTCTGCCGCTTCCCTGGCAACGGGACCCTTGATGTCCGTCCCTTTCGTCTCGCCCTCTTCGGTCGTGATGACCGCGGCGTTATCCTCGAACTGGATCATAACCCCGTCAGCCCGTCTGAATGGACGGCGCTGGCGGACCACTATCGCATATACGACCTGCCGCCTCATCTCAGGGGACCCTTTCTTTACAGATGCTATGACTATATCCCCCACTCCTGCCTTCGGATATCTACGGACTGTTCCGTGATATCTTGGGACAGTGAGCACCGCGATCGTCTTAGCGCCAGTGTTGTCTATGACATTCAATACAGTGCTATTTTGCACTCCACAGTGTCTGTCTACCAGCGATTCCCTTCATAACACTCACCTCTTCTCAACGATCACGAATGAAACGGTCTTGCTCAGTGGGCGACATTCAACTATCTTGACATGGTCGCCAGGCTTTACCCCCAAACATGGGGGATTATGCACTGAATAATGGCTCGTCCTCTTCTCATATCTCTCGTACTTTTGCTGATAGTTAAGGTAATTCCTTTCTACCACTGCGGTCTTGTCCATCTTGGTAGATACGACAACGCCTTCGATAGATTGACCCCTGACCGCTAACTCCCCGTGGAACGGGCAGTTCTTGTCGGTGCAGGTGGTCTCAGGAGCCTTGACATCGATTCCAATATCTTTGACTTCGTTAGCCATTGGGATCACCTAATCTTCTTGATACGATCCTCAGGTCGATGCTGGATATTCCATCGAGTCAATCCGGATCCTTAGTGCCCTCATATGTGAACAGGAACTCATTGCATGGTTTAGGGACCACTACCTCCCTTAGGCCATTCTGGACCAGGAAAGTATTCTTAGTCTCATCTAGTACCTTGCCATGGAAGTCTTCGCATCCATGACCAGGTGATAATACCTCTACGTCCAAACCGATGAATTCCGACCTCATGAAATCCCTCTTGTTCACTTGCTTCATCTTACGTCCGTCTTGAAGCCCATGCTTTCAAGGACTTCTTTGACCTTCTTTTTGTGGTCTCCCTGTAGTTCGATACGACCTTCTTTGGCCGTCCCGCCAGCAGCGCACTTGCTTTTCAATTTCTTGGCGAGGTCAGCCATATCGATGTCATTCTCATCTATTCCTTCGATGACGGTGACCATTTTGCCATAACGCCTGCTGTCGGTGCTTATCCTTACTGTCTGCTGTTCACGAGCGATCTCTTCGCACATGCACAGCTCTTTGGGCAGTCCACATACTGGGCAAATCTCAGCCATTAGTGCTTCTCCTCCTCCTTCTGGATGGTCTCAATCCTTGCAATGTTCGTCCTGAGGGCTTTGATCTTTCCGGGGTTGTTAGGGGCCCCACCCATTGCTGCAGTCCCTCTCTCGTGCATTAGTTCATCCCGTAGCTCACGGAGTTTCTTTTTTCTATCCTCTGGACCCATTGCCTGGATCTCTTTCGAACGAAGGAGTGCCATTACTGCTGCCCCCCTTTGTTCTCTATATCGCTGGGCTCATCAGCAGATGTTTCAGGCTCTTGACTAGCATCCTCGGACTGCTCAGCATGCTTCAGCTCGATAGCCTGGATCTCTTCCGGCTTTTTGTTGATCAACAATGCTAGCTCCGGGAACTTCTCTGCGGCCTCTGCTGGGGCAAGAACATCGATCTCATCCGGCAGCCTGGCCGTCGGACGCATTATCTCGACTGTTACCCCGATCACTCCTGGCTTCAGCTTTGCGACCGCAAAGCCTTTGTCAATATCCTTTAGCTTTGGCTCACCGCAGAACTTTATGTAGCCTTCTTTGAACTTTTCAGTGCGGTGTCTCTGGCCAGTGAGTTTGCCAGCTATTACGATATGGCATCCTCTGGCACCTGCGTCCATTACCCGCCTGATGGTAGAGTGGCCCGCTCGCCTGAAATGCCAGCCTCGCTCCAATGCGAAAGCTAGTTTCTCAGCCATTATCTGAGCGTTCAGGTTAGGGTTCTCTACTTCTTGCACCTCTACTTGCGGATTATCGAACTTGAAATCCTCTTCAATGGCGCGAGTAAGATTTTTGATCGCCGATCCACGACGACCGATAACGATGCCTGGCCTTTCTGTGATCAGTGTGACCCTGGTCCCCATTGGGGTCCTTTGGACATCTAATCCCCCGAAACCGGCCCTAGTGACCTCTTTCATGAGGTATTCCTTGAGAAGGGTCCTCTGCATGTTCTCTGCTATGAACTTCCTTTCGCTTGCCATTTTTACTGTGCCTCCTCTAGGATGACCTCGATGTTGACGGTCTGTTGGTTCCACTGAGTGCTCCTACCGTAAGCGCGTGGCATATCCTGGGATGACCTTTCCGAGATTTGCGGTAACTACTTTTACCTTCATATTCTCGGAGTTCAGGCCTTTGTACTCAGCATTATGCTTGGCGCTCTCAACGACGCGGAGTATTGCTTGAGCGGATTTCTTTGGAAATCGGCCAGGACCGACCCCTTTCTTATGGGCTATTCCCATGTTATATCGGGCCATCCTGACTGGTTTTTCCAATGAAATTACATCTTCCAACATTCTTATCGCATTTGCGACATTCTTGCCTCGTATCATGCGGCAGACCTCTCGTGAATCCTTTGGGGATATCGGCATCTCTTTGCCGATAGCCCTGGAGGTCTTATCCGGATCAGTGTGTACTGTGTATCCAGCCATGTGATCCCCTCACTTAAGCGGCAGGAACTTGGAACCCCTGGTAGCACCGACACCCGGTCCAGAGTGCTTCACTTCATGTCTAGTCATCGCAAATTCTCCGGTAAAGTGTCCTATCATCTCGGGTTTTATCTCGAACTCGAAGAATGCCTTCCCGTCGTGAACAGCAACCCTCTTTCCAACGAACTCTGGAATGATAGGTACGTCCCTGCGGTGGGTCCTTACGACAGCTTTCTTTCCAGCCTTTATGGTCTCGAAAGCGGTCCTCTGCTCGTCATTCATGCCCCGGAGAAGCGTGCGCCTTGTCCTTGAAGGGAGAAGGGTGAGCATCTCATCGTATGGCATCGCTAGAAGTTCCTCCATGTTGTATCCATGGTATGTGAACTCTTTCTTGCGGCGGGCGGTGAGGCCTCCCTTTTTCTTGCGTTGTTTCCTCCTTGCGGCCTTCTGGCCTCCTATTTTTTCTTTTGCCATTTAGATCACTTCCTCCGCTTCTTAGGTGAGAGACGGCCGACCTTTCTACCAGGAGATGCGTTCCTGGAAACTGTGCTGGGCCTTCCAACATGTTGGTGAGAACCGCCTCCATGGGGGTGATCTACGGGGTTCATCGCCACACCTCTGACTTTGAAGTATGCTTTTGCTTTACTAGTATAAGCATGGAATTTGTTACCTGATTTGCCGAAAGGCTTGTCTTTCTGTCCGCCTCCGGCAACAACACCGATCGCTGCCTTGCATCGGGGATCAAAAGTCTTGAATGATCCAGATGGCATTAGGACGACGACCTTTTCGCCCCTTGATACGAGCGTACCTGCAGTACCAGCGGTACGAACGAATTTTCCGCCGTCCCCTGGCTTTCCTTCGATGTTGTACACGAAAGTACCTTCAGGCACTATGCTCAATGGAACAACGTTCCCTGGGTGATCTTTCCTTCCTTACCGAAGGTTATGTCCTGTCCTACCATCATGCCTTCAGCTGCGATCATCAGGACATTTTTACCTTCGATGTCCACTTTTGCCAACGGGCCACTTCGGCCCGGAGCATGGATGAGGTCTACAATCTTGCCAGCGCTAGCATCAACATTAGGATACCTGATATTGCCGACATGCCTGTGGCTCGGAGAGCGATAAACTGACCCGCCCGCACCACGTCTGTTGTCTGAGTCGTTTTCCCATACTATCCCCTCAGAACACTCCTATTCTCGTTCCAATATCTTCTGCCGAATATCCTTCGGCGAGCTCGATCGTAGCACGCTTGCCCTTTTTAGTGCTCTTGGTCCATACTTTCTTGACCTTGACCTCGAAGTGAGCCTCGAACGCTTCCTTTATCTCCTTTTTGTTCGCCTCACGAAGTACTACGAACTCAAGCCTATTACCGTCCTTGAATCCCTGTGTAGGAGTTCCAGTCATTAAGTTCATGGATTTCTCCGTCACATAGGGGTGTAGAAGGATGCTATCCCTTGCGACCATCTTTACCACCCTCCGACTTTGCTAAGGGCAGCTTCTGAAAAGATCGCAAGTCGTCCTGCTGCTCCACCCGGAGCTAGTCTTCCAGTGTTGAGCCCTTCGATCGTTACTACCTCTACACCGGGCAAGTTATGGGCGCCTTGGAAGAGAGGTACTTCCTTTCCTGAGACTACCAGCAGAAGACTGCGTGGGGTCTTGTATTTCCTGCTCCTCATCTTTCCACGGCCTGCTCTTATCTTCTTGCCGTCCTTTGCCCTGTCAAGGTCAGCGGATAAGCCGATGCTGTCTAGGACAGATACGACCTCGTTCGTGGTCGATAATCCTTCGAACTTGTCCTCTACGATGACAGGCACAGTGATACCATCATCGAACTGATGACCTCTCTTCTTGACCAGTTCTTGGTCAGATAGAGCTGCCAACGCTGACAACTTGGCCTTATTCCTTTCTTTCTTATTGACCTTCTTGGAGTAGTCCTTCTCAGGCTTGGGTGGGAATGCTCTGCGGCCGCCCACGTTATTGGGTGACTCAGCTGCCTTGCTTCCCTGTGTAAGCCTCTGTACACGGGATACTCCCCTTCCTTTTCCCCACTGAGATACTGCATGCCTCATGCCTGCTTTCTCAGATGGTCCATAAGGCTGACGCTTGTTGGCTTCCTCTGCCACGGTAGCCCTGTGAATAAGGTCCGGTCTATACTCGGTACTGAACGCTTTCGGTAGTTCGACCGAGCGAACGACATCTCCACTTACAGAATATACATTAACGCCATTCTTTGCCATGCTCAGGCCCCCTGCTTAGACTCTGTGGAAACATACACCAGGTTAGGCGCTTCCTTCAACGCTGGGCCAGCAGCTCTAACTGGATCCTTAGGCGCACAAGTCTCTTTGTAGGGCCAGGAACGGAACCATGAATCAGAACATATGGGTTCCTTATATTCCCATAATGAAGGAATCCACCCTTGGGGTTCACTTCTTCCCCTTTTTCTCCGACCTTCAGAATACGCTTGTTGAACTCTGTCCTCTGATGGTAGCCTACCTGGCCAGCCTGAGGAACGCTAGGTCTAACAAACCCAGGTCTCTTCGGACCTAGTGTGCCGACCATCCTGCGATGTTTTGAGTTCTTGTGAGATAAGAGTTTTACTCCCCATCTCTTGATCGCACCCTGGAAGCCTTTTCCCTTTGTAACGGCGGCGACATCGAACCTAATCGCCCCATCTTTGGCAAAATCATTTACAGTAATATCCTTACCCAATAGGCTCTTTGCGTACTCTAGCCTTTGCTCTATGGTTCCCCCACCAATGCGGGTCTCCATAAGCTCAGGTACCTTTTTTGGTACGCCCGTGACCATCTTAGGCTGAGTATATGTCAACAAGCGGACATCTTCCACTTCTTGCTTGTTGAGTGCGCTCCAAGCCTTCTCAGTATCATAGTTCTTGGGTATTGGTAACCGCCTTCTCAGGTTCTCATCGACAGCTGGGGCCCAAACCTCTCCGATGGTCTTTAGACCATAGCGAGTATTTTCGTAGACC
>CAVSDP010000022.1:0-31411 GCA_963726655.1 Methanomassiliicoccaceae archaeon
CCATGTCCAGCATCTCCCCTTCCTCCTCATGCATATGGTCCGTCAGGATATGCCTCAACACATGAAGTTTGGCCGCCCAGTTCTCTTCGGCTATACCATTCTCCCGAAGCCCCACTATCAATGTTCTCCCCAGGGTGTGCTCCTCCTCGTTGCGCAAAGCCAGCGACCGCGCTATCGGGTCGACATCCTCGAACGCCTTGTAGATCGAGCGCTCCTCCGCGTCCATGTGCATGATGATCTGGAGACTGAGGTCGTTCATCCTCTCCCTCTTGGTCTCGGGGTCGCTGCCTACCAGCTCGTCCAGCGTCCCGAGATTCGGCGCGATGCTCATCCTTTATCCTCTGGAAAAGTTCCCATGCTGAAGATATTGTGAGAAGGACGTTAACAGCCGTCTGACCGATTATTGAAAGGATGCAGGGGAGCGATGCCACGGTTTCTTCATACATCTTGTTAGAAGATGATAATGTCATCGGCAGGAAGAGTGTAGGCAGGACTTAGATGATTGGCTTCCTTTTGACCTCCCTGCCAATAACCATTCTTGGTCAATAAGAAGGTCAATACGGCGTTCTTATACACGGCCATAGTGATTATCACGGCGATTGAACGTGCCATCAACGTATTGAATTACCTGGGGAAGGAAATCAGATAGAAGAGCACAGACTGGATGATGATCGAAGAGCACATAGGCGACCGTTGATGGTCATGCAGGCTTTGTCTGACATTATGTTTAACACGATATGTAGATACCTTACAGTTAAGATAGGCATTGGACCGCATATATGATAGGACAAGCTCGATCATGTCAATATAATTGGAATAAGTTGAACGCTCAAAATGAGCTAGTAGCAGCAGTATGAGTCCTTAACGATTCAAAACGCTCGGTAAAGGATGAAGGTCTTGTCGCGAACTAGTGACATATATATTTTGACGAGAGATCGATGATCATCGGTCCGAAAACTGCCAGAAGTATTATTATCTGTTCATGTATAATATTGTCCGCTTATTGTCGATAATTTATTACGACAAATGAACAGTATGATCAGCTTTTTATGTTCAAGCATATAGTATCACTGAAAATGCTAGATTCGTAAAAGAATGGCATAATATCGACATATATCGTATCGATACTGCTAGGTATTAATATAAGCCATTCTGCATCGTTAGATCGGGATGACCCCCCACGAATATCGTGATGACATGGCAGGGTAGAAGGTCCATGGTCCTTCTGCGTTCATTCCTGACCAGGTCACGAACCTAGAACGAGAACTAAGCTGGGAGGAAAAAAATGAGCGAGACCAAAGGAGCATCAATAGCGAACCCGGCCCCCCTGGGGCTGATGGGCTTCGGAGCGACGACCATACTCCTGAACCTGCATAATGCCGGTGCCTTCGGGCTCGGGAGCATGATATTAGCGATGGGAATATTCTACGGAGGGCTAGCGCAGATCATCGCTGGCCTGATGGAGTACAGGAACGGCAATACTTTCGGAATGATAGCGTTCATATCGTTCGGCATGTTCTGGCTTAGCCTGGTAGGCCTCATCGCCCTGCCTGAGATAGGCATAGGCGCCGCGACGGAGGCGTCGGCGATGGCCGCGTATATGTTCGTCTGGTCCCTGTTCACGTTAGTAATGTTCATCGGAACGCTGCGATCAACAAAGCCACGATGTTCATATTCGGGTCCCTGGCGCTCCTCTTCTTCCTGCTGGGAATAGGATATGCTACGGGAAGTTCCGAGATCACCGAGATTGCTGGATACGAGGGCATAATCGTCGGAGCGTCCGCCGTCTATACAGCAGCAGCGCTCGTTCTGAACAGACGTTCGAGCGCACTGTGCTACCCGTGTTCCCGGTCAGGGAAAGGTCCCATAGGACCATCTCGAAGAATGAAGAGGTATAGAGAGGGCGAAGGAGCTGATGAAATGAGCGATACTGAGGATGATATCACGAAAGGCGGCATCAATGGCCAAGATAAGCATCTCACGGCCGGCGAAGAGACCCTGCCGTCCACGAAATGCGGTAACATGCTGGATTACGAAAAGGCGTTCCGCGAGTTCAACTGGGCATCGATGGACAAGGAGTTCGACTGGTACAATGGAGGTGTATACAACGTAGCCCATGAGTCCCTTGACCGTCATGCTCAGAACTGGAGAAAGAACAAGATCGCGCTGTACTCGATAAATGCCGATAACGGGGTTAAGAAGTTCACTTTCGGCGAGATGTCGAAGCTTACGAGCCAGCTTGCGAGCGGACTGTCTAAGCTCGGTGCCTCTAAGGGCGATTGCATATTCGTCTATCTTGACCGCACAGTCCGAGCTCTATATATCGATGCTCGGCGTGATAAAACTGGGAGGCATAGCTGGGCCGCTGTTCTCAGCACTCGGTCCCGAGGCTGTCAGGGACAGAGCGCTCGACTGCGGCGCGCGCTTCATGATAACCTCCCCGTACCTGTACCAGCGCATAAGCCCGGTGCTCAACGAGCTGAACGATCTGAAGAATATCATAATGGTCGGTGGGGCGAAGGGCATCGATGCACATGACAAGGATATCGTCGGCTTCGATGATGTATTGAAGAACGGCGACCCAAGATATGAGGCAGCGAACATGGCTCCTACCGACCCATACATAATGCACTATACATCGGGGTCCACAGGCAAGCCGAAGGGTGTCATGCATGGCCATCGCGCCATGGTCCAGCAGACAATGACCTGTCGCAATGTGCTCGACCTCAGGGAGGACGATACTTACTGGTGCACGGCCGACCCTGGCTGGGTCACTGGTACTGCGTATGGTATCTATGGTCCATGGTACCTCGGTACAACCATCGTCTCGTATGAGGGCAGGTTCGACCCCAAAGTATGGTACAGCATCCTGCAGGACCACGGCATCACTGTATGGTACACAGCACCGACCGCGCTGCGCATGCTGATGAGGGGCGGCAACGATATCATCAAGGACTATGACCTGTCAAAGCTGCGCCACATCTGTTCTGTCGGCGAACCCCTGAACGCCGAGGTCATCAGATGGGCCATGAGAACGATGGGCAAGCGGATACATGATACCTGGTGGCAGACCGAGACCGGGGGTCATATGATCTGCAACTATCCATGCATGCCTATAAGACCAGGATCTATGGGCAAGCCTATACCGGGGGTGATCGCCGCTGTAGTAGATGAGAACGGCGACGAGGTCCCTGACGGCAAAGAAGGCTTCCTTGCGATATCGTCCGGGATGGCCGTCCATGATGCTCGGCATCTATCGCAATATGCCGAAGTACAAGGAATACTTCAAGGTCCCCGGCTGGTACATGTCCGGCGACCAGGCGTACCGCGACAAGGACGGCTACTTCTGGTTCCTTGGGAGAGCGGATGATATAATCAAGACATCAGGGGAGCGCCTGGGGCCGTTCGAGGTCGAATCGGCACTCATCGAACATCCAGCTGTAGCCGAGGCCGGGGTAATTGGAAAACCGGACGAACTGAGGGGCGAGATAGTCAAGGCGTTCGTGACGCTGCGTCCAGGCTTCAAGCCGAGCGAGGAACTGAAGAACGATATAACGAAGTTCGTCCAGACCCGCCTTGCATACTACGCATATCCGCGAGAGATCGAGTTCGTCGACAGCCTTCCGAAGACAAGGAGCGGAAAGATAATGCGCCGTGTCCTGAAGGCCAAGGAGCTTGGGCAGCCGCTCGGTGACCTGTCGACGGTTAGAGGAATGAAACGCATCTAAACCCTTTTCATTTTTTTTATTTATGGGATATCGGTCTCCTGGGCTCTTATCGTCCTAGTGCCGATATTTCCTGCTGGCATCCCGGTCAGTTCTTCATAAGGCATGCCTATCTTATCCAGGGCATATCGGTTGATGACCTTGATGACATAGTCGGGCGGACCGCCAGTCAGTCATCATCCTCTAGGGCACGCTATCCATTATCGTCCTCAGCAGACGGCTGTTCTCTTCCCTTTCCTCGATCGCATGGTCGAGGTTCTCCTCCACGCCCTTCCGTTCGATAGATAAGAGAACGGAATGACTGAGGCTCGTGGGGGTGATATCATCCTTGAACAGGTAGTCCTGAGCGCCCTCGTTGATAGCTCTCAATGCAAGTCCTTCATCCAGGCCGCCAATCAGGACAATGAGCGGGACCTTCATGAACGGACGATGGCCGCCGCGGTGCCGATCCATCTGAAATGAGCGGACCTGATTGAAATGAAGTCGATGAACTTGTCTATTATCAGCAAGGCGTTGAACGATCCTCGCTCGGCCAAGGTGCTAGTGAGCTGCATAGGCGACCCCCTTACGGCCATGGATATAGCGGAGCACCTGGGGATGTCAATGAGCGACTGCTACAACTCCATACGGAAGCTGATCAATGCAGGGCTAATAAGATGCTGCGATGTCAGGACCCTGCCGTCCGGAAGGAAGGTCCGAGCGTACATCTCGACCGTGGAAAGGCTAAACATAACCATGGAGTATGGGAAAATGACCTGTGTCATAGAACGCCCCAACGGTGGAAAGGAGACCATGGCCCCCATATGTTCCGATGAACCGTAGGATAAAAGAACGATGCGCTCTGGACATAGCGACCGACAACATCATATCGCGGTCGGCAGGGCGACATAAAGCTCGCCTGTTACAGGCGATAGGCTTATGCCGAACATACCTGCCGATGGCCCGATATCATTCTTGTGGATCGCACCGCAGATCTTAACATCCATCAGTAATATCCTGGCATGTCAGGAGGAGGGTGGAGAATTGGAGAAATGTTCGGATATCTTCCATTCGATCAAGAACGTTCCTGTAAAGCCTTTGAATGATATTGAAAGCCACAATGAGGTCGATATCTTTGTTCTGCAATGAATGCGGATATCAGAACCCGGACGGCTCTACGTATTGCAATATCTGAATTGAAAAGTGATCGAGCGACGTTCGATATACCTCCGGCCGCAACGTGTGATGATGTCATCGGCAGGGCAGAAAGGAAGTGGCCTTGGAACCGGACCTAACACTCTCGAACTTGAACATACCTGCCGATGGCACTGAGATTGATGATATGAAAAGATGATGAGCTATATTTATAGCATATCCAGGTGAGCTATATTTTGGATATGTATTATTTGAACTTCCTGCTTAACAATTTATCCATTAGATCAAAAAAAGTGATGATTTGTGCTGCCGTATCTAAGTCAAGAATGACTAATAAATGATCCCATTGAGGTACACCTTTGCTCTTCGTCCTCATATTTTGGTCCTGAGGATACTCCTACCGCACGGAGATGATCGGATATGAACAGTTAGGTTCTGTCATTAACGAGTTCAGGTCTGCCAGATTAATATCAGGTTTGCCCCGCTCTATTGCTTCATATTTAAATTGGATCATCTTTTGGTTCAACCTTTCGCATATGTCAGAAAATATAGGTCCTCTAAGATAATTATATTGACAAATATCCTTTTTTACGACATCCAGAGGCAAATACAATTTAGGCTCTTTTACTCGTTTAGAGAGATTCATTAGCACATTGTATAGACAATACACCTGGCAATCATTCAATTTCGGGCTTTGATATTTCCACGATCTAGTAATATCCTGATATTCAATATCACTTAGCATAACTATCCGGGCGATCAACGAGCGTCAGACCGGTCGTTGATCTATTTGTTATGTGAAAGTTCAACAACTGATCTATGCACGAAACACATTATTGATCTATAAAAGCCATGATGAGAAGCGCGGTCATCGATATTCATTATATGTTCATATTCTAGATCGTCTTATAATGCCGTCCTCACTTATCTGCTAGGAGGTTCTCGATCGCTGCGAGGTGTTCAGCGACCGCGCGCCCCTTCGGCGTGAGAGAGATCATTTTGCGACGAAGACCATCCTTCAATTCTCTCTCTACTATCAATCCAGCTTCTTTTAATTCTTCTATTCTTGACTGGACTACCTGATTTTTTTCTTTAATATGCCATATAGTACGCTCTTGGGCAACCCACTTTATTCCGTTCCTCGTTCTCTAAGGCAGATGATCAGCACTTTTGCCGCATGTGCCTCTTCGATTACTGATATGGCTTGCATTCCATTTACCGTATACCGAATCGATCAGTGAATCAATATTTTATGTATTTTTTAGGGGTTACCGTTATCTGTTAATTATACATTCGATCAGATAGAGTACGGCTGCGAACTACCGTTATATGGTATTTGAGCCAGACGATGAAGATCTAATCATTTATTTCATTTCGTTTTGATACACATGGGCTTCGAAAAATACTACCTCACATGGAAAAAAGATAGTGCTCTTATTTTAGAATTTTTACATACCTTTCCTTGAACCTCTTATATTCTCTTTTCATCTCTTTCGATAATTCTGTTATATACGCCCGATCGACGGGCTTACCGAAGCTAGAAAATGGATTTTTTTGAGCTCGCCCCTGGCACTACCCCTTTTTGATGATGATATTGCCCGTCTCATCTTGGTAGAACAGCACGATATCCCCATCGACCAGATCCATCTTCTTAGCCACGTCTTTTATAATAGAGACCCTCAGTTTTGAGCTGACCTTGGTCGATCCTAGGCATTTCAGGTTATTGACCATGATATAACGAACGACGGATATGCCAGGGAATATTTATCCACATTCGACGGAATAGACGCAATCTCCTAAATATGAGATGGCGTATAACACGGTGAGGTCGTAAGGAAGCCGATGGAGAATTATTCACGCATTTTGGAACGAGCATGAGATGCTAGATCGATTCAGATAACAAAAACGCATCCGACCTTTGAGGTAAGATGCGAGACATTCGAGGGTCCTCTGCGTGGCTGCATTTCCGTCCGTGCCCATCAGGCCACATTGTGGAAGGAATTCATCAGACGCCCGAGTCTAGCTCGCTTGAGGATATCATAAGAGAGCATATCATGCACGCCGTAACCTACGGACGGATCGGTGTGCTTTTTTTCGAGGAGGATTTTGACTCGTATTCCTTGGTTCCAAAATTGAAGATGTACCGAGTGAGACTATTTGCCGCAAGCGCTGGCGATTGTGTCATTTCCTTTTTTACTTATAAGCGCAACGGTGAGATCGATCCAGGTCATTTAACGAATGCCATTTACCTCAGTATGGATCATATTTGTAGATACATCCCTGATCGAAGCTGTCAGGTCTAAAGGACTCGGCGACCTTCATGCATAAGTATGCATTAATGCAGATATTATCGGCGCGACCGCCTAGAGCACATGCCAACCGCTGCAACAAACAATAATATAATATGATGACAATACTGGTGCGGCATTATCCTTTCGTTCGATATCTGGATCGGAGGTAGGTACCGTTCAACGATGAGAGGTCCTTTTATCGGCCGTATATCGAAGATGTGTCAACGGAAGTCAGGCGATGCCGAATGGTCGTGCAACTATGATGGACGGGACCGCAAGGGAACGAACGATAGCTAACCCAGCACCGCTGGGCCTGATGGCATTGGGAGTGACGACCATTCTTCTGAACATGCATAACATAGGGTCGTTCCCATTGGACAGCATGGTCCTCTCGATGGGCTTCTTCTATGGCGGCCTGGTCTCCGTGATCGCCGGACTGATGGAATGGAAGAACGGCAACACGTTCGGTATGGTATCGCTCATATCGTTCGGCATGTTCTGGCTGAGCCTTGTCGGCCTGATAACGATACCGGCGATCGGTATCGGGCAAGCGCCAGGCCCGTCATCGCTGGCCTCATATTTCCTGATATGGTCGGTGTTCACGTTCATCATGCTGCTCGGCACGCTGAGGACGAACAAAGTCATCATCTTCGTCTTCAGCTCATTGGCGCTCCTGCTCTTCCTTACAGGTTTGGGATATGCCCTGGGCTCCTCGACGATAACGACGATAGCGGGGGCAGAGGGCATCGTTGTAGGCATCTCGATAATGTATGCAGCAGCGGCCGAGCTGTTGAACGGCATATATGACCGCACGGTGCTCCCTCTTTTCCCGGTCCGCAAGGTGGTAGAAGAGAATGGAGAGATCATGTCGAAACGCCAATACTCATGATCGACCGTCCGTGTCAGTTCAGTTAATTGTTCATGCATGATATCGAGGTCAAAAGAAAGCTGATCATCGACGACTGTATGGCAGCTTATGCGTTTGACGATGAATTTTACTTCACCTCTCGCTTTGACCGTATGATGAAAGTTTCACTTTATTTTTTAGATCAATTTTGAAAATGCTTTCGCGAGGAGGAAGTAATGAGAAACTATCCTTTTTCATGTAAAATGGTCGAGGCAAGTACGAGGCAAGTAACTTCAAAAGAGGCCACTGAACCTGATCTCGACGACCGCTTCCTCGGCGGCATAATTCGCGGCATAGCTCGGCACTGATACATGTTATGCTCCGGGATTATGCCGCACTTTCTAATCATGGAATGTGCATAATTGTTCACTAATGCACTTAGCAGGGCGTATGCCGTTTATTCTATGTTCTAAGGTTGTTAACGTTACGTTGTCTAGGTCGCTTCTTTAAATACTGCGGCATAAAACCGGGCCTTCACGGCATAGTGCTCCTAATCTAGCTAAGCATTTCCGTTCATGCATCGAACCTTTCTAACGGCCTTATTATCGCGAGGTTCCTATCCGACAGCATCCTTTATTCTGGACAATGATGACTATCTGGACCGGTCAAAAATCAGTGTCAAAGTGTGGACTAGAGAATCGATAACATTACCTCAATGTGGCCATGTCTTTTCAGACATGGAAAGACCTCGATGTCGATGTTAGCCCATCCCGCTGCCTGGTGGCTTCAATGTGGCCATGTCTTTTCAGACATGGAAAGTTTCCTGCTCGGGGTTTTGCTAGTCTTTCTAACTCCGCTTCAATGTGGCCATGTCTTTTCAGACATGGAAAGGGGTGTCCATGTGATGAGTGCCGCACCAGCAACCTAGCTTCAATGTGGCCATGTCTTTTCAGACATGGAAAGCCCCATCTCCAGATGTAGCATCTAAATTAAGATTGAGCTTCAATGTGGCCATGTCTTTTCAGACATGGAAAGCCCCATCTCCAGATGTAGCATCTAAATTAAGATTGAGCTTCAATGTGGCCATGTCTTTTCAGACATGGAAAGTTCTTTATCATAGACAGGAGTGCGTTAGCCAAGCTGCTTCAATGTGGCCATGTCTTTTCAGACATGGAAAGGATGCGGACTAAGCAGCACTATGACACAAACCTGCTAGCTTCAATGTGGCCATGTCTTTTCAGACATGGAAAGTCGTGCCTGGGGTCGCTGCCCTGATAGTCGCCGATTCCGTTAATCGCTTCAATGTGGCCATGTCTTTTCAGACATGGAAAGTTGTTGCATATTCTTAAGAAGTTGTAGGGCTTAGGTGCTTCAATGTGGCCATGTCTTTTCAGACATGGAAAGTATTCATTGGTCGCTATTTATGCCATGTGAGTTATAGTACGCTTCAATGTGGCCATGTCTTTTCAGACATGGAAAGGGCGGTCGAATATGCCGTCATAATGGCATACGATCTTTTCCTATGATCTTCGAGAGGCGATCGATCTACCTACTTATAATAACATTATTTACGGAAGTTTTGGTCATTATGAGATATCTGGCATATCGTTTCGAGAGGCTCCCCGCATTCCCGCATCACATAGGCGCTCGAATAATCTCATTCTCTATTCGAGGCCTCGGAAACTACCCCGAAATCATTATCATCTTATAAAATTCTACGGAGCTTTGTTCTATCAGCCCGTAGTGATGCGTCCAGGATATCCATATCAGCATCGCTGATAAATCTAATGGAGGAGAGTTCATGTCAGGACCAGAGAAGCTTACACTAGATCATGTTAAATCAGCAATGTCAGGGACCGCTGTCGCTTTCAAATCGAGGATGGAATATGAACCAGCTGGTGGAAAAGGGGACAAGATATTTCCTCCGACCTATAATGATGGAAAGAACGGTGGAAAGTATGCGACCGAGAAGAAAGTACTTCCCAACGAACCTGAGCCTGTAGATTGCGTTCTTATCGATTCCGTACAATCGCAGGCTAATCGCATGGAGCTCGCTTTGCTCCAAGCCTGGAGGCAGAAGAGCATTCCTTTGCCCGTCATAACCGTGGATTTCAACGGTACAGATATGATGAAGACCATTAAGATAACAAGCTTGGAAGCGCCGCACCGTATCGTCGATGCCCTGTTGCGCGACAGTCTGCTCGGGGACGCTCCGTTCAGGAAGTCCTCTCTAGGGCAGCGGCTGGACGATGTCGATGCGAACAACGCTACCGCATTGTTCGAGCTGTGTCCGACCGCCTTGGTATTCGGCATATGGGATTCCACAGGCCCGCGGGGTGGAGGCGGCTCAAAGTTCGCTAGGACCATGGTGTCCGAGATCGTCGGCGCCCATGCGGTGATGGGCGTTAGGACGAGCAGCCGCATCGATCCCGCTCAGATACGGTTAGAGGCCGGCCCTCTTTGATGAGCGAGCGGATGGAAGCTGAAATCGTCCTTTATCTTGAAGGAAGCCAAGGTAGAGAAGAGCAGTAGTCTGCCGAGAAGGGCAAACCTAAGAAGCTAGGCAAGGACGGAAAACCGTCCGAAGCGAACCATGGCAATGTCACTCCCAGCATTACTCCTCTGGGGCGTTACGGTGCAGAACATCGTTCAGACGACCGTCATCTCGCTTCCGGCCCTTCGCAGACTGAGCTTCCCGTTGAACGGCTCAGCGAGCCCGGAAATGGACCTGAAAGCAAGAACGGTCCTCGCGTCCCTGGCATTGTGCGCCGGCTCGCTGTCGGCGGAGCAAGGATGCGACCTTCGCTCTCGGTGCCTCCTTCGCCCGACCACAACGTCCGCGTGGGAGGTCCTTGACGATCCCAATGCGGACCCCTTGAGGTTCGCTCTGCCTGCCAGTACGGCCATCTCGATATACAAGGAGGCCGTGAAAGAGGCAAAGGACACAGGGCTGCCGTTCATGGAAAAGGAGCTTATGCTCAGGCCGACGCCTCAGCTTATCGAGCTGGTGCGAAAGAGCCAGGAGCTAGCCTCCTCAAGTGCGGAGCGAGCAGAGGAAGGCGACTGATGTTCACGATAGGCATCAGGTACCTCAGCGGCGTATCTGTATCTGCACATCCGACCGATAGGACAAGCCCCGAATGGCCGCCACATCCGGGCAGGGTGTTCATGGCACTAGTTGCCGCGCACTACGCGGGAGTGGTGAGCGAGGACGGAAGGAACGCATTGCTCTGGCTGGAGCAACAGGCGCCGGCGTATATCGCTGCCACCAAGGCCGAGCATAGGGACGCAGTGGAGCATTACGTCCCAGTGAACGACGTGAGCTCGGGGATTCAGCTGCTGCCTGAAAAGCGGCCTAAGCGCTCAAGGCAGTTCCCTGCCGTCGTTCCCCACTCTGACACAGTGCATATGATATGGCAATGTGACCCCTCCATCGAGATAAGAGCGGCTCTCTTCGACATTTGCGGCAAGGTGACATACATCGGGCATTCGTCATCCCTTGTTCAGGTCTGGGTAGAGGACGGTCCGGTGGAGCCTACCTTAGTTCCCGTCAGCGATGCTCTCTCCCAGGTCCGCCTCAGGGTTCCTGGACCGGGTACGCTTTCTCTTCTTGAATCCAGGTATAAAGCAGGCCAGAGACCAGCTAGCCTGAGATGGGTCGGATATGGGAGCGTCCCTGAGAAAATGGATGAGGATGTACCCAGAACTGTGTTCGATCAGGACCTGATAATACTCCGAAAGGTAGCTGGCGAACAAGATCGGCCTCGTGGCGACGGAGCGCTTATGCCATTCGATGAGAGATACCATCATGTCAAAATGCTCGGTACAGCCGCCCCCTGAATGGATCAGCGGCCATCCGCCGAGCGGCGGAAGGAGCGCCAAGGACCATATCTCAGTCCTCCCATTGGCTAACGTCGGGCATGAGTACGGGGACGGCAGGGTAATTGGCCTGGCGATCGCTGTTCCGAGGGCCATATCCGACGAGGATCAGGCCGGGTGCTGGGCAGATACATTCTATGATAGCTTAGGCTTGACCAGGACTATCGAGCTCAAGATGGGGGCGCTCGGGGCATGGCAGATGGAGCTTGAGCAAAGGCCGGACGATGAGAGGCCGTTATCTCTGAAAAGCTCGACCTGGACCGGAGAGCAATCCCGCAAAGCGGTGGTCAACTGTGACCCCGATAGTGCTTGATCATCACCCCAAGGGCAAGGACCGGTTAGAGCGCATGGAGGAGGACATAGGGGAGGCTTGCGTGAGGATCGGCCTTCCGAAGCCTGAAGCCGTGTCAGTTTCCAACGTCCCCATATTCATCGGTACCCCAGCATCGAATGATTTCCCGTCCCTGCATAGAAAGTCGGACGGCGGTCCTATGGTCCATACCCATGCTGTCATTACATTCCAGGAAGAGGTGCGGGGGCCGATCATGATCGGGGCCGGCAGATATCGCGGCTACGGGCTTTGCCGACCAATAGTGGAGCTGGGACAATGAGCGTTCTTTCTGCTGAACGGTTCGATGAGTTCTTCCAGGAGCTGAATGGACAGGACTGCAGACCGTTCCCCTGGCAGTCAAGGCTTGCTAAAAGGGTCATCGGCACAGCGGAAAAAGGAGGCGATTGGCCCAGCGTTCTGGCCCTTCCGACGGCCAGCGGGAAGACCGCTTGTATCGATATCGCGGTCTTTGCGCTAGCTTGCCAGGCATATCTGCCTGAGGAAAACACGTACCGCCCCGAGAAGGATATTCTTCGTGGTCGATAGGCGAGTGATCGTGGATGAGGCGTTCAGACGGGCGGAGACCATCGGAAAAAAGCTGGCTGCTGCCGGTCCCGGCATACTTCAGGATGTGGCGGTCGCATTGAGGTCCCTTGCCCTGGACCCCCTGAGCGCATCACCGTTGGAATGCTACCGGCTAAGGGGAGGGGTCCGCATGGAGGACGAGTGGGCGAGGGACCCGCTCCAGCCTGCCGTGATCACAAGCACGGTCGACCAGTTCGGTTCCCGATTGCTTTTCCGCGGCTACGGGGTCAGCAGATCGATGCGCCCTATACATGCGGCGCTCGCGGGCAATGACAGCCTTGTCATATTGGACGAGGCTCATTGCACCAGGCCGTTCTCTGAGACGCTGGCCGCGACCGAGCGGTACATGTCATGGAATGAGGTCCCCTTAAGTAAGCCGTTCAAGGTCGTGCTGATGTCGGCAACCCCGCCTCCTGGACTGAGCGATGTTCTTGAGATGGGACCAGGCCGTATCTCTCCGACCCCGTGCTAAGGATCAGGGTCTCTGCGCCGAAGCCGACGGAGCTCATAGTGGCTAAGGAAGCAAAAGGAAAAGAACGCCCTGTACTCATTGGCTGAAGAACTGGCGGATCGGGCCTTGAGGATGAGCGGACCCATCCCATCGGCGATCGCTATAATGGTCAACAGGGTGCCCACGGCGAAATATGTTCAGAGTATACTGGGGTCTAGGACCAAGGCGGATGTGGTGCTGGTCACGGGACGCATGCGTCCCATCGACAGGGGACTACATCTCCGAGGAATGGTTCGGCAAGCTGGACGCCGCCATAAGCAAGGACAGGCATCTTGAGCGTGATGTCTTCGTGGTATCCACTCAGTGCCTTGAGGTCGGCGCCAATCTGGACTTTGACCACCTGACTCAGCGAGTGCGCAAGCCTTGACTCCCTCAGGCAAAGGTTCGGAAGGCTCAACCGCATGGGGCGTCCTATCGAGGCAAGCGGAGCTATAGTGATCCGTTCTGACCAGATGAAGGTCATGAACGAGCAGGATGAGGATCCCATCTACGGGAATGCCTTGCCTCGAACCTGGGAGTGGCTGAACAGCATATCCGATAACGGGCTGGTGGACATGGGCGTGCTGGCCATATCCAAAAAGCTGGATGCGCTCAATGAGGATAAAGAAGGGACCTTGAGCATGCTCAGCGCCCCCGCACCTGATGCGCCGGTGATTATTCCTTCATATCTTGACTGCTGGGTCCAGACATGGCCAGAGCCTTCGCCGGACCCTGATGTATCTGCCTTTTTGCATGGTCCAGAGCGCGGGCTGGCCGATATAGATGTCTGCTGGAGGGCCGACCTTGACGGAGAAAAGCCAGATGAGCGCACATGGACCGGAACGGTCTCTCTATCCCCGCCGACCCCGCCAGAGCTCATGCCGGTGCCGCTCAGCGTCTTCCGGCGATGGCTCGCCGGCATCGAGTCCTCTGACAGCGAGCTCACCGATGTAGAGGGGGCGGCCACGAGCTCGGAGGAGATCGAGCCGGAAAGGAAGCTGCAGGGATTGATATGGAACGGTCCTGAGGACAGCTTTATCACTGACGATCCAGGAAAAATCCGCCCGGGGGATATCGTCGTGCTGCCAGCCTCAAGCAGGGGCTGGGAGACCCTCGGCCATGTGCCTGGCATCATCGACGACGATGCGAGGATCGATAGAGCGGATGAATCCCGGCTGCTCTTGGGGTATCCCCCATTACTGAGGCTGCATCCGGCATTGGTACAAAGTTGGCCTGCATCTCCCTCTAAAAAGGAAATATCTGAACTCGACTCGGCTCCCCCGATCTTGAGGAAACGATGGGAGAGCCGGAATTCGAGGATGCGGTCCTGACCGCTCTGCAGGGCCTTGCGGAGGACCCGTCCTCCCCGGGATGGCTAAGGAAAGAAGCCGATCTCCTTGGAAAAAAGAAACATGGTATCAGAATGTTGGTCCATCCGTCAGGTAACGGACTGGTGCTTCGTGCTGCACAACAAGATATCAGATGGTATGGCCATGGCGCAGGCATCTCACATGGCGGGAACGGACCGCCGGGTGCTCGTGCTGCCCCATTGACATTGACAGATCATTCCAGTACCGCAAGGGATATAGCTGAGCGATATGGGCAAAAGATGTTGCCTGCAGGTTTGAACGGACAGCTGTCCAAGGCTGCGATATCTTCATTGATCTCGGAAAGCTGACAAGCGGTTCGAGGCCCTCCTCCACGGCGGGGACGTAAGGGCGGCTGCAGCTGCAGGATCTTTGCCAAATCGGTCCGGTCCCCCGGCTCAAAGGACGCATATGTGAAGGCAAGGGCCCGTTCCGGTTATCCGGCTGGCGGAAGGCATGAGCTTCTGTCGGTACGCCTGGCAGAGAGCATTGATGACGGGAAGGAAGATAACGACCTGGTGTTGCATCTGATAGCAAGCCATCATGGGCGGTGCAGGCCCCTTTTGCGCCGATATCCGATCACTCTGATTCGCCGGACGTCGTCCTTACGTGGGACGGGGCCGTCCTTAGGCATTCTGGGGGGACAGGCCTTGAAAAGGTGGACAGTGCTGTCGCGGACCGTTTCTGGAAAGAGGTCCGGAGGTTCGGCTGGTGGGGCGAGGCGTACCTTGAGATGCTGATGAGGATTTCCGATGATCGCTCAAGCGAGAACGGCGGGACGAGCGGGCTTGATATTAACGGACCAAAGGAGGCTATAGATGGCTGATGCTCCTGATCAAAAAGGATGTATTACTGAGAGGCCTCGACGGGTCCAATCCTCTCGGGTTCCTCGCTTCGATCGGTGCCATGGTAGAGGTCTCGAGGACCGAAGGCATCGATGTTAGGATGGGATGGGTAGAAGAGGATACCTGGCATCCCATCCTGAGCATCAGCCCCGCCTCGCAGGCGGACCGACTCCCGGAGATGCTTCATGACCGATTGAAAGTAAAAGATGTCGATGATCTATCCAAGCAAGAGGAAGCAAGGTTGAAAAAAGAGTTCGACGCGGCCAAGAAAAAGACAAGGTCCACCTCTGAACGTAACCGTTAAGGGCGCCTCGACCGAAGAGGATGCAGAGGACCTTGAGGCCATTAAAAAAGAGCTTGAAAGTAAGCGCACTGACTGGCTATCCCTCAGGAACAAGACAATTGGCTCTGCGGAGCTGGCTCTCGGGGATACCATCGTCGTCGACAGGCGCGAGTTCAGAGAGCTCGCCGAGATGAGCTGGCAACGCTGGACCTAATGATCGTACCGATATTGATATGCTAGGGGCCTTTGGCTGCGATGCATGCGCGGACCAAAGGAGCGAAAAGATGAGACGCCACCCCGTTCTGTTTTATCAACGGGTCAGGCCAGCAATGGTTCCTTGGAACGGCCAGCGAACTGATGAGAAAGGTCGATAAGGAGAAGCTCAGTGAATGCCTTTTCGGGCCATGGTCATATGAGGATGAGAAATACTCCATGCGCTGGGACCCTATCGAGGACCGACGGTACGCGCTCATGTGGGACGACCCAGCGGCGAGAAGGCAAGGCCTAGGACGGTCTGGATGGCGAACCTGCTTGCGTATAGGGGATTACAGATGTTCCCCAGTGTTATCGAGCAAAAAGGGCCTCGGCACCACGGGGTTCAGCAAGATCAACGGACGCGACTATTTCACCTGGCCTATATGGAACAGGCCGCTCTCGCCGGATGCTGTGAGGAGCGTTCTGTCACTGAAGGAGCTCAGGGACGAAAGGCCGGACCGGAGGAAGCTCAGCGATATGGGGATAAAAAGAATCTTCCGCAGTGAGCGGATAAAGGTAGGTTCCGGTGGCCAATATAAAGTGAACTTTGCTACTGCTGGCCCAGTGCCTTAGAGCCGATGTGCATACTGAGTGATCATATAGATGCTCTCCCCCATGTCCGAAATGACATGGCTACATTCGAAGCTATGAGCCCCTTCGCCTGCAATCTGTCGAGGCATGCTTTCCATGTCCGAAATGACATGGCCACATTGAAGCGCAGCTCTGATCTTGACGACCGCTAGTATCGCCAGGACTTTCCATGTCTGAAAAGACATGGCCACATTGAAGCCACTGCCCGGTGTGCGCTAAGACGATGAGATGCAACTTTCCATGTCTGAAAAGACATGGCCACATTGAAGCCCCGCGGTGCCCTGTGCCCAGGTCCTCTGCGTCATCTTTCCATGTCTGAAAAGACATGGCCACATTGAAGCTATATTGGGGATGGATTAGGTGAGCCGGTCGTAATGGCTTTCCATGTCTGAAAAGACATGGCCACATTGAAGCTGGCCGTCTAAAGTGGATTATTTCGAGTGGATGGCTACTTTCCATGTCTGAAAAGACATGGCCACATTGATAGAATACCCGCCCATATTATAAGACTCCCATAAGTCTGACAAGCCCATCTTCATTTTTCGGCGGCCTCGAGGCCATCAATCTCACACTAATTTTACAACGATATAATATGCCAGCATTTTTACAAAATTTAAGGAACCACCAATTGTTAACAGGTTATTTTCGGACACCTCCCCCGGTCCGGTTCATATGCATGATGACCGTCCTAAGTCTCGAAGACCGGAGGATGGGCGTCTCTCGTGATATCTAAGGAGGGTATGGAATGAGCATCTTATCATGCACATGAGCTGAAGGAAGGAGATGTTCGAGGACGCGGTCACGGCCTGGTATGCCGTCGAGAGAAGATATCCTGGGGCCATATTGAAACATGGTAGGGTACAAAGTGCCGGGATATTGGCTATGCATGACCTCACCGACCTGGGCGCGGTCAAGGTAAAGGCCGGTAGGCGGATCGTAGCGTGCATCATAAAATGTGCCTGAAAAACCGGTATTCGTGTCTGGCATGAGGATCTTCGGAGGCAATTATTGTAGTATCATCTCAGTTCATGTCCCGGGCATTTCATTTTGGCCAGATAAAATATATGCATTTTATATAATAGTATGATGGGCGCATTTCGATCTTCGGGGTACCCCTCCGTAAATTAGGTAAATATCGACAATATGCTAGGCTCACCTCGAGTTAAGGGCCATGGAGACAGGAAAGGCCCTATGGAGGAGGTTTGGACCACATGAACGACAGAGACAGTACCTATTGACCGCGTTAGAGGCCATATACGATGAGTTCACGGTCAACATGCCGTGCAAGGGATGCGGGGAGGATTGCCCACTGCTGGATTCCTTCGGAGGCATGATCGAGAATATGAAAGCTGACTCAAGCCGAGCGATCACCAGCGACCTGGGTATGAAGCCGGTCGACTGGAACAGATGCCACAAGTTCAAGAGGGGGACGCAGGGATAGGCCACATGCCTGGGGGCGTTCTACATCATGCGACTGCCGAGCGGACCGCAAGAGCGGCCACGGAACAGGGACTGGCCAAGAAATGATAATGCCCCCTTTCCCAAGCCATGATCGCCATCAGGGAGCTCAGGGGGCAAGAACGACCGTCATTCAAGACCTTCCCCCCTTCTCCGACCGTGCAGAAGATGCTCATAAGACCCCCCTTATCCTATCGATCTTCTCGACAAGATCATCATTTCTTTCAATGGCCGCCGCCTCCAAAATGTGCGAGCGAAGCCATTCGGTGAGCTCTTCCCTGCTGATATAAGTTTGGCTACACCTAAGGCGATGTTGGTGCGTTCGTCCTTAGATGCCACTACAGGAGCATATCGTTCAGTATGAGCAGCGTATCGGCGCACATGAAACCAGTTCGTTTATTGCCCTCAATGAACGGGTGCAGCGTGGTGTTCTACGTACATCATCGCGCCGTTAACTTGCTGACGGTGTCTGGATAGATGTCCTTGTCGCAGATGCTCAGCCTGGGAGCGTTCACTGCCGCCTCCAGGCTGCTCCTGTTCAGTATGCCGTCGAACCTTTGCTCATTAGAACTTATCAGGATAACCGTATGAATGTCTATGACCTCCTCCACCGTGTAACCTGTGAAAGCGGTCATGAGAAAATATAAAATGATCAGTGCTTGGACAGCTCTTCCAGGACAGCGCGGTTCCTTATAAGGGATGCCTGCAGGACGGCCTTCTTGTCGAGCTTGCTAGCTGACGGAGAGAGTATCACTTCGCTGGCCATTGGGGCATGGGCATTTACGCGATAGTGCATTTTCACTCTATCCTTATGTCTGAGGCGTCCCTTGTTCAAAGGGGCGCATTCCCTTCTAGATGCATAGCTTCGACTAGATGTCAACGAACATCACACTGTTGTTGTTATTGTAATACAAGATATATATTTTGCCTAGGCAACCATTGCTCAGGGACCTCATCCTTTTATGCGTTGGATATCCTTAAGTTAGGTTCAAGAAGGGGCAGGAGGGATAGGGCCGACGATATCTACCGCTTGCTTTACCAGCATAGCAACTTCCTTTCCTTTTTTTGTCAATGTTATGATGTGCACTAATCTGGGCTTGTATTCTCGGGGAAACAACGATTAGGCCCATTTCTTCCATTTTCTGTGCTATATCCTTGATGGTGTAATAATTTGTAGACAATGACTTGCTGAACGCGCTTGCATTGATCTCTTCCTCATCTAATAGCATTACCAGCATGCTGATTACATAAGGCTCATCCAATATCGAACCGGGACGTGACTTGAACTCTTTTGCGAATGGCACTGTTGAGCGAAATACTTTGGAACTCATAACCATATCAATTCTAAATGTAGTTTACAGACTTCTAACTTTGTATTTCTATATAGAAGTCATTAATAACTTCAATTGTATTTTACCCAAAAATATGGTGTGATAATATGGCCGTTAGCGATGCGGAATTTGACCCAATATACAAAACTGGCAAGGAGGACCGAACAACAGGTAGGAATGATGGAGCATCGATATCTGGGCTCCCAGCGACGAAGGAAGAACTTGATCGAGAGCTACAGGATAATCTATGGGAAGAAAGCAAGGATACCCGAGGACCTGTACCCAGGCTCCAGGAAAGGATACGATGAGCAGCTGGCGCAAATTGAGCACAGGGATGATTTCTCAGTAAGTATCGACATCCCAAGCTGGATACCCGATGACAAAGCCCCAGAATATCATAGGGCACTCGATGAGAGGATAAAGAAATGCATAAAAGATATCACCGAGGATGCGGCGGCCAAGTACGGGAAGGAAAGACCATTGACCAACGTTTTGTGAGGATTAAAATGACGAAAATATACGATCAGGTCGTTGGTGGCTCAGCCTCTTTCTCTGCTTTCGGCTTTTCATCAACTATCCTATCTCTCGCTAGATCGGCTAGGAACTTGTTGATCGCGGTAGATATGAAATCGGAACGGCTCATGAAACGGTGTTGATCTTGGACCCAATAATCGATCGCTTTCAAGGTGCCAGATGGCAATCTTATGTTTATGTTCGGAGCTATCTCACTTGCCTTACTTCTTGGCATAATATCTTGAAATGTGCTACTCTAGTAATATACTTGTCTTTTTTCTTTTTGTATAATCTTTATGTCAGTTTTTAAATACCTCTAACGTAGTACATTAGTGTAATTATGACTGCAGACGTCACGAGCATCAGATTAACCGAGAAGGAGCGAGAGGAGATAGATCGTGTGGTCGTTAACGGTCAGTTCATGAGCAGGTCGGACTTCATAAGGACGGCAATATGGATGATGCTCCGTGATCTGAAAGGAGTACCTGAACATGCGATCAAAACTGGCCAGCCGATAGCGGAGGTCGCGACGGTATGACCTTCTCCGAGGCGTTCAGCGGCAACATGGGATGCACGTCGCTGATGCCAGGCGAGACCATCAAGGTAAGTGGGAAAGATAACGCTGAGGACCCCGGAAGGGATGCAGAGGGGGCCTAAGATGTGCTCTCTAAATATCCCCGACTCTATCTCAGGGATGATTGAGGATGCCGAGACATCAGAGCGTCCTCAATGCCGATCTGAACAGGTATCTAAAGATCCTTTCCAACGAGGGGAGGTCGAAGAACACCATCTACGAGTACAGACGGATAATAGCTCATATCGTGTCCGGACTGGATTCGATGGGGTACGAGACCAATCCAAGGCGAATAGGGGAGACAGAAATAAACTACATCAGGGACACGCTGTACAAGAAGCTAAAGCCATCAGTGAACCGTTGGCAGCTCTCAATATACGGGACTGTTCCTGGATTGGTGCGGCAATCCGATAATAAAACAAATGAAAGTGGCATGGCCCCAGGACGCAAGGGTACATGTGGATTGGCTGTCGCTCGACGAAGCGCGAAGAATGACGGCCGCCGCCGAGGGCATAGAGCGTCTTATCTTGCATCTAGAACTGGGTATGGGGCTTCGCCAGTGCGAAGTGCTACGCCTGAAGGTCAAGGATGTACAGATGGGATACTTGGATGTCCTCGGAAAGGGGAAGCAGGGCGGGAAGCCGAGAACGGTCCGCTTCCATCCCGATTCAGTAGCGGAGTTCAACTATTACTTCAAGCTGCGAGGATCAATAGAGACCCTGGCCAAAGCGAAATGTCAAGAGCGGCCTATCCCAGAAGAGCTAGCGATCTACCAGTACCCGAACGGCCACATCTATACATATGGCCCAACGGCACTGGACAACATAATACATCGGGTTGCGGAACGTGCCAAGATCTGGGCGCACAGGTATCTCGAACCATACGTTGAGAAGAACATGTGCGAGATTGATGTATCATGCAGGCGTGAAACTAGCAACGATCGCATCGATCCTAGGGCACGAGAGCACAGAGCAAACGATACGATATGCGGGCCTGAACTTGGACGATCAAGAAGAGGGAATGAGATTATTGGGCCAGTACCTATGTTCCCAAAATCAGGAACATCCGGCACAGAGCCAGGACATGAAGTGGGCCCAAAGAGATTTGGACTCTTGACCTCCCGGTTATCAGCCGGGCGCTCCACCAGGCTAAGCTATGGGCCCTTGTGGGATACGGGAATACTGCTGACCGTTTTAAAGCTTTCCATGCATGGCCATACTCCTGAGGAACCGGCCCATCACTGGGGTCAGAACAACATATGGATAATATAATAATAAGCGCTTTTTACCATATCATTTAGGTCCTTTTCATAATATTGATGAATGATTAACCTACGATCTTCTAACATTTACCAAAAGATAGGTTCGTCATGGGACCGATGTCGCCGTGACAATAATGATCATGATATTAAGGATCTTAGATGAACTTACTGATCTCCTTATCGACCTGCCGAACGACATCGCTCACTACCGATGGCGGCCTAAGCTCAATCGCTAGCGCATTCCGTGGACACAGATGTGTGCATCTTCCACAGTGACGGCAAGAGCGCGTGTTTATGCTTGCCCTCTTATTAACAACGGAGATCGCTCCAAAGCGGCAGAAGCCTTTCTTGACGCATATGCCGCAGCCAACGCACCGGTCCGTGACAGCTATGCTTATCCCAGGGACCTTTGCGTACCTTACAGCGAACTCTCTGGACATCCTTGGAACAGTCCTTATCATGTTAGCTATCGGGCCATCATCTGTCATCTTTATGGGCCTCCCCCATCTTTTACCGGCTGACCTATGAGGAGGATATCGACCTGGACGATATACTTACTTTTCCCCGAGCCATACCTGTGGTCCTACCAGTACCATATGCTATATAAAAATAAAGTAACGCCTCAGGCAATGAGGCGAAGGGTCCGTTCAGGTCCTGAAGGTTACGCTGTATTGCATATCCTTAGCGCCAAAATAATCCTTGCAGAACTTGGCTGCCTCTGACGGAAGGTACTCTTTGCATGAAAATATATCGATGAACGCCCGGTCAGAATCCTCTGCAAAGTGACCAGACACAAGGGATGTCTCGATCAACTGGGCAAGAGAATAACCTTGCACTGGGGTCTGCTCCGAACCTGACGACAATAGGCTCACCGAACCTTTTCATCTTAATGAGATCACAAAGATCAACGGAGAACTGCGTGATCGTCTCCTTGCTTCGGATCTTTTCCGGGTCACAACCATGAAGGTCTATTGACGTTAATAGTCCCCATTCCTCTCCTTTCGTGAATCGTTCAATGATCTCTTCATCGCTCATTGAATTTCCGGACATCTTCTGAGAACAATACATTTCCTGGTATCACCATCTGGGCGGAATCTTCGCTCCGTGGGTGGGGATCATAATAACTACTACTATTTTAAGTTCGGCTATCTTCGAGTTGTTTCATTGGGATAATCTCTGTTAATAGAACGGAATATTCCTGTTAGGTCCGTTCGATCATTGATCTTAGCGACATCACCGATCTCGTACATCTGGCAGGATGATCACATACAGAATATCCATGGAAAAGCCGTATACCTACATGTTCATAAACTTCGCACGCATAACTATCGCGGATGAGCCTAGGCTTAAAGAACCGAGGGAGGACACTGGCCGATATCAATGACCGTCGCCAGGCCATCGAATCTACGACAGGCACATCGTTAAGTTCGATAGCCTTCTGTTCGTTCGACCCGGTCCTGGCAGAGAAGAACATTGAGAACATGATCGGTTGTGTACAGGTCCCGCTCGGGTTCGCTGGGCCGGTCCGCATCAATGGGGATCATGCCAATGGCGACTTCTATGTGCCCATGGCAACAACTGAGGGGGCGCTGGTAGCTTCAGTGCACCGGGGCTGCTCCGCGATCACAGAGGCTGGAGGCTGTACATCCCTGGTCGTCAAGGATGAGATGACACGTGCGCCGGTCTTCAGGGTAAAGGATACGCGTCATGCGGTAGAGGCTGCAGAGTGGGTAGAGCACAACATCCAGCTGCTATCGGATGAAGTATCAAAGACCACTGCTCACGGAAAGCTCATCAGTGCAAGGCCATTCTCTGCGGGCAGGTCCCTCTTCATCAGGTTCTCCTACTCGACTGGCGATGCAATGGGAATGAACATGGCGACGATCGCCACCGAAGCATTATCAAAAAAGATATGCGAACATACCGGGGCGGTCCTCATATCGGTATCCGGTAATATGTGCGTGGACAAGAAGCCTTCAGCCATGGACCTGATAGAAGGACGCGGAAAGATGGTCCTGGCAGATGTGCTCCTTTCGAAGGATATCGTAGAAAAAAAGCTTCATACGACGCCTCAGGCAGCGAGCGAAGCATGCTATAGAAAGAACCAGATCGGCAGCTCACTTGCTGCGGTATATGGGGCAAATGCCCATGTCGCGAACATGCTTGCCGCCATATATATCGCAACTGGACAGGACCCAGCACAGGTGGTGGAAGGCAGCATGGCCACCACAACATGCGAACAAGTTGATGACGGCCTCTATGTCTCGCTCCGTCTGCCGTGCGTTGAGGTCGGGTCCGTCGGTGGCGGAACTAAGCTTCCCTGCCAAAAGGAAGCATTGTCAATGATAGGATGTGCAGGTCCTGGCGGTTCTAAGAAGCTTGCGGAGATAGTAGGGGCAGTGGCATTAGCAGGAGAGATATCCACCATTGCAGCTCAATCAGCAGGGCAGTTGGGCAGCGCACATGCCGCCCTCGGAAGATAGATCGTGGAGCATATGACCATCATGGATTCCATGCCGATACCCTAGGTTATTCTTACAAGGCATATCACTGGCACTTGGACAGAGCGTCCACAGAAGTACACGGACGGGGCTCCAGAACTAATGCTCCGCCTGGCCATGTACTCGCAAAATTAAAATAGCCTCGTCCATATCGCATCAGCAATGCCAGTGGTAACATTCAGCTATGACGATCTTATCTCCCTAATAGGCCATGATGTACCAGTGGACACTTTGATCGAGCGCATACCGCAGATAGGCGCCGATCTGCATTCATATAATAAAGAGGATCGCCAGTTCATAATTGAGTTCTTCCCTGACCGACCGGACCTGTACTGTGTAGAAGGGGCGGCAAGGTCTTTGCGCACTTTCCTAGGCTTCGAGAAAGGCATGAAAGTATACCCGATGAAGAAGAGCGGCATCACGCTCAGGCGCGACCCTTCTGTATCATCTGTCAGACCATACATCGTTGCAGGAGCTGTCAAGAACGTAGAGATGTCCGATCATCTGATACGCTCCTTGATGGAGCTTCAAGAAAAGCTACATCTGACAATGGGGAGAAAAAGGTCAAAAGTAGCGATAGGCGTTCATGATCTGGACCATGTAACACCGCCTTTCATCTATAAGGCCGTCGAACCATCATCGACATCGTTCATTCCACTTGCTAAGGATAAGAAGATGGACCTAAATCAGATCCTTAAGGAACATGAGAAAGGTCGTGACTACTGCCACCTTCTGGATGGCAAGGAAAGATATCCGGTCATCTTTGACTCAAAGGGAGAGGTCCTTTCGTTCCCACCGATAATAAATGGACGTTTAACGACCGTCACTGAGGACACAAGAAATGTTTTCATCGATGTTACAGGGACAGATATGACCGCGATATCCGGAGCTCTTAATATCGTATCTACCGCAATGGCAGAAAGGGGCGGTTCGATCGAGAGCGTCGATGTGGAAGCTGATACCATACTTACTACTCCCGACCTTACGCCCTTGGAGAACATATTGGACATTGGAGAGACCAATGCTCTTCTCGGTCTAAAGCTGGACCCTTCTCAGATGGCTGCATGCCTTGAGAAGATGGGACACGATGCAAGACCTTACGGCAGTTCGATCAAGGTAAGGAGCCCGGCCACCAGAATGGATATACTTCATCCCGTAGACCTTATGGAGGACGTTGCCAAAGGATATGGGTATGAAAAATTCGGTAACACTCTGCCTACCGCTCAGACATTCGGTTCAGAAAGGAAAGAAGAACGCGCTGCCGACATCCTGAGACAGCTGATGATCGGTTATGGATATATGGAAGCTACAACGCTGATCCTTACATCCGAGAATGAACAGTTCGTGAAGATGCGCCTTCCTGCAGAAGAAGTCGTTGAGGTCCTTAATCCTATAAGCGAGGACCACACCTGCCTTAGGGTCAGAGTGCTCCCGTCATTGATGGCCGTGCTCCGGAAGAGCAAACATCGCGATCTTCCGCAAAGGCTGTTCGAGGTCGGGGATGTGGTCATCGGGACCAAGAGACGTAAGCATATAACTGTCGTCTCAATCTCACCCAGGGCTTCATTCACTGAGATGAAATCCCTCGTCGAAGGCATGATGAGGGACCTCTCGGTCAAGATGACCATCGAGCCTTCGGACCTGGGCATGTTCATAGATGGACGTGGCGCCAAAATAATATCCGAAGGACGAGAGATAGGCCAGTTCGGGGAACTTCATCCTGGGTTGATAACGGACTTCGAGCTGGGTTATCCCATAGCCGCGATCGAGCTCGATGTCGAGAGCATCACGACAGGGAAACTGGAAAGGTTGACCTGAGCGAAACAATATTAGCGATGAACTGTACTCGCCTATATGTAAGAAATGCCGAGGTAGCTAAGCCCGGATCACGGCGCCAGCCTTGAGAGCTGGTGGCACCCTGTGCCTCGGGAGTTCGAATCTCCCCCTCGGCGCCAATCTCGGTCAGTCCATCAATGTTCTATCAAGCAGGGACAATGACCTTTAGTGCCTTATTGATCATCTGGATATCTGCCGGCGTTCTGCCGATGAGCTCCCCGTCGCATCTTATGCACGATCGAGGGGTCATGTCCACTCTTGCTCTTTCTGAGAACCTTATGCATGAGCTTCCTTCCAGCGGCAAGAAGTTCTTGACCAGCAGCCCGGTCGCGTACATCACGAGATCAGCTCTTGAACGACCCTCTAAAACCATTATCTCACCTTTGCCATCGAACGGGGAAGCCCGCCCATCGATCCTGAACGGGGACATGCCGAGTACGGCTGCGTTCGATACGATGACATTCGATGCCCAGAACGAGGCTTTCTCGCCATCAACAGTTAAGCTGGTACACATAGGCATATGCCATGTAACGCGTTCAGCCATGTCCACAAGGTACGATGTCCTGCCGATGAGCTGCTTGCTGGTTTTCCTGAGCTTTTCGGCATATGGGCCTTCCTGGCCGATATAGGTGCGGTATACGCATGCTCTTCCGTTCACAAGCAGCACGTCGGATCTGACGAAAGCTCGAGGATGCAAAGCGAGCATCATCGCCTCGCCCTTGACCAACGGCAGACCTATCTCCCTGGCATACATGTTCGCGGTACCGGTCGGAACAATGCCCAATAGGACATCCTTCCCGATCAAAGCGGTCGCTACCCTGGATATAGTGCCGTCCCCGCCAAGAACAATGATGTGGTCGTGACCATCCTCGATCGCTCGTGAAGCTATCTGGGCAGCATCGTTCCATGGCGAGAGCTCTGCCAAGCGATGTTCAGCCCTGGCCTTTTCTAGTACACTTCCGAACACATCTTTCGATGGCTCCTTTTTTCCAGATGCTGGATTGACTATAAAGAACGGCCTTGATGTCAAATGATGACCCGTCGACGATAATAACTGCATTCACGGTTATATGAAGGATAATATGATGGAAGAGGTCGCTCATCCAATAACATAGGTCATGCTCGTTGAGATGGCACTTCCTGCACTGCTCTTACGAGCCCCTGCTTCGGCTCTTTATCGTGCGATATTTGCGCAGTAAGACCACCCGCCTAGGTCATCATCCGATATTGCTGATCCGAAAGGTACAATAAGCGGTTTCCTTTGCAAAGGTGCATGAGGATCATCAATTTCCTTGGCAATTCCTCATTGATGATGCTAACAGCACTGGTGATATCATTGGCCATAGGGGGATTTCCCACCGATCTTCCATTGTCCAACGGCGATATCTCAATGCTGTCGTTGATCCTGATGATGACCATCTCGCTCTCAACGATCAACCTTAGGAGCATCAAGGTCGGACCTCATAAAAAGGACATCAGGAACGCTTTCATCTTATCCTTTATCGTATCGACCGGCATCACCATTGCGATGGCATATCTGTTCAGCGGGGACCTTAGGTCTGGATGGATCCTTGAAGCGTCCGTGCCGTCAGCGGTCTCAGTGATATCGTTCACATATCTATGGGGCGGTGACACTGGATCCTCGGCCGTCTCCTCCGTTGTAGTATACATCGTCTCGCTGGGCTTGACGCCTTTCATCACATTCCTGTTCCTGGGCGAGGCGGTCAGCGAGATCACATTGCTATACTATGTTGGAGCCCTGATAGTGATACCGATCATATTCTCAAGACTGGTCAGACGGCTTATCACATCTGCCGAGGTCCGGAACATTCTCATAAATCTCTTTTTCTTTGTGCTGGTGATAGACGTAGCAGGGGCGAACAGGGATGTGTTCTTCACGGCCGGCATGGTCGTGGTCCTCCTGACGGTCCTTGCATTCATCAGGACATTCGGGATAGGCCTGATCTTTTATCATCATAGTATGAAGAATGGAGCGGGCCGCAGGAAAACGGTCCAGGGAACATTGTTCGCGACCTACAAGAACACCGGAATGGCTGCCGCATTGGCGCTCGTTCTACTTGGGCCGGTGGCAGCTGTACCAGCGGCTGTATGCATGGTCGTAGAGGTGTTCTGGCTTATCTTCGCAGGCAGGTTCCTGTTCCCTAAGAATGTGCCCGAGGCAGATAGGTCCATTGCTGAAAGAACAACTGTGAACTGCATGTCATGGATCGATAGCTGTTCCGTTCATTTGATATTATACCAATTATATTTATATCGGATATTTCGATACGAGGACAGGGATAGAAATTGTGCAGATATCATTATGGGAGCAAGTTCTGCGCACACCGCTCTGTAGCAGCGCATGAATGCATGGGCGAGCTGAAGTGCATAATACGAGCGGCTCCTTCATACCTTTCGCCGAGCGAAGTGGGATGCAAGGACCAATGGCTCGGTCTGTATGATACTAGTTTCAAACGTTTTATGCCGACAGCCTCTGAGAGAATGTTAGGAGCATCGATCGATACATGCTCCTCGCCTAAGATGAAGGAGCGTATCTGAATGAGATGCCATTACATCAAAGAGGACGGAAAGTGCTCTGGACAGTACAAAGGGTTCAAATGCATCGAAGAAAAATGCAAAGCTGAGAGGGAACCTGTTTGCGAGTTCTATCATAACGGCTTCTACTGCACAAAGCTAGGCCGCTTCGGATGCATCGGCAGATCAAAGTGCGATGGGACCATCCAGAGCTATATCCAGGCAGCAAATCCGAAAGCCAAGGCCTGATCACCGATATAGTTCCGGCCTTATCCTTGGAACGAAAGCAGCAAGAACAGCCTGTTCTGTAAGTTCAGAGCGTCGGAACGTCCCTTTTGTAAGATATCCTATGGCGCCATCCTCGCGGCCCTCGTCGTTACATCCATATAGCTCCCTGAAGGCCTTCCCTACTGTTTCTCCGCCGTTCAGGACCTTATATTCTACCTCAGGCGGATATCTGAACCCTGGCCCATGACCTACAGTGGTGTTGCCCGACCGATCCACTATGGCGCAGTATTGGACATCATATAAGCCGTCCTCAGTCCTGAACACGCCTGCTTCAAGGCCTACGCCGATGTCGTTGTCCCTGATCGCGGCCTCTGCACGGCATATGGCGCCCTGCCGCGTCTCGCTCTCCAAGGGCTGCTCAGGAACAGATGTAATGACCTTGTAGGCCTGAATATCCACAGAACTATAGTAGCGGCCTAGAACGTTCCTGACAGCACTGATCTTCACTGGGTTGTCCGACCCTACGCCTACGCGCAAAGGACGGAGCAGCTCCCCCTCTCGGTCTATCTCCCCGCTAATTACTCTTGTTGACGAGATGGGCAGAAAATCCTTTGCGACCTCAAAAGGTACTACGACCAGATCCAGAGGCGAAAGACCATTGATCGACCGTTCTTCATTGATGCGGTCCCCAGAGGCTCTTGTGGCTGGCGATACTACCAGGGCTGAGATGTCTTTTCTTGTAGCCATGCCGCCCGCTGCGTCATCTATGACTATCAGCGTGTATGGACCATATCCTCTGGACCGAAGATATCCGATGACATCGTTCTTCCTTTCGCATAGCGGACGAACGACGCTCCTACTGGCTGCTGCCAAAACATCGGATGTTATTCCTATTATCACTTCATCGCCTATCTCGAACACCTTATCAAGAAGGGCGTGATGCCCGCGGTGAAGGGCGTTGAATGTCCCTCCAACGCAAACCTTCATAGCATCACTAGATCAGCAGAAGTGCGAACACTAGAACGATCATAAGTACCGCGTACAGCATTATCAGTTGACGCTTGCGCTTTTTCATCGTATTCGTGCTCTCTTGCCTGCAAGCGTCCGAACAGAACCTGTCCTCACCAACGAATGCTTTCCCGCATTTTGCACAATGACTGTGCTGAGGTATCTTATCTACCATGCGCGCTCCATGAACGATGCCCGATAAAAGGTTTCCTTTTCATCACGCTAGATCAACGGGCATGATAGGGCCATAAGAGCGCTTCGTCCCAGCGAACATAGTACGATATGCACCAATGATCTTCCTTGCAGATCTGGGACATTGTTCATTAAGATAAAATATCAGGTCGGATAGCCCAAAGTATGTGCGACCTAATTGCAACGTCCGTTGTGGTCCTAGGCGCGCGAAGGTCAAGTTCATTGTTCATTATGGTTATGCAGTGGTCCGCATGATATGAGATAGGACCTAGCCTCAGGACAGCTGGACCATATGACAGCAGTTTTTCCTCCTCCTCCTGCGATAGGTCCACATTGTCAGAAAGAACGAATGTGACGTCCTCCTCGAAATGATGCTCCCTCACATCCTCGCCGTTCTCTTTCAGATATATGATCCGGCTCTTCTTGGAAACATCGTCCAGCACATCGGACAATGACCTCTTGGAAATGTAGATGCCCGGGGAGCTCTTGACCTCGCCGTCCTTATCGTCCTTCAGCAGGGCGTTCCTTACGAGAGCTCCTGTAGAACGCTCATCCGGATTCAGGTATCTCACTTCAGACCCGACCACCCTCAATGTCCTGGGAGCGTTCTGACCGCCCTGCAGGACCAGGTAGTATTCTTGGAATCCCGTCTGATGCTATGTGAAAGGAACAATGATGTATTCACGCACCGCAGCAGGATATCCAGCCTGCCCGCTCCTCCAGCCATATCATCGAGCTTGAAATCGCCGGATGATGCCGCCTTGTGGCCGACCACAACGAACCGTCTCATTCAGATTGCCCCATATCGCCAGCTCCGATCTGCTTCATGAGCTGTCTGCGTAACTTCCTATTGCCCATAAATCCTTTTACAGCTTTCTTGGACATATTGAACTGCTTCAGGAGCTCCCTGACATCCTTTGGATCGACACCTGCCCCCATCGCTATGCGGTTGATCCTTCCTGACTTTATCAGCTTAGGGTCTTCCATCTCCTCATCGGTCATCGAATCCATTATGATCTTGAATTTCTTGAGGCGCTTCTGCGATTCCTCAATGTCCATCTTATCCTGTATGCCGGGCATCCCAGGGAGCATGGACATCAATTTCTTGAGCGGGCCCATGGACGAGAGCATCTCCATCTGCTCGTACATCTCCTTCAGGGTGAACTTGCCGCCCATCATCTTCTTTACAGTATCTTCTGCCTGCTCTTCGGTGATGTGCTCCTTGGCCGTCTCCAGCAATGTCTGGAGGTCGCCCATGCCGAGAAGTCTTGATACGAACCTGGCATGGTCGAACGGCTCCAGTTCCTGCAGGTGCTCCCCTGTACCTAGGAAAACAATGGGTGCCTGGGTC
>CAVSDP010000023.1:0-13226 GCA_963726655.1 Methanomassiliicoccaceae archaeon
TCGATGATGATAGTGCCGATGAGTCGATAATTTAGACCGGTTTTGCATCTCGGTTTGGATTGGCCAGCTACCATCAACAGTAAAACCGGCTTTAATAATCGCATTAACTAGCGTTTCCCAAGCGTCTGGTTGCTTATTAGCAAAGACAACAACAAGTCGTCCTGTTCTATTCAATGCAGAATAACAATTTGAAAAAACATGAAACATGCCATCCTCATAATTTTGTTTTGAGACCTTTTTACTATTGAATCTACTCGAATCATCGATAAGCTCACCATCATTCGCCTTCATATCCCATTTGGGACCAAGAGAGCTTATAAATCGGCTATCTTTGGCCATAAATCGGGTTCGACGAAGCCATACATAAAAGAAATCCATCAAATCTGAGTATGGAATCGCATCATAGTATGGCGGATCGTAAGTATAACATCTACATCTCTAAATTGATTATTTATGGCACTTTGACACAAAACTGTTGGAGGATTAGCTTCTGACATCATTGATTGATTCGTTTCTAATGAACCAACGACTCGATTAAAACAGAGATTATATGAGCCAGCCATTTCAGATAATGGATTTGACTCTGCGTAATCCCACATAATCGGGAGTGCAAATCTTGCAAATGCATCAATTACTGATTCTGCATCTACCTTCCAACTGTACAATCGAGCAGTTGAATGAAACGAGCCTGTCAAAGGATAGTACAAGATACGCAGATATTCCATCCAGCCAATCTTCAGAATAACTATACTCCTTCATTTGGTCATATGCGCCATTTATCAACTTTAGATAAGTGCCTAAAGCAACTAACTGCCTCTTTGTGTATAATTTATCCCATTCATCTAAACCATATCTCTCAACAGAAAAGGCACGACTTGCACCATTACCACCTTTTGGTGTAGGCTCTGTTGGAACTCCGAACGGTATGTCGCTGAATACATGCAACACATCACTTTCAGTAAGATTCGCTGCATTTATCTTCATCTACAGTGGGCAAACGATATTCCTTGCCCTCTTTACCGCTCACCACAACTGCAGTTATTACTGAACCAAGCCGTCCCGCTTTGGCCTCATACTTAATATCGTCCATATCCATTGCAACAGTGCCTGGTTTACCGCAGCATGGACACCAGGCTCCAGAGTGACTCATTGTTCCTGTTCCAAGCCTTTTATCATTAGCTTTTACCTGAGCGGCATTGCCTCCTTCTTTAGGTACATCAGCTTGGATACTAAATTCAACGCCAGTTCCATCGCTATTTGGATTCATGGTCAGAAGAATCCTCTTGCCGTCTTTCTTACATAACCACCTCGTTTTTAACAGAGGAATTGTAGCCCGGCAATTCTTACATCTGACGGTCCTAGCCCATAGATATGCAATGGTTATTTTTTTATCTATCACCGGGTAGTACATTTCTAGCTCATTTTGGGCTTGTTTCTGAATCCATAGCCCCCAGGCTCTGACATGCCAAGCCAAATCTGCCTCAGGAATATTAAGCACCGTTTGATTTGTTTTTTTAATACAATGTTTGCCTTGCGTTCTATTCTCAGCCTTTGAGAATTCTGCCATAAACTCATCTGATTCTAGAGCAAATTGTGGTAAAGGTGCCTTTTGTCCAGCTAAACGCTGGGGATAATCTAATGTGCATTTTTCGATAAACCATGCTACAGGATTTATGTCTGCAGAGATTGTTTCACAACCAAGCCTCATGGCTTCCAATGGAATGGCTCCGCCTCCTGCAAAAGTGATTAACACCCTTGGGGGTCGCCCATAAACTTGCATTATTTCTTCCCTAAACCACTGCATGTTTGGGGATTTCTCTCGTTCCCAATGAAGAATACCGCCCTCCGTCTCCTCTTCATACGTAATAGTTCTCTCCCGGTCGTCAGCCTTATTTTTTGGGACTTGAATGATTTTACCGCCCAACTTTTCTAAGAGTTCTCTCCTCTTTTCTGGCACACCGGGATCTGGAAGCAATGTTGCTATCAATGTAGCCCTGCAGGCCGCCAAAGGCCTCCTAGCTGGCCATATATGAATCGTAGCTATATGTCCATGACGAACTTTTTTCTCATAAACGGAGTCTAATGACGCTTGCTTTAGACAGAACGCCCTCTCTATCAGTCTTGGTCCATCTAGATTATCTTTATGTTCTTTTTGTTCTGTCATTTCAATCATCCTTAGCGTTCTGGATTATTTCTTGAGGTTGTATCAACACTGATCCTTTGGCCCGATAGATTAGCGTGTGGAATGGGTCCTGTACTCTATATAGTCGAGGCTGTGGCGTGCCGCAGTCATAGACGACATATAACCAATATTTTTCCTTCTCGATCATCGCTCTGCCAAGTTCGTTATCTGTCCATTCGACCGCGCCTGAAGCAGCCCTTCCTTTGACCTCAATGGACCGCTCCCCATCTAGGCGGCGGGAGAGTATGTCAAAGCCAGGATGATCACCGAGGCCAGCGTTCCTTGATAGTTCCGAAGTGTGGACGTCGAGGACTTTAGCATGCCTCGCTTCCTCTTCGCTCATGACCACCTTCATGGCGACCTCTTCGACCTGGGCATCGAACCTCTTCATGTCCTCTGGATCGGACGATGGTACGATCATGACATGAGCGATGAACCTTACTTTTTCAATCCTGATCAAATCGGGTTCACGTTTTTAAAGCTGCTAAAGTATCTAGTTTGGTCTGTTCCAATGCTTTCTGCTGGTCCTTTATGTAGGCAAGTTTTTGTATCGCTTGCGGGTCGCCCGCTTCCAAACGCCCATTCCACATCCGTCTATCGTTGGATAACCGGCTGCCTTCGTAATCAAACCCTACAGTCAGCCTTCGGCTACGATCTTCCAAAGTCGATAACAATGCCGCCCTATGTTGACTGATATCTTGACCCAATAGATGTAATGGCAAAGGAGCGCGCTCCTTCCTCCAAGGCCCCGGCCATCGCTGCAATAGAATAAGCACTAGCTGGAAGCCGTTCACTGCCTTTAAGAAGAAGGAGGCTCTCCGTTGCTAGCTCCTTGGCCGCTCCGGTCTCGGTCTGGGCTATCGCGATCAAACGCTCATCGAGGACCTCTGGTTCTGCCAGTGGACGGAATGCCGGGTCCGATCCTTTACGACGGTCATTACAGCGATATGAAGAATGTATGGCTTATCTGCGGTGGGGTCCACGAACACCCCACCACGCAAAGCATCATCACCATAGCGAGCCTCGATGAGATTACATATGCGATCTAAAGTGGGCTCCCCTGGACGTAGATATATCGCAGTATCGCTTTTTGCCCGGCGGTCGATGTAGAACCGGCCTCTCACATCAGTATCGTACCTTTCGAGTTCTGGCCATAGAACGTCCATGGCTGCTGGTCGTATTCCCTTGATGGTAAATATATTGTCCACATCACCGGACAGCTCCATATCAAGAAGAGGAAGAGCGTTCTCTAAGAACATCCGTACATATCCAGGGAGCAAACGGCGATGGTCCTCCCTAGCCAAGCGGTTACGCACAGACTCAAGCTCCTTCTTGACGTCACCGCCCGTCCCATACAATATCCGTTCCTTCTCTTCTAGGGCCCTGACCTGCTCTGCCGTCAGATGTCCATCTAGCTGACGCGAGACAGCATCCTCATCCTCGACGAGTATATCTTCCATGTAATCCTTGATGCTCTTATCCTCGAAGAGACGTCCTATTACATCGAAGACCTTGTCAGAACCAAGCTCCTTGCGGATCAGTTCCATTTTGTCCAGCAAGGTCTTCATGACCTTTCCCTCCTTTGTATTGGAGGATACTAGGTTCATAATGACGACCTTATCGTGCTTTTGGCCATAACGATGGATGCGACCCATTCTCTGTTCCAGTCTAGCTGGGTTCCATGGAATATCATAGTTTATCATGAGCCAGCAGAACTCAGATTGATCCCTTCGCCAGCAGCATCTGTGGCTACAAGACATTTCGCTCCACCATCGTTTATGCTTTTACGGAATAGAGCGACCTGCTCTTCCCGTTCAAGGTAGTTCATCCCACCATGTATGAACGCGATCTGTCCAGAATATCCAAGGCCTTCCAAGCGGTGGACCAGGAACGTCAAGGTGTCCCGATGCTCAGTGAATAAAATGAATTTTTGGTCCTTGTAATTGGCATCACTTAACAATTCGCTGAGCTTTTCGAACTTTGACTCTTCCCCTTTATCATACACTTTTTGACAGAGATCTAGAAGGTCGTGTACCTTATCAAGTTCTATCTTCAGGTCAGCCAAAGTGGTGGATACTACACCATCGAGGATCTCGTCCTCAGATACCTCGTTCTGCTCAGCGTTCTCAAAGCACTCCTCCTCATCGGCAGTCTCAGTGTCCAACACGTCCTTGCGATGACCTGCGTTCGTCTGTATCTGAAGCAACTTTTCAGCGGTCAACGTACCGTTCGAGAGCCCTTTGATCATTCCATCTAGTTTTTCAAAGCGCCGTTGAAGTGATCGGAGAAGCGCATAGGTAGATGAGGCCATTCGGCGCTGGAAAACTCCCATGGCCATTCTGGCCACTGAACGGTTAAGGGCCTTGGCCTGGTTATAGTAGTTCTCAATGTAATCGGTCATATCGTTGTAAAGTTTCTCTTCCCCCAGTTCTCCCCTGGTGAGCTGATAGCTTATGGTGTCCATGACACGGGGCGGGTAGAGTTTCGTTCCATCAAAGTTCACCATTTCCTCCTTGGTCCGGCGGATGAAATGTCTTATCCGCTCCTCAGGTGGATAAGAATCAAAGACATCCTTGGTGGAAAGTATTTGAGGCTCAAGAAGTCTCCATAAACAATAATATGGATAGTCCTTTCCCATGTGGGGCGTTGCTGTCAAGAGGAGAAGATGTTTGGTACTCCATGGAAGGCGCATCTGTTGCCCTTCATAATGGACCCCGGCTAGGGCCTCTGCCAATTTATACCTCCCCGTACTGCGGATACTATCATCAAGGTCTTGGTATGCTGCAAGTTTGTGAGCTTCGTCGAACACCACAAGATCATATGGTGCAACTTCACTCTCGGCCAGTTTGTTAAACGATCTTATGCCAGCAAGAGTATCGACACTTACAATGACCAGATCTTGATCGATGAACTCGTTCGAAGCCCTAAGGTCAGCACCAGATATTATCTTGAAATCAAGGTTGAAAAGCTTTCTCATTTCGCTCTTCCAGTTCCCAACAAGACCGGCTGGTGGAATGATAAGTATGCGATGGACCAATCTACGGGAGAGCATCTCCCGGATGTATAGCCCGGTCATTATCGTCTTACCAGCACCAGCGTCGTCGGCTAGGAGGAACCTAAGCCTGGCTTGAGGAAGCATATGATCATAAACGGCCATAAGCTGATGAGGGAGCGGATCTACCAACGATATCTCAGTGGCGAAAGATGGATCGAACATGTGCCCATATGTCAATCGTTCCGCCTCAACCACCGCAAGGACCTTATCCCAAGATGATGAAAAATCAGTATTCGGGCTTGATGCGGATGCCTGTGCTATGGTCCTCACATGTCCGGTTGCTCAAATGCTTCCTCACCCACATGCTCCGCCCTTACGATCTGTCTCCACGCCCGAGCTGACGGTTTTCCTTGTCCGTTCTCCCATCTGTTTATTGTAGCGAACGATACCTCCAAGCGACGAGCAAGGGCTTCTTGAGTAAGCGATAGCTTAGCTCTTAGGCGTTTGATCCTTATCGCATAATCATCTGGAAGACCATCTGTCGGCATAGGTACCGGCCCTATACGATTTTTAGTGCTGAATATTGATGTTCGAATATAGCATTTGCTATACTGAAGCGCCTATGATCGTCCAGAACAGATCATGACCATTTAGTAGGCCATACTGATCACAGGCTTATTCTAGGCGGGGCGATGAAGAAACGAACCGATCTAAAACGTCACTTGGATCCGTGAATTTTAGGCTCATATTATCATCTATGCACGTAATATTGATCTCACCGCGCTCTATCTCTTTCTTGAACCTCAGACATAATTTCTTACAGCGATCCGTTGGAGTACGATATATGAATACCAAGGTCTTAGAATTAGCCATGAAACCATCTATCCTAGAGGCCATCAGTTTATCGTTGTCCTGACGGATCTCTTTCTCGATACCGTCAAGACTTTTCACCTCATCCCTCCTGAAAATTATCTCTATGCCGTACAAGATCGCCGTGTGTGACTTATAATTGGCTAAAGCCTGTTTGATCATTCGAAAGTCTTGTCCTTTTATGATTGAGTATGGGAATGCCTCTATGAATTCTCTGCTCATAACGACGATGTCGTAATGGCCTCGTTTAGAGCACGAATTCTCATATGCGACAACGAACGACTTGTTAGCCATATCGCATTTGAATGGAGTTGGATACTCAGTATGGACGAGAGAATGTGGCTTTTTCTCAACGTCTGATGCGGTCTTGTACTCTAGTGCGCTCTGTATCCTTGAAACTAGTTCGCAAACGATGTCGCTTTCAGTGTAGAACATGGAGGGTTGCTGTTCAAAGAACACGCACAGCTCCTGAATGGAGTGATCTATAACCTTGATTGTGGTCTGTTCATCATTTGACATGTCCCATCACCGCTCAACAGATCTTGTTCTCGCATGTTCAATCTATCGATGGCTTAAACCCTGTCCGATACTTAGCATCAACCAGTATGAAACCAACGTGGAACCTGTTCTTCTCGCTCACGATCTCGCATTCATCGCAATCACGTGGATAGTTTGATATTCTTATCCCATGTGGACATGATGGTATCTCTGCAAGCTTATCGGGCTCCCGTTCAGTCCCTCTTCCCATAATGGGAACAAGATACAACCATCAGAGCTCGATGCATATCGTTCTAGGTACTCAATACGCTTCTTCATGTTCACTTCCTCACCTCTGTTTGTTCCATCCGTTCCTCAAGAGTCTTTATCCTCTTCTCCAGGTCCGATTGCTCAATGACCTTCGATAATGCGTTAGCTACTGATGCCAACGAGGAGAGCCTGGCCGTGGTTATCGCTCCCGACATCCCCGCGTTGAACAGCTCGCTAAGTGCTACCTTAAGGTCCGCAACGGTGGCTATAGGGTGGGTGTCCCATGTTACTACGCCATCATCAGCGGGGGTCTTTTTAGCCCCCCTCATGAGCGACCGTTTCCTCTTTGCGACGGCCTCGGGGGACGGGTCATGGAAGAAACAGTGCGTAGAACCCTTGACGGCATATGCTAGACACGGCCTACCATTCGGAGATACATACGAGCACCTGGGATGCTGGGGTTTCATCAACAGCCTAATATGTATACAATATGATATATTTTGCTTAAATGAGTAAGATATAGGACTACTTAACAATGGGCGTATTCAAAGCAGCATCTTTATTTAATACATGGGACAACAACCTAGCTATTAATGAGTTTCAATTAAGTACAAAGATATTTTACATTATAATCCGCTCTTTCTATATGAGTTCCGATTTTGATGACTTAATGGGATTTAGCATTAATGGCTATAAAATAACTGAAATTACGACGAATGCTAAGGAACATAAGTCTGAGGTTTTATTAAAAAAGGGGAGCTCAACGAAGAGCATTAAATCCACGAGCATTCTCTTCTATCTATTCACACAAAGATTCGAACGCATATTGGATCCTTTTGGAGATCCACATTTTAGATTCCACAGACCATCGGCACGAAGTACGAGTGAAGATGACTTAAAAAGCCTGAGCCTGAACCTTGATTTTAGAATTGGCAATCAGCACATTGAAGACTTCACGATTTTGTCGCTTGTTCCATCTATGCCCATGTTCGATGAACCCGGAAACATTGAAGGGACTGCGTCATTTAGAATCAATATTCAAGAGTCTAAAGAATTTTTGCTAGCTGACTTAAAGGATGAGATTTTTTTATCAGACAGGATGATGGGGGAGACAATATTTCGTGGGCTTATACAAAAGTATGATGTTACTGAATCTGGGGACGCTACAATACTCTGTCATGACCCGATGATCAAAATGAAACAGATAAAAATTTCTGTAGAGTTTGGAGCAGAAACACCCGAAGCAATTGCATTTATGCTGGAGTTCAATGATTTCAACCATGTATTCTCAGAAAGGTCTCTAGATAGAAGTGAACGGCTTTTTACAGTGATTGTTCCAGTTAAGGGCCTAAATCTTAAGCAACCGCTAAATATCGGAGATGTCTATTTTTACGCATCTGGTAAGTCCATCGATGATGGGTGCATAAGAAAATCGCACAATGGCCATTATAACGATGAATGGAACGACGACATACCGCGTGCTAAGGTAACAGTTCGGTCGAACTCACTATACTATGCTTCTGTGATAGGCCATAATAGGATTTCACAGGCAATTGATTTGCTTGCGTTGAGACCTGATTTATCATTTCCAGCCATGTACCTCAATGATACAATACACGGAATACCGTATGATTACTATTCGTTGTATTCAAGGGTAAGACCTTCTTCATGGTTATTTTGTCGAGCAAATGATACTGATCAATACGTTCTATTTGATTCTGAGAGGATATTCGATAATACCCTATCTTTTGAATTGATACCAAATGACTATATTTTCCCAATACATGAGCTTTTTAATTGGTTAATCACCAAGGATGTGAAAAGATTAACACAACAGGAAAAGAATGTTCTCCAAGCGATTCATTGGATTCGAAGGTCGATACAACTTGGCAATGATAACGACAAACTTATCGACCTTTGGACCGCCCTTGAGCTATTAGTATCTGGAGTAAAAACAAAGGAGATGTTTAGCGAGGAATCCCTGGGCTTGATAAAACAAAATTTATCTGAGCTAGAAGATGTTCTCAATCCAGATCAAATGGACATAATATTAGACAAAATTAATAGACTCAATGACGCCCCACTTATGGAAAAGGTAAGCAAATTTCAACGGACCTATTACTTAACTCTTTCAGCAGAAGAGCAAAAAGTATTAGCATCCAGTAGGAAATTAAGGAATGACCTGATACATGGTAAGCGAGAAGTTTATATCTCAGAAGCAGAGCTCAATAAACTTAGATACATCGTCCAAAAGCTATTGTTTAGTAAGGTCGCAGTGATGGGAGGAATCAGCATGCCTTTTTCCAATACCGTGGATAAAAAGATACCGAGACAAATCACCGAATAACTTCAGGCATATATATATATATGACCTAAAATTGAAATTATGTCGAGTATCTCTTCGGTATAATTATATACGATTAAATTGAGTGATTATCATGAATAAGCATAAGGTATTCATAGCATTCCATAGCGATGATATGGAATATAAAGAAAAATTCGAGCAAATATCTAAGGATGTCATAGTAACTAGGTCAGTACAAGATGGAGACATATCGGATGATACAACCACAGACGGAATAATGCAAAAGATTCGTGATGAGTACCTAAGTGACTCTACCGTTACCGTCGTTCTTATTGGAAAATTGACATGGCAAAGAAAGTATGTTGATTGGGAAATATTCTCTAGCCTTCGTAACACTCAAAGTAGCCCTAGGTCCGGTCTGCTTGGTATACTCCTACCTACATATCCAATGCTTGGGGGTAAGTACGATATTCATACCATACCGCCCAGATTGTACGACAATACGAATAAAGGCGACCAAAGCAAAGAAGGGTACGCAGAGATATATGGGTGGACAGAAAGCCAAACTGACATAAGCCAGATAGTTGAAAATGCATTCTCTAAAAGAAATACGTTGCCGGTCGATTTATCAAGGGATCGCTTTGCAAATAATCATACCGGCGGAGGCTGGAAATAACAATGGCCCGTGAATCAGACCTCAACAATGGCGCCCCTCAGACGACACGGGGTCGGTTAGATAATCAGATAAACTATTATGATATGAGTAGCGTTAAAAATCAACGTAATTACAAGATTTGTAAGCTTATAGTTATTATTGCCGCAGCAATAATCCCGTTTCTAGCTGCACTCTCGTTCAATCCATGGCTAGTTGGTTCTCTAGGTGTAGTAATAGTGATTTCAGAGGGATTCCAGCAGGTAGGCCAGTATCACGATAACTGGATATCATATCGTTCGACTTGCGAAGAGTTAAGGCATGAGAAATACCTCTTCATCGCAAAGGCTGGTCCATATGACACTGTACAAGACCCGGATAAATTACTGGCTGAAAGAGTTGAATCTTTGGTATCAAAGGAGCATGCGAAATGGGTAAGTTGCAGGGAACAGGCAGATAAGAGAAAGGGTTGAAGAATGCCAACTATAAGAAGGAAACGTGGCGATACCTACATTGAGACCATCGAAGAAAAGTATCACGTCGAGCTAAACGCAAGAGGAGATATGCTACTATCAAATCTGTTAGCAGAACGAGGGTTTGACTCATTATCACAGCTCCTGAATGCATACCATGGAAATGCAAAGTATAGTACAATCAAAAGAAGGCTCTTTTTAAGCTTTCATATGAATGATTTAGAATATGCGATGACCTTCAAATCCTTCGCCCAGGATTCAGACGGAGATATCTCTTTTTATGACCAAGGAGTAAAGGACCCTGTGAACAGTGAGAACTCAGCCTACATGTTAAAGGAGTAATAGGAGACATGATTAAAAGATCATCAATCGTAGTGTGTTTAATTGGAAAAGAAACAGCTTCAAGGGATTGGGTAGAATGGGAACTTAGGACAGCGATACGCCTTCATAAAGGAATGTGTGGCGTTTACTGTAAAGGAAATTATGCGATACCGGAACCTTTAAAAGATATAGGAGCGCCTATATCTAACTGGAACGAGAAGAACATAATGTCCGCCATCGAGTGTGCGGCAGCAAAAAGATGTTAGTACATATGATGTGTGCTGATAGATTTTAGTTCATCAGCTGGTTCTTTTTGGAAAATCTCTGGGTTGGCTCAGAAGGGCCCCCTGAATCTATTGCTTTTGCGCACAACTTGCTAATATATTCCTGTGCCAGATTGCGAAAAAAAAGGAATATATCATTTTGTGTAAATACGCACAATGCCATTTAATACCATTCAGGATCTGGCATAGAACGTTCCTAGCTACTTGTGCGTAAAAGCTGTAAATTCAGGGGGCCCTTAACTCCTAACTCAAGCTAACTAAGATTTTAATCTGAGATTCGATTTCAGACGAGCAAAATATCAATATAAATTGTGTAAGCCAAGAAGTTAAGAAAGTTAAAGAAAAAGAGAGGAAAGCGTTTGTTCTCATTTTTTCAATAGCGCTCGAACGGGGTCGTTGGACCGAGGACTGTTCAAAACAGGGTCAGTCCAGATGGTTTGACGGGTGGAAATCCCGCTCCGTCCACCAATTAGCTGGCTTTCCTCATTTTGTACCATTTTTGGTACAACTGGAGTATTTTGGTATCTGGCATAGGCGTTCATTGTTTCACTCATATCTTCAAAATCTAGCCCTAGGTATCTTATTGTCGTACGGGTGTCGGAATGCCCGAATATCTTAGCTATCTGCTCAAGCCTTACACCTGAACGGTACATCATCCTACCGCATGTTCGTCTCAGGTCATGGTTCGTGAAATATATCCCGACCCTTTCCCCTAACCTAGCCAATACCTGATCTATTGCTGTCTTTTTATATGGATAAAGTTCACCATTGCGCTCATAGATGAGCAATTCATCCGGGACTTTCACGTGAGGATTCTTCTTCCTAGCCTTGTTTATAGCTGGTTGTCTTACAGGTCCTAATGAAGTCATCCAGTATGATGGCGGTCTCAGGATGCCATGATATTTGGCGATATTTTCCGCCATTGCGTCCCTTGCCATGTATCTGGATGGATTTCATCCGTCCCGAAGAGAACGAGCCTGTCTTTAGGCGCAATACCTCTATGCGTCTCATCCCGAGGTCCAGTTCACAATGGACTATCATCCTCTCGATTCCTTCCGCCTTGTTTCGGATGAGTCTTGCTTGATTCGTCCTCTAGCCATCTTACTCTAGTTGGTGATGTGTCCCCAAAGGAGATATGCAGCTTATTCACCTCTGGGTTCCTAGCCCATTTAAGGAATCCCAGCATTATCTTTATCTGGTTCTCCTTGTACCTGTTCGAGCCTGTAAAAAATTCATCTCGCAAGAACTCTAGTTCTTCACATCGTCATCTTCCTAGGGTTTGTCGTATAGCCGAAATCGTTTAGTGCTGTGAACATGTTGCGAAGCGACCAATCATATTTATGAATCGTCTCCGGCGCTCTGTCCATCTCCACAAGCTCCCCTAAATACTCCTTCAGCTCCTGTTCGAAGGCGTACAATGGTCTGACCATCAGTAGCCCTCTACCAGTGAATGGACGGCTAAGGTCGTAAACTTATCGTCCGATTGTGTAGCCCTAGTTCTGAGGGGTAAGCTAAAGGAGCCTGGCCTCATTTACTGCTTTAGCACCCCTTTTTGTATCCTGTCCCTTCTGAGTCTCTGCTTGACCGCCTGATGGCTTATACCGAGCTGTTTAGCGATCTGCCTAAGGCTCAAACCTTGCTCCCTTAGTGATATTATCTCCTCTGTCCTAGCCGGGTTCGGTGGTCTTCCTAGCTTCTTACCTTGGGACCTTGCCCTCGCTAGACCATCCTTGGTCCTCTCCCTGATAAGGTCCAATTCCAGCTCCGAGACCGCCCCTAGAACGGTAAAAAGAAGCTTTCCGGCTGGGGCTTTTTGTATTCATCTCCTGATCCGAGCATATCAGCTCAACCCCATACCCTCTCATTTCCTCAAGGATGTTCAAAAGATGCCTTAACGATCAGCTAGACGGTCTATCCTTACTATTAGTATAACGTCGAACCGTCTAGCTCTTCCATCCTTTATCATGCGGTCAAATGCTGGTCTTGAGGTCTTCGCCCCACTAGCATAGTCAACATAGATCTTGAATATGTCCCATGAATGTCTTTGGACGAAATCCCTTAACTTTATGAGCTGGTTCTCAGGGTCCTGGTCCTTATCATGGGTTGATACCCTGGCATAGAGAGCGACCTTCATGTGTGACCCTCCAGCCCAAGATTCTTTAGCACTACCTCGTCAAAGGTCAGGATCATCTTGCCATGTTCTATGCTGCTCTTCTTGGCGTTGACCCCTTCCTGCCAGCCTATTTCACGTTTTAAGATGCTGAACCGTTGTTTTGATAGATCCCTCTGACCTTTCTCACTGAGGGCTTGATTAATGTATTGTCTCAGCTCTTCCGAGCCAACCGTGATAAGTAAAGGTGTATCACAATCCAATCCAGCATTATGACCATCCTGCCT
>CAVSDP010000024.1:0-24112 GCA_963726655.1 Methanomassiliicoccaceae archaeon
GACCGCTCCTGGTCTTTGGGTCATTGATGTTAGGGACCTGAAGCTTCTCGTAGTCCTCGATGTTCTTAATGACTGGATCGTCTACGAAAGGCGTGTTCTGTTCATCCATCCTAACATGACAACCGAGGTCCCCCGCCATGACCGACAGGTCCATCAGTCCGATGGCCCAGTCGAAGTCGAAGGCACGCTGGCCTGCAACGAACGCCTGCGCATACTTCTTTGGGTCCGAGACCCACTCATGATAGGTTATGCCTGCGCCGTTGTTGAGCAATCTTCTGCATACGCCCATTGCTAAAGGATAGGTCGATAGCCTGTCCGCAGGCTTGTTCGTTATCGCGGCCATATCCCTTTCAATATGGTTCATTCTGTCTGCCATAACATCTCCTCCTTTATGGCCAGATGACCGGGTGGGTTTGATATCATCCCAAGTTCCCTTTGGATGGTCGAGACCCTGGCCACATGGGATCAATGGCATCGTAGAATATTTCAATTTAGGTATTTAATAGTAGATCATACTAAATCTCAATTCCAGACCTTCGCAGTCCTTCGTTCTAAAGGAGTCTTTCGGCCAATCCAAGGACACCATCAAGGGCAGTGCCGCCTCTGATAGTGATCGAGTACGAACGGCGTCTTCTATTGTTCTTGATATAACCTGCCTTTTGAAGCGCTTTGAGATGGAACTGCAGGTGACCTGTCCTCAGGTCCAAGGCCTTACTGATCTCCGAGAAGCTATGCTGCTGGATGAAGCATCTTCAATATTTCCAGCCGCAAAGGGTTTGCCAAGGTCGAGACCATGTCCGCAACCTCGGTCGAAGTGGGCTCCTTACGTTCTTGGGTCTTTTTTCCGAATATACGGCCGTTGGACGAGAGCCGGGTGAACGAGGTCTCTGGTTGTATATAGTTCCGGACCTTCAGGTTATCAGCTATGGAGAGCAACGCCTGGATCTGATGCAATGTGTCAAGTGTGTAGCGGGGAACATCCCTTGTTCTTACATACAGAACTATCAATGTGAGTCGACCTTCGGCGTCCTCTAGTGCGACCATTCCCGAATACATATCATCTCTTTGGAAAGCCGCTATCACCTCATTCCTTGTGAGGTCGAGCGCTTCGATGCACTCCCTTTTGTTGACACATGATGAGTACTCGTTCATCGTTTCTATGCCGGAATCGAACAATGTACGACTATGCTCCCCAAAAATGTTCTGGACCTGCTCGCAAAAGGCAGTCTTGAAATCCTCATACCTAATGGGGTCCAAGGTCTCCTTGAATGATTCCATGCTGGTACGGATCTCGTTAAGTTTTGATAATATGGTCTCATTATCCATAAGCAGATCAGTAAAATGTCCTTCTAGTATATTTTATTATTATATCCTGGGTCTCAGTTACGATCACATCTAACTATTCCGTTAGTGATCGAGACAGAGACAGGTTCCTTTTTCTCCTGCATCTCCATAAGGTTCCCCTGCGTTCTTTTCATCGGTAGTGTGTGCAAAATCAATCCTTTCATCAGGAATATCCGACAAATCCTCATATAAATTACATGGACCTCATCCTGGTCCGACCTTACGGATGAAGTGCCTGTCGCAGGACATTCGGTCAGCACTCATTGGATGAGGACATCCCACTAGACGCAGTATCAAAAATGCCAGGACATAAGACCACGGAGACCTACTACGCAAGAAAAAGGAACGACAAGGCCATTGCCGAGGCTCAGAAGGTTTGGGCTGCAAATGCAAGCGGTATAAAACCCATCCAGACGAGCCAGGAGCAGCCAGGTCCTATTACCCCCTGATGGAAAATAAATTTGGGATATCTGGATATGGATAAGAGTGCGGCCGTGAGGCCTCGTTCTCGCATCATCACTTCTTGCTCCTGCCGACGAACATCACGTACGCACCGACCGCTAGCAATGAGGCAGCAGCTATGACGCCTATCCATAGGTAAGCACTGTCGACATTACCAGAGCCGTTCGATGCTATGGTCTGATCGGCCGTTATCTTCCAAGCGCGATATCCTTGGATGTCATGTCAATAGGCAAGCTGGATAATTGATAGCCATTCTTCGTGGCAAATAAGGTATAGTTGCCTATAGGCACGTTGTAGAAAGCATACTGACCGTTAGCGTTCGTCGTTGTCGTGCTGCTGCCAAGGATGACAGTGGCGTTAGCGACAGCATTGCCGTTAGTGTCGACCACCATGCCGGATATCGTCCCTACATCAGCTGTAGTGAACTTCCAGGTCGTCTTTGTTAAATGATTACCGGCGAGGTCCATACCTGTGACGGTGACCGTGTACTCCTTATCGCCTATGAGAGCCATTGATGGAATGAAAGTGGCGTTGCAGCCGTCCGATGACCATGACCAATCGATCGTGCCAGGGACGCCGTTGACCGTTATATTCGTCGCTGTGCAGTTCATCGGTTCAGAGAACGAGACCGTTATGTTCGCTAATGTCGATATGCTGCTGGTGGATGGCGTGGAGCTCGTCACGGTCGGAGGTACGGTATCGACAACAAGGAAGGCGAATGCGGACGCCTCATTGCCTGCGTCGTCGGTGGCGTTGACGAGAATGACGTGCTGGCCATCAGAAAGACCATTGAACGCGTAGCTCGCATCGTGAGTAACGTTCGTCCATGTCGCACCGTTGTCATCGCTTATCTGTACGCTATTAACTGTCGATGCGGTATCAGCTATCGTCCAGTCGACCGTCGTGCTAGTATCGTTGGTGTACTCGACCGATGAGGGCGAGGTGATATTCACAGTTATAGGAGAGGCAGGAGAGGCAGATGTAGTGGCGACAGGATAGCACGGCAACCCATACCAGGTAGGGGTCGTGAAGCCGGTCGCGCCTTGATCGTAATGGATGGTCATGTAAAAGCACTGGTACAACCCATTTAAGCCTACTGATGGAGCGTTGCCCTTGAAGGTCATGGTGGCAAGGCCGGAGCAACCGCAGAACGCGCAGATGCCGATGCTCGTGACACTGCTGGGTATAGTTACCGTGCGAAGGGAAGCACAGTTGCGGAACGCATTCTGCCCGATGCTCGTGACACCGTTCTGTATATTTAGAGTGGTAAGGTACAGATCGTTATAAAATGCATAGTCGCCGATGCTGGTGACGCTGCCAGGTATAGTTATCGTGCGAAGGGAGACACAGTAGTAGAACGCAGAGTAACCGATGCTTGTGACGCTGTCCGGTATAGTTATGGTGGTGAGGTGGTGACAGCTGGCGAACGCACAGTCGCCGATGCTGGTGACGCTATCAGGAATGACCACGGTCGACAGGGAACTGCAGTACCTGAACGCATTGCTGCCGATGCTGGTCACCGGCAGACCGTTGATCGAGCTCGGTATGACAACGTTCACCGGTGAACCGGTGTATCCGGTTATCTGCACCGAGCTGCCTACGACCGAATACTCCAGCCCGTCGCTGGTGACGCCTGTGGTAGCAGCGGACGCAGTGCCGACCGACTGGTCGAACATGACCGCCGCTGTTGTCGATAATATAGTGAACATGATGAAGAGAACGATCGCTTTTTGACGATATATGACCGACCTATTCCGATCTATAGAAAGGCCATATAATTTTAGAAAATATAAATCAGTCTATTATCCTAAATTAGTAGTATATAAGCTATTAAAAACAAAAAGATGAGTTATCGGTCTTTGTCCAGTATACTAATAGCTCATCATAACAGGTCATCAAAGGATGAAATTTAAGAGGGTTAAGTTCAGCTTTCGCCTTTTTTGCCCGAAAAGGGCTAAAAAACCAAGTATGGAAAAGATAGTTGCTTAGGGGGCCATCTCTCAGTAAGGAACCACTACCACTACCTTTGATCTAAGATATTAGTTGAGCAGATAGGTAAGTAGAAATGAGAAACACTTATTTTATTATCACAAAGGAGTTGTTAATGGTAGTGGTCCTACCTAAGAGCTGACCTGCTCTGGGTCGTTCTTTCCCTCGAGCGTACAAGCTTAGAACACGCTCATCTCAATCACTTTGGACCATACTTCTCATGCATATTCCCATCAATATTGTACCTCCTTCAGACATTCAGCCCATTATGCTAACGAACCCGCTGTAGGAGCATACGCTGAGATCATCTAGGCTTGACACTTTAATTCGGTAGGAATCGTTCAGGGACAACGGAACTGTCCATGAATATGTTCCATTGTTAAGTGTGCTGGATGCTATGGTAGATACAACTATACCGTTATCGTACTTATCCATCAGCTCTATCTCAGCGTATGTCCCTGTTTCGTTACCTGATACCCAGGTTATATTCTGGGTCGTACCACCATACCAGACGTCCCCAAAGCTTGGGGATGTTATCTGGATGTACGCATTCTTCAGGGTGCCGTTGGCCTCATTCGAAAAGTCCCCTACTTTAAAGCTCGACCCCACCGCTGCGACCTCGTAATAATATCTGGTTCCATAGTCAGCACCAGTATCGTCATATGTGAAGGTACTTCCATCCGAGGTCGTTGCATAGTTGTCTCGCTGGAGGGCGAGGTACCGCGGTAGATGTTGTAATAGATTATTCCGGCGTTCCCATCGCTGGCCGGCCAAGTCCACGAGAGCATTATGCCCGAATCCCCTCCCACCGCTGTCAGATCGCGAGGTGCCGAGGGGTATCCACTCCTGAACGTTATGTTGACCATATCTGAAATCGGTCCCATTCCTCTGTAGTTATATGCTTCAACCGCGTAATATGTGGTCACATCGCTACTGACATCTGAATCGGTGAATGAACAGCTTTGCTCATCACTCACGATGGCCAGGGAATCGGGTGTGGTGCCTTTCAATACTATATAGCCAGATACTGGCCCACCTCCCGTATCGGCCGGCCGGTTCCAACTAATGCTGACGCTATCGTAACTTTCTATGGTCAGTACGATGCTCAAAGGCTTAGATGGAACGCTGGTGCAGGTGACCGATACGACCTTTGCTGATATGGTCCCTTCACCGAACTTGTTAGATGCGCTCACCAGATAGGCGTAGCTTGAACCCGTCGTCAGTCCAGAGTCCGTGAAGGTGGTCGTATTTCCAGATAATACTCCTAGACAAGTTATTGAGGAGCCTTCGACCCGGTAAACGCTATAGTTGGTAACAGAGCCATTTCCATCATCGAGCGGTGGATCCCAGATCAGAGTACGATCGAGGTAGCCAAGGGTTCCGCTCTGAGCTGAGTGGGGGCGGATGGGGTACCATTCCCATTTAGGTATTGGCAAGCCGTCACAGTTGCCATCATCGATCCAAACTCATATCGCTTCTCCATCGATACTGGCCGAGATATCAGCACTTCCTCCACCATCACCAAGATACTCTTCACCCCTCCATCCGGTTCCTTGTTCGTACTGATCGCTGACTACCAGGCTGCGGGTCAGATTGATCTGCCGTATCCATAATGTCGATATCTCATCGGTACCGATCGGCTCGGCCTGAGGGCAGTACGAGGCGGTCTGGTTGCCATTGTCCAACGTTCTGGGGGAGCCCCACCCCTTACCATCAGTATACTGGTTGGAGTACATGCGGCACTCGATCCCGTTCTGTTCAGCCCAGATGACCAGAGCATTCCCATCAGCGTCTATCGAAGCAACATTACTTTCGATGTTGACTGTACTATTCAAATCGTTCGATATCAGAACAGGTACGTTCCATGAGCCGCTTTTGTATATGCTCGCCCAGACCCCATAAGACCACTGGGCATCGAACCAGGTCACTACCGCCTCACCCTTCTCGTTCACGGCCAGGCTAAAGTCCTCCCCATCATATCCTTGGCTTACTGGGTTGCTCCATCCGCCTCCAGAAGTGTAGGTCGAGGTCATTACATTCCAGACCTGAACATAATCTCCGGGACAAGGACCCTGAAACCAGGCCGCAAATGCTGTTCCATTTGGGCCAGCGCATATTTGGGGTAAGGCTGCGCTTGGGGAATTGAGATAAACGAGCTCATCGGCGGCCTGCCATCCGGTCGATGGATCGAACTCTTTGACGTACAAATACCACATATCCGAATAGATAAGAAAAGCCTTGCCAGATGAACCGACCGACAGGTCGTACTCGCCAACAGAACAGATCTGGGATGGCTCTGTCCATCCTTGGGATGGAATATATCGAGAGAACCACGCTTCGCCACTCTGATCCGTCCAAACCACCATCGCATTTCCCTGATCATAGATTCCGACCCCGGGATCGGTCGTATACTGGTAAATGTTCGCTCCGAGGAGAACCGGAGCGCTCCAATTGCTTTCGGGCGTGAAGTTACTTGCGTAAAGGTCCAGAACGCCATCCTCGCTCTGCGTCCACACAGCTACGGCCATTCCGTTGGCGCTCAATGCGACATGGGGGCTGCTGGCGTTAGCGTTCGGACCGCTTATCTGAACAGGATTCCTCCATCCGGCCACATATGTCGAGTAAGCAGTCTGATCGGAGATGCCTTTATCCCCACCTACGGTCTGATACGATGTCCCGTTGTTTCCGCCGGTATTTGATGTGAATCGATCATTATTACCGTTAGGTAGGCTCGATGTCGCCACGCTTTTGGGGCTAGTACTGAGAGGGATGAACAGACAAACGGCCACGAGGGCTATCACGACTAAAATGGCAATCCCCGTGAGCAACAATCTCTTTTTCATCCTGCCCCTCTCCTACTCTTCCTGATCGCCGGATCGTCACTTTTAATTCTATTAAATATTATGATTGCCCTAGAATGATGTAAATAATTACAGACAGTTTTATATAAACTATCCCCCCAAGTCAGTTGTTGACCTCCTCTTGTCATCGTAATGACCTGGGAATTAAATCCGGTTCTAGAGACATGGTCATAATAAAAAGAGCGAAAACCACATCTTTGTGTGGGAGCAATGGACTATCCTGTAAAATTTTTTTGTCCAGCATGCTAGAGAGCTAATTAGTGTTCTTGAATAACTTACAATCGTAATTATCAAAGGCGTAATAATTAACATGTCATAGGCGTATCACTTCCCTAGATAGGGTTGGCGTTGGTAGAAGGAAACATCGCTATGTCAATATGCAGCAAATGCAGTAAAAACAATCCAGATAGTGATCTGTTCTGTGCTAAATGCGGTAATGGTTTATACAAAGGGACCATCGGAGGTCCCGGCATTGACAGTTGGAATGCCCCCTCATCTCGATAGGTAGAGGCTCCTGCACCTCTTCCACCAGTACATGGCCCGGGGTATCACGTAAGGGATCAAAGTAACGGTTGCCGTTATAGCAGTGGTCGTTATCATCTTAATATCGTTGTTCGCTTATTCGTTCGCGGCTATCAATGGTCCCCCTAAAGCAGCGTTCAGTGCACTTGCTATGATGGGAGATGCCAATTCGATGATTCATGCACAAGGCTGTCGCCCTTGTGACAGATATCCTTACTTATCAGATGGCATGGTCATGATGAGGGGATGTGCATTCATTCATCGATATTATTTCGCATGTTCTCTTTTGAATTTTTCTACCAGCATCTCACCGGCGTTTGCACAATGTTCGGCTGACAAGTCATGGAACAGAACAACTATCGGGTCCTTTGGTATTCCTGTGATCCTACTAAGCTCGTTCGTAAATACCTTAGCGATCTCAGCTTTTTTTGCATAGTCCTGTGGCGTCATCTCGATAGTAATTATTGGCATGTTCGTTCATTCCATCAAATATTTTTAGGTATAAATAGCGATCTGGAATCATTATTTACTTAGCCGATCTGCCGACATCCAACCCATCCAGACGAGCCAGGAACAGCCAGGTCCTATTACCCCCTGATTGAAAATAAATTTAAGATATCTGGATATGGATAAGAGTGCGGCCGTCGGGCCATGTACTCGCTTATAGCCAGATATCTAAATTCTAATCTCAATCAAGGGGGTATTAGAAAAGATAGGAAGGACCGCCTAAACCCTTTATTTTTCTTATTTCAAATATCGAGGATTTTAAAATGGAACATATCTATAAAACAAAGGACCGCAGAGTTGAGATGATATCGATTATGTACGATAAGATCAGACCCATAAATGAATATGAAAGCTAACTTAAATAGCCGTATAATTATGTTGAACTTGAACCTTGATCTGAATAGACTGAGGAATATGATCTGTTCCGAGAGATGAGAAGAAAAGTAAACTCCTGCCGAAAAATCATCGGAGGACATATTGAAAAAGGGGTTAATTGGTGTTTTAGCCGTTTCTGGCGACAATGAATATCCATATGCCGTCCCTATGAACTATGTGTACGAGAACGGGAAGATTTATTTCCATGGTGGTAGATCCGGACATAAGCTGGATTCCATCAGAAGGCAGAGTAAGGTATCATTTTGTCTCATTGATGAAGATCAGATTGTTCCTGATATTTTCGCAACGGATTTTAGAAGCGTTATCGCGTTTGGAAAAGCGAAAGAGGTTGAAGATTATGTTGAGAAAACCCAAACAATGCGGCTTTTGAACAATAAATATGCCCCTGCTTTTTGAAGCGAGAGAGAAGAAACTCCAAATGGAATGGAACATCTTGTGCATGATACGGATCGAAGTGGAATATTTAACAGGTAAAGAAGCAGCAGAGCCGGTAGGGAGGCATGAATAAGTGCTACAGAGGTCTGCGACCTCTGAAAAACATTTTTTGTAACAAGTCAAACGAAGCATGAGATTGATCAACAATGGACATCATGAGGTTGACCCTCAGCGCTGTATGGCAGGCTTGTCACATCCAATCTCGATCCTTTTTGTTCTATGTAATATAAGGAACGATTCGAGAATCGGTGAGTCGTATCAAGCCCTCACTGACCTTCTATAGCCGCTTGGGGACGTTCTATATATCATCGGCCACAACCTTATATCGCCATCGGCAGGAGAGCGAACGCAGATTCCCTATGAGTATGATTCTCGTTTCTCGAACATACTTGCCGATGGCACAGAGGACAGGAACATCGCAATGATATCCCGCTCTGAACGGACCGGCATAGAGATGATGATATCGACCATATATCAATGAAAAATAGTCTTTATTGAATAACTAGTATTAGTGTACAAGGCCCATATTTTAAAATTGTTTGTTATTTGGATATTGTTCATAATTAAGATTTATTCATGATTATTCTTCATAATCAATATTGATAGCAGAATGATCGTGATTTCTATACTGCATTATATTTGATATTTCGGAATCAAGGATCAAGGTTAGTATCGTATGGAATAGCTCTATTAAACAATGGAGAGAGAAAAATGGACCCAAGAACCCAGAACGATACACCAAACGATAAAGCAGTACCTAATGGTGATAATGCTGGTCATGCAGGAAACAATGAAGAGAATATAGCTCAAGCTCACAGGACAGCTTATCGTGAAGAATGGCTCTCACAGTTAAAAGATAATCTAGATGCACTAGCCAAAGGAGACCTCACTTTCAATCCAGTCCTAAAGGAAGGCGACAGATACACACAAGTGATCCATGAACAATTCGCGCCTATCAATGCTTCCTTGGTCGGGGCTAGGGACGCTATCAAAAAGCTTGTTAACGATACTAACATGCTTTCCAAGGCAGCTGTCGAGGGGAAGCTTTCGACGAGGGCGGATGCTTCCAAGCACCAGGGGGATTACCAAAAGGTAGTACAGGGCGTCAATGATACCCTGGACTCGATCATTGGTCCGTTGAACGAGACTATGCGGATCGCCGATTCGTACGCTAGCGGCGACCTGACCGCCAGAGTATCGATAGATACGCAGGGTGACTTCGCTGAGTTCGCAACTTCCCTCGATGCCATAGGCGAGAACCTAGAAAGCCTGCTCAGGCAGGTCAATGGCTCGATCGATGTCGTATCATCGACGTCACAGGAGCTCGCCACAAGCACGGAAGAGATGAACGCCTCGACAGAGCAGGTGTCGTCCTCGATACAACACATATCTAAGGGCGCTCAAACGCAGGCGGCTCAAGTTGACGAGACGGCAAAGATAATGGCCGAGATGGCAAAGGCCATGAACAAGGCGGTCGATGAAGCGAAAGTCGCGTCGAACGGTGCTCAGAAGGCGAGAGATATGGCTAACAACGGGAAGATCTCGGTCAATAGCACGATAAGCAAGATGACCGAGATCGATGGCGTCGTCAAGGAATCGGCCCAGGTCATCGAGTCGCTCGGAAAGCGTTCCGAGGAGATCGGCCAGATAGTCGATGTCATCACGAACATCTCGGACCAGACGAACATGCTTGCTCTCAATGCAGCGATAGAAGCTGCAAGGGCAGGAGAACAGGGTCGAGGATTCGCTGTTGTCGCTGAGGAGGTCAAGAACCTAGCCGAGGATAGCCGCGAAGCTGCTGAACGTATCGCCAAGATGATCAAGGAAGTGCAGCTAGAGACGAACAAGGCCGTCGAAGCGATGCACCGCGGTACAAAGACCGCTGCAGAGGGTATGCAGATGGTCAACGATACGGGAAAAATGTTCCAGGAGATCGACGGGATGACCAATGAGTTCCTGAAAATGATGTCAGGGCTCACGAGTTTCGTCGAGCTGCAGAAGAACGAGACGCAGCGTGCAGCTAGATCGGTCGATAGCATAGCGTCCATCGCGGAGGAAACAGCGTCGTCATCTGAGGAATCTGCCTCATCCACTGAGGAGCTGACGGCGAGCATGGAGGATATGACCGCTCGTGTTCAGTCATTGAGCGAAATGGCATCTGATCTGCAGAAGGTCGCCGGGCAGTTCAAGATCGGAGGGGCAGTTGAAATGATCGCCCCTACCCAGGCGCCTAAGCTTAAGGTGGTCGCCAAGCCAACAGCAAAAGGAGTCTCACATAAGATCTATGCACCCAAGATCCCCCTGAAGGTCAAGCAAGCTCTGAGCAAGCGTGGTATTGAGACCCAATCAGAGTGAGGCAGTGACATGTCCAGAAGACACGAAAAATTCGAACTAACGGGGGAGGAGGAACAGCTCGTCTCATTTAAGCTCGGAAAAGAGACCTTCGGCATCAAGGTCTCTCAGGTCCGAGAGATCGGCAAGGTCGAGGACATCACCAAGGTCCCCAATATGCCCGAGTTCATTGAGGGCATGATGAACCTGCGAGGACAGATCACGACAGTCATAAACCTGAAGAAACGGTTCAACATAGACTCCCAAAGCAATGATCTGGCCTCTGCGTCGCGTATCATCATCGCAGAGATCGGTGACAATCAGATAGGCATAATGGTAGATGCGGTCGAGGACGTATTGCGCGTACCTAGGCAGAGCATCGTGCCGCCGCCTAAGACACTATCCTTCGATCTTGGATCCGCTTACCTCATGGGCATATGCAAGCTAAAGGATAAGCTCATCATGCTGCTGGACATCGACAGGATGATCGACATAAACGGCCTGAAGGAGGAGGTGGACCGAGCGGGGACGCCCGTAAGCGCTTGAGAAAAATGGAGCGGCCAATGACCCAAGCTAGTAAAATATCTATATGATTGTTCTCCAACAGTCGAAAGGTCATTGGTCGTTAGTTCATTAGCGATGAAAAGCCGCGCACGGGAGCGGTGCAATGACAATACGGGCATACCGGTCTCCCTCCGATTCCTAAAGTTCATCATCTTCCCTTTTTAAATACTGAGGCATAAGAACGGACCTCTGCGTCACAGTGTTCTTACCGGCTGACTTAGGTACTAAATATCATGACAACATTGAAGAAGGTCGATAGCGAGGGTCGAGAAGTTCTGAGCTTCACATCCTTGTTCACGGCCCCTGCTAGCGGCATTGTTATCGCATTTTCAGAGCATCGGCCGAAGTGGTCTCAGTGCCCAGACAGTGATATTAAGACCATCCAGCCAGGCTTGGGGTCATATCGATCATGTGATCGATGCGGCAATGCGGTCTAGCATCATGAGCATGAAGAGAAGGGTGAACGTATATCTTCATCGACAGATCAATATCCATCGTTTATTCATCCATGGCAGGCATCAGCAAAGGTCGAGCGGCAGAGCGCGAACTATTCGCGAATCGATGAGCTCATAAGGCTCCACGGCGAGTAGCGCGAGAATTTGGAGGCATTCATTATCTCCTGACCGTCCCTAGGTCCTGTTGGCAGATCGCCTCGTTCCTGAGCGAAAAGGGCATCGTTATAGCGGACCGAAATAAAGAAGGGAAAAAGGTTTGACATCATAGTATCTTATCTATTCCTGCCCCGCACCGACCAGACCACTATAGCTAATGACGCGACCACGCCGGTCGCAACGATCGCCGGTATTAGATACGAGTACATCTCGGACCCATCGTCCGAGCCCGAGGGTCAATACCGGCGCGCTCAGTAGATGCACAGTCCGCTGACATCCCGGGGATGTAGACGGCGGCAAGGACGAACGATCCCGTTGATGCTATGCTGAATTCGGCGTCGAGCTGCTGTCGTTCGACGCGCTCAGGACCTGGCCTACATCATCGGCATCCACTGCAGCGATACCGTTCGAGCTTGTCGAGCTCGCGATAGCCCTTATTGTGCCAAGGGATGCAGGGTCGGTGTGGATGATCATCAGGTCCCCGTTCGTGCTGGATATGGCCGAGGCGCTGAATATCGCGCTCTGGTACGATATGTTCGCATCGAACGGCTGGTATACGACGGCATCGAACACCGCTGAAGAGGTCGCGAGCTTTGTCCAGACCTCCATCACGATCCTGCCATCGATGAGAGCGCTGATGAGCGCGCTCTGCTCGACACGTTGACGCTCGCATATGACGGGTCAGCGCGATATACCACCTGGCCATCCGGCGATAGCTGGATGCTGTATCCTCCGGAGCCGGTCGAGGTCATACTGCCGTTGGTGACCATCAGCAGACCGGAGATGCCGTTGACCAATACGTCGCATACGACACCGCTAGACCTAGCGCGTCATGCGTATTGACGACCGTGCCCGAGGCCCCGGACGCGAACCGCACCTTGAGCGCCGATGCGTTATCGCTCGTGATGTGCACAATGCCGTTCGGCACATCGTGCGCATACAAGGAGATACCATTGTCCGAAGCGGTAAGAACAGAACCTGCTGCAGATATCTCGTTCGCGCTCCATCCAGTTATATTAATGGAGCTTATCACTGGCTCATAGGTCTGCCCGTTCCAGATGCTCATGCTGTTCAACGAGCCGCCGCTCAATGAGAAACTAATGAACTTTCCGTCGGCGGCACCGTTCGAATAAGATATATTGCCTAGTATGTCAGCCTGTGCTGCTTCTTCCATCAAGGAGGTATCGCTGGAACGACCAGCAAGGTCCAAGCTGCCTGACTGGTCATGTATATGTATGGTCTCATTCTGCCCAAAGGCCTGCGCTGCCGTCGGGACGGCAGCGAGCAGGAACATGACCGTCAATGCTATGACGGTCACTATAGCAAAGAACACCTTCCTGGTGAACCCTCTACATTAACATTATCTCACCTTACCGTTAGTGAGCCTTGCCGTAAGGTCTTCAACGTCTTACATTTCAGATAATGGTCAGGACCGCTCGATTCCAAGGACCGAGCGTAAAAGCGCTCGCTTGCCGTATCCTGGGCATGAGCCATCTGGTCCGATCGTCGATCCGTCAGTTCGGCCATATTGTTGTAGCACAGGATGCTGGTCCCGTTTATGACAGTGCGGTGGTGGGGATTTTGTTTTCTATCCGAATGATACTGATTCATCAAGCACTCCAGGCTATTCTGTTCGAAAGGATGATCTTCAAAATAAGCGATATATACCTGCCGTGAGAAAGTAGCCCTACATACATGCCTCAGATAAGGATCGTGCAAGGGAGCGCGTATAGGAAGATGAAGAGCATGGCGTCACGGTCATCTGTCAGATGACCGAAAGATGGATCAGATGATCCCTATGCTCCTACGATTTCGTCAAGATCCAGACCCAAGTTGCGTTGCGAGAGAAACTTTTCTCGTGATTAGATACCCGATCGGATGTGCTGGCACCACTGATCAAAGGGCGGAGGAAAAAATGTTTACAGGAGACGGATGACTGGATGGGAACTGATCTCGACCTAAGACCAGGGGAATGGGCCCAAGTGCTCTCGCTAGACGAGATAATGTTGACCCTTGACGAGAAAGGATGCTTACAGGGTCTGGTATTCATGCCGGAGCTGGAACAGTTCTGCGGCAAGCGTTTTAAGGTAAAGAAGCGCGTACAAAGGATCATGCTGGAGACCACCAAAGAATTCCGACAGCTCCTGATCCCGGCGATAATATTAGAAGGAGCAAGCTGTGATGGTTCAGCACATCAGGATCGATCGAATGCTGCCCCTGCTTCTGGAGAGAGCAGTGGTTGAGAAGGATCTGACCATAGAATCAGATCGCATCTCGATATTATCACCTAACAGAACATAAAAGGAAAACGCCTCACTAGATAATGGGAAACGATGCCAAAACCCAGAGAAAGAACAATATGACCTCATATCATGTCGACAGGGCACCCTTCCACGCATCAAAGTATGCGAGCTGCACCGTTCGATAGTAAGTTTTATCTTTAGATGCTCAAATCATAACGTGCCTAGGGTAGCGGGTGCGGTGCGCTCGGCAAACGGGATGTCCAACTTCATAACGACCGGCATCATATCCATACTTCATCGGGCAGGCCATTCAGGGCTATTCATCGACCGTCCGGGCGGCAGGATACTGTTCTCAAGAATCTCGACCATATCCCCGCCGCGGCACCTTTTCTGAAGGAGGTCACGTGAAGGCTGCTCCCTATACCCGCTTCTTGACACTCGAGAAGGAGGATGTTCAGGATCCTGAGACGCGGTTAGTGGCGATACGCGACTTCTGCAAGTTCAAGAAGCTAGTATGCATACCATGAAAAATGACTAGCTAGAAATAGGACGATGATCCCGCCCGATCGACCTAAGCGCTTATGGATTCCAGTTCACGTTCCAACAATGAAAGTTCATTTTCTACGATCTCATCCGGGTTCACCGAGATTATGAGCTTCGAGCCGGTCACTATTGCGGCATCCTTGAGCTCGTAAAGAAGTCTCATGACATCCTTCTCGCTATTGAAGGATCGCAGATATTCCAGGCTATCTAGCATAACGACCGAGCCGCTACCCTTCTTCAAGAACTGCATAGCAGTATGCTTCAGGATGTTGATGTTCGATGGGTCGATGCGATCTGGACTGGGCTTTGACGTCAGCCATAGCATAGGTGTGCTCTTCAGGCCGTATCGTTCCATTATCTGGTCCGGGCATATGGAAGTGATCAATAGGCCCTGTCCGTTGGAAGCGAGCTCGTTGACGAACATATCTCGGGCGCGGTCCTTGGTCATCGCTTCTACGAGCACATATTGCCCTGGTCGCATGGTCGGCATTGACCTGCGCAGGGTACCGTTCTCCCTGGTCGGTCTTAGCACGAACAGCTTCTGTTTGAATATGCTATATGCGAACAAGATACCGGATGCTAGGACGGCCATTGAGAGGTCCGGAGGAATCGTTCCACCGTCCATCAGGATTGCGGTCAGGACAAGGTCGAATATTATCGGGGTCGTCATGGCAAGGATCGGCGGAAGTATCCTGTGCTTCACATCCTCCTTTTTCTCCTTGCGGTATAACTGGATCATTGAGACGATCCCCGACATATAGATGATGTAGATGGAGGAATACCACCAGATGACGGGTAAGCTCATGGAGACCCACCATCCGTACTGGTTCTCGGCTACCGTACCTATGAACAAAGCCGGTACAAGGGCTGTAAGAACTGCTAGGACCGCGAACCTCCACTTGTGACGTATTCGACCAGGATCCCTCCCGTTCGTATGGCAGGTATGCGGTCAGGTATAGCATTGTGAAAGCAAGGAGTATCGAGAGGAAAATGAGCGGATGGGCGAGTGTCAGTGCTGTGCCCTCGTTCGGAGCGGTGATCATAAAGAAGTCTGCTATGGTGGTCATCGCTGCGATCGTGGCTAGGAGGAAAAATATCCTTGAGCTTTTCAACCGAGGATTTCTGAGCATTACGTAAATGCCTAATGAAATGCATACCGCCGAAGCGATGATCGATATCGATGAGACAGCCTGAACGCCCTCTGACAAGCAACTACCTTTACCAAGCGAATATCCGTCCCATTATATTATCATGATCAAATGATTAATAAGATGAGGATATCTAGAAAAGATAGATCGTTAACCGCTCAAAGTGTCATATGCCAGTGTATCACATAATGATCGGCCAAAGAACCTATAAATTATAGAATATGGGGATTTTCGGATTCTCCCGAACTTCTTATTCTCGCTTTCTAGGTTTCGGCGATTTCGTTTTAGCCATTCTGTTTTGACAAACTCCAAGAATTCTGCACTTGATACATGCCCGATTTTCGGGCACCTCCCCCTGTCCGGTTCATATCCTCGATATCCGTCCTAGGGTCTCGAAGACGAAGGATGGGCGGCCTCATCGATCTCTAAAGGAAGTGAGAAGAATGGAGTATCTCATCATTCACAAGAAAGGCAAGAAAGAAAGATTCGAGGATGCGGCCACGGCATGGTACGCGGTAGAGGATAGATATCCGGGCGCGGTGCTGAGTTCCCGTTCTGGCTGCGGCAGAGGCATATTGACGATGCATGACCTGGCCGAGCAAGGCCCGATAAAGGTCAAGGCGGGGCGGCGCATCGTGGCTTTTGTCCAGCGCAGATGTTGACCGCTAGCGCTAAAGCTACTTTAAGCTATCTGGCACGAGCGTTTTTCAGTGGTCATTTTGTCATTATCCCCGATTTTCATGTTCCGACATTTCTTTTTCGTCCAGTTAAAATAAGTCATATCAATATAATAAAAAACTTATCTGCTATCGGGATTCGGGCATCTCCCCGGCTCCTACATATATCTCATTTCAAAGTCCCGGTATGACCGCGGATGGGAGCGGATAACAATGGGAGGAATAGCCATGCCAGTGGAAGAAGAGATGTTTGATATCATTGGGGTAGGGCGTTTCAAGGGGTCGCAGCTGCGCGATCTCGCCGACCGCGCTGAACAGAGCTACGCGGCCATGACCAAGGGGATGGACCACAGGTCCAAGCTGAAATGTCCAGAGGTCAGAGATACCAGGATGCTGATCGAGGCGCTCCAAGCCGCTCTCGGCGGGAACACGGTCATGCTGCAGGCGCTCATGAACAACAGAAGAATGACATGATCTTAGATCATCAGACAGGAGATTGAATTATGAAATATTGGTCACAGGCAGAGGTCGAGGAGATGTTCGAGTATCTATACCAGAGGCAGGCCGTGTACATCCGGTCTGATAAGCGCGACCAGTGCGATATGCTGCAGGAAGCGGCCGACCTTGTCATAGACATACGCGAGTCGCGGTTCGAGGCGATAGACCTGGAGCGCGGGAGGACGATGTATCAGAAGAAGCGGCGCTGCAGCGGCAAGTGCGACAGCTGCCCGCACCGCGCTCACGACGATGAGAGACCAAAGGACCCGAACTGTTGGAAGGGCGTCGTGAAATACCACATTATTTCCAGAGGCTGACTGCCAAATTAACGCATTCATTTTTTCCTTACTTCTTAATTAATAAGGCAATCGTTCACAGAAAGCTCTTAAAAAGCTAATGATTTCACCCATCTCACTTTCAATTTGATCATTTGACATGCTTGTTACAACCTCTTTACCTACAGGGACCTTCCAACCATCCTCTTTCAAATATGCTTGGATAGCCCTTACAACAGGTTCTGACGGTTTAAGCTCTAATCTCGTTATCTCTTCATCTTCCTTATTATGATTTTTCCTATGTTTCTCCACAGCATCCAACAATATGCCTAGGTCATAATAATCTTCAATGGAGCATTCGGATGAGCCGCCAAGCTCCTGTTTGTTCAAGACATGACAGTGTTTCTTATCTGTTTTCTTTGATTTAATTAAAAGATCTGCTTCCTTTTTAGCATCTTTATCTAAAATGAAATATGTTTCAAGGGTAGTGCCAGCAGCTATTTCAGACCAAAGCTCCAAGTGACGACCAGAATTGCCTTTACCATTAATTACGATAATACTTATGTCACTTAGATCAATGTTGAGCTTTTGTGCTATGATTGGCAAAATCACCTTTTCGGTTTTCCCCTCAACAAATAGAATCTTGTTTGACAAGAACACATCGCTTGGCATTATCCCAAGATCCTCAAGTAAATTCTTGGTATTCGTATCATCCAAACGTTTTACCTTTGTTTCTTTGCCATCCCTTGATATATACCAAACGTCTCCAAGGGGCATCTTATCGACAAAAACTGGTGAATGCGTCGCAATGAAGATTTGTTTAGATTCACTTAATATTTTAAAATAAGCGGATAGTTTTCTTACATAGTCGTTGTGCATCCTTGTTTCGGGCTCTTCGATGCCATAAATCTGTTTATTTTCCATTAACTGACGCTGGAGAACTAAAAGCGCTTGGTCCCCGCTTCCTGAATAATCGATAGGCAACTTAAGATTTCCGATTTTGAACTCTAATTGGGCTCCTCTTGCCTGTACTTCTTTATCAGTAATAATTTTAAATTGAGTTTGACAATTGGACCAAGATATCTCCGTGGCCCTCTCCTGGCTTAGACCCATTTGCATTAATATTGTTTTACTTTCAGGATCGATCGTCGGGTTCCTTGATTGAGCTGCGGTTCGCTCAGCAGACTCTCTTGGTCCTTTGATCAGCTTGAAGCTGTTCTTAACTATTACGTTCAGGTTTGTTATGATGGTATTGGATATATCTGCTGGCAATGGCATCATTTGCTTGTTGGCATCTCTTATATGAACTATGCCAGTTTTTATAAAAGCTCCATAGGAAAACGATAACTCAACATTTTTCCACATATTGGTCTCAAATCGTCTATGAATCGCCAATTGGAAGTTGGACCCCTTTTTGATGTCTGATCGGAAGGTCTGAATTAATGGGTTTAAGTTGATAGCCACCCCCGATAGTATCTTGTTGGTTTCCTCTTCATTGAATTCAATGGTAACTTTGAAATCTATTTGCGTGTTCGTAACTTTATCATAAAATGATGTTGGTGATAAAGTCTGAGCGGCATCTGCCTGCAAGTTAATATCCGCAAAGAAAAAATCTAACGCTTCAAGGAGATTAGATTTACCAGACCCGTTTTTACCTATTAAAATAACTAAATTTCCAATATCTCGCATTTCGATATTCTTTAGTGACCTGAAATTTGAAATTGATAGTGATCTAACATTCATTCGAAATCTATGCTCAATCTCCTGACAACTATTTATTTATGAAGATATGAAATGCGCTAAAGCATCTCTGTTTTGATCGCCTTACCATAAAGATAATTCATCCAACCTGAGCATGCTACTAGGAAGAATTTTGCATCATCAAAATCCACCTTTATTGGCTCAGTTGCCCCATGTCTGGTCCCAGGCTCTACATTAGCATAACCATACATTTTACTAAGGGACTGTTTCAGAATATCGGATATACCGAGCTGAGGTGCGATTTTATTTATTCCATCGCCCAAGGTCATTTCATTTTTTCCAATCAACCGGCATAATGATTCGACTGCAGAAATCGATTCCTTGATTGAGTTTGCATAGTCTGGGTCTTCCCGGTTTGAGAAAAGTTTTATTGCCTTTTTTAAGTGTTCAGCAGGCTGAATCATGGGTAAAGACAATGCATCCTTCACTGCATATGACTCTTCATCACCCATTAATGGGACGAACAAATTCCCTGAAATCCTATATGCACTCTTTTCCGTTTCGAGCGCATGATTACAGACCTTTATGAAATTATCATTGATGGTGCCATCTTCATAGTTGTTTATTGTAAACTCAAGAAATTCATAGATTTCATTCCAATTCAATGAAAAAAATCTTGTTTGAATATTATAACAAACAGTTGATGCCCAACCCGGCATCATGTTAACCGGTAACGAGAAAAAATCATACCATAATTTAAAAAAATAATTTCTATGCGTTGAATTACCATCGCCTAATTCTCTTAGGTTGCTAATACCTTTAAGATAATATATATAATAAATATTCCATAATTTATTTTTCAATCTCTCATCCATGCCGTTAGTTTGTAATACTATCTTTTCAGCCTTAGCTCCAACCCTAATTGAAAAGGGTTTATTCGTATCCATCAATTATCACCGCTTATTATCCCTTCGATTTCCGCCAGCTTCTCGGCGACCTTTTCCCCTTTCTCAGTCAAGGTGTAAATGTAAGTCAGATACGGCTTTTCGACCGTTCGTTTCCTTAGCAACCCCGCTTCTTCTAGGTCTGCTGCCACTCGTTTCAATCTGTCATATCCACCGGTCAATTCGCGTAATTCTGATACCGTAACTTCTTTATGCTCATGGATTAAGGCAATTAAACCGACTGAACTTGCAGCGTTCAATAACTCCAGTCCAGTCTTTTGTTTATCCATTTTCTAACTCCTAGGTAGGAACCGGATTCTTGAAGAATAAGTTAACGCTTCTGTTTCGTGAATACAATATAGAAAACAATTTATATTCAACGACCGTTTTCGACTTTGTGTTTACGAAACAGTAAACATATTTGAATCAGAACAAAAAGCGCCGACCATGGTAGCAGAGAAGGGAGCCAGCTACTCATTGGCGCAGAGGAAACGGAACGAGAAAACATCACGATGACCTGCTGGTAGGCTGGTTTAAGCATTCGTTTCCTCCCTAGATTCGCGCGGCGTTATCGGGCGCGATGGCCTGCCAGCCAAACCCTAATTTGAAGAGAGGAAGGTTGAGACAATGGCTGATGAGAGCATTGTTGAGCCGCTTGAGCGGCCTGGTGAGGACGAAGGGAAGAACCTTGCGGTACTGGCTGAGAGCATAGCGCGGACGGGATGGGGCGATACCGTTCTCGACAGTGATCCTTGGCGAGAGCAAGAAAATCCGTATTAATGGAACGAACGGGACCTTCACGGCCAAGGGGCCGGGAACTTTGTTCATCGCTTTCCTGCCGCCCGAAGCGTTCGAGGAGGAGCATACAAAAGAAGGAATGCCTGAAGAGGCGAAAGCCGAGCGGGACGAGGGCCTGGACGAGTGATGCTCATGAACGCCGACGACCGCAAGGAGCTGCAGGATATCGCCGAACAGCTCAGTGAGCTCAAGGGCCGCCTGGAGAACAAGCGCGACGACCTGCAGGAAAAGGCGGACAACCTGCCTGAAGCGTTCGAGAGCAAGCGCGAGGCCCTGGAGAGCGAGATGGACCAGATAAATGAGGCGATGGACAGCGTGGAGAGCGCTGCCGACAGCATCACTGGCGCGATGGAAGGGGCGTGAGCTCATGGAGTCGGGCAAGTTCAACTATCTGACGTTCGAGAGAGCGTTCAGCGAGTCTCAGGACCAGCGAGGCAGGTTCAACGCCAAGGTAGGGCATGACGAGCTCGCGGGCAGATGGTATGTCCGCCTCCTGGAAAAGGAAGCAGCAAAGGCGGGGGCATGAGCATGAGGCGGCCGCAGTACATAGGGACCGATAATAATGGCTACCGGCAGCTGAGGCCCCGCACCGACCAGCCGTGCGATGTCCGTTCGTGCCGCTCCAACGATGAGGGCGGATGCATCAAGATGTTCAATGCTGGCCGGCGGCCTGAGAACTTCGGGACGCCGAAGGTGCCCGGGGTTCATCAGGTGCGCGTCATCCCCTCCGCCGTCGCCGAGCGCCAGAAGCATGCGCATGGCGGTCAGGACAGGGCAGCAGACGCACTTCGAGAGCATGGATCAAAGGGGGTGTGAGACATGCGTACATGCTTAGGCGCCGTGCGCATCGCCGTGGGGTCCATACCTCAGGGCGTGGAGTTCGACCATGTTATTGTCGAGAAGAGAATGAAGAAGCTGTTCCCAGGCATGGCTGTGGAGCCAAAGAAAGTATCGAACCTAATCAACAAGGTCAACGGGGTGGAGCGCAAGACCAGGAACTATCTCGGCTGCACATATGTCCGGTACGGACGGGTCAAGCGCCGCAATATCCCAAGGGTCCTGCTCGAAGCTCACAGGGGCGAGTGAACATGTCCGATGATGTCATCAAGCTCCATGTGCGGTGCTTGAGATGCAACCGCAAGCTGAAGGACCCTGAGAGCATGAGGAGAGGCCTTGGTCCCGTCTGTACTAAAAAGGCAGAGGTCGAGCTCAAGGAAAATGGGAAGGGCAAGGTCCCGGCCGGGGATGCGGACGGGCCCTTGAAGGTCGATATGAGCGTAGAGGGGGCGTGAACATGGCGGAGATAGCATCTAGTGTTCAACGACGAGAATGCCGAGAAGGTCCTGACAGGCATGAAGCGCGTCACTACCCGGCATGAGGTCCATGGAGAGCTGGACGACGAGTTCACTGTAAAGGGCCGGACCTTCCGCATAGTGTACCTGATGCGCGTGACGCTGGGATGGCAGGCGAGCAATCTATACCGTAGGGAAGGGTACCAGAGCCGTCAGGAGTTCATCGACGGGTGGAACAGATGCTATCCGGACCGCCCGTTCAATGAGAGCGAGAGGGTCTGGGCGCATTTCTTCGAGGAAGCGTACGAGAATGACAGCTACGGGGTAGAGGCAGAGGATGCGGCCTGTGCCCGGAAGGAGGCCTGAGGATGCCTGGCGCGGCGGCCAAGCGGCAAGATAAGTTCTTCAGGTCCTCGGAAGCGCCTCCGCAGCAGAGGCGGCCGTACCCGAAGGTGGAGGACGAGTGCAAGGTCTGTGTCATGTGCGGCGGGGACCTGAACCTCATCTGCGACAAGTGCGCGGAGGAACTCATGGAGGTCAAGGCCCAGAAGATGGCTGAGGCCTCGGTCATGGTTGTCCTGTCCAGAATGGCCTCGCGCGGCGACCTGGACCAGATACTGGACAAGGCGCTTGCACGGCGCATAGCGCGCGGCGGGATTGTGAACGAGGAATGCAACGGCGAGATCGTGGACGAGGTCCCGCCGACGGAGAGGCGCTAGACATGCGGATGGGGATGGGATGCACGAACGATTATTACTTTCATTCTCACTTGCTAGGAGAGGTTAGAGATGCCCGACAAAGCGAGGTGTCTCGATGCCGCAGTGGAAAGCTATTTGGAGAAAGTAGGCAAGAACAGGCCGGAAGAAACGGTCAAGAAATACAGATGGCTCATAGGGCGCGCGAACCGAACGCTGAAAGAAGGCGGCTATGCCGTACATCCCACCAAGTGGACCGAGGACACTGTGATGTATCTAAGGGAAACGTGGCAGGAGGATGGAAAGCGCACTGCCGTCATCCGGAGAGAGTTCTGCACGCTCTCGAACTATCTGGTATCCCATCACAACTCGGTAATGAAGGAAATGCACATGGAATGGCCCCAGGACGACAGGATACACGTGGATTGGCTCACACCGGAGCAGGCGCTCAGGACAATGGACGCCGCGTCCGGCATGGAGCGGATCATCATGCATCTGGAGCTGAACCTTGGGATGCGCCGTGTGGAGGTCATCAGACAGAGGGTCCAGGACATAAGCCTGGGATATATCAACGTGCACGGAAAGGGCAGGCAGGGCGGCAAGTGGCGTACCGTGCCGTTCCATCCAGACACGAACGCAGAGCTGGGCTATTGGTTCAAGCTGCGGGAATAGATATCTCGAAGGCGAAGGCCAAGAGCCCGATAGTGGTCGTGCCGGACCAGTTATTGATATACGAACGGAACGGGAGGCTCTTCCCATATCAGAGGACCGCCGTGGACAACCGCTTGAAGCATGTGGTCGCAAGGACCGGGATAAGGTTCACGAACCATACCCTGAGGCGGACGTTCGGGCGCACCCTTTGGTTGGCGGGAGTGCAGTTAGAGACGATATCGCATCTCCTCGGTCACGAGGACGTGAAGACAACTATACTCTATCTAGGCATAAATATGGACGATATGTCGGGTGCGATGCAGACCCTTGCCAGATACCAGAATGCCCTGAAAAGGGCAGATTTACCACCGAGCCAGACAAAACAGTGGACGGAGCGGGATTTGAACCCGCGGCCTCGTCATTGCGAATGACGCGATCTTCCGCTGATCTATCCGCCCTTATAAGTTGGGTGAAGCATAGGCTGGTTATAATGTTTTTCGGTCAGATACCATATGGGTCAGATACCCGACCGATAAAGGGATCTTAAGAAAAAAGGGTTTGGTCATGATCATTTCTTGATCAGTTCGGACAATGCCTCATGAACGAATGTCTTTGTCTCCTCAGC
>CAVSDP010000025.1:0-9735 GCA_963726655.1 Methanomassiliicoccaceae archaeon
GCTGCCGCACCAGGCATCCTCAGGCCTCCTTCCGGGCACAGGCCGCATCCTCGGCCTCTACCCCGTAGCTGCCATTCCCGTATGCTTCCTCGAAGAAATGCGCCCAGACCCTCTCGCTCTCATTGAACGGGCGGTCCGGATAGCATCTGTTCCATCCGTCGATGAACTCCTGGCGGCTCTGGTACCCTTCCCTGCGGTATAGATTGCTCGCCTGCCATCCCAGCGTCACGCGCATCAGGTATACTATGCGGAAGGTCCGGCCCTTCACAGTGAACTCGTCGCCCAGCTCCCCATGGATCTCATGTCGGGTAGTGACGCGCTTCATGCCTGTCAGGATCTTCTCGGCATTCTCGTCGTTGAACACTAATGCTATCTCCGCCATGCTCACGCCTCCCTCCGCTCATACCAACGTTCAAGGGCCCGTCCGCATCCCTGGCCGGGACCTTGTCCTTCCCACTTTCTCTGAGCTCGGCCTTGACCTTCTTGTCGCATATCGGACCAAGGCCTCTCTTCACGCTCTCGGGGTCCTTCAGCTTGCGGTGGCATCGGTCGCAGCGCCCGCACCGCTCCTGAATATCGATCATATCATCGGCCATGCTCACTCGCCCCTGTGAGCTTCGAGCAGGACCCTTGGAATATTGCGGCGCTTGACCCGGCCGTACCGGACATAGGTGCAGCCGAGATAGTTCCTGGTCTTGCGCTCCACCCCGTTGACCTTGCTGATAAGGTTCGACACTTTCCTTGGCTCTACGATCATACCAGGGAACAGCCTCTTCATTCTCTTCTCGACAATAACATGGTCGAACTCCACGCCCTGGGGGATCGACCCGACGGCGATGCGGACAGCGCCCAAGCATGTGCGCATGTCTCATGCCCCCTTTTGACTGATGCTCTCGAAGTGCGTCTGCTGTCCTGTCCTGACCGCCATCCGCATGCTCCTGGCGCTAGGGGACGGCGGAGGAGATGGCGCGCACCTGATGAACCCAGGGCACCTTGGCGTCCCGAAGTTCTCAGGCCGCCGGCCGGCATTGAACATCTTGATGCATCCGCCTCCATCATTGGAGCGGCATGAACGGACATCGCATGGCTGGTCAGTGCGGGGCTTCAGCTGCCGGTAGCCATTATCATCGGTCCCTATGTTCTGCGGCCGCCTCATGTTCATGCCCCCGCCTTTGCCGCTTCCTTTTCCAGGAGGCGGACAAACCATCTGCCCGCGAGCTCGTCATGCCCTACCCTGGCGATGAACCTGCCCCTCTGGTCCTGAGACTCGCTGAACGCCCTCTCGAAAGTCAGATAGTGGAACTTGCCTGACTCCATGAGCTCACGCCCCTTCCATTGCACTGGTGATGCTGTCGGCGGCGCTCTCGATGCTGTCCATCGCCTCATTTATCTGGTCCATCTCGCTCTCCAGGGCCTCGCGCTTGCTCTCGAACGCTCCAGGCATGTTGTCCGCCTTTTCCTGGAGGTCGTCCCGCTTGTTCTCCAGGCGGTCCTTGAGCTCGCTGAGCTGTTCGGCGACATCCTGCAGCTCCTTGCGGTCGTCAGCGTTCATGAGCATCACTCTTCCAGGCCCTCGTCCGGCTCGGCGTTCGCCTCTTCCGGTATTCCCTCGTTCGCTTGCTCTTTCTCCAACGCTTCCGCGGGCAGGAACGCAACGAACAGCACGCCTGGGCCCTTGGCCATGAATGCCCCATTGGTCCCTTTGATGCGGACCGCCTTGCTCTCGCCAAGGCTTAAACTTGTCAAGAACGGATCGCCCCATCCCGATCTGCGCTATGCTCTCGGCCAGTACCGCAAGGTTCTTTCCTTCATCATTACCAGGCCGCTCAAGCGACTCAACAATCCTCTCATCAGCCATCGTCTCAACCTTCCTCTTTTTAATCAGGGTTTGGCTGGCAGGCCATCGCGCCCGACAAGGCCGCGCGAATATAGGGAGGAAACGAATGATTAAACAGGCCTGCCAGCAGGTCATCATGATGTTCTTGTTGCGCTTCCTCCGCGCCGATGAGTAGCTGGCTCCCTTCTCTGCTACCATGGTCGGCGCTTGTAGTTCTGAATTAACATCTGATTGCTACTAGGCAATCGGATAGAGGCGAATGGTACCTCAGAAATATATAATGATTTCCACTTGTCAATCGGTTACTAGATACCGATTATTCATACAACGATATGCGTTTCTGATTTGAGGTTGGCAATGAGCACCCAAAAGAGAGATTTCGATATATTAAGTGAGGCCAGTGTGGTCAATTTGCTAATGCTCATAAGAGAGAAAAAAGAAATCATGACTGTCGATGTAAAGGCTATCTCAGGGAACGATTATCGACTTAAAGGCGTTCTTGAGGAGCTAAAAGACATCGGTCTTATCGAGGTCCATCTCATCGAGAAACCATATTTGACATACAATTACAAACTCACGGAGAAGGGAAATAAGGTCGCCGAGAAGCTGGCTGAGATTGAGAGCATTATGAAGGGGAATCATGACTGAGAATCCTATCGATTTACTGATTGTATGTCGGAGTCAGGCGCGTTTACTCGCTAAAGAGATGAATAAATTACCTATTCCATATAACCACCTTCACCTGTATTTAGAACAATATAATACTATCAGAGATGCCGTCAAGGAAGTGGCATATAAGCAATTTAGTTGTACAGAGATTAATACAGCCATTGTCTATCTTGACTGGAATAAAAAAGATATTGATTATGATTTTTCTAAAGAAAAGAATATAGATGCGGCGATTCAAAGATTGGAAGAGCTACAAATAGCTGTGACTAGGATCAATGAATATCTAGACATAAAAGTAGGTAATCCAGTTGCCCATGATCTGCTCAGTGACGACATTAAACAGGCGAGGGAATTATACCATGAAGGTGATGTCAGATGTTCTGCATTTTTAGCCAGGCTCGCGCTTGAACAATCAGTAAGGACCCTCAGTGATATGAATGGGATTGGACGACAAAAGGTAAAGCAAATGGGCGCAGACCTGGCATACAAAAAGAACATTTTCCCTCAATATGTTAACGAAGAGTTGCAGGCCAAGTATGGAAAATTGAGTGAAGTTACTCATGGAAATCAAGTGCCTGATTCTGAAGTGGATGATGCGATAGCCTGGGTCGACAAGTTCATCACAAAATATCTGTCTAGATAAACAAAAAGGTAAATATTATAAGGTGGCCTTGGTGCAAAACTCTCATGACCAGAACGCCTCCTCATGGCCAGTTGAACGATGTCGACAGCACGAGCTTGACGCGGACCTCATTTTTTCGACCCTTTTTAGAATGGCATTTAAATCGGTGACCTAGAAGAGCGCCGATCATGCTGAATACCGTCTCGGCATGAGCGCGCTTGCCGTACAGTTCGGCAGCACGATTAGGCCAGTGCCGCCAGAAGCTCACCATCTTCTGGTACCAGTTCTCGGGCTTGGGGAAGTGCTTGGCGTTCTTCTTTATGCCGTGCAGCGGCACGGCACCGTGCTGCCTGGCAGCTGCCAGGCACTTCTCGCCATGGTAGGCAGAGTCGGCGAAGCTTCGCTTGGGAATGACGTTGTCCGGTAGCTTATCCCAAACGTCAGCGAACTTCTGCTATCATGCACGTCAGGCGGCCGTCAGTTCGTAGCTCAAGGATGATGAGCTCATCGACCTCGATCGCTGCATGGACCTTCACCCAGTCCTCGACCTCTCTTTGACCGTGCTTCGTCCCTCGCCATCCTCGCTTCCGTCCTGAGTATCCGGTGGCGTCCGTCGCTACCACCGCGCTGCGCTCCGGCAGCGCGGCCAGTATGTACTGGAAGAAGCGTTCCAGTACGATGGACCATCGCTCCGGAGCATAGCTTCCTGCTCAGTGTAGAGTGGTCAGGTATGCCGTCCAGACGATAGTAGGTACGGAGCATGGACAATATCCCCTCGGTTTCCCTGAAACGTGATGCCCAGGAGCTGCTGAACGAGGAACGCAACAAGGAACGTTCGTTCCTCGTACGCCGGACGGCCAGTACTCCAATGGTGCTGCCAGAACGAGAAGCCGTCGACCTGCTTGCGTATCGCTTCCAGCGATAGACGCAGCGAGTTGACCGCTACGTCGTCATAGCGGTCGAGGTCAACCGCTATGTCATCGACCTCGATGATGTACGTATCCAGGTGCACTTGTCCGCAAACCTTGAATATGCCGCTCGGTATCGTTATTTCTGTGGTAACCAACTTATTACCTTCCTAGACAGCTGGCAATAGGTTGGACCACACTTATACATCTTGATAACAATATAGATAACAAATTATATTTATATTCCAGTAAGCGTTAATTTAGTTTTGCAACAAGGCCTAAGGTAATAAAGATGCAATTGGGAACCAAGAGCATCATAGAAAAGGCTATTGAGGATTAAATGGCATCTGAAAGTGAAAAGATAGTATTATCAGTCATCGTGGAAGCTATAGTCTCCTTAGCTATTGGTCTTTTAACTTCATATCTTCTAGAAGCGGTTCTTGTTCTAGTCGCCATACTGTTCTTCACGCTTTGGCTGTTCCAAAGACATGAAATTAGTATCTTGCGGAGCGAGAATGAGCGACTAAGGACCGTTCAAAATCAGCCGCAATCAAAGGACAACCAAGATACATGGATTACAATAGTCAACACTACCATAGTACTTAATAAGAAACAGGCCATTGACCTTAGGCAGCTCGAAAAAGGGGCGCATCTCCTCATCCAGTTGAACGGAGATAGAAGATTTAAATCATTCATGCAGAGAACAGCATTGGGTTCCAAAGCGCCTTATTGTTTAGTTGGCCCAGAATCGAAAAGTTGGGAAACAGAGTGGGATGTGTTCGAGGAAGGTCAGTACAAATTAATTGTTGAACCGTCTGGGCAATCCGCATTTAATGTCTGTATCATCGTTAAACAAAGAAAACAGGCGATAACGCGTATAGTCGTCGAGCAAAAAAGCAAAGCCCTTTTTTATGTTGCAGTCAGATCGTTAGAGTGCAATATCCTGCCGTTAGATCGTTCTCCAAGAAATTGATTCCTGTCGGAGTTAGAAAATGGATAAACAAAAAGCTGGACTGGAGCTATTGAACGCTGCAAGTTCGGTCGGTTTAATTGCCTTAATCCATGAACATAAAGAAGTTACGGTATCAGAATTACGCGAATTGACCGGTGGATATGACAGATTGAAACGGGTGGCAGCAGACCTAGAGGAAGCTGGGTTGCTAAAGAAACGAACGGTCGAAAAGCCATATCTAACTTACATTTACACTTTGACTGAGAAGGGGAAAAAGTTGCCGAAAAGCTGGTGGAGATCGAGAAGATAATCGAGGGATGATTGCGGATGGATGCCCGAAAAGAAGTGTAACTCAGAAAAAGATAATGCTCAGGACTCAAATCGAAAATGCATTGGATATCGCCAAGCTTGGAATATCATCAGATACAGCCAAATTTATGGGGAGCCAAACGGATAAAATGTTGAGGTTGGCGGATGAATTGTATCCAAGAGTAGAGCTAGATTCGTTTGTAACATATGACTGGGAAGCCCCTTTGGGTAATAGATATATCTCAGTACTCTAAGAGATATACCCTATTGTGCGCAATGACGCTCAGTGCATTATCTAGCTATGTTGACATGAGCCTTGGTAATCCAATAGCTCAAGAGATAATAGATGATAAGCTTAGAGAAGCGTTCGATGCACTGCATGACGATGAGAATAAGCACTCAGTTCTATTAGCATCCCTGCTCGTTAGGATAGCCCTTGAACAGAGCTTAAAGACGTTGGTGCGATGTTAAATTGTATAGAGCATAAGCTAAGGTCCAAGGCGGTCGTCCTGAACGAATCGTTGAAGGCACACGGGGTATACCCAGACGAACAAGCGATAGATATCAAATCGACACTTGAGCTCTTAGATCATGTTATTCATGAAAAAGCAAGTCCTCCGAAGGAGCGGATCCAGGAAGCACTGGATATGACGAGCGTATTCATCGGGAGATATCTGCTGACCAATATTGACATTGATTAAATTAGACTGAAAATAGGAGATGCTTTACTTTCATATCTACTGTTTGTTATAGCCTATTTATTATTATTGTATCATATTTGGTCAACAAATTATCATTTTATTGAAAGGAAAGGGATATTAAGCCTGATATCATTGATGGCAGGGGAGAAAGAAATTTCATTGAGAATCCGATAAAAGACAACGGAATCGCTTTCTTTATAAGGATGAAATGGTGAGTATCGAATGAAAATCACAATAAGGCATGGGCCCATAGATGAAACATTGGCAATAAGGTCAATGGACCTGGATTATGGTGATATAAAGATAAGGACCCCTATTAAAACTACCTCAGTAAATATTCCGCTCAACACCATAAATGAATCATTTTCTCGTTATACTTCTGACAAGCTATCAAACATCACTAGGGATTCAAAGCTGGAAAAGAGAGCGAATTATGAATTAAAAGTGAAGACCAGCAATAAGCTGAATTTCGCATTTTCTGAGTACACCGACGAAACGATTCCCGATGAGAAGTTGATCTACACGATGTCAGATCTCCAATATTCGCATTCGGATGTCGCGACTACCCCGCTATGGTCTGGCATAATAAAAAGTCAGAAAGCTGACGATCTAAAGGATACGTTAATCAGACTGAACTCAACTTTCATCGATGCAATCGAGAGCAGGGATAATAAAACAATATTCGGAGTGATTCCATGGCAACTCCCAAGGGGCTACCTCCTAGAATACATAGGTAGCCTGGTCAACAGGGATGTTACGTCTTTTGTCGTTAACTTCAACAACTCCGCAATAGATTCGAATCCATCCTGGTTGATCCAACTTTTCAGAACAGTAAAGGGATACAGCTTATTGGATAGATCTATGTTCTATGCATTGAATGCGAACGAGGGCAAATTCTCTAAAAAGACTAATATAATCCCGGCAAAGGACTTTTTCTGCTGTGGATTTGATTTTGATGTTCTTGGTTTAAATCATACGCCGCTAAGAGGCGATGCAGAGTTCTTTAGATTATTAAAGCAAAAGCAGGAACAGAAGGCAATTGTTGCATACAGGGATTTTGATCCATTAACATATGGCTACATAAGAAAAGAGTCGTCAGATGTAGAACTCAGGATGGCTGTGGACAGAAAGAATATCATGAAACAATTTGAAGAAGCTATTGCACTTCAGGTCAGACTAAAGAAAGATGGGTCGGTAAATGACTATATTTTAACGAAGAAAGGTTTAACGAACAAAATGATCCACGGCAGCATATCTCTTCGCTCTGAAACATATGGCAAAGAGAGGCCGAGACAGACGACATTAATTTAATGCGATATCACGAAGTCCGTCCAATACGCTGCTTTTTAGATAGAATGAGCTTCGCTCAAGATCGTTCAATATCCCTTTAGCCTCATCCTTCTGGATCATGCCTTCGTTTACAAGATGGATAACGAGCCCGACTGTGCCTGTCTGATTGAAGTTATTGATGTGTCGTCCAGTTATCTCTATCAATCTAGGGTCATCAAGGATCTGAGCGATACGTTTGCGCATAAGCTGGTCGTCTGTAACAAAATAATAACTCTTTTCGTTTGCAGCATAGTCCATATATGCCAATAAAAAGGAGGATAACTCACCTTTGTGAAGGCTCGGGTATCTTCTTTGTAGATAATCCAATGTCTCATCGTAATTTGGATTTGCTGATTTTTTTGTTACAATGGTTTTGCAGTCTATCCTAGTTTTGCACCGATTGACTTCTGACTCTACTGCTTTCGTCATGACCAAGTCATACTTTTTACAGCATCTCTGCAAAACTGTCGATCGTTGATATCGAGATTGACGAAACTGAGATTACTGTACAATCTAAGATCTTTGTGCTCATTCGCCAAATCACCCGATTCGTCGCTTCTCGATTAGATCTATGAAGTCAGGTTCGCTCATTCCCGCAACTTCCGCGGCCCTCCCAACACTCAATTTTCCTTTATTTAACAAAGATATGGCTACCGTTCTTCTATTCCTTTTTAGCTCATCCCATTTCAATGATTCGGTTACATACGCCGGGTAGCAAGCATAGATAAATGTCATTATATCGTCATCTTTAAGATCATTAAGCATTTCCTTGAAATCATCCATTACAGAAACCAATTGTGGTGCCGGGCGAATATTTGAAAAAACACCCTGTCCAAGATGAGTTAAGTGATATCCATCATCATCTTTTTCAATTAACCCCTGGGTCTCTAGCTGTTGCGCTAGGTTTTCGACGATCTCGCTATATGGTCCTAAGAAATGGCCCTCATACTGGAGTAAATCATCGATCTCACTGAAGACGTTCGATACTAGAAAAAGTAACTTTTGTAGCTTGACCTTACTCCTAAGCGGCCTATCTAGAGCACCTACTGCATATAGTATCAATCTCTCCTCCGGATTGAGGCGCTCAAATATCTCCTGTGGTTCCACTTAAGATTACCTCTTCTCTTTTTTAGCGTAATATTATCGACCATAATTAGGTTGTGTGCCAATAAATGGTCGATAGAATGTTGCAAGTCCATATTTGTACCAATCTACTTACTAAGCTTTCGGGGAGAGGTGACCGAAAGTGAGATCGAAGTATCACTTGATATATAGCTAAGCAAAAGATGAAATTGTGGCATTGCCAGAGTTAAATGACAATGCAACTACCTGAGACAGCACCTGTGATGAACGCTCACCGATTCCTTACGACGCCTTCCCAACAGTTCGGGTCCTTTGGCTTTCCCCCATCGCGAGCGCGGTGCGGGCAGCTGTCGCACTTGCCGCTGCAGCGCCGCTTCTTCTGATACATCGTCCTCCCGCGCTCCAGGTCTATAGCCTCGAACCCCGACTCGCGTATGTCTATGACAAGGTCGGCCGCTTCCTGCAGCATATCGCACTGGTCGCGCTTATCAGACCGGATGTACACGGCCTGCCTCTGGTATAGATACTCGAACATCTCCTCGACCTCTGCCTGTGACCAATATTTCATAATTCAATCTCCTGTCTGATGATGAAGATCATGTCATTCTTCTGTTGTTCATGAGCGCCTCCAGGCATGACCGTGTTCCCGCCGAGAGCGGCTTGGAGCGCCTCGATCAGCATCCTGGTATCTCTGACCTCTGGACATTTCAGCTTGGACCTGTGGTCCATCCCCTTGGTCATGGCCGCGTAGCTCTGTTCAGCGCGGTCGGCGAGAGTGGCAGCTGCAATATTGAACGCCGTACCCCAATGATATCAAACATCTCTTCTTCCACTGGCATGGCTATTCCTCCCATTGTTATCCGCTCCCATCCGCGGTCATACCGGGACTTTGAAATGAGATATATGTAGGAGCCGGGGAGATGCCCGATCCCGATAGCAGATAAGTTTTTTATTATATTGAATGACTTATTTGAACTGGACAAAAAGAAATGTGAACATGAAGAACGGGGGATAATGGCAGAACGACCGCCGAAAAATGCTAATGCCAGACAGATGAAATATATGATATCTGCTGGTCGATATCGACCGTCAACATCTGCGCTGGACAAAAGCCACGATGCGCCGCCCCGCCTTGACCTTTATCGGGCCTTGCTCGGCCAGGTCATGCATCGTCAATATGCCTCTGCCGCAGCCAGAACGGGAACTCAGCACCGCGCCCGGATATCTATCCTCTACCGCGTACCATGCCGTGGCCGCATCCTTCGAATCTTTCTTTCTTGCCTTTCTTGTGAATGATGAGATACTCCATTCTTCTCACTTCCTTT
>CAVSDP010000026.1:0-6083 GCA_963726655.1 Methanomassiliicoccaceae archaeon
AGCTATATCGATCAAAGGATGAGTATATGGTGAGCTGGACGGATGCTATTTAATATCTTAGAACATTTTGTTCACTGCTCCATCGACCGAATATCGAATCGCTGTGCAGTCCATTATCCAGATATACTTTCAGTGATAACAAAAATATCGGCTTGCCGAGAAATAACATGATGAATTGGCAATCTATCATCCTCCGATATGCAGCAAAATCAAAAGAAGAAACCCATGATTTGATAATGGTTGTTCCTGAGATATGGTCGTCCGAGGACCTATAATGACCGGGAAAGAAGGCAAACAGGCTTATGGTGCGGGCGAGGCTCCGATCGAGCAAGGTGATAAGAATAAGAAAGATGAGCGGTCCAAGGTCATGGCGGCCGAATCATCAAGCGGTTCTTACACCCCTGGTGAAAACAAGGAAGAGAAGCGCCTCAAGGCCAGGGAAAAGAGCAAGGAGAAGCCAAGCGGGCTCGATTGTGGGCCGGAGTGTGGCCTACAGTAAGGCTTGTACAACAGATCCCAATCATATAGTATGATTAAAAATGACAAGTATGTAGGTAACATCCGGGCATGGTCAACAGCTCAATGATGAACATTCCGCCATATACCTGGAGCCTGCCCTATTATTATCATTATTATTCAACGAATCGCTTAATCATTGACGATCCATTTTGATATCCGTAATCATATCGTTTCATTTGCATTTCCTTGAGCAATGTAATGTATGTCAGGGAAAAACCGGAGATCAATTTTATGAACAGCTAATTATTCCACTGGCCTTGGTCAAGGCACAGCAAGAGATCTGGTCAAAACAATAGGTCCCGCCCGGGGGAGCGGGGCGGTCGAAAAGGTATTCACAAGATCTTTTGTTAGCACATAGGAGCGGTCCGGTCACACTACCCTGCTGCCAGCATTAGACCCGAACCCTTCGTTCCAGACCCCTAGAGGTGATAAGCTCCAGACCCCTTGCACCTTCATCCCACGCTTATCGATGATATCCTTAACGCCGGCCTTTGTAAGAGCATCGATCATCATATCGAATGCCTGCCCGGAGGTCTGGTATCCGTTCACTTGAGCCATCACCTCGTATGATGCCATCCCGTTCGTGATGGATATCGAGATGGGGTCGCCGCTCTTCTCCATTTCAATAAGGTTCTGTTGCGACCTCTTCATCAATACATGCGCCATGCATATCTGGTCGGCCGAGAACGCGGTCATGCTGCCCATGTAGATCGTATGGATCGTTCCATCCTCGGAGCGGGTAGATATGGTCTTCGAGGTCCCCGGTTCATTCATCAGCTTCATGACCACATTAGGCATATTCACAGTTCTTGTTAAGTTCATCATGCTGGACATGATCATTATACTTGATCACATCATACATAGCCCCATGCATTATAGGACTGCAGGTCTGCCGTCGCATCATACTATCCATGAGGCCTATGAGTTTTGTAGCTTGACCTGCTCACGAGATCATCCAAAAAGTGCTTTTGAAACAATAGGGTGGTTTAAATCCCCCTCCGAGTATGGGTATTGTTAATGATAAGCGCAGATATCTTTTCTAAGGTTTGTGAGAACCGCTTCAATGAGCTCGTTAAAACAAATGGTAAAGAGAACGTGAAGTACATCAGCAGGAACAAAGCTGGTGAGCCTGGCATATCTACGAACAGGACCTGGATCTATGCAAAAAATAAATCTGGTAACTATTCTGCAGTGCTCATAGAAGGACCGGATTGTGTCGACGGATGTGAGCAGGTCTATGATAAACCGACGATCCAGCCAACAGATGAGATCGCGGTCCCGACAAGAGACCCTTCATGTGATAATGTGACCGTCATCGTCCCATCGATCGATAAGAAAAAGATCATTAACTATAGTGTAAAAATTTATAGCACCGCCTTCGCAAAGTTGCTCAAAAAGAGCTGGAAAGTGAAAAAACTGAGGATGTGCCAGTATGACGATAGTGGGCATGTCAGCAAGGTCGATATCACAACAGCCCAATGAATATTTTACAGGTACATTGCCAGCCCTATGATGCTGTGGCCGATGGTCACAGCTCCGACGGACGGCGGACCAGTAGGTCGTAAGATATCCGAGATATCTGACCTACTGCTGACCATATATGAATGGCATAGGTCCGGAGGTACCGCGGCGGGGTGAATGTTCGGGACATGTAAGGAGTATATTCCCCTCCGCCGCTCGGACGACCCAGAAAGCGCTCAGAGGCCGCCAGATAGGGCTCAAGAATGCCATTATCGTTGGATATGTTATTGTCATATAGAGAAGCTCTTCGGCCCTCGATACCCTAGGCATCGGAGATCTTATATCCGTAGATAAATATTATTCCCGAATGTAGCAGACGCCTAACTGTATAGACTCTCATTGATACATCGCCCCCTTCAGAATTGGTGCCATGGCGGGATGAAAGTCCGATATCCTGCAGAGGGATGTCCCGCCGCCGGGAAGCACACGGACATGTGGTGAGCATGCGGTCCGATAGGGTACGGGAATGCCACCCAATTATCAGATATCGCCCCTTTGTCCGTAGTTCGAGGTCTGATACCCTGGGCATATTATCATTCTAGCATCAATAGGCTCTGACGCTAAACTCCAGACCATGCCTTTTTGTCAGTTTAAACAATTATAATTGATATATTTATATAATATTGTAGTAAAATATATAGTGCGCCCAACTTATGTACCCAATTGTCGAGAAAAGGTGAACAAGATGAGCGCCACGGACATAGTCATCGAAGAGGAAGTATTCAGATAGTTTCCGGTCAGTCTGACCTAGGTACCTGGTCGCTCCGCGACCAGCTCGTAGCTGGGATGTCCAGCTACAGCAAATGGCTGGTCGCCGACCTGCATTTGATGATGCAACGCATCAGGGAGCTGGCCGACAGGTTCCCGTTCTGGCAGCATCGAAAAAGCACTGGCCGTCCGCCGGTACTAGAGCGCGACCTGCTCATCGCGTTCCTGCTCCGCCAGCTGTTCAACTGTGACGTTCAGGCAGCTGCAGGCGCTCCTGCAGCTCTTCCGTGATCACTTCGGCCTTGAGCGAGCACCTCATCATACGGTGCTAGGCCAGAAGAACAGAAGTGCTCGCTGGACCGTCATCTGGCAACGCTTCCACGAGTTCGTCGTGGCATCGCTGCCGCGACGCTTGGTCGTCATAGCGACCGATGCCACCAGCTTCTCAGGACGGAAGGTAGGATGGCGCGAGGTCGACCATGCTGTCAAAGCGAACCAGGACTGGGTCAAGACACATGCGGCGATAGACGTAGATACATTCATCGTCCTCTCGTACGAGCTCACGCCGGCGAACGTCCATGACAGCCAGATGTTCGCGGACGTCTGGATGAAGCTTCCGTTGAACGTAGTACCGAGGCGTAGCCTCGCCGACTCTGCCTACCATGGCGAGAAATGCCTGGCAGCGGCCAGGCAGCACGGTGCCGTGCCGCTGCACGGCATAAAGAAGAACGCCAAGAACTTCCCGAGGCCGATGACACTCTATCAAAAGATGGTGAACTTCTGGCAGCACTGGCCGAACAGGGCCGCTGCCATGTACGGCTTGCGCAACCATGCGGAGACGACGTTCGGCATGATCGGTGGCCGGTTCGGCCACCGTATAAGATGTCGTTCTCTGAACGGCAGGAAAAATGAGGTCCGTGTCAAGCTCGTGCTGTTCGACATCGTTCAGCTGGCAATGAGGAAGACATTCTGGTCATGAGACTTTTGCAACAAGACCTGAGTATGTTAATCTTGATATCAGCCTTGCATTGCAATATGCCAGGACTACGTTCAAGGATATAGATCAGAAGTCCCATATACGGGGCACTACGCGCATCACCATATCCGTTCATTGTAGGACCGCCTATAGCTCAATAAACACACCACCATATGATGCACCATACCTCTTGCGGTACCGCTCACCATATGTTTGCCATGCCGTTTTACCGGGGGGTAATGGCACGATTATAGCTTATTTCGAAAGTGCGCGCGCGTATGCGCGTATAAGAATTATAGTGCAGAGGCTAAGTTCCTTGCCTTGTAGAGTCCTCTTGAAAAGGGGTCCCTTTCGTCTTAGTGGGGTCTCTAGATTTCTGCATTGCGTTTTTCGTTCGCTAAGGTGTAAGGTGCTTTAGGATGAGCACTAGGCTAGGCATAAAGATAGGTCACTACTATCAAAACCAAGACAATGAGGTCCTTCGTACCCTTTGCCTCTTAGAAGGCCGGAAATGCCTCTTCCGGACGTATTACGCTGTTTTAGTACTTCACAACAAATTCACGAGCTAGGATGCAAGGAAAGCGTTTTCCCATATGTTAAGTGTCATTTGTGCCTTAAGCATCTGAAGACTAAGATTTTGATAAAAAATATATTTACATTTATCTACGTTAAGGTTTATTCTATACCTTGGCTTTAAGTTCCAAAAGGTGATATGTCCTCGGGCAGGAAAGGATGAATGACCGAACGGAATTCATTGATTTTTTTCACCAGTCCACATCTGTCGATCCTTATCCATATAGATCAGATTGGCACTATCCCACAGTTTCCCATCCATAGTGAATATCCCTACTGGGCTTGGGAAGACAGCTGGGGTGACGTTGGCCTGGTTATGGAGGCGAAGATTTGCCTCGGAAGAGATCCGTCGAGCGACCCCCCGCCGTCTTGTTTATTGCTTGCCGATGAGGGCGTTGGTGGACCAGACCCAGGCCAGTATGCTGAGGTGGCTGAATGACCTTGGCATGCTTGCTGGAGAACTAAAAACGGCCCAAAAGCAAAACGGATACTGTCCGAGCTTCAAAGACGATCGACCAATAGATGGGTATGCTCGAGCAATGGGGGACAAGGGGCTTCGCATTCCGGTCACTGTGCTCATGGGCGGTGAGGACCGGACCGATTGGGACCTATATCCAGAAAGTGATATGATACTGGTAGGAACTCAGGACATGCTTTTGTCCAGAGCCCTGAACCGAGGCTATGGTATGAGCATTTATCGATGGCCGATGCATTTCGGTCTATTGAACAATGACTGCCTTTGGGTCTTCGATGAAGTGCAGCTGATGGGTGCGGGAATAGCTACAGGCGCACAGCTGGATGCTCTCCGACGTAATTTCGGGACCCTAGGACCTTCAGGGACTGTATGGATGAGCGCCACACTTAATAGTGAGTGGCTAATGACGGTGGACCGGCCCGGTTCCGATAACAACAGCACGGTGATCTTAATGGAAATGACTTATCCCACCCACTGGTCCATTGTCGGATCGGTTCGGCCAAGAAGCTATCTCATATCCCTGAGCGGTACGACGATTTCAAGGCCCTAGCTGCCCGGATAGGCCAGGAGCATGTTCCTGGTACTCGGACATTGGTGATCGTCAATACCGTCAAGCGGGCCATGGGACTATACGCGGAAATCAATAAGTGTATACCAGAAGCCGAAGCGGTCCTTCTTCACTCCCACTTTAGACCGCTTGATCGCAAGATCAACCTGGACCGTCTGCTAGCTCAGCCTACTGAAAAGGGAACCATATGCATATCAACTCAGGTGGTGGAAGCGGGGGTTGACGTTTCCGCCCACACGCTCTTCACTGAGATAGCTCCCTGGTCTTCCATCGTCCAGAGGATGGGAAGATGTAACCGTAGCGGTGAGTTCACCGATTCTAAGGTATTCTGGTGGGACATTCCGGATAGTGAAAAGGAATCCGATCTCCTGCCATATGATAGGGAAGAGATTAGTCGATCCCGGACACAACTGAATGCTCTGGAAGGAATGATGGTCTCACCTGCTTCTCTGCCCGAGGTCAAGATGGCTATCGGCAAATACAGCACTATCCGGTCCAAAGACATTATCGAGCTGTTCGACACCACCTTGGACCTTTCAGGTCATAGCACCGATGTCTCTCGGTTCATCAGGGTCAGCAATGATACAGATGTCCAAGTTTTCTGGAGAGACATATCTGATGATATACCGACATCTGACATTGAGGCTCGGAGAGAGGAGCTGTGCCCCGTTCCAATCGGAGATGTAAAAGAGCTGCTCCGAAAAGAGAAGTTCTGGACCTGGGACCCTCTGGACTCAAGATGG
>CAVSDP010000027.1:0-6374 GCA_963726655.1 Methanomassiliicoccaceae archaeon
TACGCTGCGAACGAGACGGTGATAACGACGATAACGGCCTCGCCGGTCTTCTCTCACACCGGATCTGAGGGAAAGAGCGGCTACATGAGGGCCATCGGCATCCCGGCCGGAGAGTATGGGTCTCGATATACTATCTCTCAGTGGCTGGCCATGATGGCGTCTATCAGAACTTCACGATCGAGGCGTGGTGGGAGCCGACGATCGTCACCGATCCATACTCCGAGGTCCTGAAAGGCTCTTACTATGACACGAACATCGCCGCCAACGAATCGTGCACATATTCGATCAGCACCACGGCCGCTTGGATATCGATGAACAGCGGGAACGGTTCCATGACCGGGACCTCACCCGATATGACGATCAGCTATCTGGTGAACATAACCGCGACCAACTCCCACGGGCGGTCGGTCGTATATTCATACACCCTGAAGGTGATGATGCTCTATGCCCCTGGCTTCACATCGGTCCCGGTCACGAAGGGAAGGACGGACCAGACATACATCTATCAGCCAGTATGCAACGGGACGGTCAGGTTCACAGTGTCGGTATCGACATCCCAGATATACGCGACGAACTATGGGATGCTGTATGGCACGCCCGCTCTCGAAGGGACCATATCAGTGAACATAACGGCCACAAACACTACCAGCGGGCTCTCGTCATATCAGAACTTCACGATCGAGATAACTGGGTGGTGGGCGCCTACAGTCAACGTCGACAGCTGTCGCCAACAGCTCTGTCAGCAGTTCATACGCCTATCAGGTCACGGCGAACGAGACCAGCACTTACGAGCTCGCCACTAACGCCACATGGCTGTACATCAACCCCACGACCGGCCTCATCTCGGGCAAGGCGGTCGCAGGCGTCTACAGCATGAGCGTCAAGGTCCTCTCATCGGAGGGAGGCCTGGTCGCATACCAGAACTTCACCCTGGTCATCTATATGAACTGGAGCGGGGCGGACCTGACAATAATATATAGCTCGAACGGGACCGCCGTCGCTTACTCGTTCTCCATGGGATATGGCTCCGGATACATCTCATCGATCGCGTGGCTGTTCGGGGACGGTTCCGGATCATCGTATGCCTCGCCCGATCACACCTACGCATCCTATGGCACTTACTCGGTACATCTGATGCTCAAGGGAGTGCATGGGGAGGAAGCGACCGCCAATGCCACGATAATACTGCAGGCAAAGGCCCCTGGCATGCCGTCCGCGTCAACGGTCGGCGGCATCAATGGGACCCAGAACGTCGATATCATCCAGGCATCGGGCGGCTTGGAGGACTTCATAATCATACTTGTCAGCTGCGGACTTGCGGTCGCTGCCGTCGCTGTCTCTTATGCACGGCGTAGGAAGAGGTGAAAGGAATGCACACTAAAGGGATGAGGGGAAAGCACAGGAAAGGACTCGCGGTCCTTCTGATATTGATATTGCTCGCATCGATGATAGGGTCGGCCATGCTGGTCGTTGCGGCGGCAAGCATAGGTACGAGCACGGCGACCGGCACCATCCAGCTCATGGCATCATCGTCGGAGAGCGGCAGCGGGACATCGATCCCCCTGTATACGCCGTATACTTCGGTCCCGGGAGCTACATGCGATGTCATCTCGGGGATGTCCTCTACCTATCCGGGAACTATCGCACGTCGATATGGCTTGACAATCCTGACGGGTCGAGCTATGGAACGTATTCCAGCCTTCCGTCGACCATCGACCTCGATGGTCGGAACCTGACGCTCTCATCGTCGTCATCGGTGTCCGTCACCAGGGAGACAACGCTTCACGATAAGCTGGCCCTCTTCATACGGATATGATGCGAGCAGCGGCGAGTACTCGGGGACCGTCAGCTTCACCAATGCCCTGTCATATCTAAGCCTGACCGACGCGTCGCTATATCTTGCGTTCCCTTCAGGGACCGATATAAATGAGTATTCGGTCTCTGTCTCAAGCGCGGTCTCAGGAAGCACATTGGTCGGCGGCACAGATTATGATGTCTCGATATATGGCATCACCATCCCTTTTGGGACCATTGGTCCAGGCCAGATCTATGTATATGATGTCTCTTACTACACAGAGGCTTCGACCGGCTCCGATCTTGTCATAGCATACACCAACACTTGTCGTCATCGACGTACTACGATGGCACATCATGCTATCTCAGCACTGCCAGCTGGACAAGCGATCAGGGGAGCACATACACAGGCTCGCTGGCAATAGAGATGGACATAGATGATGACCAATACATCGTTCCGTCAAGCGTTGTAGTCGTCAACGCCCTGACAGGCGCCATCCTGTCCCCGAGCTCATACATCCTCGAAGGCTCATCTATCACGATAGCGTCCGTGTCCGTAGCGCCCGGACAGGTAGCAGGGTACGACGTGTACTATCAGCTGAGCTCATCAACGCTGAGCGTTTTGGGCCTCGATACGGTGCTGATATACATATTCAATATCCCGATGACCGTCCTGACCATATCGTGGATAGGCATCGTTGTCGCGCTGATCGCCCTAGTTGCGCTCAGGTTCTTCGGGGACCGAAGGAAATGGAATCCCTGGCTCATCACGATCGTCGCATGCTTCGTGTTCCTGGTATGCATGGGCACGGAGCTCACTATGACGGGGGTGTTCCACTGATGATCGCCAGGCAGAGGATGATGTTCCTCGGAGCGGCCGCCCTCGCAATAGGCGCGTACTTCCTGATGAACATTTCATACTCCATAGTCCTCGGATGGCTTACAGAGCTCACAGGCAGCTCGTCCAAGGGCTTGGATATAGCGGTGGTGGCGGCAGTGTCGCTGACAGGGACGGGGCTGTTCTTGATGTTCAGGTCCAAGGGCGTTGACAGGGTAATTCGCAACCCGGACATGATCGTCGTGATCATTGCCCTCGCCGCCGTCGTCGGGTCGTTCGCGATAGTATCCATCTGATATGCATGACTGAGAACGCTCCCTGAAGGGGAGTATATGGAACGAGGTTTAAATGAACACTAAACGAATGGGAAGGAACGTGAAGAGGACCACCAGGAAGGACCTTAAGAAAGGATTGAGGCGAGGCAATGCCATGGGCAAGAAGGTCGCTAACACCAAGAAGGGGAGGCAAGCAACAGCTGCCACGAGCAGAGCATCAAGATACACGCCCATGGGTAGGGTCGTATCGAGCGGTACGAACAAGGCAGTAAAGGCAGCGAGGTCAAGGAAGAGGAAGCGGTGATATGGTCAGCAAGAGAGGTCATCTGTACAAGTATGGGGGCAAAAAGGAAGAACCTGAGAAAATTCGATAAGAAGTATGGAAAGAATGGCCCATATGTCTACGGGGCAACAAGAGGAAAAGTGTATAGGGAGGAGCAAGCCAATAAGAAAAGGGCCAAAAAAGCTAGGAGCATAAGAAGGCGGAGGTAAAGCCTCCCTCTTTTTTGATCATGAGCTAACCCCAGCATCAAGATCGATAGTATGAATAATTATCTTTATATATCCAAAAAAATGATCATGGTCGCTGGAGAGGTCAGATGCCCTTAAAGAACGTGGTGGACCATGGATGGTATACAGGAAGAGCGGTACTTAACAAGACGGATATATTTTGCCTAAGGTGGTGCTGAAGATTGGACACATCAGCAAGCATATACCAGACATTAAGAGCGGTTTCTTCATTATCAGTACTTCCTGATTACCATTTAGCTCAGATGACAGCAAGATATAAAGTGGACCCAAGGACGTTATCATATGACAGAAGGACACATACCATTTCGTTCAAGGAACTTGATCTTTCCATAACTGGAACTAATAACTTGTTCGTATTGCCCCGACTGAGATATTACAAGGACCTGGTCACATATTCGAATGCCAAGTTCTACGAGAACGAGAACGGTGTCCTCTATGCAGAGGTCAATGGCATTAAGGTAGAGATCAGAACGGGAGGTGATATAGGCCCACTTTGGGAGATATATTCACAGGGCATATACAATATGGATATGCCTCAAGGCACCGTAATCTGGGATATCGGCATGAACATCGGGCTAGCCAGCCTGTTCTTTGTGGGATGCAAGGGGGTTACGAAGGTATATGGATATGAGCCGTTCCCGAAGACTGTACGAACGAGCGATTAAGAACTTTTGTCTGAACCCATCCGTAAAGGATCACATTAAAGCTATCAACTCAGGTGTAGCAAAAAATGAAGGGACCATGGAGATACCTTACGATCCTGAGGACCATGGCTCCAATAGCATCTATTCAAATGGCAGATCTGGAATATGCGATAAGGAAAAGATAAGATTGGTTAGCGCGATCGATGCTTTGGATGCCATAATCGCAGAGAACCCTGCTGCGCCCATTGTCCTAAAGATCGATTGTGAAGGTGCCGAATATGAGATACTTACCGCTCTCAAGCAAGCTGGACGGCTAGGCACGTTCAAGCAGATCATGATGGAATGGCACAGGACCAATGGCAACGGCCCTGAGGTCCTGGAAGATATGCTGAGAAAAACTGGCTATTCATTGATCGTTCAGCCGCACTCAAATGATCAAGGCATGATATATGCCATGCAAAAATGACTATACATCGGAAGAGAGAGCGCAAGGCCAAATACGGATACCATAATGAGGGAAGAGCATCAAGAGCATGAAAAGAGGGAATAACAAAAGACCTATCGGGCTCCCCCTGATATCTGGGAGCCCACACATTTTGATATGTTGAATCGAACTACTAGGTTTGAGATACATGTCTCATTAACAGGAAAAGGAAAAAGGTAGCAAATAAATTAAAAGAAATAGGTGAGATCATTAAGGCTTGAGGATGCCAGTCATTATGTGGAGCTTGATAGGCATACAGACCCAAGGAGCGCTGGATGCTTGGTCGTACATGCTGCATATCAGGATATGACAAAAGGAACTTCGATATCCAACGGACAATTGATGGGGACAGCCTGAGGAATGCATCCCAGGTTCAAGCATATCTTTTTGCTTCTTCCTTCCTGAACTCGTGCTCTCATCTCTTCTTCTTGTCGCAGTACCCATGCTACCTATCTTCCTCAGCATATATCCAATAGAGAGTGTAAAGCCAAGTACGGCGATCAACAAAACGCAGAGAGATGAGCAAAAGGACGGCCATATGCCGTCCTGAGCTCCTCTAATATCTATTTTCTAGGGCACAGTTAATAAATGCGTATCTAGATCCAGCTATGTGCAAGATCTTCCAGATCAGGTCAATGAGTATCTTAAATATCGAAATATATAGCAAAATGCTGAGCAGACAGATATCATAGACCTCAGCGGATTCACATTCTTTCATCCTACAACACTCCTTCCGTTATTGAATTATATCAGCCAGAATAACGGAAAAAAGGAGTATATACCTCCGAATGACCCAAAGCTAGCTTCGTACATGGCATGGATGAACCCATTCCAGATCAAAGTGGGGGGAAAGACATACCAAAGCCTTGGATGCGGAACATCCATGCCATTGGTACGGATGCCTAAAAAACAGACAGAGTTCGAGCCCGTGTTCCAAAGGATATGCGAGTTGGGAGAGGACTTTGGCGGAAAGGATAACTATCGATTCCTGATTGGAGAGCTCACGGACAATATGTATCAGCATGCTGAGTTCGAACAAGCATCCGTGATGGCACAGCGCTACAAAAGATTGGAGTTCCTAGATACGTGTTTCATCGATGACGGGATAACCATAGGAGGTAGTCTAAAGAAAGCAGGGATGGACTTCCAGGATGACGCCGAGGTCTATAGTAGCCGCTGTGCAAGGCACATCATCCAAACAAGAGATGCAGAGAGGCTATGGACTGGGAGACTGCATCGATAAGGTCATCAAAAAATATGCTGGAAGCATCATGATAGTGTCAGGAAGAGGGATGCTTCATTTTAACGGGACCGGTGAACAGAACTATTTATTCTCGAAGAATCATCCAAACTTCAAGGGACCTTGATCAGCATCCGGGTACCTCTTTGCCTGAATGGGGCAGAAAAATGACAAAAAAGCAAGATATTTTGATAGCAGATGTGATATCGCCAGATCTCGCACTTAAGGATCTTGCCGCCTTTTTCTTTAAGGATATTGAAATATCGGGTGAGAAGAACGTGAAGGTCGACTTCAAAGGTGTCGAGTCAATAACGCGTTCGTTCGCCCAGGAATACCTGAACAGAAAAATGGCGTGCAGGGTGAGTGTGACCGATATCAATGTCCCGGACAATGTAAAGAAGATGTTCCTCACCGTGAGCAGCAACACCAAAGAGACAAGGTTCCCCGGATTGAACGATGTCTCGATCGTACCATTGTAAGTGGCATGGCGCCCACAACGCCATGCACAAAAATGGTGCTATATACTAATTCTGTTCAAAATATCAAGTAATTAATTTTTAGATATCTC
>CAVSDP010000028.1:0-3726 GCA_963726655.1 Methanomassiliicoccaceae archaeon
ACATCGATACAAAGAACTATCTAACTTAACACTTTTCAGGGAAGTATTGACAAGGCTGATCATATTTATCGATGAGAGTGGAAAGCCCAATACTCAAGAGACCTTTTTCTCTACAGCCTCAGTATGGTGTGTTCCAATCAGGAAAGCAGGCTATCAAAATACCTTCTTATATACAATTACCAGTCTGAAGAGGTTATTGAAGGAAAAATATAATAGAAAAGTTGACGAGATCCATTTCCAAGATGGTTTGGCACCCCATGCATTTGAATTAATAACTACTGCGCATCAGCTGGTCGTTGAGGACAATTCGATAGATAGAACAGTAATTCCATGGAACGGCCATCCTTTGGGTTATAGAACGTTCACATGCTGCCCAGAAGGTGAGTCGATACTTGCTGGTAAAGATCCAGACTATTATAACGGTTTACGGGCGCGTGCCATAATGAGCATGCTGATGCCTCTCCTGACATGTAGTAGATCCGCTCAGATCGAAGCAAGTGTGATCCTGGATGCTGAGATATGGAAGAGGTCGCTGGATCTGTTCCAAGCCCATTTTGAAACATTGGCCGGGAGGGGATCTGTTAAGATCGATTTCTCAACCGAGCCTAGTTCTAAGGTGCCCGGTCTCCAAATTGCCGATCTGGTTGCTGGTATAACCAGAAGAACATTCACAGATGATAGTTTGGAAGATGCCCATAGACAAATAATGAATAAAGCGATCTACAGACTTAGATGAGCCAATAAATAATGAGACCAATGGGAAGGGCTCGGAATCACTCAAGGTGGGTCATCGACCTTCCCGCCGCCTCTAGTATACGTATGGATTGCATGGCTTAAAAACTTACCCTTTCATCTCAACAATCTAAACTTTAGCTTTTATGACCTATGGGTGAGTGGGAACAGTACCCACGTCCCCTAACTTTTCGCCCGAAGGCAAAATACTCACTGTTAATGGATTCAATCCAACATATTTAAGATATGTTCTAAAGGAACGTGATCATCAGTTCATATTATGGATCGAAATATCACTTACATAATTTATTAAATGCATCCATCACACATAGCTTATCTTCACATAATCGTTCTGGTCCATAATTGACTTTTTAAATGTTTTATTGGTTGGATTTCTTAGTTTATCTACTTCTGTTGCACATATCGTTATCTCTTCAATGAGCAAATCCACATACTTCATAATGCCTGAACTGCGACCCGTATAAACAACACCTGGTTTTCCGCTCATCATTCGATTCATACTTCTATTGAGGGAAAAGCTACCAGCTTTTTCACCAGGTGCTAAGAAATGAACTTCCACAATGTTACCATTCATATCACGTTCCATATCAATGCTCTGGCTCAGGATCTCAACGGGTCCCAAACCGCTAGTCAAGATATTGTATCGTGGCAAAGCGTGAAGCAATCTGTCCCTGATATCCCTTGCTATATCTGCAACATGGTACTCCTGTGATTTTGGGTCAACCCTCAATGTATAATACGGAGCGTGTTGAATTATACAGCTCGATGACTTATCTCCCTGTGCTATTAATGCCATTGAATATGTTTCCAGTGCCTCTTGGATAAGGGCAGCTTGCGCGTTCAGTAACGCCCCGCTTATATCTTTACGTAAAATATCGAAGGTATATCCGGAATATGCGCTATCTTTCTTGCTAGCTTCGTCTATCAATTCTTTCTTGAGGTCATCCGATAAGTCATCAATGGATTTCAGGGCGAGAATGGTTAATTGTGCGTTCCTCATCTCTCGCTCAAAGAGCTTTAGATCGTCACTTTTAGTGAAGTTCATTATTAACGAAAGCGCTCAACGATTTCTGAATATATAATGTACATAACAAATGCTCAGTATCTTAAAGGGAGCATCTGTTTGATAACTTCTCTAGTAAAAGATATTGGACGGCCAAAGCCGTCATGCTCTCGTTGCTCTTCCTCTCTTGTGATGGCCGTACTTGGCCTTACGCTCCCTTTTGACCTTCCTCACGATCTTTCCCGTAGGTCTCCCTAGCTTGCTTCGGCGATTCCCCCTTCCGTTCATAATGTCTTTCGATCTTCCCTCTAGTCCGCTTGCCTTTCCCTTCCCTTATACAGATGACATGCCCTTCTTGTTGCCATCCCATCACCTTCTTCTCTTCGCGCTCTTCCGCCTCTTCTCATCCTTTACGGCCTGCTTAGAGTTCCCTGGTTGATCATTCGTCCTCCATAGGTGTAGTTCGTCGCCCTTTTCACGAACACTTGCATCTGCCTGCCTTTCTTGGTGTTCCCGACACCTTTCGAGAACTTCGTTATCTTCCGTTTAGTGCTTTTTCTCATATCTTTATCCCACCTGTTCCTCCCTTCAGGGAGCGTTCGTACTCCGGTCAAGAATCATGTTTAAGCGATGGCGCATGTGCTCACCACGGCCGTCAGGGCGATCGCTATCATCACGAGCTCCCGGGTCCTGTATCGCCTTCTGAGCCCCCTTGTACCTAATCACTATACCGAGGCCGGAAGCGGTCAGCGATACCGCTCGTCATCGCTATCCCCATGGCCTTGGCGGGACTGCCGGATATGTCGGTCCAGCCAGCCCATCATGATCAGATAGAAGATGTTATCATCAGGAAGTACGCGCCTCTTGCAGAGGGTGGCCGCCCCGAGGAACATCATTCTCTGACGAGTGATCATCAGCTGAGCACCCCCGTCATAGTGGACTCCGTGCCCATGCATACCAGGAACACGAAGCATGCGACGATCGTGATGAGCCAGGGGTTCCACTTCCTCCGGTCCCCGAAGAACCTGAGCGCAACTAGGCGATCAGCGCGATCCGATGCCTATCCACGATATGGTCAGGACGGTCATCGGGATATGAATATGTATATCAGCACCGTATCGAGGCCCAAAACGCTCAGCGTTGATGAGCTCAGCTGATCGTGCACATGCGTACTCTGCTGCCTGTGCCGGGCGCTACGGACACGGACGCTATCGTGATCGACGACCCGGCAAGTATGTATGAGCTCGGGGACAGGATGGCGCCTGTCAGGGCATGACGACTACAACGCTTGACGGAACGATGTATTGGTCATCATCTATGTCCATCTCTATTGCCAGCGAGCCTGTGTACGTGCTCCCCTGATCGCTTGTCCAGCTGGCAGTGCTGAGATAGCATGATGTGCCATCGTAGTACATCAATAACTGACGTGTTGGTGTATGCTATGACAAGATCGGAGCCGGTCGAAGCCTCGGTGTAGTAAGAGACATCGTCTGCATTAAGTACCTGGCCTGGACCAATGGTCCCAAAGGGATGGTGATGCCGTATCTCGAGACATCATAATCTGTGCCGCCGACCAATGTGCTTCCTGAGACCGCGCTGGAGACGAGACCGAATGCTGGTTTCTATGGGTCCCTGAAGGGAACGCAAGATAGAGCGACGCATCGGTCAGGCTGATCTGGCGGGGCCGTTGGTGAAGCTGGACGGTCCCGAGTACTCCACCACTGCTGCATCATATCCGTATGAAGGGCCGGCTTCTCGTGAACATTATTATCCCTTGGTGACGGACACCGATGACGACGATGAGAGCGTCAGGTTGATCCCGTTTGAGGCCGATGGTCGACGGCAAGCTAGTGTATGCCCTATAGCTAGACCCATCGGAATTGTTCAGCCATATCGATGTGCCATAGTTCCCGGATAGGTAAAGGAGCAGTCCGAGATGACATCATATGTAGCTCCGGGGATTAGTTGAT
>CAVSDP010000029.1:0-8303 GCA_963726655.1 Methanomassiliicoccaceae archaeon
ATTCGGCCCATCTTTATCCAGATAGTCGTGCTTGTAGGTCAATAACGGGGCTTCGTGTTGTGAGCGATCTGCCAAACAGAACCTCTTTTTTTTATCTAATTTGGTTCAGCCGAGTCCAATCATCGCTCCGTCCACCATAACACTGGATGGCCTCATTTTGAACCATTTTCGGTTCATAGCTTATTTTTTGGTACTGGGCGTATTGTTGCATAGCATCGCTCATATCCTCGAAGTCGAGCCCTAGATATTTTATCGTCGTCCTAGTGTCGGCATGACCGAATATCCTAGCTATCTGCTCAAGCCTTACACCTGAACGGTACATCATACGGCCGCATGTCCTTCTCAGGTCGTGGTTGGAGAAATAAAGCCCAACACGCTCCCCGAGGCCTTCAAGCATCTGATCGATGGCCGTCTTCTTGTAGGCATGCAGCTTCCCGGCGCGTTCATAGATGAACAGAGCGTCCGGTATCTCGCATCTGGGGTCCTTCCTTCTTGCTTTGTCTATCTCATGCTGCCTTACTGTTCCTAGATACTCATCAAGGACCGCTCCGGTGTCAGGATGCCAGGATATTTGTCTGAACTTCCCTCCGTTGCGTCCTTTTCCATGTATCTGTATCGATCTTACACGGCCGCCCGAGAACGAACTGACCTTGAGCCTGAGGAGTTCTATCCTTCTCATGCCAAGGTCAAGCTCGCAGTGGATGACCATCTTCTCGATACCTATCGCGGCAGCTCGTACTGCTCGGGCCTGCTCATCTTCCAACCATCGCACTCTTGTTGGCGAGGTATCGCCAAAGAGGATGTGCATCTTAGGAACATCCTTGTTCCCTGCCCATCTTAGGAAACCGAAGAGTATCTTGATCTGGTTCTCCTTGTAGCGGTTGGCCCCTGTAAGGTACTCATCCCTAAGGAACTCAATATCCGCTTTCGTGATCTTCCTCGGGTTCCAATTACGATGGTAGTCGATGAGCGCCTGGAACAACCTTCGGAGCGTCCACTCATATGGTCGAATAGTAGAATCTTCGCTCCTTCCAGCGTCCCTTAGCTCGCCCAAGTACTCACCTAGCTCCCGTTCGAGGGCCTGCCACGGTCTAGGCATTAGAAACCCTCGGACGACAGCATATACGTGCGTACTATTAACCGCTCCTTCTCCCCGTAGCAGGATGTTAACTTTCTTAACTTCTTAACTTTTGGAACATCTGGATATGCAGTTAGGACCGCTGCCGATGCCCCTAAGAAGTTAAGATGCATCCCTAACTACACCTCGAGGTTAAGGCTGCGCAAATGGTCCTCCAGGACGCTCCTGTTCCTCTTAGTGGTCATATCCCATTGAGGGCGGTAACCAGTACTCCGTTTCATATCGAAACCATATGTACTTAGTGTCCTAGTGATACGGCCAGGATCTATGTCTCCATATCGTTCTTGTATGCCCAAGATTGAAAGATTCAGTTTGAGCTGTCCAAGGATGTCATCGCGTTTCGCTATAGGTGTGCCAGTCTTTACCAGATCACTAAGGGCCGTGAGAATATACGTATCTAAGGAATCCAGTCTCTCTTCCATCGCCTTGATGCTAGATTCATGTATGAGCTCTATTATCGACTCTATGTCATTGAACATCAAGGCAGGGACCAAAAGGCTCCTTGCGATGTCCCTGGGTCTTGCCGTTAACTTGTACTCTTTTCCATCGATGCTATATGGCTCCATTACCAGCCTGTCTGATTTGTCCAAATAGTCCTTGAACCATTTTGGGTCAGATAAGGCCTTTATCCTTAGGGCATAAAGCCGTGTCCTAAGATCAGTGAACTCATCACTATCCTCTGGATCGAAGCCGACAGGTTTACGATTGCGACGCATATTGAGAACGATACCTCGGTTCATCACGTCTTCTGGTGGTATTCGGGTCTTGACGGATATTCCCATCATTGATGTAATATCCAACCGTTCAATGTCGCTATTATCCGAATTACATCTAAAAGATGGGACATGTGGTCAAAAGCGTTCTTGCATGCGTTCCATATCTGAGTAAGGTCTTGCTCTTTATCCTGTGTTTCCTCAAGCCCGAACGTCATATTGTACCATCCAGACATCCTCGCCATCACTGCCCAAGTAGGGTTGGATTGAACGCCACCACGATATGCTAATAGGTTGATGAACGATAATAATCGACCTTTTCCAGATGTTGTTGGGCCAGTCAAGATAAGATGTGGCGATTTTGGGAGGAGATCGTGAAAAGCCGTCCCTATCAACCATATATTATATGCTGGGAGCAGGCGATCGTCATGAAGGTCCACGGATGGGTCGATAGCCCGCATGATGTCGGTGTGAAGATCACGATCATCGTCCACGTTCGGTCTGTTCGGTAGAGACCAGAATATATGGCCTTTATCGAACCGCTTTGAGAGATACCCTCCAATCTCTTTATCCTCCTTCGTCCACTCCTTGACGGTCTTGAAATTTGGATGCCCATTATAGAGCAGCATCACGCCTATCTCACCGTTCTCTTCTAGATATGGCTCCGCGAACTCCAGGTCGTAACCTTTGCTATCGATAAATGGGAAAGGTCTCATTCCACATCACCAGTCAGCATTATAGAGATCTTACTGCATTCAAAGAGTATCGAGCGCTTACGCTGAGGGTATGTCAAATGACGCATTCAGGAACCCCCTACTTTTCGCCCTCAGCCTTAAGGTACAGGTGTCCAGGACTGAATCGCCTATAGATCAGTCGTATCGATCCTGGTTTGTTGCGTTCGATCTTATCAAAAAAGTCACATAGCTCGGCATAAGAGCCGGTAAGGACCAAAGCCCCCGTCACAGGCAGTTCATCCATGCTTTTCTTATCTGTTTTTATTGTCATTGTTGGTCTCCTTTGTCCACTGCATGATGTGCTGCCATCCCATGCGTCAACCGCTTTAGATCTGGATATACAACGTGCCATTTTGGTATCCAGACCATGTAGATGATTAGCCACGACCGGCACATCAAATTCTTCTCACGTCATCTATCAACCATCCTATCTTAAACCGCAAGAAACATTTGTATCGTCAGAATCAATGTTTGTAGCCATAATGGAAGGTCATCGAATGGCCGACAATAAAAAAATAACAAAAAAAGAATGCTTAAGTCCCTTATCAAAAGAGCAGGCAATGAACATTGAAAGAAACTCGATCAGGCGGACAAACGCATATCTCAGGCGTTTTTGGAGAAGAGCATATGCGGCATATAAGAATGATAGATTGGGACATGACGTTTGGGTCGTCTGCCATCCAGCCTAGATGCTTTTCATCTAAAGCTCACACCGAACGGCTTAGAATATCCCATTCTTGACAATCCTGAGATGAACGTGCTCTTGGGAACCAGCAACAGGAAGTTCAGAGAGCGGCGAAGAAAGAGCGCTCAAATTGCTGATACATCTCCTTAAGAATGGGAACGAAGACCGTAGACTCAGATGGAGCGACCTTACTGAGGAGCTAGTACGGGCTGATGAAAGGGGATACTGGGAAACGACGCAATAAGGGCAAGTATTACTGTCCAAAATGCAAAAAAGAGTGGACTGAGAGACCCAAGTCCTTATACTGCCAATCATGCAATATCAAATTGATAGGAGAACCTAAACTATTCAGTACTGAGATTGAGCTTAATCGCGTCCTTTCTTATCTCATCAATGGGGGTCTGCTGATCCACGAACAACATGGCCAGGAAAGTTATTATGTCGTTGCATATGAGAAAGTATTCGATCAACTATTGCTTTTCGTTAAGGGCGGCCATGCAACCGTTAGAATGGAGTCAGTTAGACTGGTCCCTTGGTATGATGTTATTGTACAAGAGCAGATGAGAAGCACCGTTGGAAGGTATGATTCATCTAAACAATGCTGGTGTGATATAGATACTGACATCAACATCGATGAGATATTGCCGCATGAAAAAAGCGTAAAGGACTGTCTCATTGAGGTGTGTCATCGTTACAAAGTAGCAAAGGATCTGCTTATCGAGCACGGATGCGCAGACCCGGAGAACAAGATCAACGATAGGTATAACCATCTTCAGCATTCTTATAAATGATTATGATCCACCTCAAAACATCTTATGCGTCGATCCTTGCCACCTTTGCTGAGCTCATACTCTCATGTCCATTACATGTGCATTATTCTATATTGGCATTCTAAAGACACTGCCTATTTTAATTCCAATGTCTCATTGATCTCCTTTAGCTTTCGGTTAAGCTGAGCAAGCTTTTCTTTCTCAATTTTATCGACGTCCACTTGAACAGTTATGGTAAATTCTATATTTGCACCGACAGCCAGTTTAAGAATATCCCCCATCTCCTCACCGAGGGTCTGAAGATTTCCAGAACTGACTTTAGCTTCCGCCATCAACTTAGCGTTCTTCATGGTCAGTGGGGCCGGTGTTCTTTCGAGGATGACTTTCAATGTGGCCTTTTTGGCCTCGGTCTCATCACACGGCCATCCCTCGATGACCTCAATGGCCTTGGACCGAACTGCATCGTCGATGCATCTTTTGACAGTGACCCATGGAAGATTGATACTTCTCTTCTTTGAAAGTAAGGTGTAGATATTCCGTGCATTGGCCTGTCCATTGTTCCAAGCTTCTGAAAGGTTCACAGGCATAATCTCATAGAACGGGATTGGCACTGGAGGAGACATAAGAATAGCATCATCGGTCAATAGACCGGCGGGTATGTCCTCTCCAAGTACGCTTGCTGGTCCTGACAATAACCACAATACTTGCGACTTAATGGCCTCCTTTACAGAGGCCTCAATGACCGAACGAGATGCCATTGGCACAGAAACACCCTCAGGAAAGCTTTCCAGCGGTGTCTTCATTTTTGTTGTTCCGCTGAAGAAACATGCCAGTTCCTTTATCATTAACCTATCGCCCGTCCATAGTCCGATAAGCTTTCCAGGTACTAAAATCAAAGGATCAATCGTAGTCAGCTGTGCAGATGAACTTAGTATGACCTCAAGGTCGTTCCATTCCGTCGATGAGCTTTCAGGGGCTTCGAACCAATAGGTCCTCTTTGATGTCTCGGACCTCAGGACGAATCGCCCCTCTTTCGCTCCCTGAGCTAGCGTATCAATGATAGCGTTACGGTCCAGCATCTTTGGACGCTCGGGGAATTGAGCGAACGCATCTATTATGTCCTTGACCCGCCTTGCACTGTCATCGGCCTGCCAGAGATCATATGGGCCACCTGGTAATAGGGCATCAGCATTCACGGGCCCATCACAGATGCGAGACCTTGAGTCATTTTTGATTTGAATGAACAGCGGGTCCGCGCCAACGCTAAGTCGGAAGGCTTGTGCATCATTATCCTTTGAAACGGTGACCACGATATTATACGCCTGCACGATGGCCTCGTTCATTCTCTTCTCTGATTGTCTAATATTGCTCTGTAGCGTTTCCGATCTGATTGGGTCGACATCTTGGCCTGAGATTTGCGAGGCGACGATTTTCCATCCAAGACTGTTACGAATGGCATCCTTGGCTTGCTCCAGGCCATCGCGTGATGGAACGACCAAGATAATTGAATTGCGATACTTGCGTGGTCGTGACGGCCCTGTGGTCTCATCTAGGTATCTCTTAGCCTCTGAAGATGGCTTACCTGAATCTGATGTTGCTTTATAGTTAAGAATAGCGAAATGGAACGACCCGTCATCTTGAATATCGCTAGGCTTATCAGGCAACATATGGAAGCTTATTCCGGCCCCTGAGATACCCTCCTTAAATCTCTTTGTTCTAGCGGTCTGGTCTATGAACGCTACGTCTTACATTTGAGGATTCGATCCTAGGCAGGCCTCATGATGCATTTGGTTCAGATTTGGCTTGGAGCCAAGCCTCCAGGCCTTGGGGAGCTCTTTCCCTTCAGTAGTGGCTATAGCCTCATCAAGGAACCACGATGCTTCTATCCAAGCTCTTAGTGCATTCTTTAATTGTATCTTGTGTTGGGTCTAGTCGCTCCTCTAACAAAAGCGTGAGATCGTGTGTAAGTGCCTTTTGCCCGATGGGCTGAGAATGAAAGGAAAGAAATAGGACGGCTTGTTCTAGCTCCCTATATCCAATGCCTGGGAAGTTAGCTTGAATGACCTTGGCTTTATCAAGTTCTCCTTCTAATATCCGCACCCAATCCTGATGCTTACCTTCATATTCTTCAGTTGTAGCAACACCGGCTAGTTCTTTTGCCGCTTCCGAGAGCCCATTGATACTCGGTGCTGCCAAGAGTAGAGTTCACCCCGATCAGAGGGCTCTGGTCCCATTTCTCAGCATCTCTTAAAGCGAGTCCAAAAGTTCTCAGCACGCCTCTGGTCCTCTGGAACCCTTCCAAGTTAGTCCATTTGGTGTAGAGTACCTCGGACAACTGTGGATGGAATGGATAACTGTTGAAGAACTCACCCTCAGCAGTATTTCCTTTCTTCTGGGTCTCCTCATCAAGATCTACTATCCCCTTGAGCGCTGCTAGGACATGGGGTCGGAAACGATTCTCTGTCCTTAAGCGACTCTGGAGTGAAGAATCGCCTGCATAGTATCTCCGCAACATCTTCTTTGCCGACTGGTTGGACCCCCTCTTCTTTTTCTCTTCTGAAGATAGCGTAAAGCTCCTGGGTAAGCTCCTTTCCAAGAGTATCGCTCTTACGGGGATCGGTGGCTAGCAGAGAGGCTACGATGGCACATCTAGGCACCTTTGTAGCTGCGGATGTTAGGTACTGGAAGAAGTTCATAAGCGTCCCTCTCCACTCAGGTGTGTGCGCGACCTTTTCACGAGCGAACATCAAGACTTCATCGATAAGTATCAGTGTAGCGAGACCTTCTTCTGTGGCTGGAAGCTCTAAAAAGATGTTTCATGAGGTTCTCGGCTGAAGCAGAGACCCTCTCTTCCGCCTTGTTCTCGCTGTTGATAAGCCGAAGGCCATCATCTCCAGCGATTTGATATGCTAACACGCTCCATGGCTCCTTTAGCCATCTTTTCTTTCCATCTGGTGATATTACCTCGGTACCTTTCTCTACATCTAATTTTATCAAATGCCAGTATCACGATTTTAGCTTTTGGTAAGTCTAGCCCGATGTGCTGCTTAAACTCATTGACCGATGGAAGGTCCGGCAAAGACGAGGGGTCACGGAAGAGATGATACATCGTGATTAGAGTGTGTGTTTTTCCTCCACCGTAAGTAAGCTCAAGTTGCCTAACCGCCTTATCGCTCTTACCAGATAACCGATGTGCCACATCCTTAGCTAGGTCTCTAAGTGCATAAGTAGGATAAGTCAATGCAAAGAATTCTGATGGCTTGCGATAGATATTCGCACCTCTGTCATTTCCACTTCATATAAATCGGCGGCGGAGCATTTTGACAGCGTTAGCTCCCCGCTCTGCAAATCAGGCCTTAGCTTTACTACTTAATCCATGCTTCCATGCTTGTTTTGACATTATAATCCCCCGCTCAGTTGAACCAATCTTTCGTCACTTTTGCCGTTCCCCCATTGGTGGTTGCATGATTGCTCATGCTCTCTAACAGACTGCGCTCCTCGCTACCCTCTTCTGACATCTCGATGAGCGCTTGAAGAACTTGATGGAATGTTTCGTTCCGTGCTAATGATTGCGAATTAATATAATCATCAACTTTGTTCTCTTCACCTCCCCTTCCAAAGGAACATAAGATGATGTATTCGGTCAATCAGCGGTGCTGGCTGGCCATTGATGTCCTGACCGAGATTTCGATTCTTCCGTTTATTCCATAACTTTAATTTGACTGTGGCACCGCTAATGTTAATTTTCTCATCGTCATCATCGTTTTCACTTTCTTCGGCGTCTCCACCTGATTTTACAAGTATATCGTATTCACTAGCTAATGATGTATCAGATAAATTACGGATCTAGCATTATAGAATACATGCCCGAGGGGGCTTCTGTAAAACCAAAGTCATTGCGATGCAACAGGTAATAGGTCGTTACATCATCCAGGTCCGTCGTTGGAAGTGACATCTTTCTCCTTTACCAACAAACGACTGACCACAAATTCAACTACCATCTCTCGGACAACTTTTAGGAACTCGTTAACGGTCATGACTTTACCTGGTTCATTTGCTTTCTTGACCAGTGGATACTTGCTGTACACTTCTAGGGCTGGTCCCGTGGCTGCCCATACAAAGTCTGGACCACGAATTCCTGCATCCCAATACTCCCTTAGACGAACGATAACATTTAAATGCATTTCGTCTTCTACACGGTTGTCCCAACCAGCTTGGTGATTCTCCCTTTTTTTACACACAAGCCATATCGATGATGATAGT
>CAVSDP010000030.1:0-10559 GCA_963726655.1 Methanomassiliicoccaceae archaeon
GATGACCATATTTTGATAAGGTTGTCCTGGGACCGCAGAGCTTAACACTCACGAACGTATCCTTCGTTCATGTCCAGGATGGGACAGGTCGGCAATATATGAAATGTCAAGAATGCGGAAATGAGAACCCTGCAGGTGCTAAGTTCTGCAATAATTGTGGGTCCGTGATCAATGAAGAAGCAAAAGTACCTGATGCGCGATCGGCATCGGTCCAGGCCCCGCAGGCGGGACAGCCGTCAGCAAATTCACAGGCCACCAGGCATCCAAGAGCTAATAGTACCGAGGACGGTCTAAAAAGATGGATGAACATTCCGGTCCTTGGCGGAATCATTGGAACGGCATTCTTGATCGCAGGGCTATGGGCTCTTACAGCACAGCAAGTAACGACGATAAACTATCCCGGCGTCACTGCGCAGATAACTGAGAGCGTGGCCGCTTATCAGGGATGGGGCATGCTCTTCATCGTTATGGCGGTCATAAGCTTCGCGGTCATGGTACTCGTCCATATCAAGGGCCGTAAGTGAAAACGATCTCGGCACGCCTAACCTTTCTTCTTCTCTTTTTTCATATTGTTATTTTCTACAGGATAACTTACACCGCAGATCTTAACATTGCATAGACGTATCGGGCTCGTTATCTGGATGGAAGGCAATAAGATCTGATGCATTGCGGAAAATGCGGAAAAGATGAGCCGGACGGCAATATGTTCTGTTCGGGGTGCGGAGAAAAGTTAAGATCCGCCTGAGATGAATGGACCGAATGTCGATGGGAACGATGGAGAAAAGGTCAAGGAGCATGGCCGATCGGACAGATCAAGGAAGAGGCATATCTCCGGCCTGATAGTGATCATCTCGGTCCTGATCGCAGTGGCCTTGATCGCTGTTCTGTTCTGTATCTCTATCGACAAGGGGTCGGCATATGGAATAAATGGTCTTGCTGATGGCGAGCAGCTCAATTATAACGTTACCATGATCTCAGGGAACTATACAATCCATGGGACTCAAGAGCTGATACTTAGCAATGTCACATCGGATCATATGAGCGTTAAGATCATAATGTGTCTTCCTGGAAAGAATTCATCCGTATCAGAGAACTATGATTGGACCGATAATGGAATGCAGATAACGTATAACAACGGTACGGCCATAAGCTCGTCACCATCCACTGACATGGGAACTATGTCCATGAGCACTGTCTATGGCCAAAGGAGCGTTGAGGAGGTATCGTTGGTAGTGAATGGGATGAACGTGACCAACTGGATGGACCGGACCACCGGGATGTCGTATAAGACCGTTATCCAGACGACCGACCCATCCACGACCATTACAATGGTCCTTACATCCACGAACATACCCTCCATGGAGTAGACAATCTTCAGCCATTTTCCCGTTCCCTCATAGATCCGTGGTGACCGTCCCAAAGATAAGCTAGAAGAGACATCGATGATCGTGGAATGAGGGTGAACGGGATTTAGAACTTATCATATTAGGGGCCTAGATTGAGGGGTTAGGTCCAGGGCAGGGACCATAGTGATCTGATTGATCATGTTCACCAGTGTTCTCGTTCCGGCATGGGTCAGATCGCGAAAGCTATGACGGATCCCACGACGAACAATATCTGGGTTATCAGCACGACCTGGACATTGGCCTTCTGCGCCCGCAGGAAGTGCGATAGCTGCTCGGACCCTCTGAACGCCCCCTGGACCGCTCTGAACGCGAACGGCAGGGTAAGCAGGGCGATGACCACGAGCAGAGGGAATATCGAGAGTACGATCCCTACGATGATGACCCCGTAAACACAGATCGTCCCGGCGAGATAAAGCCAAGCTGCTCTCTTGCTGCCCAGCAATATGACGAGATTTCTTCTTCCACCCATCTTGTCCGCTTCCGTGTCCGGGAACTCATTCAGAAGCAGAAGATTAAAGGTCAGGATGCCAGAGGCGATCGCCAGGATCAGAAGGGAAAGGGGAAAATTCTGTACCTGTACTAGATATGCGCCGATCACCGGCAGGGACCCGAGACCAAGCCCCGCTACGACCTCTCCGAGCATGCTCCTTGCAAAGATCTGCGTATAGAAAAGTGCGAACAACATCCCAGGGATTATTATCAGTAAAAGAAGCCAAGATATCGCTAAAATGAGATAAACACTGAGCATCGAGGCAAGCGCGAAACAAACGAGCGCGACAGTGAGGACTTCCTTTGGTCGCAGCGCCCCCGCCTGTCGGATCCGCTCCCGCCGTTGAACATGGTCCGCCTGGTATGCATGTCTATCTTTGTCTTATGATCGAAATATTCATTCAGTGTGTTAACGCTGATATGAAGCAGGACAATGATCAAAGCGAAGATGACAAAGTTCAGGGCATTGAAATGACCAGAATCGATGGTAAGGACGCTCCCGACCGCCGCCAATATGATCGGCAGCAATAAGAAGGGAGCTCGTATCTCGATCATCCAGGTCTTGAAGCGCATGAGCGACCGATCTTTTCTTTCTTTTATAAATCATCATTGGCCTTAATGTTAGATGATTTCCAGAATGTCGTTCTACAAAAGATGGTAAAGATAATTGGACGACATCCATTTTCGGGGCATATGGTTCAGCTTTTGGGTCCATTTTCTGAATCCTTTTTTTTGGTCTAGCAGATATTATTTTTATGAGTAAAATCTTGAACATCTATGCCAGATACCAAAATGCTCCCGTTGTACCGAAAATGGTACAAAATGAGGAAAGCTAGCTAATAAGTGGACGGAGCGGGTACTCAGAGCGCCCTGCCATCTGGACAGACCCTGTTTTGAACCGTTCCCGGTTCAACGACCCCGTTCGAGAGTTATCGAAAAAATGAACCAAACCTCTTCCATCTTTTTCTTACTACTCCCATAAACACTACAAGCTATGGAACTTGGAGCCCTAGTTAATCGATTTTGCATATTATTCTTTATAGTCATGGCAAGGACAATGACCATAATCACTACTCAGTTGGAAAAATCGTTTGAATGAACACTCCTCACCAGAGTCGCTCTTTACGCTCGTGTCAGCACGAACATCACAAGGTCGGTCGTTGGAGTCATGATCTACAGGCAAAGCGATGGGAATCAGCTTTTCAAGCTTCAACACCCAGATGGTCATCTCGGATGGCAGGATGATGATCGAGATAACCTCAACGACCATTGGGGCCTAAATGCCCTAAATCGTATGTTTTTATCTCAATCTGTTAAGTATGACATACTAATTCAAATAGATAGTATGTCTTTATGTTATAACATGAACAATGACATATTGAATGCTCTAAGAAATGAGCTCTTCACCCGTTCCTCCCTTGATACCCTTCCCGAGGAGGTGTGGACGGATTCTCTGTGAGAAACACCTATGGTACCAATGCCCTGGAGGGCAACTCACTAACGGAGGCCGAGGTACAGTACCGTGATCGTAGAGGCCCAGGGGGTCCATAAGCCGATCTCCCACATTCAAGAGACTTTACAGCATAAGGAGGCTTTCCGTAGCCTCCTGGGTCGCCGAGCTCGGGCCATCGATCATGTGACCGCCCTAGAGCTCCATGAACAGGTCTTTCATGGTCTCAAGGTAGATGCGGGGCAATGGCGACGCCTGAATGTTACCATCCAGGGTGCTCACTTCACTCCGCCGAGAGTGGATAAGCTCCTACCCGCCCTCGATGACCTGTTTGAGACATATGACCAACGAGAGCGTTCGGGAGAGGATTCCTTGAATCTAGGGGCCCAGTTTCACCTGAACTTCGAGATGGTCCATCCATTCGGCGATGGGAATGGGAGAGTGGGGAGGCTATTGCTAAATCTGCATCTCCTAAAGCATAGTTGGCCTCCGGTTCAAATCCTGCCCGAAGACCGTAAGAGATACATTAAGGCCCTGGACGTAGGGAGTTCAGGGAACTTTGCACCGATCACCACATTCATGCAAGCTCGGGTGGGAGCAACATTGATCGACCTATTGGCCAAACTTGGGACTGGTGACGATGAGCTGCAATCACTCACTGAACTGGCTAAGGGTACCGGATATACTGGAAAATACCTAGCCCTTCGTGCATCTCAGGGCCAGCTCCCTGCCACTCGCTACAAAAGCGAGTATCGTAGCAGCTCCCGAGCAGTTCGGCTATACGAGGAATTCGTTGGACGCGATCAGTGACCTCTAAACCTTTTAATGCTTTTTTTATTAGAACCTCTTCCAAGCAACTTTTCATTCTCATGAGTTTTGCTCTATGCCCCGACATGCAATTAAATCAGGAATAACCAGTCACTACGCCCTTGGACCCCTTTTCGCCTCACTTTGTGGATGGTCCTTCGGCCCTCCATGAAGCGGAAGGTCATCTCCACGAAATCCTTGATGTCCGCGACGGCCTTCGATCCGTTCAAGACTAATGCTACTGATTGTGCATAATGCACGATATCGCAGAAATCCCCCGCAAAACGAGGATGATGATCAGGGGATGGATATTATGTTAAGTTTAGATGGTTGCCGTCGATGCATGCTGGCCATCGGGCGTAGGAAAGGAAGGACACATGGGGATTTCAGCTCAACAAACCATCTGGCCAAACCCTCAATTGTACCAAGAATGGTACAACAGTATTGTTCGAAGCTATGAAAAATAATCAAAACCTTTTCTTATCTTTTTGTCATTTCGATATAACCGCCTATAAAATGTATCATGTACTAATCGAGTTCAGTCATGTCTTAAATGATTAAAATTGTTTCAAATGAAGGTACGTTCCTAGGGTAAGAGAAACATCTTGCTTAGGGCAGGGATTATTGTCAGAGTCGCTAAAGTATATTGTAAATTTGATTGTTATTTTTGGAAAATCATCATTCTTTATAAAAATATAACGGGAATTGAGAGTAAAATGATAGTTAGCATCATTGTTGATGTAATCTATCTCAATTATCTCCTCCTCCAGAAAGTTAGGCGGGGCTAGATAGTTTATGCCATACTTGATAAACGGAATACTATTTAGGGCAGAAACAATTTGTTTTGCTATGTCTTCATTAGGAGTGCCATCCACTGAGATGTTCTCGATTTTAATATTGTGAGCAATACCTGGCCCATCATTCTTTATTACAAGGTTTAATCTGCCAACTATATCCGAGTGATTGTATTCATTTAGTTGATAATCCTTGTTAACAATATGTGCACTAATCCTTACCCTTTTCGCCTCTTTCCTTGTTTCCCGGATAGATATTATATTAAAATATATAGACACGAAGAGCGCGGTGGCCGTAACAATAAGTAATCCGACTTGAATCCATTGATCCGTTGTTAGTTTAACATTGGTAGCAACTATGAAGATTATTACCGCGGCTGCGAGAACTATGAAGATTGTTGCATAAATTATTATTGCAAAGAATATTATGTTTTTGACTCTTTTATTAACTGATGGACTTAGATTCATCAAGTGCTCCTAAGTCGTTATCTTATTCTAATTTTTCAATCTTTCCTTCCCTACCTACAAAGTCAAGGTCATACTATATAGACCCGCCTTGGAAGCACCTTTGAAGCGCCTTGTAAGCCTCCAGAAGCACCTCCGAAGCACCTTAGAAGCACAACTTAAGCGATTTTATCGGTATAAACGGTACAGTTCAGTATGATTTCAATGCTGGTTCAGCAGGGATAACGTACTGAGCATACCGAAGATACTAAAAGATGACCATTACTAAACTGCTTGACATAACAATGAAATCGGACAGCTTTTGATCGAACCATTTTCGGTCCCTATTGTTCATTACTTGTCTTAGGGCGTTAACGTTTGACCAGCGTTTTTTGGATTCTTCCCAATGTATCTTCATCTCGTCAAATGAGATGTTGTTAACTTTGGCCCAATACCTAATCTGCGCATCTTCGTACTCTGACTTCCCGATGCGGGATTGAGTTAGTACCGATTGAAAAATATTTGTTCTTGACCCAGGACTAGCCGAATCGGCCAATTGAAGAAAAAACTCTCCTGCCTTTTTTCTTGACCTAATCGTCAAAAACTCAGAAAAAATAATTTCTAAGCTATCTATGCCATCCTTTAATATTTTTTCTGAAGTCTTACCATTGACCTTTGATCTCACTTTATCGAGAAACCCGCCATACTCATCCCAGATAATGTCTTCAACATTTTTCTGAAATTTCTTACCCGCTCTTATCAACTTGTGGCTAACTTGAACAGTTAATGGTTCTGGGATCCCATAGAACATTCTCCCTTCTTCTGGGTCACCTATGGCTCCAACTTGTGAAGCAATATTAATTCTCGTCCTATCCACTTCGGATGCTGCCTTGATCAATCTATCTTTATCCAGGACTATGTTCAACGTATACCAGACCTCTCGTCCATCCTTACGCTTAGCCAATGATCCATTGGATACCATCGCAGCAAGAGCTTTCGACAATATTTTATCCTCGATCGGTCGGGTTTTAGCAACTTCCCTCTTAATATCCACATTTACGAAGGGATGGAGAATTATCAGCACTACTGTCATTCATCAAGAAGGACGTAACAATCGCATTCACGACCTCTGATGTAGTCCATTTTCCAGGTGTATTACTATCCATAATAACTATCCTGAGATAGGTTTTATCCTTATATTAATGTAGACTTAAGTCCAAATATGAATAGAAGAAGATCTAAGATCATCAAATTAGGAAGTTCGCTTGCGGTGATCCTCCCAAAGGATTGGACGAGAGGGATGGACATCGAACAGGGACAGCTGGTAGAACTGGTATACAACGGTGAAGTTCGGATAGTTCCGATCAAAGAGGATGAGTGAATCAAATGGCAGCAGAAGAGCCGATAGATCCGCCCTCTGCCTGTCAGAACAAAGAGGAGGCCATTATGAACTTCAAAAGGGTCCTTCAGCTCAATTCCGACCTTGATCATGATACCATTCTTCTTTGGGCAGCTCAAACATATATGAGGGGTTTTCTTCCCTCTAATGTATGTCTTTATCTAGCGTTCGATGGTGCGAAATCCTCCGGTAAGACCACGGCGACCAGGGCATCCGTCTATATTGCCCACAACGGAGAGATGATCACTAGTATCACTCCCTCTGCGCTAAAGCGCATGATGGATGGCGGAGAGACCTTGGGCATAGATGAGATCGATGCTAAGAAACTTACTAATGATGCACTCGGGACGATCCTAAGGATGGGCAACTCATGGGATGCGAAAGCAAAACTTAGCGAACGAAAAGGTAACCAGTGGGAAGTTGTCGAGACCAATATCGGCGGTCCAAAGGTCTTCAACTTTAGGGGAGAGATAGATGATGCACTAGGTCCAGATGCTTTGTCATCAGTATGCCATCGAGCAAGGACCCTAGCCTTATTATTAGCGCGCTTTTCATGGATGGCAAGCTAAAGGATGTCAAGGCATGGTTGAAGTTAGATAAGTCCGAAGCTTAAACAGCTTGAGCAGAGCGCTCTAAGCGTCAGCATGACCCCTCAAGCTTGGGTCCAGTCGGATATGGAAAGCGAGGCTTTTGGGGAAAAACTAGACCTTATCAAACCAGCCTTGGGCCGTGGGTACAGCAGGCTGCTATCCTGCTAGAGATCGATAGGATAATGGGCTGGGGTTTGGAACAATCTATCAAGGAGATAGTCGAGGGACAGGTGAGCGAGGACCCCTCGAGACAGAAAGGGAATCGTGAACTCCTTCCTCGCCAGAAGGCAGGATGCTCATGATGCTACATTGGGTTAGACGATGCTCAGATTACTATAGCAGCCAGCTCAGAAGAGCTAAGGATGGTCATCAATCAATCCCTAAGGGAGAAAGGCCAGAAGGACCTATCTAAGCAACGGTTCAGCATCCTGAAACGTGAGGTAGGCTGGCAGGAAGGGGTCAACGCCAAAAAGAGCAGCATAGAGCATGGCAAGATGATCTTGACCTTTGATGACATTGTGCTGAAGAACCTTGGGCTGGAGGGTCATACATGAAGGTCGCTCTTTATGCCAGGGTATCAACCCATGATAAGGACCAGAATCCTGAGAATCAGCTCATAAAGTTAAGGGATTTCGTCCAAAGACATTCATGGGACATATTCGAGACCTATATTGACTATGCTAGTGGAGCAAAGACCTCAAGACCTGCCTTTGACCGCATGATCAAGGATGGAAGAGCTAGACGGTTCGATGCTATACTTGTAGTAAGGATAGACCGTCTAGCTAGATCGTCAAGGCGTCTTTTGAACATCCTTGAGGAAATGCGAGGGCATGGGGTCGAACTGATATGCTCGGGATCAGGAAATCGATCAGAAAGCCCCAGCCGGAAAGCTACTTTTTACCGTTCTAGGGGCAGTCTCAGAACTAGAATTGGACCTTATCAGGGAGAGGACCAAGGATGGTCTAGCAAGGGCTAGGTCCCAAGGCAAGAAGCTAGGAAGGCCACCGAACCCGGCTAGGACCAAGGAGATAATATCGCTAAGGGAACAAGGCCTTAGCCTCAGGCAGATCGCTCAGCATCTTCGATTAAGCCATCAGGCGGTCAAGCAGAGGCTACGAAGGGACAGGATACAAAAAGGGGTGCTAAAACAGTAAATGAGGCCAGGCTCCTTTAGTTCATCCCTTAATACAAGGGCTACACAATCGGACGATAAGTTTACGACCTTAGCCGTCCATTCGCTGATCGAGGGCTACTAATGGTAAGACCATTGTACGCCTTCGAACAAGAACTGAAGGAGTATTTGGGAGAGCTGGTGGATATGGACAGAGCGCCGGACACGATTCATAAATATGAATGGTCGCTTCGCGCCATGTTCACAGCGCTAAACGATTTTGGCTATACGACAAACCCTAGGAAGATAAGACGTGAAGAACTAGAGTTCTTGAGGGATGAATATTTTACTGGCTCGAACAGGTACAAGGAGAACCAGATAAAGATTATGCTGGGTTTCCTTAAATGGGCCAGGAACCCAGAGATGAATAAGCTGCATATCTCCTTTGGGGATACATCGCCAACGAGGGTTAGATGGTTAGAGGATGATCAAGCAAGACTAATCCGAAGCAAGGCGGAAGGCATCGAGAGGATGATAGTCCATTGTGAACTGGACCTTGGGATGCGACGCATAGAGCTGTTACGCCTAAAGATGGGTTCGTTCTCTTCGGGACGGGTGAAGTACATCCAGATACATGGTAAGGGACGCAATGGAGGAAAATACCGCCAAATATCATGGCATCCCGAAACAGCGATCATACTGGATGACTACATCAGGAACGTAAGACAACCAAGCATAAACAAGGCTAGACATAAGAACCCTCAAGTCAAAGTACCGGATGAATTGTTCATCTATGAGCGAAATGGTGGACTTTATCCATACAAAAAGACAGCAATTGATCAGATGTTGGCTAAGTTAGGGGCAAGGTCGGGATATATTTCACGAACCATGACCTAAGACGAACATGCGGTAGGATGATGTACCGTAGCGGTGCAAGACTAGAACAGATAGCTAAGACTTGGGCATGCAGACACCCGAACAACGATAAGATACCTTGGGTTGGACTTCGAGGATATGAGCGAGACAATGAACGTATATGCCAGATACCAAAATACACCCCTTAACCAAAAATGGTACAAAATACGAGGAAAGCCAGACAAAACAGTGGACGGAGCGGTGATCTGGACCCCTCTGTTATCTGGCGAGACAAGAAAGTGCCCCTGACGGGGCAGTAACGCTTTATCTCCAAAAAGCTAGAACACTAGGTATTGAGGCTCAAAGGTTCTATGCGGCGGAGGCGCACGGAGCTCTCATAATTATCGGATCAGCGGACGAGCTCGAGCTCGTAAAGGGGGAATATGACGTCCCTAGGCGTAGTTCTTTCATCTAGTCTCGCGCCAATAGACGCCTTTTCATTCTGCGCTCGACCGTAGGATATTCAACGGTCGGCGCTTCACTTCTCACTGTCCTAAGCGTAGCTAGGGCTAGCACTTCGCAAAGAAGCGCTACAAGAAATGTTGAGCGTGCGCGTGTCAGCATTTCCACTGGAACGGAAAAAAGGAGAGGAAGGGGCCGGATGACCGCCATTCCTCGGTATCCTAGAAAAGGTTGAGAGCTCATATTACGATACGCAGGACTGGCTTCATCGATATTTCCATCGGAAATCGTTGATTTCCTTCGCTTTACCATTTATTCCTGTCCGAAAGTCGCGAAGGGCGTCGCTCCAGCCGAAGGGCTGCTGCATGTTCCGCTGTAGGCGCTCCCGAAGGAGCGCCAGGGACAGGAAAAGTGAGTTCACGGGGAAATGAAGCTTGACCGGACACACGCACTGATAATCAAACACATCATAGGAGGTATCGAGATGTCGGAATCGATGGAAAGCAGGATGGGGAGGGTCATGAGGCGGCTTTATCTGCAGGCGTTCGAGGACGGGACCCCTAAGGAAAGGAAAGAGGCCTCGATAACAAGGTCCCGGTTCAACAGGGCGCGTCTGCAAGGAGCTCAAGTGCAAGAACTCTAAGCGGAACACGGACGGGTACTGGGGAACGGCACAGACGATGGGATTCATAGCATTCCTGAAGATCAACACGCTCAATGAGGAACTACAGTATTATAATAGGGCGGTCATC
>CAVSDP010000031.1:0-55181 GCA_963726655.1 Methanomassiliicoccaceae archaeon
ATGTTCAGCCCTTTGTAGAGGTCTCGTAAGAGAACTATAGTTAATAGAGGCAGCGTATTATTCAATTCTATTGATGGTGATAATAATACATTAACATTGGTTGATGTTCCTTATACTATTGATATAGGAGCTTTGACTATTCCTAATACTACTCCTGACAATATAAATCAACCATATGGATATATTAATTATCTAACAGGTTATTTTTCTATTACGTTTCCAACGGCTCCTGGTACAGGTCAGCAAATTAATAGTCAGGTTTTATTGGTGGCAACATCAAGACCATTCGCAATTCTATTTTATGATGGTGTATTTACTATTAGACCAGTACCTGATCAAGCTTATAAAGTTGAAATGGAAGTTTATAAACGACCTACTGAATTAATGGCATCAGGCGATATGCCTAAATTGGCTGAATGGTGGCAATATATTGCTTATGGCTGCGCATAAAAAATATTTGAAGATCGTATGGATCTTAGATAGCGTTGCTTTCATATTTCCTGAGTTTAAAGAGCAAGAAGCTTTAATACTTAGGAGAACTATTGTTCAGAACACTACACAGCGTACTGCATCGATATATAGCGAAGACACTAATCCTTCTGGTTCCTATGGTAATAACGGTTGGTTTGGTGGTTCTTGGGTTCTTTTAATAGCTATTAATATAATTTAAGTTTTTTTAAAATAAATTGATTAGGATAAGATTATGGCCTATAATTCGCAATTCCTCAGCCATCCAACAAACTTAGAAATTCTCAAGGCGATTTATTGGGAAACTTTCAGGCAATTCAAACTTTAATAGATGTTAATCATGTTGATTTTGCTGATTCAACCAATCAGGGTAAACATAATTTTATAACATTTCCGGTTACTACAAGTTCTCCATCTGCGCCAACTTTTTTGAGTACAGAAGAAGGGTTGTATAATCTACTATTTACCACTACGAACAACAATGAGATATTCGCACATATTCAGCAAACATTATCAGGAACGCGTAATCAAGAAATACCTTTTACGGCATCTAGCTTAAGTAGATCTGCACCCGTACCTGCTGCAACTAATACTACTCAATCAGAAGCCGGGCTGCCTACCCGCCTGTTCCCTTCCCGCACATTTTTTGAAGCCTTGTCTTCAACCCAAACCGAGGAGCGGAAGCAGCCATGCCCGAAGCAGTCAAGCCCAACGAAACCATGAAGCCCGTCAACGTGGAAGCTTTGAAGGCACTGGTGCGCACCGTGCCCGATTTCCCCAAGCCGGGAATTCTCTTCTACGACATCACCACCCTGCTGAAGGATAAAACCGGCTTTGCGCAGCTGATCGACGCGCTGGCGGCGCACTATATCGACCGCAAGATCGACCTGGTGCTGGGCATCGAGGCGCGGGGATTCATCTTTGGGCCGGCGCTGGCCTACCGGCTGAACGCCGGGTTTGCGCCGGTGCGCAAGCCGCGCAAGCTGCCCGATCCTAGGGACCAGTTAGTAGTCTCTACAAGCGGTCCGATCTTCAAATCATCCATTCCATGATCGTCGTCCTATCTCTATTCTGAACAATATCAAGAGGCATATAAAAAAAGATGGAAAAAGATAACGTATGATCATATCTCAAGCATGGTATGGCCTGCCTCATCATACAAGAATCCCTGGATCATGACCCCTTCTATCCCTTCATTGCTCATCTTGACCCATAGGCTCGCGATACGATCGATGACATATTCCTTTGGCATGATCAGACCAGGATAATGGATAGCTATGTGCCCGTATCTCATCGCTGCGGTCATGTACTCCTCATCGCGATCCGGCTTGTCAGCTGAGAATCCAGTTTCCACGAACTCTTTTGATAGGACTATGCCACCTTTTGATACAAGCCAGAGGGTAGCTCGTGGCTCATCATCAAAGAAACTCTGATTTATCCATGCATCTGGATTCTCTTTCTTCAGCACTTTGGCCCTGAACAGGGTGGCGTGATGGACAAGTTTGACAAGCGAAGGTGCGTTGGGTGACGGGCTTATCTCTGGCTCGGACTCCCGCTCATTGCTACCTTCTCTATAATACATATTCTGATATTTTCGTTTCGCGCATATAAATAAACTCTCCGACGGGCTGGCATTCTTTTCGATGAGCTCCTAGATCGATACCTCTGCACGGCAAGCCCTACTTGGATGGTCCGACCTCAGAAGGAGCTATACCCACAGCCACTTTCTGTCTACGGATCAAGAGGTCGTATAACCCGACCTTCAGATAATCCGTGATCACGAACACGACCAGGCCCTCGATCCATATGAAAGCAACATAGACTAAGCCTAATGGAGGTAACAATATGCCGAAAATGACAAGCAATGTAGCGGTGGTCTGTGTGAAGATTATCGCTAAGAGCAGCTGAGGTGCCGGCCTCACTGACCAGAATGACTTCTTGGTACGAGCGACCAATAGAACGAGATGACCACCTACGGACAGCTTGAGATATATGAACGACTGAAGGGAAGAGGCACTGAGGTGGAACACATTCAGTCCAATATAAAGGACGATGAACGACTCTATCACGCCGATCATACCCAGATATGTAGCTACCAATAGGAGCGTGCGCATGTCCCATTTTTCTGGTTTGGCGGAGTATGATACGTTATCGAATGCTATCGTCAATATAGGCAGATCGTTCAGCAAAGCAAGAAGAACGATCATTAAAGCGGTAATGGGATAGAACTCGAATACGATTATGGAAAGGGTAATAAAGAACAACACCCGGATAGTTTCAGATATACGATATATCGAGTAGTTGATCATTCTCTGGAAGATCTTCCTGCTCTCAATGATGGCATCGATGACCACGCCGAGGCCTGGACGGGTTATGACTATGTCCGCTGCTGACTTGGCGGCGTCGGTAGCGCCTTCCACTGCTATCCCTGCATCCGCCTTTTTCAGAGCTGGAGCGTCATTGACCCCATCACCTGTCATTCCTACGATGTGGCCCTTTTTCTGTAGTAGGTCGACAATGCGATATTTATGTTCAGGGAAGACCTCGGCGAAACCCCCTGCCTTCTCCACTACCTCAGTTGCCTCCTTGTCTGACAACTTTGTGAACGCGCTTGATGGGATGATATCCGTGCTCAGATCGACCTCCTTGGCGATCTCCTTGGCGATATCAACATGGTCGCCGGTGACCATTTTCACTTCGAGCCCCATCTCATTTGCCTTACGGACCGTCTCCGCGGAATCTGGCCGAGGTGGGTCGTGCAGAGCGATCACTCCCAATAACTGCCATGATCCTTTGTCCTGGCGTGCCACTCCTAGCGCCCGATAACCCATGGCGGCCATGTCTTTGATATCCTTTTGTACCTTGGCCCTGACCTGTTCATCTGGCTTCACCATATCCAAGATTATCTGCGGCGCACCCTTGGTAACGCGGAACTCCGCACCTTCGCTCTTGATCTTAGCCTCGGTAACGTTTGATCACGGGGTCGAACGGAACGAACTCCTCGATCTCATAACTGCCGAACTTTTCTTTTGCTCTGTCCACAGGACCGGCGCTTTTCAGGACTGCATCATCTATAGGGTCTTTGTCCTCTGCGCGGGATGCGAGGGCTGCATTCAGAAGAACATCATCCTCGCTTTTGCCGTTATATCCTATGACCTTGGCCAACGTCAGTTTATTCTGGGTTATGGTCCCCGTTTTGTCCGAGCAAAGTATATCCATGCCCGCCATCTCTTCGATGGCCACCAGCTTGCTCACGATCGCTTCCTTTTTGGCTAGAGATGTCGCACCGACCGCCATTGTGACAGAGAGCACGGCGGGCAAGGCGACCGGTATGGCGGCGATGGTAAGTACGAGAGCGAACTGCAATGTATCCAGGATGCTTTCCTGGCGTAGTATCGCTGTTATGAATACGATCGTCACAAGGATGACGTCGATGATTATCAGGTAGTTCCCGATCTTCACTACATTCCGCTGGAAGTGACTAGGTGTCTTTGCTTCCTCGACCAGTTTTGTGGTTTTCCCGAAATAAGTGTACGGGCCGGTCGCGACCACAATAGCATCCATCTCGCCTTTACGGACTATCGAACCTGAGTAGATTATGTCATTCTTAGCCTTCTCAACGGACAGCGATTCACCTGTCAAAGCTGATTGGTCCACATCGAGATATTGCCCCTTGATGAGCTTTATGTCGGCTGGAACGATATCACCAAGACGCACTCGGACCACGTCACCAGGGACAAGTTCCTTTGAAGGTATCTGCGTCCATTTGCCATCCCGGAGCACCTTGGCGTTCAGAGCAAGCTTTTGTTTCAACAGCTCGATAGCGTTACCTGCCTTCCGTTCTTGGTAAAAACCTACAAAAGCGTTCGAGAACAGAAGCGCTAGGATAATGAAAAAATCATCCCAACTACCAATGATGGCAGAAAGGATAACTGCCACCATGATCATTATTGGTATTGGACCATAAAAATAACCGAGGAATTTCAGGGCAGGATTGGCCTTCTTTTCCGCTATATCGTTGGGACCGAATCTTGTTACACGGTCTTTAGCCTCTGCATCCGTTAACCCATTAGCGTTGCTGGACAGCTTTGTGAAAGTGTCATCTATCGTCATCTTTTCATAATCTTGGACCGACCCTTGAGCTGACGATCTGCCCTGGTCCTCCTCTCCCTTTTTCATCCTGGCCATTTATTTTATTTTACTTTCAATCTCTGGTATATACTGATCTCCACCATTTTGGGCGAAAATGGTCGGTATTATGCACGATACCAACATATTGGTCCATCCTGGAGCACGCTTCCTTGATCACCCAGTCAAGAAAAGAGGACTGGGTGCATGACCGAGCACTGTTCGAAGACAGGATCTGGATCCCCTCCTCTAAAAAAATGCAGGCAATGCAAGACCAACGGACATACACTCTCGGTCGCACTGTCATCGCTCGTATATCCAACTTGAAATTTGCTTGAAAGGACTTTGCCGTTCATGACGGCCTTACTCTTTCTCAAGCTCCTCTTTAGACCGCTCTAGAAGTTCTCTCTGCTCCTTGTTCGGCCTCGGATATTCAAGGTGCAATGACTGTATCTTTGATGTGATGACCTCCGCTACCAAGGCACGGGCCACCCATTTATGGTCAGCAGGTATGATATGCCAAGGGGCCCATGGGGTCGAGGTCGCTCCCATGGTATCCTCATAGGCCTTGCGATATTCTTTCCAGTATGCTCTTTCAGAAAGGTCCGACGCTGACAGTTTCCATTGCTTCTCCGGGTCCTCCAAACGTTTCAGTAAGCGCTTCTTCTGTTCCTCCTTGGAGATGTGCAGGAAGAACTTCAGCACAACAGTTCCATTCCTGACAAGATGATGCTCAAAATCGTTGATGCTCTGATAGCGCTCCTTCCACAAATTATCGTCTATCTGCCCTGGGGATATCCTTTCAGCCTTCAACAGCTCAGGATGGACCCTGACGACCAATACCTCCTCATAATGGGAACGGTTGAATATCCCTATATTTCCACGCTCAGGAAGTACTTTGGATACCCTCCAAAGGAAATCATGGAGCAGCTCCTCCTCGGAGGGAGACTTGAAGCTCACCACTTGGCATCCTTGAGGGTTCACGCCCGACATCACATGCCGTATGGTCCCATCCTTACCAGCTGCATCCATGCCCTGCAGGACTATCAAGAGGGAGTATGCATCGCTGGCCCATAGCAGTTTTTGGGCATCTGATAGCTCCTTGATGTTCTTCTCCAGTGCCTTCTTGGTGTCATCCTTAAGTACCTCTTTGTCCTCGTTCTTGACCACATCATTAGGGGCCCACTCAGTATCATAGTCATTAAGATCGACCTTCTTCCCCGATGGGACCATTACATAGTCACTTAGTTCCTTATTCAGATATTTGAGATCCATGAGCGGCCTCCCCTAAGGGGCCATGCGCGCCTTACCGATCGTCGATCCCGAACATCGGAAGGACATTGCCAGGTACGAAACGGATCTATGACCAATTGCGTGCATGACCCATCCTAAATAATATGACCTATCGAATACTTTCCTTTTTTCCATCCGACCTTTTTCCTCTATCGGAGCCACTGGACATACTGTTGGAAAGGCAGCGGCCTTCCTAAGGCCTGTCCATAATGGGCTACTGCTCATACTTCGCCACCTAACAGGTACGGCCTCCCTATCCCCTCTTCTTCCTACCCAGCCTCTCCTCTAGCTTCAATATGTTCACCGTGGTCGTCATCAGAGTATCAGGGTCCACTGAGATGGAATCTATCCCTTCCTTCACCAAGAACTCAGCGATCTCTGGGTAGTCGCTAGGTGCTTGGCCGCATATTCCGCTGTGCCTGCCGTTCCGCCTAGCTCCCTTTACTATCATCGACATGGCGCTCAGCACACCTGGGTCCCTTTCATCGAACTCTTTGGCAAGGATATCCGAGTCACGATCGATGCCTAGCACCAGTTGAGTGAGGTCGTTGGAACCTATGGAGAAACCGTCAAAATATTTAGAGAACTCATCGATGAGCAGAAAGTTATTAGGTATCTCGCCCATGATGAATATCCTCAGGCCATTCTCCCCCCTATTGAGCCCGTTCTTGCTCATTTCCTGGAGCACCTGTTGCGCCTCGTTCATCGTCCTGCAGAACGGGATCATGGGCACGAGGTTGATCAATCCTATCCGGTCCCGGACCATCTTGACCGCTTCGCATTCAAGAGCAAAACCTTCGCGATAACGGTCCGAGTAGTATCTGGATGCTCCCCTGAACCCCAGCATCGGGTTGTTCTCCTGAGGTTCAAAGTACTTTCCACCTATAAGGCTGGCGTATTCATTGGACTTGAAGTCGCTGAACCGTACCACCACGTCCTTAGGGTAGAACGCCGCAGCGATCGTTGCCATCCCATAGGCCAGCGTCTCTACGAAGTACCTCTCGTTATCCTTGTACGCTGACGTGAGATGCTCGATGTTATCCCGTTCCCCTTTATCAAGAACTTTATCAGGATGCAGAAGAGCCAGAGGATGGATACGTATGTAGCTGCTGATGATGAACTCAAGTCTGGCTAACCCGACGCCGTCATTGGGTATGAAGGACAGACCGAACGCTTCATCGGGATTGCCCATGTTCATCATCAGTTCTGTCTGTGGTCGCTGCATCTCGGTGACCTTGGTCCGCTCTATCCTGAACGGCAGCGCACCTTCGTAAACGAACCCATCATCGCCTTCCGCGCAGCTCACTGTGACAACGTCACCATCGCTCAATCTCTGAGTTGCATCACCGGTGCCGACCACCGCGGGTATCCCGAGCTCCCGGCTTACGATGGCAGCATGCGACGTTCTTCCACCCAGGTTGGTGACTATGGCCGCTGCTATCTTCATGACGGGCTCCCAGTCAGGAGTGGTATTATTGGACACAAGGATTCTCCCCTGGATGGAAGTCATGCATATCGGAGACCTCCTTGATCACCCTTGCTTTTCCGGATGCGATCTTAGAGCCGACGCTGCGTCCGCGAGCAAGCAATTTCCCTCGCTTCTCGAGCACGAAAGTCTCTATGACATCCTTGGATCTTTGTGATTGAACGGTCTCAGGTCTTGATTGAACGACGAACAGCTCGCCACTTTCCCCATCTTTTGCCCACTCGATATCCATAGGCATATAGTGGCCTAACTTCTTGGAATAATAATCCTCTATGATGACAGCGAATGAGGCCAATTCAAGGATCTCATCATCGTTCAGGCAGAACCGCTGACGGTCCTCTAGTGGTACCTCTATGTTCTTGGTGAGCTCCTTGGTCCCGCCCTGGCCATAGATCATTTTTTTCTCTTTTTTCCCCTCGCTCTTTCCTGATTATTGATCTGAAGCCTTCCTTGAATGTGGGCTTGAACACATAATATTCATCGGGATTTACCGCACCCTGCACGATATTCTCCCCAAGCCCGTAAGAAGCAGTGATGAACACAACATCCTTGAACCCCGTCTCAGTGTCCAGAGTGAACGTGACCCCGCTAGATGCAAGATCGGACCTGACCATTTTCATAATGCCTATGGAAAGTGCAACTGTCGAACTGACCGAACCCGTTGTCGATCCTATATGAGATGGCCCTATCTGTGAATAATGAAGCATAGCATTTGCTGCAAGCCTCCCTCAGAGCGGGGTAACCACGAATATTAAGGTATGTTTCTTGTTGCCCAGCAAAGGATGCTGTCGGCAGGTCCTCGGCGGTCGCAGATGATCTGACCGCCACATCGGTGTTCTCCCCATACTCTTCACAGAGCTGGTCATAAGCATCCTTGATCTCATTCCAAAGATCATCAGGTATCCCAGCTGCCAATATCAGGTTGCGGACCTTGCTCCCGCGAACAGCAAGATCGTTGGTGTTCTTCTTATCCACGCCTGTAAGAGCTTCCTCCATCCTTTCTTTTATCCCTGTAGAGGAAAGCATATAACGGTAGGCCTCTGCAGTTGTGGCGAACCCATTGGGTATCTTTACCCCTTTGCTAGTTAGCTCTCGGTACATCTCACCCAAAGAGGCGTTCTTTCCGCCGACGGATGGCACATCCTCTATGCTTATCTCCTTGAACCATCGTATGAATCTTGGTCCCGATGCTTCAACATTAGCTTGGGTTGCTTGCCTCATATCAATCTACCACAGCTTGGCTTGATCAGAACCTCAAGCCCAGGTCTTCCGTTATGATCTTCCCTCGCATCCTTCAGATCATCGAATGTCAGGAATGCCAGGTTCGGCTATTCTCCACTTTCTTTTATAGCTGATACAATTGAAAAGCAACACTTAAAAACGTTCCTGTGCTCGCTAATATTAATGTTCCAGTGGTCATTATCCACGTGTAATGAGGCCCTAGTTCTCTCATGAATTTACTTCTTTTATAATTAGGTATGAACGAACATTTTAAGAAGCGATTATCCTAACAAAGTATCCTGATCCCTTAACATTATTAATGTATCAAAAAGAGCCTTCGTTCCATTCATATTCATTCCCGCGCTCTTCTGCTCTTAGGGTACTTCCTTCCGATATCCTTAAAAAGCTAGAGGTTCCCTGCCTATATCAGCAAAACCGGTACGGCAGATAAAGGAGCATATACCATGCTCACTGAACCTATCGTAATTGGATGATAGGTAAGGAATAAAGTGGAGCCCCGAAGATAAGAAAATGGTGGGGAAGTTGGAGAAGGTCCACGGGGCTCCTCTGCTGTATATTGCACTTATATAAAAAAACCTACCGTTCCGATATCGATATCTTATCAATTTAATGATAGGATCAATATAGATAATATACGAACGTTCGTATTTTGCCCAGTCTTTTTTCTTGACCCTGCGCATGCTCATCGATCAACAACCAAGGATCATGATGGTGTCCAATGATCTATCTAGGTGGTCTTTACGATCGATGAGAATAAGTAACCTAACTTATGCAAAGAAAAGGCCTCGCAAGATGTAGAATGACATCGAGAATGCATGATGCTCTTTGCAAGAACGTTCGAGAACAGTTCGCCGGAACGACTGAAAATTGAGGTTCTGGACAGGCGACCACTACGCACATTAGGAGCGGCATGCGAAAGCTGGTAGGTCGGGACGCTTCGCGTTGAGGGACAGATCAATTCATAATTTTAATATCATCGTCCACCCAACGGCGAAGAGCGATATCAGTATGACGAACAGACGGAACAGATGCTTATAACAATCCATCACGACATGTTTCATGGGGTGTTCCTTGAAGTCCACCAGGTCCATATGCAGATCATACCTGTCACCCATATCATGGACATGCAGTCTGCCGTTCCTTAGACTAGCCTTACTGCCCCACTTTGGCCAGTGAAGGACCCCATCGCTTTTCCAATCATCGAGAGGGTGAGATATCCATTCCTTTTTTATATGCAGGCCTCGCAATCGGCCAGGCTTTAGATCGACCATGTAGTCCTCCAACCTATCGCCCCGTTTGGTCGCCCATTTTATGGTTATTTTCTACCCTCCTAGGGCTATAACCTATCTACATGTATTGATTCTTTTCTAGATCAATTACCTGCAAGATATTCGATGAAGATGATCGAGGGAACGTAATATCAAAAAATGACCACAGCGATATGGATGATCTGGGAAATAAGGAATGAACTGTCCTGACCTTATGGCACGCCTCCTATCCGAACAAGCTGGTCGCATAACTTTGGTCAGCATTTTCATCTGCCATTTGTTCACGATATATTCTGCCCTTACGATCATTTAGGAAGTACAGGACCTGTATATGAACACTGTAACAATGCGTAGCACTTATCGCAAGAACCTCACAGGGAGGTCACCGAAAGTACTATGCATCCCTTGGCAGTTCGTATGCTAGATCTCATCCTGCTTATGCAGGGGGACATCCCGCTCGCTTAGTCAAGCGACCGCGGACCAAGGGTGTTCGATTTGAAGGTATATATCATCACGGGGATGCCAGGTGCAGGGAAGGAAGAGCTCGTTCAGATCGCTCTGTCCAAAGGCTATGATGTGATCAGGATGGGCGATGTGGTGAGGTCCGAGGCTGCAAAGCGCAATATCCAGACGAACGACAGAGGCATAGGCGGTTTTGCTACCGAAGAGCGGCAAAAATTCGGAATGGGCATATGGGCGGCACGCTGCATACCATTCTTGAAGGGCAAAGATACAGTGATCGATGGGTCAAGAGGATTGGAGGAGCTTTCAATATTCAAGAAAGAACTTGGCGAAGATCTTCGCCTACTAGCTATCCATACCTCCCCAGGCAAAAGGTTCGTCCGTCTTCAGAAGAGGGGGGAGAGCCGATGCACCCCGGACATATGATGATTTCCTAGAGCGGGATGATCGAGAACTTGGATGGGGCCTAGGTTCGCTAATAGCTCTTGCCGATATCATGCTGATAAACGAGGGAACGATCGATGAGTTCAGGGCATCGGTCAGGGCGGAGCTGGGATGATGAAGTACAAGATCGTTCGATTATGCCAGCATGAGGCAATGTCGGTCGTCCCTCAGATGCCCGCAAGTTTCGACCTGGAGAAAGTGGCCCCTGTCCTAAAAAGAGCGGGCTATTCCGTTGATGACCAAGGACTGATGCTGATAGCTGTCAAGGATGGGAGCGACATCACGCTCTATAAGAGCGGAAGGCTCCTTGTTCATCCTGTAAGAACTAAGGAAGAGACCACTACGCTTGCTGATGCTTTTTATCAAGCGATCGAGGGCGTAGCTGACTCGAGATCAGGGACGCTCTGAGTAATGCGATCGCGCTGAGGGAGACGCCGTATCTCCATATCCGATGCGGTCAACTGCTTGCTTTCGTTCGTTCCATCCCTGTAGCCTATCTCGAAGGTCAAACGGTCATCGACCAGCGATAAATGGATAGATCCGATATTGCTCATGTACAAAGCGCCTCTTGTGCCTTTGTATTTTGTCCGTCTTATCACTTTCTTATCCTCTAGCTCTTTTAGGAGTCTGTAGCATCTTGCCAGAGGAAGACCGCTCAGGTCCGCGATCTCGCGAACAGACCGTGGCGAGCCATCGGTCAATGTCAGAACGCGCCTACTTTCTACATCGCACGCTAGTTTGATCATATCGAAGTACATTGCATCCCATCCTGAGGATTTCAACGGTATGTTGCTTATTAATTACTTCTTTTACGATCATCTATAATGATCTTTTAGAGACCTTTTTAGGATCAGCCAGCTATGACAATAATTAATTCCTGGGATCGATAATTACGACAGGCCGGGATGGATCGCATATATAGATATGCTAACTGCTAAGGATATGTGGCAGCGACTGGACCACCTGGCACAGATCACTCTATCTTGAGAATGATAGAGCCACTTCGATAATGGCATCATGTTCGCCGGCATACTGCTATATCAAACTCGAGATCTGATATTTTCTATTATCCTACAACAGATTGATATTGGACCTTATCGATCAAGGGTAGATGATCGGATGGACGTCGATATTGATAGTTATATCGCTATGTGCGGTCCTATCCGTGATCTCGTACAAGTTCGGACTTCTTACTAGGAGCGGGGCTATAGCATCGTTCGCTGTAGGAATGCTGATCGGCATCCTGGGCTCTGTAGAATGGCTGTTATTACTGATCGTGTTCGCTGTTCTGGGCTTCATTGTCACAAAATTCCGTTTCAAGCTCAAGAAGGAAAAGGGGATACAAGAGGGAAAGAGAGGAGAGAGAACTTACCGGAACGTATTGGCCAATGGCATGGTCCCAGCATTCGTTGCGATAATATCCTTCGCGTTGGGTGCTAACGGCAGCACGCTAGCGAATATAGCATACATCTCCTCCATCAGCGTTGCAGCGTCAGATACTGTCGCGTCAGAGCTGGGCGTTCTCTCTGATCGCACTTTCCTGATCACAACAATGGAACGAGTAACTCCTGGTACGAACGGTGGGGTATCGGCATATGGGACCTTCTGGTGCTGTATCGGGGCCATTGTCGCCTCTTTCATCGGATGGGCAGTGATCTACCCAAACGACGTGCTTGATATCATAATCATAATACCGGTGATCGCAGGGATAGTGGGATGCATGATCGATTCGGTCATCGGCGCTACATTGGAGACAAGAGGTACCGTTGGAAAGCTAGGGACGAATGCGATGTCCATGGCCCTTGGCACAGCATTGGCGATGCTGGCATATCTCATAATCTACTGAAAGAATATCTAATTCATTAGACAGTAACAAAAATGTATAAATACGATGACCGCATCCCTTGTTTTGGTGTGACGGCCAAAGCGGCGGGGGTACACCCGGTCTCATCCGAACCCGGAAGTTAAGCCCGCCAACGTTTGCATGTTGTACTATGGTGCGCGAGCCCATGGGAACCGTGGAGCGCTGTCAGCCACTTTTTATTATCATCTTCTATTCCACAGTGAACTTTATCAATATCTAATCCATGGTCTGTGCGGTCATCAGTAATGGATGTTGTTCTTGAGCTATCCATCATAGCGGTCATAATGGCTGTTTCTGCCATCATTATCTATTTTGAAGCAAAGATCATAAGACGCAGGCGGTCTGAGCGGGAAAAGGTCACAGAAGATAGGGACGAGGCGTACAACATCCTAGAGACCACGAAAGCCATCGCTTCTTCCCTCCGCTCGCAGGGACGGGATGTGCTGAGCGCTGAGATGCTGCTCACCCAGGCAGAGAACGCCCTTCAACGCCATGACATCCAAGGCTGCAAGGACCTATCGAATAAAGCCAAGGACATTCTTATATCATCAAAAAAGGCTGAGCCGGCCGGACATATTTCCAAAGAGGATGCCAGCGGACCAGCGCCTGTTCTCCAGGAGAACAAAGAGAGGGCACCGGAGAACTATCTTGAGAGCAAGTTCATGATGGAGACCGTATACGACCTCGTTGAACGCTCACCACAGGACCTACGGATGAGGGCGTTGGCAGAACTGGACCTTGCTAAGCTATCTTTCAGTAAAGGCGAATATACAGAGGCTCTCCGGTCCGCGATGAGGGCCAAGCGGGTCATGGATCCAGAATGCGACCTTGATAAGAAGGGCAGCGCTGTGGAGCTGAAGAGCAGCAGTGCGGCAAACGCTGAGGACCCGTCGAATGTGGTGGGCCATAATGGCCCTCTGACATGCAGCAAGTGCGGAAAGGAAGCTATGAAGGGCGACCTGTTCTGTCCAGCATGCGGCTCTAGATTGGCCCCTCGCATTTGTGGCAGCTGCGGAAAGGAAATGCAGGATGATGACATGTTCTGCAGGAAATGCGGGATTCGAGCATCCAATGATCAAGGACATATCTGAGAGATCGACCTAACGCACAGCGCTTTCCGTGACATATATTCTTTTGATCGTCCAGGTTGGCCGCGTATATTTTCGTCCTCTGCTGAAATATCTCTCGATCGATCAGCAGTGGAACGCCTGCCCGGGCTTCCTGCTTCCACCAGGCGACTTGCCGTGCCTTAGCAAAGGCATTATCTATTATGGGTCCCACCGGAATGACGACGGTGCGGATCGGGCGAAAAATGCAGTTAGAGCTCTCGCTCGAAAAATGTTAATATCTACCAGCATATGTTCTAGCAGATCCTGATGATGCTGGTTAAGCTGGGCGGGAGCGTCATAACTGATAAATCAATGTATATGACCTTCCGAGAGGACACCATGGTCCGCTTGGCGCGAGAGATCAAGAACGCCAATGAACCGGTCGTTCTTGTGCATGGTGCGGGCTCGTTCGGCCACGTCGTAGCGTCAGAGCACCAGCTGCAGCATGGGTTCAAGGAAAAGTCCCAGATCGCTGGGCTGGCTCAGGTATTGGCCGATGTAAGGGAGCTTGACCTTAAGGTGCTCCGTGCGCTTGATGCCGAGAATGTACCGGCTCTTCCCTGCCTCCATCCGCTATCGCGACGATGCGGAACGGAAAACTGTCATCCCTTGACATGGAGAAGTTCAAAGGATATCTTGACCTGGGGATCACGCCAGTGACGTTCGGCGATGTGGTATTGGACAAGGATATGAAGTTCGGTATATGCTCAGGCGGATCAGCTCATGGAAGCTCTGGCCAAGGAACTTCACCCTAGGGGGATGGTCTTCTGCACTGATGTAGATGGCGTGTTCACCGCTGACCCCACGATCGACCCGAAGGCAAGATTGATGGAGCGGGTGGACAGGAAGGTCCTTAGGTCCCTCCCGAGGACCGTCAGGTGCACCGATGTCACGGGCTCGATCTTCGGCAAGTTGGAGTGCATGCTAAGGATGACCGAGCATGGCGGTGATGCTGTGGTCATCAATGGAAATGCTCCAGGACGGCTCGAGGCGGCCCTTAAGGGCAAGAAAGTGATCGGCTCGAAGGTAGTTGGTGGTGAAACATGAAGCAGATCGAGAAACGGAAAGCCGACCATATCCAGGTCGCACTGGAAGAGGATATTTCATCGGCACATGATCATTGGGATGATATCAGGCTGATCCATAATTCACTGCCAGAGATAGACATGGATGAGATCGATACATCTGTCAACTTGTTCGGCAAGAAGCTCTCATTCCCGCTCATGATCACTGCCATAACGGGCGGTTATTCCATAGCGGAGAAGATCAATCGGAACCTGGCAGAAGCGTGCCAGGACCTACAGATCGGACTAGGGGTCGGAAGCCAAAGAGCTGCCCTTGAGTCTGGTAACATCAAGAGCTATTCGGTTATCAAGGATTATGATATTCCTCTCCGCATCGGCAACATAGGCGCACCTCAGCTCATCGAACAGAAGGGCAAGAGAGCGTTCGGCAAGGATGATGTGTCCCGAGCTATGGAGATGATCGACGCGGACCTCATGGCGGTGCATCTGAACTACCTACAGGAGGTCGTGCAGCCAGAGGGCGACATTAAGGCCAAAGGCTGCTTTGATGCCATCCGCTCGCTATGCAGGGACGTTCCCGTGCTCGTTAAAGAGACCGGCGCTGGCATTTCCAATGATGTTGCGGTCAGGCTCAAAGGCATCGGGATAAGAGGATTGGACGTGTCCGGCGCAAGCGGCACAAGCTTCTCTTTGGTCGAGAGCAAGCGGTCCAGGAAAATGGGAGATATCAGATGCGCCCGCATCGGCGAGACGTTTCGGGGACTGGGGAATACCTGCGCCTGTATCTGTGGTATGGGCGGATGTCGGTCTCCCAGTGATAGCGAGCGGAGGGATAATGAACGGACTGCACATCGCAAAGAGCATCGCTATAGGGGCTCAGTGCGCTGGAACGGCACGATACATCCTTAGGGATGCGATGGAGTCGTCCGAAGCTGTCAAGGAGAGCCTGATGCTCATGCGCGACGAGCTCAAAGCAGCGATGTTCCTGACCGGCTCGATCTCGGTGAAGGAGCTGAGCAAAAAGGATATCATGATCACTGGGCCGACCAGGGAATGGCTTGGGCCCATTAAAGGGGATGAGTAGATGGATATTGTCAAGGAGATAGGAAAAAAAGCAAAGATCGCGGACTGTACAGGTCATGTCTTACCTTCAGGGCGAGGACACCAAGCTGATGAAAGCCGTACGGCACTACCCCAGCGCCGGCGGTAAAAGGCTCCGACCCGTTCTGGCCGAGGTCATCGCTGAGGCAATAGGAAAAGCAGGGAAGAAAGCTGTACCTTTCGCCTGCCAGCCTTTAAGATCATACACAATTTCACGCTCGTCCATGATGACGTTATGGACAATGATGCGACGCGCCGTGGCAGACCCGCGGTACATGTCCTGTACAATGTACCAACTGCGATCATTGCCGGCGATGCGATGTTCGCCAGGGCGTTCGAGGTGCTGTCCGAGACCGATGTCCCTCCTAAAAGCACTAGGCGGCTGTTCAAGTTGACCGCGAACACGGTCTGGCTGATCGCCGAAGGCCAGCAGGAGGATATGGACTTCGAGGACATCTCCCCGGCAGACCTTAGCGTCGATGACTACATGAATATGATCGAGAAGAAGACCGCCGTCCTGTTCGAGTGCGCTGCTGAAGGTGCCGCACTGATCGCAGGAGGGACAGGAGACCAGATAGCGTACATGAAAGAGTACGCTCATTATCTTGGGCTTGGCTTCCAGATCTGGGACGATATTCTTGCCCTGGAAGGGGACGAGAAGGTCCTGGGGAAGCCTGTCGGGAATGATATAAGGAACGGCAAGAAGACATTGATCGTCCTTCATGCCATGCATGAGCTCGACAAGGCTGACCCGCGACGAAGGACCTTGGAGAAAGCCCTGGGCAATGATGATGCAACACCAGCTGAGATAGGAGCTGCGATCCAGGCGCTAAGGGACTGCGGAAGCATAGATCATGCAAAGAGCATTGCAAAAGATTATGCAGTAAAAGCAAAGAAAGCGCTTGACTGCTTATCAGAGAGCGCAGAGAAAGAGTTCCTCGCTGAAGTAATGGACTTCGCGGTTAGCCGTCAGAGCTGACAGCTTATCCCGTTCGCGGTCAGCCTGAAATCCGCGGTCAGACCCTCTGGCATGGACCGGTGCTTTATGAGCACCGCCCTCCTTAACCCAGGAGAAACCTTATCAAGACGGATTATGAGCTTAGCATTATGATGCAGTACATGACCGCCCAGCGCAAGGAACTCGCCGGTCTCTATATCCGTGTACACCTGGGACGTGAAGAACGACCGGGAGGTCCTTGGTCCTTGAAAGAGCGGTGAGCTTTGTTGTCTGCGCTGCCAGGTCCTTCCTTTCCCTTGAATCGTCCATCCTCGATGTAAGCCTGTAATGCATGCTGATCGAATCGACTATGATCATACCGATGTCAAGGTTCCCTTCGGCCAGCTTTATCGCCTTGTCGACCGTCCGTTCCTGTTCCTCAAAACTATTCACAGCGAAGAAAAGTATCTTTTTAACTACGGCATCGAAGTCATCGCCGCATATCTGCCTAAGGCGGTCCATGCTCACCCCCTCTGTGTCGATATATGCGACCTTCTTTCCTTGCATGGCGATATTCCTTGCAAGTATCAGGCATAGGGTACTCTTCCCTGTGCCCGCCTCACCATAGAACATAGAGATGCATCCCGTCTCAATGCCTCCCTCCAGCAAGGCATCCATGGTACCGCATCCGAACGGCAGTTTTTGCATGCTCTGAACGAAAGCGCTGATGAGACATAATGCTTCCCATCATGCATGACCGCGACCCGACGATCCTATCGGGCCTTGGTCTACTGCCGGCCAGGTACCCTTAGCGGATGCTCAGGTGTCCTGAACCTCAATATCAGGAAGGCTGCAATCACCATCAATGCGCTCAGAAATGGAAAAGCTAGAGCATATGAGCCGGTCGAAGCGACTATGATACCAAGGATCAGCGGACCTATGACGCCGATACCGCTGGAGAGTCCGTTCAGCAGGCCGGTCGCTGAGCAAGTGTACCTCGATGTACAGACCTCCTGAAGGATCGTGACAGTGTTCGGCGACATGAGCACTTGGAAGAATATCGCCGCCGTCAGAACAGCTACCGTAAGGACCATGCCATGTACGAATATCAGTGCGGCAAGGAGGATAGCTGTCATTGCGCAGAACAGGCTCGTGGTCTCCACCCTCCTCCCGGTCCTATCGCTGATCCAGGAACCTACAAAGAGGCCCGCGATGCCGCCAAGATATGGGATGACGACAGAGATGACAGAATGAGTGCCTGTGAATCCCAGAGCTATTGCCATGAACGCAGGCAGCCACAATGTGATAGCCCACCAAACAGTGCTTGTGCACATCTGCGCCACGATAAGAACGCCGATTCCTTCGACCTTCATCGCGTTCCTCAGATCATCGATGATCGACCTGAACGAAGGACGAGGACCTCTATTCTCTGTTACTGAAGGAGGATCGGGCGCATCCCTGAGCAATGACCATATCAGCAATGTCCCCATGAACCCTACGACCGAGAGCGTGATGAACATGACCTGCCAGCTGGAGATCAGTACCAGCGGGATGAGGAGGACGGACGATAGTATATTGGCTATATCCATCGAGCTGTAATATAGAGCGTTCATCCTGGACCGCTCACCTGGCGGGTACCATTCTTTTATGACCTTGCTGGCGGACGGGAACAGCACCCCTTGTGACAGGCCTAGAAGGAACCTAAGAATGATGGCAAGCAGGAATAGCGGATCCTGCCAGGCCTGTGATCAATGTTATCACTGACCATCCAATGCTCGAGACGGTCAGGCCCAGGCGGGTACCATAATGGTCCACTAGCGGGCTGAAGAGCACAGTTCGATATGCCATAGCCCACCAGGAATATACTGAGAATGAGCCCGCCGTATATGCCAAGCTGCTCATTGCTCCAACCATACTCGACCGATATGAACGGAAGGGCGATGGAAGCACTTGCCCGGATCAAGAAGCCGATCAGGACCGAGATGAACATTACTGATGCCATGATGGCGGCATCTCTTGAACGGAGGCTCTTCTTCTCGCTCATCAAGGCATATCTCTTTGAACTGAAGGGTTATCCATCTTTTCCCTGCGATGACCACCCATGCGACGCCCATATGCCGATGCGGGGCGACTTTGGTGGTACGCCTGGCCGGCGATAGGTGCGTGCCCCTGTGCGCTATACAGGGGCGACTGGACGTGATAATTCTACGTGCATATCTTCCCCTCTACCACGGTGATGGACCGCTACCCGCATAAGTTAATTATCTGCATGGTCTTCCTTGATCCCATGGAAGCCGTCGAGGTCATCAGAAGAGGGGCGGAGGCCGAGATCCGTGCAGGAAAATGGATGGGCCGGGACGTCCTGATAAAGAGCCGGGTCCCCAAATCATATCGCCATCCAGAACTGGACCACAGGCTCCGTTCCATGAGGACCCGGAACGAGGCGCGGCTTATCAGGGATGCTCGTGAGGTCGGCGTCCCAACACCGATAATATATGACATCGACCAGGCTAAAGCAGAGATAACCATGGAAGAGATCAAGGGCGCCCGAGTTAAGGATGCCCTGGAGGTCGCTACGCCAGAGGAGATGACCGCGATATGCAAGGAGATAGGCAGGCTCATCGCCCTCCTTCATGGTGCCGGCATAGTGCATGGCGACCTGACCACATCCAACATGATACTGTCAGAAGGCCGTATATGGCTCATCGATTTCTCGCTAGGCGGCAGGGCATCAGGCATCGAGGAGATGGGCGTTGACCTGCATTTATTGAAGGAAGCGTTCCGATCTACGCACTCAAGGATACTGGACCATTTCGACGATATCCTGGCATCTTACTGTCAAGGCTTCGACCGCGCTGATGATGTCATAAAGAAGATGAAGGATATCGAAGGCCGGGGAAGATATACATGAGGCTCGCGATCGTCACTGGCAATCCTGGTAAGATGGAGGAGTTCAAGGCGGCACTGGAGCCTATGGGGTTCGATGTCGTCCAGTCGGAGGAGGATTGCGATGAGGTCCAGGCAGATAGCCTAGAAGAGGTCGTTCAGGGCTGCATGCGGCAGCTCAAGGAAAGAGGGATACGCGGCTTCGCGCTAGATGATTCAGGGTTGTTCATTGATTGCCTGAAGGGTTTCCCTGGCGTATACTCCTCATATGTTCTAAGGACCCTTGGCATCGCCGGGGTGCTGAAGCAGATGGAGGGAATGAAGGACCGCTCTGCGCATTTCAGGAGCTGCATAGGCTGCCATCTTGAGAACGGGGAGGATATCATTGTCGTTGGTCAGTGCAATGGTTATATCGCTTATGCTCCCAAGGGGGAGTGCGGCTTCGGCTTCGACCCCATATTCATCCCCGAGGGATACGACCGGACATTCGCCGAAATATCGATAGATGAGAAGAATCGTATCTCACATCGGGGCAAGGCGATCAAAGCTTTAGTCTCAGAGCTCGATCGGCGGTTGGGATAATGGAACTTGAAGGAAGAAAGATACTTGTCACAGGATGCGCTGGATTTATAGCAAGTCATATGGCAGAAGAGCTGCTCGAACATGAGAACGAGGTAGTAGGCGTGGATAATCTCTCCGCTGGAAAAATGGAGTTCATGTCGAAGATGATGGACGATCCTGATTTCGTTTTCGTGAACGGGGACCTTCTGACGATGGACCTATCTTCTGCACTAAAGGATATCGAGGTCGTCTGTCATTTTGCTGCTAACCCGGATGTCCGCCTTGGCGCTGCAGATACCAGCATCCATTTCAAACAGAACATTGAGGTCACGTACAGGCTGCTCGAAGCTGGAAAGAAGAGCGGGGTCAAGGAGTTCCTGTTCCCATCGACCTCAACGGTCTATGGGGAAGCAACGGTGCCGACCCCTGAGAACTTCGGGCCGATGAAGCCGATCTCGATATATGGGGCGAGCAAGCTTGCCTGCGAGGCCTTGATATCATCGTACTGCTACTCTTTCGACCAGAGGTCAGTGATCTACAGGTTCGCCAATGTGGTAGGGCCCAGGAGCACGCATAACGTGCTGCATGATTTCATCCACAAGCTAGAGAAGGACCCGCATGATCTCAAGATCCTGGCTCAGAACCAGGCACCATAAAATCATACAGTCCACATGAGGGATTGCGTTAGCGGTATGATAGCAGGTGCTGAGGCTGCGGAGGACCAGGTCGAAATATACAATCTAGGCTCGCTTGACTGGATGAACGTCAGGGACATCGCCGACATAGTAGTGGACGAGATGCATCTGCCTGATGTAAAATATCAATGGACAGGCGGCGTGCAGGGAGGCCGCGGATGGGTCGGGGACAGTGAAGAAGATGTTACTGTCTGTCGACAAGCTCGGTTCCATTGGATGGGAGCCGACCATGACATCGGCCCAGGCTATCAGACAAGCGGTACAAGATATATTATTGGCTAAAGGAAATTCAGCAGGCCTGTGCTGACCGTTCGTCCAGTGCAGTCAATGGTGTAGATATAGGACGATTCCGGGGTCCAGCTAGTGGGTGTCGGCTCACTTAGGGCAGGGAGCCCTCCAGCATAGAAGAAGCCGACCGTGTCCACAACGAGCCAATAGCCATGCTGATCCTGAAGGTATGTTACATTGAACTCGGAGAGCGGGATGCCGTAGTATGAGGCAAGGGCTGCCTTTATCTCGGCGAACCCGGTAGCGTTGGTTGCTACCAGAACGGTCGGGAAGGCATGGCCATTGATTATATTCACCCGGGCAGTACCACCTAGAGCCTCGATGATGGATGCCATAAGGATGGCTTGATCGATACAATTACCAGTTCCGTACTGCAATGTCTGAGAGGCACTTTGCCATGTACCATTAGTTCCTTCCACATATCCGATGTTCTCTCTTATCCATCCATATGCGGCCGCAATCTGCAGGATATTGAAACTGCCTCCTTCCTCGGACTGGACTTCTTTAACAATGCTTGATACCACTGTGGTGTTAATGAGCGAATTGACCTCATTGTAATACTGTTCAGGATTGGCCGTGATGATATAGCCGGTCGATGACGCTAGCGGCAGGACAGTGATGCTGCCATTGCCCATTGTGTAACCGTTCAGTCCTGCATCGTACATCTCTTTGCCATCAGGAGTTAGCACGGCGAATTTTATATCTATGGTAAAATTATAGGTGCCAGAAGTGCTTCCAGCAGGAAGAGCCGGCGCCCCGAACGTCAATATCCCGAGGTCACCTTTATTCCCTGCTGAGATGTAATCACTGGTATTCTTATAGTATACTGACTGCGCGCTCCCACTGTTGGGCCATTCTATCGAGATATAGTAAACATAGATGCTGACCGGACAGTTATTGGTGATGTTCATCGAGAGGACACCACCATAGCTTGAATAGACATCCTGGACTATAGTGATCTCTGGTATGACCTCGTTGACCATGGTCTGGAGCCCGCTTGGTCGGTCAGTGGTCGTATTGCTAGGCAATACGCCGCTCACTAAAGGAACGTCGATTATCGACGGCAGAGAATAATCCGAGCTCTCGAACCCGCTGACGGTAGCGTTCTCGGATCTGACATATAAGCCGATGAATAGCACGTTCAGCAGGAGCACGGCCACTACAATTATTGCTATCATGACCGTGCTGCGCTTCATGCTGGATATATTGCTATTTAGAATATAAACTATTACTGAATTAGCTACTATTTTTGATAGTAACATCCCTGGGGCATTCTTGATCGATAAGGCTGCGGCCATAAGGTTTATGCATAAGGTCGTCTTACTCTCGCCCTTGCAAGGGTCTGTGGGGTAGATTGGTCCATCCTTCGAGCTTTGGGAGTTCGAGACCCCGATTCAAATTCGGGCAGACCCACTCTTTTACTATCCAGTATGTCACGATTTTTGCTCAATCCGGGGGTATTTGTACACAGACCCTCTGGCTTCACTAGCGCCCCTAAACACCGAACCCCGACTTTAAGAGGGAAATAGCCCGAGGGAGAGTGTCTAATAGACATCCCTTCCCTTCTTTTCTTTTAACTTTTTAACTATCTATAATATAATCATAGATACTGGATATAGTGAATATATATCAGTTAAATAGAAGTTAAATCGAGGTTAAAAGTTAAAATAGGCTATAGCAGGAGCATATCAAGCATGGAATATAGGCCGCAGCGCCGCATCGTCATCATCATGCTCTCCCGCGACGGTGTGAGCTGCTGATCCTCGGGTCGTACCCACCGAGTTTAGTTACACCATAAAAAGGGGTGATCCGAGTCAACTCGGCGCATACCCTTCGCTATCCAGGTGCTCATACTAAACCGTTCCGAAGCGAGCAGAATAGGCAAAATAGCGAGCGAAGTGAGCCAAATTATCATCTTTTAGGCCCGAATTAGGGGCAAGAATAGCAACAAGATACCGGAACGTCCCCCCCGAATAGCTCCGGATGGTCCTCTAAGCCATCCAGCGTCACTTATCGAACCATCTTGAACCGAATGAAATAGGCGAGATAGCGAGCGAATCGAACGAGCTGAGCTACTAAATGAATAACCAACTGATAGCCAAACAGGTTAGCTATCATACGATTGATGCCAGCATCATGACTTGTGATATGGGGAGGCCAAACAAAACAGCACATCTGAGACTAAGCTGTCCTCATAACATCGAACCTAGACGCATATCCTTCATTCTCATCTTGTTAGATGTCCTATTGGGACTTCGTTACTTTTCCTGCAAGCTTATCGATTTGGTATTTTGAGCCGCAATCAATTCCATGGCCGACCAAGGTATATTATGTGCACCCAGAGGTGACATTATGATTATAGGGTCGGTTCCAGATAACTTACGTTTCTCTTTTAAAATGGCCCCGGAGCTATCTGAGAGACAATGTAGAACGTGATTTACCTTATCCATATCAGACCATCTGCTCATATCGAACCCTTGATAATTTGTTCCTTTAACAGAATAATGCTTTAGATATAGCTGCCGGACCTCCTCTCCGAACTTCTCGCACAGAACGAACAGCTCCGATTCGAATTTTTTCTTCTTTTCTGTTTTCTCATCGTTCTCCCAGTCTGTCATTCTTCCCTTCATTCTTTTAGACCCTGGTATCCAATCCATAGGGTCGTAGTATGCTAAGGCGGTCGGGCAACTGTCCGATTTAGAGCTCATTGATTCGTACCCAATCCTTCCTAGGGCCGTCTTGTAATATCAAGGAAGATATGATGAGGACCAGGCCCCTGATGAGATGGTATATCTTGAATTGGGACCTTCGACCAATATTCCTCTGTCCTTAAGTCTTCTAAGATGTTTGTTCAAGCATTGTTTTGTAAGCCCTCCCTCTTTTTTTTCTAGCCAATCCATCTTTCCTTTACCGAATTTGATGAATAGCTTTCTAACTTCATCGAGAAACATATACTGTTCGGGTCCTTTTCGGTTTAGGCTCGTACTCGCCAAAGAAATATCTGATTTGCCTAGGGTTTAGGCCTTTCTTAATGGCCTCTTCCGAGTCCTTTTCCCCGCCAAGAGTGCCATCTTTAATACAGTACTGCATCTGATTCGCTACAAACGCGAACAGTTTAATGATTGTAAGATCAACTCAGCTCTGGGTCGGAAAAAGGGATTCTATCTCCTCATCCCTCAAATAAAATTCTTGTGCTCGCTTATCTGATGACATGAAAGTAAACCTATACCGAGTATATTTTCTAAGCCTATAAAGATTCTTCAATAGATTAGGTATTTTTAGTGATAGCATGAAAATCACCATTGGTTTATCCCTAAAACGTGAGCTGATCGAGAAGATAGATGAGCAAAGAGGCCTAGTAAGCAGGTCTGCTTTTTGTGAGCACGAACTTGAGAAGGCGCTGAAATCATATGAGGTCTCATCTGGACCGTCCGCAAAGGAGAACCTTGGATGAACGAAGATCCAACAGAGAAGGCCGAATTTACAACAATGGCGCCCCTCCCTACGAGCACAGTCATCAAGCGCTGCATTGGTACGAACGCGGATGGCTCACCGTGTCAAGCCCTCCCCCTCAAGGGCGGGGACTATTGTTTCACGCATAGATCCCAACATAGAAGAAGAGCGTAAGGAGGCCCGCCGCAAGGGTGGCGCTAACTCAAGAGCCGTGGCCCCAGATGTCCAAAAAGACTGGAGAGACCTCAAGATACGGACCCCTTCCGACCTCCAGCGGTTCCTGTGAAAGATCCTTAATCTTACCGCATCAGGACAGATACCGCCCCATTGTGCTAATGCCTTAGGGGTCTTGTCTAATGCATGGTCAAAATGTTACGAGGTCAGCGAACTGAGCGACCGGCTAGCCGAGCTCGAGGAACGGGTCAAGGAGGGACGCGCCCGATGATAAGGGACCGCCTTGTTAGACTGGAGAAACGGGTCTCGGAGCTGCCATCTCCACCAGATGAGACACGCGTCTCAGAGGATGATTTGGTCAGACTGCTCATTGAGCATCCGGACCTACAAAGGACACTCGACGCGATCCGTGAAGAATACGGCTCCGAGCGCGAGGACGATGCTCTCAGGGACCCGCGGATGATATCGACGATCGATAAGCTTGACCGGCTCTTTCATGAGAAGTTCCCTGGAAAGGTGATATCTTGACCATGAAGCATAGACTGGAAGCCCTAGAGGCCGATATCCCCTCGGAATGAATACTGCATCCTGGTCGATTTCGGCCGGGAAGTGTTCGATGTGAAATGCCCGCTTAGGAAAGCCCCTGACACGCGAATTCAAGGAGTGCGATTCATGCACCGCGTACCGGGATAATAGGAAGGTCCATGTCATAGTTAATTGGATCAAGCGTTAAAAAGACGATCAGGACCAAGGCAGCTCGGACCAGGGGTGCTCTGAACACCCCTGGCCGTGTCAAACCCCTTTATCGACCGAGCAGAGGAATGAACATGTACAGTAAACCGGAGCGCGGAAATAATGGTTTCGATGGACCGCACGATTATATCAGGTCCATCGCGACATTACGGGATTGTTCTACGAATGTCCATAGATGCGATGGCAGGTAGATTGCGTATAGTTCCTGAGGACTAAGGGGCTCCAAGGATGGGAAATCGGATCATTACCCAGCGCAAGCCCTCGACGGAGGGCCGGAGCAGGAGCAAGAGCATCAAAGTATCCGACGAACTGGACCGTCAGATAAGGGATCTCTCCAGGGTCTCTGAGGGTGCAAGGTCTCCGAACTAGTGGATTGGTTCCTAACAGAGGATGTAGAGGAATACTCATTCACCGATGCCCATTCGCGCCTGGTTTGCGCGGGTAAGGAGGGCTCCCTTGATGCAGGGAGGGATGAGGAATGAAGTCCTCCCCCTCTATCGATAGCATGGGCTACGATCTCGAGCTCGCGGAGCCGTACTATACGGAGGATGGCGCTCCAGCCGTGGCCTTAATTTCTACAACGGTTCTAAGCTCACAATGCAAAGTCTAGAGGAATAGAAAAGATAGGCCCTGAGCTTGGGAAGCGTCTTGAGGAAATGTTCTTTACACGCCCTCCAGTATGGCACTATCCCTGAGAGCCTATCCTACCTGACAATAAGGACATAAAACAAGACCTTAAGGACCTGAATACAAAGATACAGCAATGCAACGATCAATATATCGAGTTCCCTGATAGTGCCTGGGATTCTGTCTTTGCCACTTGGTTGATGGGCAGCTATCTTATCCCCTTTGCTCCCAGATCCCCGATACTGTCTTTATATGGCCCGACCGGCTCGGGCAAAGGGCAGGTCCTAGATAGATCGACAGGCTTGCGTATAGAGGGAAGAAGCTCATATCACCGACCGCCGCCATTATCTATAGACAAGCAGAGAAATGGTCCTTAACCCTCGCTCTCGATGAGCTACAAGATAAGGACAAGGACGGGCTCAGAGAGATTCTGACGATCGCTAAGGGAACGTTCGATAGGACGCCCGTGCAAAGGTGCATACAGAATAGCGACGAGGTAATGGAGTATCATATCGAGGGCTTCACGGCGATATCGTTCAAGGACCGCTTCCCGCCCAGGACAGTGCAGAACCGGGCGATATACTTCATAATGAGGCAGAACAGCGCCCATAAGGAGCTAGTACCAAGCGACAGCCCGGAGCATCAAGAGCTAAGGGCGAGGATGATGGGGCTTCGCCTAAAGCTGCCTGACCGAGAGTGATCTCTCTGAGGCATGGGAAAAACAAGTAGTAGAGATGACAACACCCGAGAAGTTAGGCTTTGACCGTCGACCGTGGAACCTAGCGAGGTCCCTCATGCTCCCGGCGCTAATGTGCGGTGAGGAAGAGGCCCTTATCGAGACCATCAAGAAAAGCCATACACAGGCCAGGATGAAGAGGGCGAGGGTTTCAATGCAACAATATATAGGAAGGTTAAAAGGGCTCTCGGACGGTCCAAGGTACATACCCGTGGAAGCCCTTAGGAATGATCTTACTGAGGAAATGAAGGCCGATGGCACTCTAAGGGATAATGATGTCCTTAAGACCAGAAAGGTCACGGATGCTCTGAAGCTACTTGGGTTCGAATCTGATCAGGAGGACGGCCCATAGGCCGTTCATAGATCAGAGCTTACCAAAGAACCAGGCCGCATACAGCACGGCCTGCGCCCGGTTCGAGACGGAGGAAGGGACAAAGCCCGAAGGCCTTTAGATGTGCCGTTACCGACCTCTTCCTGTCTTAACTCATGCCTTAACTATCATTTTAACTGCCATTTTAACTCATGAGCCAGCATCTCAAAAAGTTAAGAAGTTAAATTGTACATGGGGAAGGGAAGGGAGGAGCGGTAACGTAGCGGTGAGGACGCGGCGGGATAGCGGAGGGCGGAAGCATTGATAAGCTCGGACGCTCTTTTTCCCTCTGAGGACGCCTATGCCGACAATGCGAAAGGCGTCCATTGTAGGTCTCGCAAAGGACCTAAGAGGGGGCCACGTTCGATGGGACGTTAATCCTTTCTTAGCCTATGCAGAGGAATATCTTGAACGGAGGGAAGCATCTTTGGTGAAGTCCACCCTTGAGCAGCTACATAGAAAGGCCAAGTTCCTATCAAGGAAGCTAGCTGAGCTCAAGGAGGCTGGACGTGTCAGCACCTCCTCCCCAAAGAAGATGACCGAGGCGGACATCCGTGCGATCATCCTTTGGATGGATGGAGCGGGCAACAAGAGCGACTATAAGACCAAGAACCTTGGCTTCATCAAAGCAATATGCGAATATGCCGGTAACGGAGTGTTCGCTAAGATGAAGGCGGACGGATCGAGCTCCCCAAAATGACCCCGAAGGACCTTCACCCCTTGACCATGGAGGATATCGATATTAATCCTCCGCACAGCCGAGGGACTGAAAGGCTGGAGCGGCGAGGTCTGTCGGTTCCTTGTCTGGATGTACCCATATACGGGTCTCCGGGCCAGCGAACTGAGGCAGGCCCATATTGAGGACCTAGATACAAAGAAGTGGACTATTTGGGTACGTCATCCAAAGGGCGAGAAGAGATATGCACGCCAGAGGACCGCACCCATCCTACCGCCCGCTCGGGCCGCCGTGCTTAGATATCTGGAAGCACGTCGAAAGAGAGTGAGAGAGAATCGGCATCGAGACCGAGGCCCTTATTCCCGCCATCCATGGCGGCTTCTACTCTTCCAACGGCTTCCGAGAGATGAAGGCTAATCTAGAAGCGAAGATCAAACTGGACCTGGACGCGAACATATCGTTCTGCCTAAAGGACTTCCGGGCGGTCTTCTGCCAACAGAGCATCGATCGCGGAGTTGGGACCTCCGCCGTAGCCGTGGCAATGGGGCATTCCTCCACCAAGACCACAGAGACCTACTATGGACGCATGAGAACAGAAAAGGCGTTAGCTGAGCTGAATGCTGCCTGGACCGAAATACCAGAAGCGATCAGGGACGGAGGCTCCCAAAGCCCCCGCCGCCGAGAGGCCGATGTACCAAACCCCCTTGATTGACAAAAAATACGAACCAACTGGATACAATTAGATCATGTTCGGGCAGACCCACTTTCTTTTCTAGCCAGATGAACGATCCTCGATCATGATACCGCTTCTTTTCTCGATGCGTACCAACATCTCTGACCTCAGTATCTTATGGATAAAGACGGTCGCGTTCGGATCCATCAACGCTTGCTTGAGGTCCTTGGCCCAGGGATGTTCGACGATGGCGAAGAGCGCAGAAGTGCTATTGGGCATCTGGCCTACCATATTGCTCATCGTTAGAACACAGGGTATCTGAGATATCCATGGAGGACGGTTATCACCATCCAATGTAGTAGGTCAATGACATGATCACGAGGGTCAGTATTATGAATATCCCAGCAGCGAGATACTTACTTCTGCCCGTATGTTCGGCGAATAAATATGCAATATAACCAATGGCAAAAGCGGCTATGGCACGTGATATCAACAAAGGAACGCGCCCGAAACCGAGGAGCAGGAACGGAAGAATGACCGGGATGACGGCCAGGATGTCACATGAAGCGGTGGCGATGAGCGTGTTACGGTCGTCCTTGGTAAAATTATATCTCTTCTTAGCCTCCGGGGCCTTCAAAATGACCTGGTCAGTGATCCGCTCCTTCTCCTCATCTGAGAGGTACTTAACAGGTGAGCTTTCCAGCGAATCAATTAGACCGCTCCTCAGTTCCTCATTCGTCCTGTCCCCTTTCAGCCGGCCGATATGCTCTTCCTGGTCCGCAGTATCCACCAGGCCTCCGTATATCGTGATCAGGCCGTCTATGAACCCCCAGCTTACGTTCACAGTAAAAGTGACGATCAGCAAGAGAATTGTGGTATCTGATCTGCTCAACCCTAGATCGCTGAGCACACTGATCAGCCCGGTCATGACGGAGACCATGAAAAGCCCATTGATCCACTCCCCGAGCCAACGGCCATAGGACATGTGTGTTATTTGGAAACGCGCGATCTGGTCGAATATCATAGCCCCGTCCTTTCCATTAACTTATAGAGGCCATTATCGCTTGTCCGATCAACGTATAAAATAAGTGTTTGGCTAAGGAGCGGATATGGGCCATTATTTTGGCGAGATCATCCATTGTTCATCCTCATCTATTATTTCCAACGGTTGAACGAAAAACGTTCAGAAAGGAAATATTAGAACTCTTTGGCTATGGCTCAAGTGGATGGATGGGAGCCGATGAGGAGTTCTGATCTCGTCGTGATAATCATCCTCGTCCATATCTTATCAATTGCCGACACTCTTCTGATCTATCGCCCTTCACCGACCCTTCGCTGATGGATGAAATACTGTTCTTAAACTTGTTCCTGGGTATTGTCTTAATCTTCAACTTTCTATATCGATTGATAAGAGACAGGTCCAAGCCGAACTATGCACGGAGTATAGATGAGATAACCGATTTGCTGACCCGTATACCGTTCATCGAGGTGGCGTGACATTTCCTGGGCGTAAATGCCAGACTACCACCGCGTGGAATGGGGTGACCAGTTCAAGAATAACTCTCCCTGCAACGGGCGGAGGTCGGTAGCGAAGTAAATGTAGGGCACCTCTCTGGCAAGAGCATGCGACCTATACTTTATTATTTTCCACCTCAAGTTGTGAGGATCTTTTCATAGACATCGGTTCCTGGGGAGGTGCCCGAAAACCGAGTATTTTTCAAGTGTGGTATTCTTGGTTTTTATTAAAATGAGTAGACAAAATGAGAACATCGGGAATTGAAAAGAGAATGGGATGTTCGGGAGGCCCGATATCCCTTGCGCATTACCTATTGATCGTATTATATTCCAACTCATTTACCGCTGGACCCTAGGATAGGTGAATGAGAATGGCAAAGTCCAGGATATTCATCCTTGTTCTCTGAATTCTGTTCTCTAAATAATCCTAGAAAGAATCCAAATGAATTGAAGATCACATTCAGAATGAGAAGCAAGATCAAGGATTGCGCAACGAACGAATGGTCATTAAATGTTATGACCGAGTCGAACGTTAGGCTGGATATTCCGATGACCAGAATGCTAATGCCTTTGAGTATGTCGGCATTCGCCTTATGAACATCCCCTATTGTCTGTGCTACCCCTGAAGCGGTTATCGCTAAATTAATGATCAGAATTATGACTGCTCCCCATATGTTCAACCGGCTTATGCCCAGCAAAAATACTGATGTAACGGCACCGGCGATCAATGATATTATGCCTGCATTAAGATAATCTGACAATAGGGACGAGAATGAGTATTGAATAGAAAATACCTTTGTCCGCTACAATCTAACAAAATAGCTTGAAGGACTGCCATTAGCAGGGGTCGCAGAGCTTTAATGGGCAGAATGTGTTAAGGATGCTGACACTCGCTAACGCCGTATCTCAAGCCCTAAGCGACCGTCGTATTGTCCATGCACGACGCGTGCTGCGATGCGCTGTTATTCTACCTTGACTTTGACAACCAGATCGCCGAAAGATCGTGCATGACCAATATGCCTTTGTCTTCGCCGGCATAGCCTCGCAATATTGCCACTCGATGCCGGCTCCCTACTGCATACCATGCCATGGCTGCCTCGTCAACGTTTCATTCTTGCAATTCCTGTGGACGATGATATATTAGATATCTAGGTAGTGAGTAGTAAGTTAGATTGCGGTTAGATATTCCTAAAAATAGTTAACGTTCATCGCAAAGTCTTAGGAAAAAATAAAAAAACTGATAAAGAGTTTATGGTGAATATTCAACCGCCTGGTAGGTCACAGTGTACGGGCCGGCCTGCGCCGAGGGGCTCAGCGTTAATCAGGAAGTTGTAGTTGACTGAGTTCCCTGTACCAGGCATATTTGCATACACTGGGATTATTGCGGTCCATACGGAAGGAGTAGGCCCAGAGACGCCAGAAGTGAAGCTGTTCCAGGATACATTTGTATAACTGCCACCCTCAGGAGCCCACTGCATTGAGACTGTATTTTGAGCAGCCTGAGACGTGCCTTCACAATTAACTGTGACCATGATGTCATATTCTCCGGTGTATGTGGCGCCCGATGACTGCGTCAGGTTCAATCCATCAGTGTAGGTGTTGCCGACCGTGAGATATCCACAGGTTCATGCATTATACTCAGATGTGGCGACAAGATCATTCGAGGCCTGTTCTGTTGCGATAAGAGGTAATCCTACGACCGATTCCGTTGGACCGGTCGGGTTGGATAAGAACATCGTCGATGCCGCACCGACAAGTCCAGTTGCACAGCATATAGCTCCGATTATCAATAATAGGCTAGTTCCCTTTATCGCTTTACCTCTGAACTTCAAGTAACTTCCTCCATCTTCGTAAAATATCTATATCTAGATAATTTGATAAATTGTATATATAATATATAGAGTCCTATCTAAATGATGGATCTTGATAACAAGCCACCTGATAGGTCACCCAGGGTCCCGATCTAGTACCTTGCAGAATGGTCCGGGAAAGGATTTAATATTACAAATGGCAGTGATTCAAGCAATCGCTTGAGAAGCAGTAATATCGATGGTGATCCACATCCAAACAACCAGGCCATTTGAAGTAGACCGCTCGGAGTATCCGTTCGAGGACCATTGGCTGCCTTATTGCGAGGGTTATATTCATTATGTTGATGAGGGACAGGGACCCACTGTTCTGCTGCTTCATGGAAACCCTACCTGGTCCTATGTTTACCGTGACGTAATCAAGGATCTGCGTGGAGAGTGCCGTTTGGTCGCTCCAGATTACCCGGGCTTTGGCATGTCGAAAGCGCCTGCCAAGTATGGTTTCACCCCGCAGGAGCAATCGGAATCGGTCAAATATCTGATCGAGCACTTGAAACTAGAGAACTTTGTGCTGGTCGTCCAGGATTGGGGCGGGCCCATCGGGATGAACTATGCGGTCCGGAACAGGGCAAACCTGCGCGGCCTCGTCGTGATGAATACTTGGGCATGGCCGGCGTCCCCTCTTCAGATGATATTCTCGTTCGCGATGGGCGGATGGCCTATCGGATATTGGCTTCAAACGCAGAGAAATTATTTCGCAAGATCCATGCTGCCAGGCGGCATTTACCATTCGGAAAAAGTAACGGAAGGCTTCAGAAAAGCTTATACCGATCCGTTCCCGACCCCGAGATCGAGAATACCGACATGGGTCTTCCCCAGGCAGATCCGGAAGGCTCATTCGTGGCTCGCAGATATCGAGTCCGAACTACCAAACCTCTCCGACCTGCCTGCACAGATCGTTTGGGGAACGCATGACGACCCTGGTTTTCCTCTCTCGGAGATGGCAAGATGGCAAAGATATCTCAAAATGAGCGAGACCGAAACGCTGAATGATGCCTCACATTCTGTACAGGAAGATCGGCCAGATCGGGTCGTGGCAGCCATTCGAAATGTCCTTAAAGATCTTCCAAGTAAGCCATATACCAACCACCTTTTATCAGGAGATGACATCGCTCTGATAGAAATGACCGGACCGCGCCTCGGCGATGTAGGGCAAGCTCGATCATGCTCAATGCCGTCCCAGCATGATGAATGTCCCAGAGCTCTTGAGATCTGCTTTCCCTCGCTACGCCCGTTCGCTGTTCACCATCCCGGACAAAAAGATATTTTGAGATGTCCTCTTGCTATTGCTCACCGTTGCGGCCGGGGACCTCCCTGCATCGTCGCTAGGGGGCAATGCGATATTAGGTATGATCCATTGCAGCAGGCGCATAATTAGGCAGGAGCGACAGTGAATATGGCCTTGCTATCCAGAGCGGGCGGGGATAATGAAGATATCATTCTTTAAAAGACCTCATCTGGGTATTTTAACGCGATGGCGTTTATTTTTCGATATTGCTAGCCACTCGGTTCGCTATATTAGCTTGGTCCCTGATCGATTTCTAGCAATAAAAGTGGTCAGATGAGATCTCCGATAAGGCTTATCGCGCTATTCGTATTGGTAGCGATCCTAACATCAACGATAGGTATCTCCTTCGCACAGTTATCCGGGTCTCCATCGTTCACTGCGACAATAAATGATGCTAGCGACTTAGGTTCATCATACAAGGATCTCATCGATCAGTTAAGGGGTAACCTAACTGGATACCTCTGCCTGAACGCGAGCGACCTTGGGAACTACGACCTGAACGTGGACCTCTCAAAGCTTGATCTTTCCGGACTTACGATACAATTGCTTGATGCGAACGGGACCTGCATCAGCACGACCACGACCATGGCCGATGGGAAGTTCAAATTCTCGAACGTCCCCTATGGTTTCAACTATACTATGGCGGTCTCGAGACCTGGCTCTGATGCTGGTAATTTTTCAGTACCGATAGACTTTACGAATACCACGGCCATGAAAATGACTGATGTTAACGTAGCTTACAGCTCAGAGATAAGCGGCACCGTGTATCAGAACACTAGCGGCAATGGAGCGTACGATCCAGGGGAAGGACGGTCCGGTGCGACCGTTGACATCTATGGCAATAATGGGACCATGATAGCTTCCACACAGACAAGTCCCGATGGTTCGTACTCATTCTCAGGCCTTGGGGCCGGCAATTATACCGTCAGCGCGTCAATGGCTGGTAAGGCGGGAGGATCTGCATCGAAGGCTGTATCATTGGGGGTCCTTAGCAATGAGACCGTCGATATCGCTCTCCCATCATCGTACGTCGATATCCATGGGACCGTATTTGAGGACAAGAACGGCAATGGAATATCCGACAATGGAGAGGGGATAGGCAGCGCTACCGTCAGCCTGTACGATGATAACGGCGACCTCGTCAGCACAGTGACGTCGGCAAAGGAAGGAACATATTCCTTCCCTTTGCTGGACGACGGTGTATACCTCATAGAGGCTTCTGCGAACGTAAATGGAAAAGAGGTCGTAGGTGAGGACACAGCGACTGTGAACGATGGCAATAATCTGACCGTGAACATCGATCTCTCGGGAGCATCCGGGAATGGGACCCCCGTGAGCACAAGGACGGTCATCTCGGACTCCCCCTCCGTTGTGATCGAGGGGGTCAGCTTCTATGTGAACGGAACAGTGACGACGACCAGCGGCCTGCCTGTCTCTGACATGATCGTTACTATCGCGGTCGAGCGGAGCAATGGATCAGATCAATGCGTGGTCGGACATGGAGTAGTGACAGATGGAACATACAGCATCGAATGCATCCTGCCAGGGGACCTGGGCCTCGGGGCATATCAGATAGTAGCAAGCTCCGAGGGCAACTCCATGTACCAGGCATCTAACAGCGACCCATCGGTGCAGGTCATGGATGATTCCCAGATCTTTATCGATTGCCCTGGGGAAGTGGTCCTGGACACCCAGTCTAATATGACCATCACCTTGAAGGAAAGCCCGTCGGGGGAGGCCATTGCCAATGCGGTCCTTGAGGTATCACTGGACGGCAGAACGATGAAGATAACGACGAACAGCAGCGGGTCTGCTACCCTGGCGTTCGAGCTCACATCGGTCGGGACCCAGACACTTAATGTCATGTTCGGCGGTAACAACGATACCTGCAGCTCCTCGACAGAACAGAAAATAGCTGTGGAGGACATAAGTGTGGATGTTCTCTCGGGCAGCCTTACCAGGGGACAGAACAACACTGTCAGCATCCTGGTGCAAGCCTCGGACCTGGCTGTTAGCAATAGGACCGTGGAGGTCCAGTTCGACGGCATCGATATATGTTCGGCAACGACCGACAGCACAGGGGCGACCAGCTTCGATCTGGACCCTGGCATGAGCACATCCCTTGGGAACAACAGCCTGGAATTTGATGTCATCGGCATACATCGTGTCGACCAGAACATATCTGTCCTTTCCAGGACATCCATCCTCCTTAAGCTTGACGGGACGACACTTAACGCAGAACTATTGGACGACCACGACAATGTTCTGACCGGCCAACAGTTGGAGCTTATGGACAATGATACGGGCACGTGGATAGGAGAGACATCCAGTTCGGACCTGTCTTTCGTCATTGGCGGTTCTGTGCCTGCGGGATACGAGGTCATGTTCAACGGCTCTGAGGAGTATCTACCTTCGAGCGCCATATGCAGCCTTATCCCCCCCGGCGGCTCCGGCGGCAGCGGCCTCTGGTTGCCGGTCATTGGCATAGCAGCAGTATCGGTCGTGTCGCTCGTAATCATACTTGGCAGGCGGAAGAAGAGGGCTAGCAACCAGGGGGCTGATCCATCCTGCAATGGCGCAGCCTGCATCGGAACAATTCCATCGTACAAAATATCGTTCCCCCAGATCTCAGAGGGTCTTCCGCAGGTATGGGGAGTTGGCGAGCCCCTGATAATCCGGGGAAGCGGGGGCAGGCATGAAGAGATCACACTGTCCGTGGATGGCATCGTTTCGAGGATCAAGATGAAGGACGGAACGTTCGAGGGGCAAGTGGTGCTTCAAAAAGGTGATCATTCGATCTCTGTCTCAGGTCCACTCGGTAAAGCGAGCACGAAGATATCCATAGTAGATTATCGGGAGGAAATAGTGCGGACCTACAGGAGATCGTTCAAGGACTGGATGACCACTATGCCAGAGATCAAGGATGCCACGACCCCCAGGGAGGTCCTGCAGATATTGGGCACGCATGAGGGCATCAACCCATTGTCCATTCGCATTTTCATCCTGACCTTCGAGATAGCCGAGTTCAGCGATCACTTGATCGGACGGACGGATTACGAGCGCATGATGTTCTCAGCCATGAGCCTAAGGAAGTGAAACCACCATGTCCAACGATGCAGGGTCACCTGGAAAAAGCAATGATGTCGGCTTCAATAAGAGCATTAGCCGAAAGGCCCTGGTCATCACGCTGTTCTTTGCCATGTTAGCGGCCCTTTGCTACGTAGTGGTCTTCATGGTCTTGTACAAGGATGCAAGGATCGACATCAGATACCTGTTCCCGGCGATGCTCGGCACAGTAGCATGTATCTATCTGTCCTGCCTGGTCCAGGTCATTCTTGCAGAGCCGCTGTCGACGGCTTTCGCCAAGGGCATTAGGATGCTTAGCATGGCCGTGCTGATATCTTTCATCCTCATGTTCCTGCCTGGCGCTCCATCCGGGTCAATGATATTCTGCTCCCTGCTCCTTGCAACTGGCGCGACCGCGGCCCTGGCATACAGCTTGGCCGCCTATTCAGAGCTCCTGTGGATCATGGGAAGGGGCATTGCGATAGCTATGCTGGCGCTGACACTTAGCGACATTACATACATCTCATCGTCACTAAGCTTCCTTCATAACATCCTATTGTTGACCGGTATGACGGTCGCAGGGGTCTCATTAATCGGTATCCTGGACGATCATTCGAACAACATCGTACGAAGGTTCGGCATGTTCTTCAGGAAACGCAGCAACATGATCACTCTCACCGTCCTCCTGTTCATCGTCCTGCTGTACATAATATGGCTGCAGGATGAGCTGGTCCGGGCGACCCCAAAGTGGGCAATGCTCGGGGAATGGTCGATCATCGTCGTGATCATATCCATCGTGGTGTTCCAGTTCTGGAGGTTCTTCAAGAAGGATGGACAGGACCGGACCCTCGGGGATTGGAAGAAGCTTATCCAGGTCATAAATGTCAACAGGGGCGATGGAGCAGAAGCATACTTGGCGGTCGAGGATTTCATCGAGCGCGGGGAGAAGGAGGCATTGCTTGTCCTCATCATAGGTTCGATGCATGATGAAGGTGCCTCTCCGATCGATACTGCCAAAGCTATCTCGGACCTGGCGCGATATTCTGAGAATGAATCTGTCCATTCATTCAGCTGGGCCATCGGGGACGCGACAGCGGCAAGGAGGAGGGCAAGGACAGGTCTAGCTATCAAGACGCTTGATGCAGCAGTGACCGTACTGGGAGCATCATACATGTCCAGCCGAACGACATCGATAGATAGGAAGGAGGTTTAATATGGATCCCATCGAGTTCAAGAAGTGTTCCGATCAGATCATAAATGCCACAGGCAGTGTCTTCGTCGGGGACGATGCAGTCCTTCGAAAGCTGCTATGTGCTGCACTGGCCAATGGACATGTGCTTTTCGAGGACAAGCCGGGGCTTGGCAAGACGCTACTTGCTAGAACGTTCGCGAAGATGACCGGATGCGCTTGGGGCCGTGTACAGTTCACTCCGGACCTGATGCCTATGGACATACTGGGCACAAGGATCTGGAGGCCGAGCGGTCAGGAGTTCATGTTCGAGAGGGGGCCAATCTTCACTAACATCCTTCTAGCTGATGAGATCAATCGATCACCCCCTAAGGCACAGTCAGCACTTCTTGAGGCCATGGAAGAAAGACAGGTCACTGTAGAAGGCACGACGCATATACTTCCCCGGCCATTCTTCGTCATAGCTACCCAGAACCCTATCGAACAGGAAGGTACTTTCCCGCTGCCCGAGGCACAGATGGACAGGTTCATGTTGAAGATGGCCACTGGATATGTCAGGACCCTCCAGCTGGAGAGCGAGATCCTCCGCAGGCAGATACTGTGGAAGGCGAACGATCCGGTCGCAGGGGCCAGGCCAGCGGTGGACCAGAAAAAGTTCCTCGAGATGCAAGGGCTGGTGGATCATGATGTATATGTAGATGACCAGATACTCGACTACGTGAGCACGATCGTCCGGGCGACACGCGAGCACCCTGCGGTCGAGGTCGGCGCTAGCCCAAGGGGAGGCCTTTCTTTGCTCAAGGTCTCAAGGTCGCACGCGGCAACATGCGGACGCAACTTCGTCATCCCGGATGATGTCAAGATGTTCGTCAGGGAGGCGCTGTGCCACCGGCTGATCCTTAAGATGGAGTATGAGATAGATGGCAGGACCACGGCTCAAAAGATAGTCGATGACATAGTCAAGGCGACCCCTGCACCTAAGGGGCACGCCCGGACAGAAGAACGGCCGATATTGAGCGCTGCGCGCCGCAGCGAACCTTGCATCGATGTGGCTCATCCGCAAGTGAGGAACGATGGTGCTGCGACGCATTTCTAGGGAGTTCAAGGTCTTCGCCATCCTGCTAATAGCCGGGGTCCTGCTAGGCAACATACTGCTGGTCATGCTCTCCCTCATGCCGATGGTATATGTTACCCTCACATTCCAGTACCAGGGGCCTTCGGGCATCAGGCTCCAAAGGGGCCGGACACAGGTACATGCTTTCGTCAGCGAGAAGCTAGAGATCGCCAGCGACCTGACGGTCTCCGATGGTATGGGGATCGTGACCCTGGGCGATGCTCTTCCGGACCATTTCAGGCTCGTCGATGGGAACAATATCCACGTCATATGGAAGGGAAGCAAGGAGCTGAACGTTCCGATAACTTACAAGATAGAATGCACCAAGCGTGGCTGCTATGAGCTCGGGCAGACAAGGTTCGAGACGATACATTTCTCAGGGCTGCAGCAGACATGCTACGACCGTGCTGACGATGGCGTCGAACTTCTGGTCCAGCAGAGGCCGCTCGACCTTCGCCGGATGAGGGATAGCAGGTCATCGTCAAATATCCCCAGGCCGATCGGTTCTGTCAGCAAACTAGGGGCAGTGACGAACGATTTCAAGGAGATACGCGAGTACCGTCCTGGCGATCCATTCAGGAGCATCAATTGGAAGGCTAGCGTGCGAAGCGGAGGGATCGATGCAGCAGGGTTCTGGTGAACGAATATGAGAAGGAGGGCAAGAGGACGGTCTGGATATTCCTGGATGCATCATCAGGCATGTCCGTCGGTTCGAACATCGAGAACTCTTTCGAATATGGTGTTCAGGCAGCGTATGGGTTCGTACAGTTCTATCTTGCACGCAGCTGCCGCGTCGGGCTCTGCGTATACAATTCTGGAAAGTTGGTTCTTCCAGATGAGGGACGCAGGCAGCAGGCGGTCATATCTAAGGTGCTGCTCTCTGTAGAGATGACCCAACAAAAGGGCCTCTTTAAGAGCTCTGTACAGGAATGCCGTGGGCATATCCTCGGATCAAGCCCCCTGTTCCTTGTGATCACCAAGATCAGAAAGGATAATGTCCAGGAACTAAAGGATGGCATAAAGGACATACGACTGATGACGGGTGGCCGTTCTCAAGTGATGCTCTTGCATGTCAGCGGGAGCGGGCTTAAAGTGACGAGCGACGCTGAGCTGGCTGGCTCTGTCGCAGCTGACCTATCAGGGCTGGGATACATCAAGGACGTATCGCAAAGCGGGGCCATGCTGATACCATGGTACCCTGATCGGCAAAGCCTCAGCCATCTGCTGATAAGCCTGAGGGGGCGATGACCATGTCCGATAAGAACAGCAAGAAGGACCGATCGAAGATCGATTCCCCAGGTCTGGGTGATAGGGATAGTGGCGGTGGCATTCCTTATGAGCATCCTGACCTTGCAGAGCTATATCCTATATGGATGGCTAGATGCCACGACAAGCTCAGCGCTGAGCGCCATTGGGTTCGAGCTCGATATCGGCGCGCTCTTGGTAGTTATGACGTTCACAATGCTGGTACTAAGTACCATGAAGCCCCAAGCTATGAAGCTGATGCTGTGGTCCGGCACAGCTATGCTCATCCCGGCGGTCCTTTCTTTCTCGAACATTGATTGGGCAAACTATCTCTCCGGGGGAAGGTACAGCCTGATCCTGCTGAAGAACCATCTGCCAGAGATATTCCTTTTTTGCAATGGCATCGCGCTGCTCTCGGCTGGCATCATGGTCCGGTCATATGAGCATATCCAGCTGTTGAGGGCCGACCTGAGAGAACGTGGGGCATCAGACCAGGAGATCGACCATGCCTTGAAAAAGAACTATGACCTCGTACTGATGCTGGTAGGTGCCTCACTGGGTGTGTCAGCGATGATCTGCGGGACGGTATGCGTGATCATCCCCTTGCTCAGTCCTGTGATAGCCACCGGCGAAAGTGCATATGCCCTCTTCGGAATGATAGCCGGGCTCTCGATGACCGTGCTCTTTGCTGCATATATCTGGTATGGCACTAGGGACAAGAATGCGGGAAAGAAACCTTCACATGACTAGAAGAAAATGAGCGGCCGGTTCTTAGGTTCAGCATATTAATTTTAGTTAAGGGGCGATGACATATCAAAAAAGCCATCGCCTTATCTTTCTGTTCTAAGGATGTTGTGGGGCCTGCGGTGCTGCTGGAGCGACATAGTTATCAAATTGCACCGGGGTCAACATTTCCTCGGGTATATGGCAGATAGGACATCTTCCCTTCCACGTAACAGCGAGGTAGACCAGTCCTGGGATGACGAATATAAATAGCAATGCAATAAGCAGTCCCAGGTTCCAGCTATGAGTCAACCCCGACATTCCTTTTACACGATGGACAGTATTTCACATCAGTCATTAAGATCCCTCTAATTCTATTCTATACATTCTTGTCAACTAATAAATGTTATTGATGATCTAAAGAGCTTATAACTGATCAGAAGATCAATATCGTGGTCGTATGTCATATGCCATAACTAAATGCATCAGGCCCTGGTCCTCATGCTCGCCAGTCTATAAGGATGCTACGTACCTGATTTTCTGGAATGAAAATGGTGGTCGAGCGGAACTAAATATTATCATACCCAGCCTTAGCCACATCACCTTGGAGACCTGTCCACATTGTGCATGCAGAGGTCCCCTCTTGATCAGATCACTAGGATATTTGACCCGATCCCTACACATATTGGGGGTCCGCTGATCACGATGTTATCTCAGCACATGAATGGTCGGAGGATATGGCGGGGCGGTGGACGTATGCAATGCCACGACACTCACAGGATGTTGGCAGGACATCGCTCGCCTCGGTCGCAATAATGACCATTTTATAATTATATGCCACACCACACTTGATCTCCGGCATGTCCATGGTCCCACAGAAAGTCATGCTCTCTCCAGGCGTCATCATCATCTTGCCTGAGAATATATTGCATGTCATCTTGCTTTCTGACCAATCGAACGACACAGTTATCGATGAGATGGTAACGGACTCCGAGCCAGCGTTCTTTAGCGATATATTAAGCTCAGATCTCATCGATGCATGCAGGTCATATTCGATCGAGAGGCCCCCGACCCATGGATTGATATCATTCGTTGAAACTTCATTTATCATATCGTGCCCATCCACCCTGATACAGATGACCGGGGATATTTTAAGATTATAAAAAACTTTTGGAAAATAGAGCCGATACAATATATGGCTCATATGAAAAATAGTCTGGTAAAGGTATCTCCTGTAGGGATATGGATGGCATGAATGTGGTCACATTGCTATCGTACGATCTGAGTATAAGACCACCTTGCGGTGATTTCTCCTCGACTGTTCATGCGGAAGTACGATCGTCATAATGTAAGAAGTAAAAGATCGTGAACAGTCTCGTTCATGCTCTAAGCCCCTTCAGGAAAACAAATGCGAAGAACCAGACCGAGCTCATCAGGAACGCGATCATCCCGAATCTCGCCAAAAAGTGATCGGAATGCCATTGATGAACTCGCTTGACATGTTCACTTTACTTACTGCGATTCTTATGCATACATATGCCCAGGCCAAGCCCGAATATACCGTAGCGGTCAGGCATACGGCTAATGCAAAATGATAGGCTAAACTGTTCTTGGATGCGTGACGATGCGCCGTCCTTGCCACATCACCTACTCTCTTTGCCACATCATCTAATACCATTCGTCATCCTTCTTTTCAGCATTAACGATGGCGGGCATACTTTCAATGCATATCTGGGCAGGGAGATCATCTGTGTATCCCAATTTCCTTTGACCATATCGTCAGAGGTCGATGACATACATTGAAGTTACAAGTGGACATCGTCAGTAAATCTGCGACATCTTCATACCTATTCATCATGTAATCACGGGTGGGAATGCCCTGGTGCTACATTGCTGAATGTCATGGTCATCTCCTTTTGAACGTCAAGCTATTAGGCCTAAAATTTTATACATTATACATATCCTGATCATCTAGCTATCGGGCGTGAAAGGGAGAGGCTCTTTTTACGTTCTCTTTACTATCTGGCATCTCATTGAACCTTTTTGAAGGGCCACTCTAAGTTTGTCAGGCCGGCATATTTAACTTTTGCGAACGAAAAGTCCCCCTGCCCAGAGGGGGAATGAGAGCAAGCTAGAGCGAGAGCATGGATGGATGATCACGGCGCATAAGACATCATGGCGACCATGAGATATGCACTTGACGAGCGACCAATACCAGCCTCCTTGCAGGCACTGCAAGCCACTTGGTTGAAGCAAGAAGCCCCGCACGCAAGGCGAGGCAGTTCACTTGTTCTTTTAGCCCGCCCTAGCTAATCCGTGGCCTAGCGGCAATGTATGCAATGAACGAAGGCGAACATAAAATGATAATGAACGTTCAATGCTGGCTGCCATATGCATGGGAGATCATCCAAATTATTCCGATCTCTATGATCATCTGAAGTTCTTAGAAGATGAGAGCAATATAACGTGAGCATCGTAGAAACAAACTAGAGCAAGGTCGTGCATCGTAAGGCTGAGGTATAAGGATTGGAAGAGATATTCATACCGGTAAAAGGAATGAAGTGCGGAGGATGCTCCAAAGGAGTAGAGGAAGCGCTAAAAGGGATGTCTGGAGTAACGTCCGTGAACGTTGACCTGAAGCACAGCGAAGCTAAAGTGTCATTCGATGCTTCCAGGATAACCCTGGACATGATCAAGAAAAAGATTAATGAACTAGGTTACAAGACCGAGTGAAGGCATCTGAACTGTCCTGGGACAGTTACAGGGAGTATCATCTCAGTATCGTATCATCTTGCGGCCTCTGCCCGGAACCTTTCTAGTATCTGCTGTGGCGTAAGATCTATCAACGGCGCATCGTCATTACCCGGCTCGACCTTGACAACAAGAACACCGTTCTCCATCTCCTCGATCGAACGCTTTAGGTCCTCGGACGATGAGACCTCATTCACATTCTCGACACCGGCGGCGATCGCTAGCTGCTTGAGGCTGCTGCGCCGGCATATCGGTGTGACCTGACACCCCGTAGAGCCATACACGCCATTGTCCAGTATCACCAAGAGATATCTCTTAGGCTCATAGGATGCGATGGTCGACAGTGTACCGAGGTTCATCATGACAGACCCGTCGCCATCCAGAGCGATGACCTTTCGGTCAGGCCTAGAGAGCGCAAGACCAAGCCCGATAGAGGATGCAAGTCCCATCGAGCCAAGCATGTAAAAGTTCGCTTTCCTGTCCATAGCCGCATACAGCTCCCTGGACGGGTAGCCTAGATTGCACACTATGAGAGCATCGCCAGCCTCCTGCGCTATTGTCCGAATAGCCTCGCTGCGCTTCATGGGCATCTCCAGCACGATGGCTTAAGCATCAATGCCACTGGTCTGCGCTCCTTTTCAGCAATGGCCCATGCATCCATGATCATTCTATCCATCGGTGCATCGTTGGGCTCTAGGACGGGGATACTCCATCATCCCCAGTATTGGCGCTGAGAATGTTCCCATTGGAACTTGTGCTGACACTTTCTCATCCTCGACGCCTCTGTGACTGATGAGCATAAGAAGAGGTATCCCGTACAACAGGTCAAGCGATGCAAGGGCATTTATGGAGTTACCAAGGCCCGAGTTCTGCATCACTATCGCGGTGCGCTTCCCCCCAAGATATGCTCCAGCACATATCCCGATGCCTTCCTCCTCCCTTGTGACAGGTATATGCTTGATCTTGGGTCCTTGTCCAGCAGCACGAGCAGGTCCTTCAGGTTCACGCATGGGACGCTCACCACTAGCTGGATATCGCACCGCCTTAGGCCCTCGACGACCTGAACGGCCCTCCCGTTCATTTGGCCTCGGCTCCATACCTTTAGATCGATACCTTCTATCCTGATCTTTCTGCCCTCCATCAGGACGATGATGCCACCATGCACCTTTCCCATCATGCAGTGGTGCGGAATGAACCGGACGGTCTGACACACCTTCGGGGCCTTTCCCTCGCCCAGCACCCCTTCGAACGCTGCCACCATGCATACTCCTATATCCCTAGGCTCGAAAACCCCTTCCATGATGATGTTCTGAGGGCCGATCATATGTACAGTAACGATGCCCTTTGAGACGCCAAGCACCTTTGCGAAATGAGCTATGGGGCATCCTGAGCGGACGGTACTGTATAGTCTCCCCTTCCTTCACAGTTCAGCATCCCTGTCGAACGGATAGATGTCCTCGCGGCAGGAGCGCTCCCCTGGCAGTGGAAGAAGGGTGAACTGTGCTTCTTCCCCGTCTATCACGCCTATGATCTTCTCTTCCTTATCCGGCTTGGAGAGCATCACGTCCAACCTGGAACGCGCTAGTGCGAACCTCTCCTGTGAAAGGAACGGACATGCATCCACATCGGCGCCCTTACTGATATCTATCGCGAAATCCTCGCAAGTCCTCTTCTGGCACCGCCCGCAGTTGTAGCCGGGCAGCAGTTCGACGATGCTGCTCATGTCACTCCCCTATGTACTCTGACATGCCGTTCATCTGCCTCAGCGCCCCACGATGATGCTCCCGTCCTACGCGCGGCTCGCCAGCGCACAGAGTGCATATGGAGAATGGAGGGATTGCATCTCAGGCGCATTTTTTCTTCTATGCTGCCATGCGCGAGCAATATCTCCGCAAGCTCTACGCCACCTTTGCCGGTCAGGCCGTTCGCCTCGATGGCCCTGCAAGTAGGGTTCGCTTCCAGAACCCGCTCCCTGAAGACCTCTCTCTCTGCCTGCGAGACCATGTCGCCCTTGGTCATCATTACCACATCAGCGGATGTGAGCAGAGGACCTACCTTGAGCGGCGTGTTAGGCCCCGATGTGACGTCAAGGACGCATACCGCTAGGCAATCGTCAGTGTACGGCGCGCATCTTAGGCAGAGGCCAGCTGTCTCGTTCAGCAGGATATCCGCGCCCACCTCCTTGGACCAGGAGACCATCTCTTCGATATTGTATATAGCGAAATGGTCGGGGCACATATCCCGCGACAGACCGATCCGCAGCGGTACGCCGAGCAACGATAGCCGCTTGTCATCGTCCGTCCATAGGCAGTCTATCTTGACTATCGATGGAAGGAGGTCCCTCTTCTTGAGGACCTTTGCCAGGGATATCAGTACAGATGTCTTCCCAGAGCCTGGGGTACCAGCAATGACCGCGTATCTCATGGAAGGTCCTCTACAATACCGCCGTTCCTTATCTCCTCACGTATCGAGAGAAGGCGGCCGTCGACCTCGGCAAGCTTGTCGCAGATGCACCTCTCGCGGTCGGTCCGCTCAATGACCCTCAGCATGCCACCGTTCTTCATCACCACCCTGCGCTCGGTGAGGAGCGCAAGGGTCGGGTCATGCGTTACCACTATGACGATCTTGCCCTCTGAGGACAACATCTTGAGCGCATCCTGCTTCTTTATCCCTGCATTCTCGATCTCATCGATGAGCACGATGGGCGAATCACTTATGAGCGCAATGTCCGCTGTCATGAGCGCCCTTGACTGCCCTCCGCTCAAGGTCGTAAGGTCGTCCTCATCCTTGAGGGGCTCCCCGCAAAGGCTGTTGGTGAGCTTTATCGTCTCAGGCACAAGCTCAGCCGGCCTTCCGCGGCTCTTCGCATGCATCCTCAGGAAATCGCCAACGCTCATGTCAGCCAGGAAATGCATGTTCTGCGAGAGCTGAGCGACCATCTTCTTCCGGGGTCCGTCCTTACCGAGGACTCCGGTATCCTTCCATCTATGTATATCGTCCTCCCTGACGGCGTATCCGACTGCGCCAGCTGCTCTATATCACTTATCAGGGTGCTCTTGCCTGAGCCGGTCGGGCCGACTATGCCTATCATCTCGCCGCTCTCGATACTGAGCTCCCTGACAGGCTCGTCATCGTCGCACTTGTCCTTTCCTCCGTAGATCGTCAATATCATGCTTATTGCTCTCCTTTGAGCTTTGATAATATGTGAGGGACCAGCTCCTCAACGGCCTGGTCCTTTTCAACGTCAATATCGGTCATTAAGTGCTTGATCGCCATATCCTTATGGAGCGCCTTTACGCCGCCTCCTGTTATGTTCAAGAGCACAGCGTCGCTCTTATGCAAGCTGCCGGACCTGACCGCGACCTCATGAGCGCTGCGACCGCCACCGCCGCTGCCGGCATGATGTCTATGCCTTCGGTCCTCTCGAACAGGTCCTATGGGCTTCTTCGGCGTCCTTGTTCTCGATCCCGATCACCTCTCCACCGTGGCCTGCAGGGCATCCTTGACCCCGCCAGGTATACTGAGCGGCGGACGCCTGTTGAACAGCACATCGTCGAACATGCCGTTCGGGCAGCCAGGGTCGCATGATGTACCATGAACGGCAGAATAGATCGGAGCGCATGGAAGGTTCTGCGCAAGATGCAGGACTGGAGCACGGTCACCATATCTCCCATCATTGATCAGTCGCATCGAGGCTTCCCATGCCGCGATGCCACCCGTCCCGCTCCCTACGGCTTGGAAATAATGCGCTGGAAGGCGCTTCATCCTGACGGCAGCGTCCAGCATGACCGTCCCCATGCCATCCCGCCGGGCTATGTTCTTCGCTCCGCCCTCAGGATGAATCCCGGCATGACCGATAACTTCTCCCCGAGATGTGATGGCATCACAATAATCCCCTTTGACCGCGACCGTGAAGATCGAGGAGGCCTCAGGGTCATCGCCTGGCAGCCATAGCCTCTCGGCCGCAATGGAGGGAACGACCAGGACTATCGGGTACCCGCTTATCGCAGATGCATGGGCGAACGCTCTGGCGGTATTGCCGGCAGAGGATACGACAAGGATATCCTTGCGCCCCCTTTCGATAAGCCGCTCTACCGTAGGCGCTGCCTCCAGGTCCTTGAAGCTGCAGGTCATCAATGCCGCACCTTTCTCAGGCCAGTAGCCATTGAATGATATGTAAAGGTCCTTAAGTCCGAGCTCACCAGCAAGCGCCTCGCTCCTGTACGCTACAGGCCCGCCGTCCAGACCTTTGATCGGCCTGCTCACCGGCAACCATTCCAGGAACCTCCACATACCTGGCAGATCAGCTAGGCTTAGCGTCCTTGAGGAGTATACGCTCCTCAATAGCGCATCATCGCCCGAACATCTTAGCGCATCCTCTGGATAGAGCTTGCCGCATTTGCTGCATCTCAATACGAATGCGCCCATGCTTCGTCGATCGAGCGAAATGGTATATCCCTCTTTCCCTAAAGAGGCAAATACTTTCTCATAAAGGGCAAATTACCCCCGATGATCCTACAAATGTATGATCACATAGGGATATCACTCATTCGATCAAGCATAGCTCATATGACCCAATCCTGGACGATGAGATCGTCCGCCGTCACTATCCCAGTTATCTTGCCGTTAGCTGTGTGGTCAGCACTGCATGCTCTGCATGTATGAGCGACCCTATCGACGACACATCCAGCTCATCATCCACTACTGGGAACGGCCCCTCCATTATCAAGAGCACGCGTCTATGGCCAAGGTCCTCTGGCTTCGCACCGTCCATCATCATCTTGACTATGGCCCTCTCGCTTATGCTCCCTACCGGCCGGTCCCCATCAAAGACAGGCATCTGGGAGATGTCATTCTTTTTCAGCAGTTCTGATGCTTCCTTTATGGATCCATTGACCTGTATGCTAATGATCTTCTTCGTCGCTACATCGCGGAGCCTGGTCCTTGATGAACGTTTGTTCGACTCCTCGTCCAGCGCATCAAATAGCCGGACCACATCTGAATAGCTTCCTTTGATCTTGGACCGCTCGATCTTGGCTATCGTGGACTGGCTCACGCCCGACGATCTGGCGAGCGTGGATTGCGTGATGCCAAGGGATAACCTGATCTGCTTGATCTGTGCTGTCTCAGGGAAACGCGATGATCTCAACATCTTACACACCGATGAATACTATCAAATGGGCTGCTCAATACCACGACTTGTACATATCGTGCCTCAAGCAACATAATACCTGACGTATCATGATGGACAACTCTGACCCGTATGCTCGAGCGATCATATTGCTGCTAACATCTTTCCCTCATCACTTCAGCCATAGCCGTGCATTAGTAGGGTCTAGTAACAATCGTTAACTAATTAAAAGCTATGTAAACTATTATTCCGAATGGAATAACGTATTTTATCTGTTTGTACGACTAAAACATAAAATGAATTATATGCCGCACATAATCATGTATCGGGAAAGATGGCTTTATAGGAACGCATGGTTAAATTAATTATTTTTGATATGTTGAATGATTTTTGCATGTTAATTATCAATTTTAAGAGCATGTTTATATCGACGAGGTAAGAACGTATGCGAAAGAGCGAGAACTGACTTAGGCTGGTCCATAGCCGTCCGTCACGTTGAGATATGAGCTTGAAGGTTGGGACATTAAGCCAATGGCTCTATCCATGACTTGCCAGCCTCTCGTTCATCCCCCTAGGTTCATGACAGACATATATGCACTGAACCCAACCACGCTCATCAGGAACGATATCGTTCAGCCGACTACGAGAATGTAATTCTCATCATGAGAGTTTGCGCCGAGGCCCATCATTATTGTTAAATATTATTTGAATAATTTTCACATTATTATCTATAAGATTATAGAAGATACAATCCTTACTTTAAGTTAACGAATTCTATCAATGGATAACTAACTTTAAAATAGTTATGCAGTAGATTATTAAAGTGGGAAATGATTGAAGGAATTATGGCAAATATAGGTTTATTCACATTTCCATTAGACAAATCAGGAAAGACCCCTATACGACATCTTATTAAGATACTAAAGAGATTTAGTAACAACTTGGTTGTAGTAACAGGGAATGAGACATATAATGCTCTTATATCCGATTCAGATATCACGCTAAGCCTAATCTGCCATAATGCCTATTGTAATAGAATCACAAGAGCAATCAGTTACACGGTAACACAGTTGATTTCATCGGTAAAAATAGTAAAATATTCTAAAAATGTTGATAAATGGATTTTTTGGGGAACGGAAACATTGGTAATACCCATAATCATCTCCAAAGTTTATAGAAAAAGGATAATATTGGCTTTCCCAGGGTCGACATATAACATACTTAGAAATCAATCAGATTGCTACTCGGAGATTATGCAGCTATTATCTAACGTGAGCTGCAGTTTGGCGGATAAGTTGGCAATGTATTCTGTAAGTCAAATGAAAGACTGCAATATGTATAAATATTCTGATAAAATAATGTATACACACGAGCAGTTCCTTGATTTTAACCTTTTCTCAAAGAGAGTGGAGCTGAATGAAAGGGATCTTATAGTTGGTTTCGTGGGCAGGCTCAGTGAGGAAAAGGGAATTAAAAATCTCATTGATACAATACTTGAACTCAAAGAGAAGAATATTAAGTTTTTAATAATTGGTGAAGGAGAATATGGGACAAAGTTAAAAGAACTAATTACGAATAATTCATTTGAAAACCGTATAACTCTAGTGAATTGGATTCCAAATGAAGAAATACCAGACTATCTTAATAAAATGAAATTGCTTTTAATTCCATCATATACTGAAGGGATACCTAACGTTATGTTGGAGGCTATGGCTTGTGGAACTCCCGTATTAGCCACGTCGGTAGGTTCAATTCCTGATATAATTAAAGATGGTGAAAACGGATTCATTATGCCATCTAATAATCCTAAAATAATGATTGAATATATACAAGATATAATAAGTCGTAAAAATTTAGATAACGTATCAAACAGTGCGATGAAGTTTGTAAAAGAAAATTATGACTATAATCAAGCCGTGGAGAGCTGGTCATCGGCAATCGAATCGATAAACTAGTTATCATCGAGATGTTTAAACAATTAGGGCCTTGGTGCAAAACTCATTTAGCCTCTGCTGAACAATAATTATAATTTGTTATCTATATTGTTATCAAAATGTATAAGTGTGGTCCGGCCTATTGCCAGTTGTTCAGAAAGGTAGAGGCCATGACCACGGACATAGCAATACCGAGCAGCATATTCAATGTTTGCGGACAAGTGCACCTTGATACGTATGTCATCGAGATCGATGACATGGCGGTCGACCTCGACCGCTATGACGACGTAGCGGTCAACTCGCTGCGTCTATCGCTGGAAGCGATACGCAAGCAGGTCGACGGCTTCTCGTTCTGGCAGCACCATAGGAGCACTGGCCGTCCGGCGTACGAGGAGCGAACGCTCCTTGTAGCGTTCCTCGTCCAGCAGCTCCTCGGGCTCATGTTCAGGGCGACCGAGGGGACATTGCCATGCTGCGTACCGTACTATGGTCTGGACGATGTCCCGGACCACTCTACCCTGAGCAGGAAGCTATGCTCAGGGCGCTGGTCCGTCGTACTGGAACGTTTCTTCCAGTCGTACTGGCCGCGCTGCCTGAGCGCGGCGCGGTGGTGGCGACCGACGCCACTGGTTACTCCGGTCGCAAGCGTGGCTGGCGAGAGACGAAGCATGGTCAAAGAGAAGTGGAGGACTGGGTAAAGGTGCATGCAGCGATGGAGGTGGATGAGCTGCTGGTCCTGAGCTACGAACTATGCCGCGAACGTGCATGACAGCCAGATGTTCGCTGACGTCTGGGATAAGCTACCGGACAACATCGTTCCCAAGCGAAGCTTGGCCTACTCTGCCTACCATGGCGAGAAGTGCCTGGCCGCTGCCAGGCAGCATGGTGCCGTGCCGTTGCACGGCATAAAGAAGAACGCCAAGCACTTCCCGAGACCGGAGAACCTCTATCAGAAGATGGTGAGCTTCTGGCAGCACTGGCCGAACAGGGCCGCTGCCCTGTACGGCAAGCGTGCTCATGCCGAGACGGTCTTCAGCATGATCGGCGCTCTTCTCGGTCACCGATTAAAATGCCGTTCTAAAAAAGGGTCGAAAAAATGAGGTCCGCGTCAAGCTCGTGCTGTTCGACATCGTTCAACTGGCCATGAGGAAGGCGTTCTGGTCATGAGAGTTTTGCACCAAGGCCAATTAGGTTTAACATCATTTATAGCGTTAACCCCGGCTGAGACGAATGTCCCTAGGCGGGATCCTGAGCTTGACAGCTAGCTTCGCTAATTTTGATCGGTTCTAAGGATTTACAGATGCCGTTTCTGTTACTCTAGACCGCCCCGGGACACGATCCCGGGGCGGTGACGGTCACGTCACCGCCATGAATGAGGCTAAGATGGCCTCATTTAGCGGTCCGAAGTTAGAGAAGTACCTTCGTTCACTACCGCCCTCGGTCGGAACGACCGTAACTGTCAACTTTTCCAGCGCGCTGATGATGAATTTCGTTGACACGCTGCGAGCTGGAGCGACGAGATATCGTGTCAAACTTATCATCATCTGAGCGATGAAAGAAATGGGAGGACGCCGTGTACGGCGTCCTCCGACCATACGCGAAGTGGCTTCGCCTCGATCTCGCTCTTGAGCGAGTGGAACAGCTTCTCGATAGCGTCCTTCGAGCGGTAGATGCGCTGCGCATCTACCGCCGGCATGTCACGGCTCGAGATGAGACGAAGCAGCCCTCCCGTCCATCGATGACCTCATCGAGCAGGAGGCGCTCCGCCTCCTGCTCGTCCATCGATGCCAGCTTGGTCTGGTAGTCATAGCGTACGTCGACCAGTGGGTTGTTGATACGGAACCTCTTCGGGAGACGCTTGCCGTCATCGAGGCTCTGCTGTATCGTTCGCGCCTCCGCCAGGAGGCGCTGGGGCTTGCGCCTCCTGGACGCAAGGTGCTCTTCTTTCAGCTTATCGGAGAAGAAGTAGTAGTCGACGCGTGAAAGGAAGATGCGCTTCAGTGCATAGATGCCGAGAACGGCATCTATATCGTTCCGGACGTTTTTCCGGTCCAACGACCGGAACACAGTTGTCGTCCGATAGGTTCAACTTCTTCGATAGTCAGGAAGTAGTTTTATCGTGAAGCAGAGTGTCCAGGTTGCGTTTGTCGTTCGCTCCCTTGTCGAAGACGACCAGGGAGCGCTCGCTCGAGCGCTCTCCGGACCTGGTCGTACATCCCGCCTGAAATGTTCCTGGTCGTTGATGTTACTCGCCTCGACCGTCAGACAGTTATCGGCACGTTGATCGGCGGCGCCAGCTGAGCGACGCCGACGGTCACCTGCTTCTTGTCCGGTCGATCGTCTCTCGAATAGCCATACTTCGCTAGGTCGTTCATATCGCCGTAGTACACGATGCTGGTCCAGTCCATGACGATGTCCGTGCTCGGAAGGTCCAGCAGCTCCAGGACCGCGTCCTGGAGCTTGCGGACGATCGCTCCCTGTCGCGTCCGATGAGCTCTACCGCGCGGTACAAGGTACGTTCATTGAACCCCTGGACCTCGTAATGGTCCAGCACCTCGGGCCGGTTCATCCATTCGCTCGCCTGGAGTATGCTGAAGTTGTCGCCGAGGCGGTTGGATTTCAGCATGCCTCGGACAAGAGCGTCCAGCTCGATGCCCCGTCCTTTGAGCTGGCCAATCGCGGCTGGCAGTCGTAGCCGTTCATACATCTCCATCGACGAACAGCATAGTTCCGACAGAAAACGATCTATTGGCGTTCGGCGTCAATAGCTCCGTCCTTAACTTCGACTGGGTTATCACGAACTAAGACGCAAGTTAAGGACGCTTTTAATCTTTGCTAACACTCTGCAGCGTGCAGTGGCCAGCACTGCCGTGCTGCCTAAGCTGAATTATATATAAATAGGTCAAGTGTCAAGGTCAGGTTGTAATAAGTATTATACTGGGTTAATCGAATCAATAAGCTCATTCGACAAGGTTTAACTTGGTCCTATATCAGGCGATAATGTGAAAGTTAATGCATAGTACATTATCTTCATTCAATAAAAAATGTATATGCCCTTAATAATTATTTCACTTCTTGGCCCTTCTGAGCGCACATATTTCTCTCATTTTCCTAAAATTAATCGTATCTATAGCATAATTCAAATCCTCTTTTTTTAACTCTTTAATGAGCCACATTATACCGAAGAAAACGATTAAAGTTATGGCCATGAACAAAATAATGAATATTAGTCCATTTAGATGAATAAATGTAGACAATGCGTATATAAATAGACCAGTCATTATTGCACTTACAACATGAAATAGAATGTGAATATTAGATTTCGTACCTGTAATTCGATTTACAATAATCCTCGTTGCAATTAGAAAAACCGCATTCGAAGCCACAACTGCAATTGCCGCACTGACGAAAGAGCTACCAAGAGCCTTTGAGGGTATTAATATAATTAATAACACTATATTTATAATGAAACACGAAACAATTAATTTGGCATAAGTCCTAGGATGATTGGTTGCAAGGATTTGCGATGAATAAACCTGAGAAAGAAGTACAAATAACATCGATAGCGCCAACAATCTGATGGCCATGCCAGCTGGGGCGAAACTTGAGCCGAACAGTATCATAGCTGTCTGGGTCGGAAAAACGAATAAAAAGATAATGATTGGCAAGGTTACCATCGATATGTATCTTTCTGCGTCTCTTGTCATGTTACGAATACCCTCAATGTTGCCATCAGAATACATTTTTGAGAATGTAGGATACGTCAGCGTTGATACTGCTGTTCCCACCAATCCAAGCACGCTCAGTAACGTTGTGCTCGATTGAAATAATGCGACATTATTGCTAGAACTGAAAACACCAATGATTATCGTAGGAATGTTCGTTGATATGGTATTGATAATAGTTATGACTGATATGGGCAACGCGAACTCAAGGTAAACTTTGAATAGTTTAGGTCGTCTCCATTTGAAATGCTCCCTATGTATCAAGAATAAAGCAATACATGCCATAGCTATGGCTGAAGCAACATATGCATATGCGACTCCGATAAGGGATGCGAAGCTCAAACATATGAAAATGACCAGAGGTATGCGCACCACTATGCTTAATAAAATAATCAACTGACTTTTTGCCGTTTCTGTTCTAGCTATATATGTATCTATCGCTACTCCAGCTAGATTATTCAGGATAAAATATAGAATGAACAATATAATTAGATATACAACAAGTTATTGGAAATCGCTCCTCCGAAGAAGTTGGCCCAAATCGCTATCGAGCATAGAGTTATGATGACCATAGCGCTTGTGAGTATCAGCTCTATAGCCGCATATGTACTCACGCAATCGTTTATATCCCTGCCCTCAGAGATCCGCTTTATATGAGTGTTAGTGAAGCCGAAATCGGACACAGCGTTCAAAGAAGCTACAAGAGCGAATACCCATGATAATGTCCCATAATCACCGATGCCAAGGTATCGCGTCATGAAGAAAACACCGACAAAGGAAAGCACTGCCGCGACAATGTTTGAGGTCAAGTAGAACAACGATTTTCGTCCGATCATTTGATCGTCCTACCATAGACTCACTGATATAAAACATTGAATGTCCAAACATACTGAATATGCTGTAACCTGAGTTT
>CAVSDP010000032.1:0-4162 GCA_963726655.1 Methanomassiliicoccaceae archaeon
AGGCTGTATCAAGAACAAAGCCATCCACAAATGGTACGATATCTATCATATCCTCAATGGACGTAAGTATGTTACAGAACCAAAGTTCGCTCCCCTTATGGTATCGTCTTGGCATATTCTCTATCCAGAGCTTGCCATCGATGGATGATAATGATAATCCTAGATACTTCATCATTGCTTTTCCATCACGATGATCTGGATGGACCCCACCAGGATGGACGACAAGAGGAGTTGCATATCTTTCAGCTACTTCTGAGATCTCAGAGATACGGTCTATTGATACTTTACGTACTACATGGTCGTCGCTCGCTAGGTCCAATAATATTTCCTGTTTATCAATGACGATCTTTTCATGTGCATGGATGATGAAATCGATCTTTTTATCATCAAGGAACCTCTCGAGGGCTAAGGGACTATCATCCTGGCGCATCAGGATCTCCATGAAATCGACATTCAGCCGGGACATGATATCATAATCATCCAATACGCAAGTGACCCCGAACCTAGGCCCAGCTCCCATATTTGATATGATAAATGCCGATGATATTAACTTTAGCTAAGCTGGCGGGATGAAAGTTATGGTCAAAAATCAACGATGCGATCCAGACCAGGTAATATGCCTGCTCACCCCCAGCTTACGAGGGGGACTTCTAGCACGCATAAGTTAAAAATCGAACACGCTGTTCCCGAAAGTTATAGCTGGGCAAGGCTCTAAGCAGAGTCCACAATGAATACAAGAACTCTCATTGATCTTTATTTTTTCGTTCTCTATAGAAATAGCCCTATTCTCACATTTCCCTAGACAAACACCACATCCGATACATTCTTCAGCTTTTATTATCGCTTTGCGTATATTCTCAGTTTCTTTCCTTATCTTGATCGGATCAGGTCCTTTCGCGATCAGAGCACCCGTATCGAATATCCTTACGTCATTTACCAATACCCATCCTTCTTCTGTGCTGGTCTCGGTCTTTCCAATGATATTGAGCACGTCAGAGATCCTTTCAAGATGTAGTTTTCTTGAGAATGAACCCTCTATGCTGTAGCCCATAGTACACGGCGAGGCGCCTTCATTGAGGTATAGTCTAAGGTTCTGCTGATCGCTAGCATTATCAACTATATCCTTGGTCCTAAGGTCCACATGCAGACGATCAAGCTCTTGGCGGTAAGATGGTGGGGGCCTTCTCCAACGCCACACACCGAACTCGACCCATGTATCTGGAAGACCATTAGAACGAGCATATTGAAGAAGACGTTCTCTCCAGTCACTGCATTTCTCTGACATGGACACAACAAGCCGTAGCTCTGCAACATCCGATGCCGGACATATGCAGCACCCTATCCGGTCCAGACCCCGTTCGTACCATGGATTATATGGTTCATTTTCTCCGAGGATGAGCAGCCATACATGAAGGGCGGTCCAATCCTGGATCGGCGATGCACCTATCTGACCTGGGGTCCAGGGGTTATTCCAGACCCGAGGTTTTGATGCCCTGTTCTCCGACTCGTATCTTCGCTGCCCAATGAATGAGAGGACACCATGTGGATAATGTGTCATTATTGCTCTGACAGTTGGTCCTAACTTATTGGTCTTGCAGCACCATCTATAATCTCTTCCAGGTGGACCGAATATCTTGAATCCATTATCAAATGCCTGTGAAGGGGCTTTTTCCATGATCAATTCAAGCTTATGTCGTTCGGTAACATCTTTTACGTGCTCTACGGTCTCAGGGAACTCCAGTCCTGTATCAATGAAGAATACTGGCAGTTTCAAATTAGCTTTTAGCGTGAGCAATAAGGTCGCAAGTGAATCCTTTCCCCCAGAGAAAGAGACCATTGATGGAATATCGTTCCTTTGGATCGTTCTTTTAATGAAGGATACCGCTTCTGAGATACGGCGGTCCATCTCTGGTCCGTTCGCTTGTATCATCATATCCATGCTTGCTGCAGGTGTCTCCGATAACACATCCGATGGAGCTTCCCTCCAGCGTATCTTTACAGCCATCCCCTTCTTGTGTGCTACCATGTCCAGACCAGACATCCTGGCCGTCCCAACGCCGAATGCCAGGCCCGACTCATTGACGATCAGTGCCTCATCTCCAGTCTCAAGGTCTGGGATCTGTGCTGATAACGCCAGGTGCCAATAGGTTCGAATCATTCAATATCGGCCCTACTGCCCCATTATCAGAGACCACCCTTCCTTTTGAGGCTACCTTCTGAAGGGACCTGGCAGCAGGCATTCTTGCAAGAAATGTCCATCCTTTATCCAGATCATACCTCAGAGAGCCGATGACCTTTCCATCGATGATGATCTCTTCCATCCTGTCAAGAGCTGGGGCCTTGTTAAGCAGAACGATGTGGCCATCCTTAACAACATCCTTTCCGCATCCTGGCCCGAATTGTTTGTCTATGATCGATCTCATCTGTTCGATGTCATATGGGAAAGCAGGCCTAGCATCACCAGGTGGGGTGATGTCTACCTGGTCCGTCCTCCCGCCGCAGCGTCCACAGATCTTTGTCTCAAGAACAGGTACGTTGCAGTGTTGACACCATCTCAATGGAACTTACCCAGACGAACTTGGGCCATGGGAGGTCAAGCAGAAGGGTTGATAATAAAGATTGTGTGATCTTCATTTGGCCATTACTTTCTTTTTAGCATATCTAGGATGAGCAGGCTTACCATAAAGCCGAAAGTAGCTCGCCACTATAACAAAGGCCGCAAGCCAACCGAGGTCGAGCCTGGCTTCAGGCTTACTAAAGAATCCGTGGGTAGATGACCCGCACGAAGCTAAATTATATCAGTATGTTATTCAGATCAGATCAGTTCCATGAAAGCGACCAAGCGCTCCCTGAACTGTCGAATATGCGATTCGTGAACGTCTTACTGCCAGCAAGGGAGCTGGAAAAAAAAGGCGCCGAAATAATCAAGCTTCATATCGGTGATCCGAACAAATGGGATTTTGAGACACCGCCTCATGTACGTCAGGCCTTGTGCCGAGCAGTTGAGATAAATGATAATGGTTATGCAGAGTCAGAAGGTTATGTCGAGCTTCGAAGGGCAATTTTAGAAAAAGAGAAGCTTAAGAACGGCATCAATGGACAGATCGAGGATTGTTTGATAACGAACGGGGTGACGGAGGGGATCCAGGTGGTATGCGCAGCTACCATCAATAAAGGTGATGAGATGCTTGTCCCCGGGCCTGGTTATCCAACATATTCTGAGCTTATAAAGTTCTTCGACGGCAACCCGGTCTCATATAAGGCCGATGAAGCTAATGACTGGCAGCCAGACATCGACGATATGAGGAAAAAAGATCACGAAGAGGACCAAGGCAATAGTAGTAATAAACCCTAACAATCCAACCGGCTCATTATATTCTGATAAGGTCATTAAGCAAATATGCGATCTTGCCGGCGAGCACGACCTGTTCATCATTTCAGATGAAATATATGATCTTATGACCTTTGATGGCGTCCATCATTCACCTGCGGCACTGAATAAGGATGTGCCAGTGATATTGTTCAATGGTTTCTCAAAAGTTGACGCTACTACCTGGTTGGAGACTTGGGCATGGTATTCAGGGACCCGAAGGGAGAATTGGATGAAATAAAGGATGGAGTGAACCGTCAGCTTCGCCTAAGGATAAGTGCCAACAATCCTATGCAGATGGCAGTTATAGAAGCATTGAAAGGTCCGAAGGAACACCTTGCTGAGACAAATAGTAAGCTAAGGTCGCGCCGCGATTTCATTGTAAAAAGAATAAATGAGATACCAGGGCTATCGACCACGGTGCCTAAGGGTGCAATTCCTATATTTTCCCAAAGATAGAGTCCGATCATTGGAAGAATGATAAGGATTTCGTTCTGGATATCCTAAATAACGCCCATGTGCTTTTGCTTCCGGGGTCAGGTTTCAGTCCGGAATATGGAAAGATGCATTTCAGAGCAATATTCCTTCCACCAGTAGAGGTCCTCGGGAAAGCTTTCGATAATATTGAAGCATACATGAAAAAAGTGGCATGATATGTTATGTTACGATATGACCGTCACGGAGAACTACTGTGACGGTCATATCGTGACCTACTGAATGAGTTCATTCAAGGTTCTTCAGTAGTTTTATGCACGCTTCCATTGCGTCCCTTCCTTTTTCTATTCTCTCCTC
>CAVSDP010000033.1:0-8785 GCA_963726655.1 Methanomassiliicoccaceae archaeon
CAAGGTCAGGTTATAGGCCTCGTCAGAGCATCGCAGTACGATCGCTCTGCTTTTTATCTTGTCATTTCTTAAATTATTACAGTCCATTTTTCCCACCCCTGCTCTATATTCTCAGGGGCTACGCGCATGGCCCTGAATTTGTCCCCTCAGGTCTATCCACTTCAGACGATATGCTGTTGGCCGATGGCGTGTGCCGGGCTCAACGACCTGTAACTGCTCGTCATGCTGCAAAGCCCTGATAGCCTGCCAAATGGTAGGGGCGTAGGGCCGGCCGCCGAGCTCTCGCAGCACATCGCGGTAATCGAACGTCCCACCGCATCTGCCGAGCTGCCGGTAGGCCTTTCGTACCTGATCCCGATATCCGACCATTCCATCATCCTCCTTAGGCCGATCTAGAGCCTGTGCCCTCATCGGAGGAGGCCTGATCTAAATGGTGATGATCCTTAAGCCCGAGCTCCTTCCTCAGTATGTCCTCCACATATGCGCTCCTTGAGACCATCCCGCGGCTAAAGTCCAATCTGGTGATGACCTCCTCACTAAGAGAGAAACCGATAACTTTCTTCATTACTGCCTATAAGGTCTGCAAAGATTATAAACATCGAATAACACATACATGTGTGTGCTATTTACATGATCGGGAACGATGATACCGAAAAGGTCCGCCTCAGCAGGATGCATGATCATTGGCTGAGGAGGATATTGGACAGCCCTGATGTGAGAGATTACATTGGAAAAGCAAGAAGTGACCGCATCCGGAAGGCCCGATCAAGTATGATAGGCCTCATGGCGGACCTCTGCCTCAGTGATCTTCATGGTGAAGGATCTCAAGGATCGAGGTAAAAAAACGGTCGATGGCCAGAGGTCATCCCGCGGATGAACGAAACAACCTTTTCTGGTACAGTACTGAGTTCGATAGGGCCATTAGGGATCTGGTTGACAGTGGGGATCATCGAGAGGAGCAAACGCATTGTTCCTACACGCAGAAGCTCTCCGAACAAAACAAGAGAGAACACTTTCTATACATTATCCTCAAGGATGATGGGCGAGACCGCCGAAGAGGGTTATGTTCTCCAGCCATGGGAAAACATTGATAGTTATGAGGTCCTCACCCATGCTCGTGCTGCTCTTACCAAGGATCTCTTGATGTGGTATGGGATTTTTGATCCAGACGAAGCGATCAGGAAGAAACTCGGTTCAGGACCCTTTAGCAGTCATATCCTTGCAGAAGAATATTGGGCCAAGAAGCTGCTGCGTGAGAGGCTCGGCGCAGAGAACGAGGATACCGCTAGCTGGATCTCCGCCATTGACCATATCGAAGGACGGATCAAGGAGATATTCGGGCCCGACCTTGTCGGTCTAGATGCAGAAGGCCAGAAACATGTACATTGGGCTTCTGACGCCTTTTGGTCCGGACCTTGCTGCGCTTAGATGCCATGCCTCGACAAGTACCGCTATCCGGGGTTGATTTGCATTTCTATTAGACAGTATTGGGCCCGTTCTGTCATCCATGTCCTGCCGTCGAATCTCAATGTATCCTATCCGTGTTGGGGAGCATATTAGTGATATCACATCATGACCAGAGTTGAATGGTAAGCTGGGAAACGCCGAACGGTGGCGGAGCACCTCGCTGCGATCAAGGAGATATTGAGCAAGCCGTAAGCCTATAGCGTACCGCGCGAGAACCGCTTGTTCAGGTCGTTGAGCGATATTATGACAGGCGGGTCTACATCGCAGTCCTGATGAGCTTCGCCGTTCCCGCACGGGGCTTCCAAGGTCCTTACCTCGCTTTGGGATGTCACATAATAATGAGCTCCTGATATGACAGCATAAGCGAAGTGCGTCCTGTCCGATACTGATGCGCCATAGATCCCCCGGTCCTTTAGATGCCGGTCTATGCAGCTGCAACATATCCTGAGCTGATCCGTCAGCGGGATCTCGTTAATGCTCAGCATGCCGCACAATTCCTTTAGGTCATGAATATTACATCTGCTCTCGATAGCTGACTCGTATAGCGCTTCGCCGAGGACCGTGAGCGGCGCATAGAAAAGGTGACCTTCATGCCTAAGATGACGAAGAATGCCATTGACCTCATCCTTCTTGGCACCATCGATAAGAATGCACGTGTCAAGGGCTATGAGCTTCGGTTCGTGAGCCACAGCCCTGACCTACCATCAATATTTTATGTCCTGGAACTTCTTGCAGCGCCTTATCGGCTGGACGATGCTTATCTTGCTGCCATATAACAGTGGCATATATCCAGCATCGCTCAATGCTTTCTCGTTCTCATAATTATATGGTTGACCGACGTACCTGGCTCTTGCCTCTTCCAGCGTCATCCTTTCTTCCATCTCGATCCCTCTTGCTTCCTAGAATGAATAAATCGATATGATATATATAAGACCTTTCAAGAATAAAACAGCTGCTTCCGGTGGAGTGCTCATTTTCGTACTGCGCTCCGATGAAGATATCCGAATAACGCAGATGCTTACCGTGAGCGCCCGTGGAGGTCTGCGTTAACCGTGATCCAGATATAACTCTCAATTTAGATCGAGTATCTCAATGTGTATACCAAAGTTGCGCTCCGTTCCCATGCTACGGCCACTCTAGCGGCTCCGGCGATAGGTCGAGCTCGTATGATGTCTCGCTCGATGTCGCCGACTCGATGGAGCTCAGCGCCTCCCGCACGATGTAGAGCGATATGCTGAGCTCCGGGTCGAACCCCCGCCTGCTCAGCTCGTGCTCGATTATTTCTTTGATGATTCCTAGGTCTTTCTACTGACCGATGTCTAGATTATGCTGGCCATGGTGTTTTCGCCGAGGCTTAGAAAGGGAAGATAAGAGGTTTGAAGCGTCCAAAAGTGCCTAGCCTATCCGACCAAAGAGACGGTCGCTGTACCATGAGCTGCGGTGGTATTGGACGAATTCAGCACATTCCCGTTGATGTTGACCAGGCTCAATGTAAGAAGTCCAGTGCTACCATCCGCTTTCTGAACGGTCGCAGATATGCTTTCGCTCCCGGTCAAGGTCTGCGAGACAGTAATGCTCTGGTCCCCAGTGCCGTTTATCATCGTTGTTGTGCTGCCTACGGTCATGTTCCCGGTCCATGGACCGGAGTATGATATGACGAGCTGAGTATCGTTGGCGTTAGGGTTAGCTTTTGCGTTATTGCTCATGGCATCCCCTATTGCGAGACATACAACGATCACTGCGCATATCAAGGCTAGGATCATCAAGGATCTCTTCGGGCTCTTTGCGCTAGGCATCATGATCACATGTATGATGCAATCATAATAATAAAGATGATTAAAATGTTTTGATCAAGATGTAGCCCCAATTAGCTGTACATTCAGGTATGTAGCATATGAGTTCCCTATAATCGTATCAACTGTCCCTGGCACGGTGGCGCAAAGATATATCTTATCTCCAGCAGCCAATAAGACTATGTTAGACATGAATATCTGATAATACCCTGCCAATGATGTGCTCCCTGGGTTTATGCTACTATAGCCTCCCAGTATATTATTTGAAATGCTGTTCTTTGCTACATTTGCATAGATGTTCCCTATCGCTCCAGAAGATCCAGGGAAGTAAAATGTCATGCAAGCCGTTATCAGGTAATGCCCTGCGACCGGGACCGTGATATATCCGTTCCCAGCTCCAGCAGTTGCCCAACCATTAGGGTCGTCATCTACGGTCATGGGCCAAACCGTTCCCCTTCCGAACCGGATGCCCCCATCGTGAAGTTCGAGGTCAGGTGCATCGTTGCACCTAAGTTCTTCTGATTTGCATTGTAGCCTGATGAGTCTAGCACCAGATTGCTGTTATATTCAAGGGTCGCACCTGAAGGCAGATCTATGCTCCCATTACTTCCGATCAGGTTCCATCCTGAGGATGTCAGGAGCTTTATGTACATCCCACTTGGGATTATGATTCCGTTGGGTGTTAGGATCTCATTGCTCCCTATGTTCAACTGCCCGAACGTGCCTATCCCGGTCGTACCTATGGCAGTAGCGATCCCCGCCGCCAGGTCAGTAAGTATCTGGTTATATTGGCTTTCCAGGTTGTTCATGCCTTTCGTTCCGACCGTGGCCGCATTTACCTGGTCGCCCTGATTCCACATGAACTGTTGTATGCGCCATCCTAAGCCCTCCTGATCGCTGGATGCGTCCCAAGCGCAATATCGAGGTCCTCGAGCAGCGCGAGCAGCCTGATTTCCTTCATGGATAGTTTGTCCTGAGGCAACATCCCTGCGTAGTACGCCATCAACGGACTAGGAACATCACTGAACCTTGATCCGCGCCTGGTGATGATATCTTCCCTTGTGGCCTCCTTAGCCCATTCTAGCTGCTCTATGCGCTCCTTGTAGAGTTCAATGAAAGGCTGCTTATCGCGCGTGTTCTCATCAGAATTCACACCGCACTTTGATATGTTCAGCACAAAAACCCTCGCTGGCCAATTGTCACAGCCCGCTAGCTGTTCTTTCAATCCCTGCAACTTTGCATCCAGAATATCAGATTCCATTTTCTCAACCACCTATTGTTCGTTGTTCCTTCTTCCTCCGAAAGATGAGATATCCTTTCGGATCTCTTCATAAAAAGCAGGCGCCTTGTCCGGGTCCGGGGCAAGGATCGTGACCTCTTGCCTATTATGCTCGCACATCCGCCCACATTCGCTGTCGTTGCACTCCCGCAGGTCATCGCTCAGGGCCTTTCCTTTCTCGCAATCATGAGAGAGTATCCCCCCTTTGGCGTCCTTCCACACCGTTAGATAACAGCATCCGCGCTTCCAATCAAGCCCATCGTTCCTGTACTCCTTCAAGCGCAACGTTGTATGCTTGACAGATATCACGAACTTCTTTCCTGGCAGTACGAGCTTGCAGTTCAGGCAGGTTCTTACGTCGGCAGGATCTCCACCGCATGGCGGCCGTTGACCGTATTTATCGGCCTCGAGCTGGACCGTACCATCATCAAAGAACATGACCGAACACTTCTCTTTGCCGTTCCCGGCGCTATCCGCCCGGTCCTCGAGCACCTCCAATCTTCCCTTAATATTCATCTTACCGCCTCTTTGGGCTTCATCCTTTCCTCGAGCTCGCTGATCCGCTTCTCGAGATCAGAGCCTTCGATGACCGCCCTAAGTGCATTGGCTACCGACGACAAGGCGGCGAGCCTCTGTGTGGAGATCTCCCCGGACATGCCGGCGTTGAAAAGGTCGCTCAGCGCGGTCTTAAGCTCCTCCATCGTGCTGATCGACCGGGAGCTCCACGAGCTCAGGCCGTCCATCCTCTTGGAGTTCTTGGTACCTTTTGCCGCGGCCTTAAGCCTCTTCGCGACGATCTCCGGCCGGGGGTCATGATAGAAGCAGTACTCCGAGTCACGCAGGGCATTAGCAAGACACCCAGCACCGTTAGCTGAGACATGAGCGCAGCGCCTCTTTTGGGATGAGCCTGCTAGCCGTCCGCCGATGGATAAGGAATCCGGTGAGTTCTGTCCAATGCTTCCGAGGTCATCCATGGGCCATTACCTCTGCTCGCATGGTCCTCGTCGCTCTGCTGCCATCAGAACCCCCGCCTTTCGAAGAATTCAGCGAGGGCTATCCTGACGGTGTCGGAGAAGTTCACCTTGGTCTCAGTTCTGTACCTGGTGAGACGGTCGTTCAGGGGAGCTGGTATGCTCACCCTTAGCGGCCTGGGGTCGGAGCCGTTAGATGCTATCATCCTGAGCGATGAGCCGGGGGGTGGATATATAGGATGGCGTTCAAGAGGCATTGGTAAGCCCATCCTGCCCACCCAATGCCAAAGACAGGACCTTAGCTCGTAGGTCTTTAAGGATATCGAGGACTTATCTTGATAAGCCCTTCTTTCTTACTTAGATGGCTTTCTTCATTTCTTCTCACTCTCTCTCTCTCTTCTGTACTGTTAACACCAAACACACAACACAAACTCCTGTGTTTTGTGTTTGCCTTACATGCTCTTTCTACCTTACCTAGGCTCGGGTCATATCGATGATGTGCAGGCTTTCATTCTATAGGCCGAGACAAAAAGAGAGGAAAAGGTTTTCACGAGCCAGACGCATCTGTACCGAAAATACCTGAATTGATTTGAAGGAACAACTTACTGGATAGAATTGAAGTGGACCGATCGGGATTTGAACCCGAGGCCTCGTGATTGCAAATCACGCGATCTTCCGAGCTGATCTATCGGCCCTTACCTCCGTGTAATGCCCCAATGGATAAATAGATTTCGTGGTAGCGCCAATCTGGACATGATCTTTAGCGCCCTTCGCGACCCAATTTCTTTATAAGCGCAGAGTAGAGATCGCTATAATTATTGGGGCCATTGTACCTTTGCCCATTGATAAAGAAAGTTGGTGTTCCATTAACACCGCTCTTTACCCCGCTCATAAAATCTTCCTGAACTGCGGGACCATATCTTGGATGAGAACAATTCCTCCTTGAAACGTGCGATATCCTTGACTATGCCAGATGCATACTTGCAAGATCATCATCCGACAAGGCGTCCTGATGCTCATACAGTATATCGTGCATTTGCCAAAAAGCGTTCTGTGCTCCTGCTGCTTCGGCTGCCTCAGCGGCCTTGCGAGCGTGCTTATGCTTTGTAGATACTGGGAAGTGACGATAAACAAAGCACATGTCATCGTCGAGGGATTCTTGCAATCGCTTTATCATCGGATAGGCCGATCCGCAGAAAGGGCATTCGAAATCGCCATATTGCAAGAGAATGATAGGCGCGTCGGGCCTTCCGACCAAATAATCCTTGTCCGAGATCGGCCTGTCAAGACTTCCTTGTGCGAATTCACGCTTCATTTCGACGTTACTCCATCGCCATTATTGGGACCTTTTCTTGTCGCGGCGTTTTTTGTTCTTGTACATGTGGCTTTGGGGGGTCCTCGGCATTCATAGCGTCAAGCGCTTTCAAGATGCCATCCGCTCCAGGGTTCTCTGACATGGGAGAAAGATAGCTCCAGAATATCATCCCATCCTTGTCGATGACATATATTGCTCTCTCTGAGAGGCCATCTTCTTTTCTGTAAACTTTATACTTTTTAGCAGCCTTTCCTCTTGGCTGAAAATCAGATAGCAGTGGGAACTTTATGCCCCTCGCTTCAATGAACGCCTGATGGCTCCAGACGCTGTCGACAGAGATACCGACCAACTGAGCACCCCTCTGATTCGAATTCAGGATAGATCTCCGAATATAGAGCTAGCTGATCACTGCACACTGGACTCCAATCAGCTGGATAGAACACTAGGACGACAGGCTTGCCTCTAAGCTCCTTCAATCTGAACCTTTTATCAGTCCCCGCGGGTAATTGGAAGCCGGGAGCTTTAGGTCCATCTGGCAGTAATCCACTTTTTGTTCCATTATTGTTCTGTTTAAATATCTTTATTTTTTGCCATGATCCAGTCCCCTTCTAAAAATGGAGCACAATGGATAAAAAGTCTTGGCCTAAAATAAGGCCATAAAGAGTTAAGATCACCTGCAGGTCGCGCCGTTGGAGCCGCTGCTTACAAGCTTACGGTACTTCTGCAGTACGCCTGTGACCGGCCTTTCAACGGGATGTACTTTTCTTGACGTGCATCGAGCTCCGCCTGATCTATCTTTACATCCAGTCGTCTCCCAGGTATATCGATGATGATCTCATCCCCTTCCTGGACAGCTGCGATGGGGCCCCTCTCATAAGCCTCGGGGGATACATGTCCAATGCAGGGACCTCTTGTTGCCCCAGAAACCGCCCATCTGTGATCAGAGCAACATCATCAGATAATCCCATGCCAGCTATCAAAGATGTCGGTGATAGCATCTCTGGCATGCCAGGCCCTCCTTTTGGACCTTCATATCGTATTATCACGACATCCCCTTTCTCTATCTTCTTACCCATTATCGCATCGATCGCTAAAGCCTCGGAATCAAAGACCCTTGCGCGACCTGTGAACTTCATCGCTTTAGCTGAAACGGCTGCCTGTTTTACGACCAACCGTCCGGCGCCAGATTACATATAGAATTGCGATCCCGCCTTCCTTATGGAACGGCTCATCGATGTTCCTTATCACTCGGTCCTCGATAACGGCTTCATCCGCTATCTCATAAATTGTCTTACAGAGAGCGTCATCCTCGTCAGATAAGCTAGACCTTAGCCTCTTCAATACAGAAGGCACACCGCCAGCTCTTTCAAAGTCGCTCATATAATATATTCCGCCTGGGCAAGGGATATTATGTGTGGGACCTCTCTGGACACCTGGTCGAAGGTGGATAGGTCCATCTTTATCCCAAAATCGTTCGCTATGAGGTATATGCAATGCCATGTTGGTGGACTCACCAATCGCCATATCGACCTTGATCGCATAAAAAGAATCCCTTGTGACTCCAATTCTGGGGTTCGTCCCTTCTTTTTACAAGTTCGAAGATCCTGCGGCCTGTCGCTCTGTGATATCCCTCTTATTCTAGATATTACCAGTTAGTCCCACAGCCAACAAGGCTAATCCCAGCGCCTATGTAACATGACATCGTATTAGCTGTAAATAGGCCAGAACAAGAACCCTCCCGAGGGTCATGCACACGATTGTACCTTCAGGACCTTCCTCTGTCATCTTTCCCAATGATGGGGGCTGAGCGCCTAGCACTGAAATGCTGTCCGAGGTCCTGCCTTCCCATTTAGGCTGCCTTCCATCATGGGTCCGCCTGTCATCATAAGCACTGGGATGTCCAATTGACCAGCGGCCATTAGCATCCCTGGCGCCAACTGATCACAATTAGTGACCCCTA
>CAVSDP010000034.1:0-69174 GCA_963726655.1 Methanomassiliicoccaceae archaeon
TCGAACTCAGGTTGATAAGCTTCTCAAGACCGCTTGGTCGAACCCTAATGCTGTAGTCCTGGGTCATTATGAAATCAAACTTACTGAAAACATCATGCATCTCCTTCTCTCCCAATCCATTCGATTGGAGAATCGAATAACGAACAAGGCCTAAGGGATAGGCATCACAATATTTCGAAATAAACCCTCATCTTCTTCGCCATCAACTTCCGTCTCTCGGCCAGGAATATCGGATAGTCATCAACGGTCATGCGCTCTATACCATCTGGGATACAATGTTCATGAAGGTTCGCCATTAACTTCTCTAGATCATTGATGTTGCCATAGCACTTTTTACCTCCATGACACTGCTGCATCAGCTCTGCGAAATATGCTCTAGGTTCCTTGTTCCCTATTTGAATGTTTATCTCCGATTGGGCAATTACATAGTTCGCGATCTGGTTATACTGCCCCTTGTTGATGCCTTTCTTTTTAAGATAGTCCTTTGGGAACAGATGATGAACGTCACTCTTTATCTCGATAAGCTCCCGGACCTTGATATCGTTGGACAGGAAACCATGATCATTCATCTTGACCTGTGCTGCCTTAAAGACCGAGAAAAAAGGACTGGTCGAGACGGCGCTTTCCAGTTCATGCGGTAGGCGAACTTCCCAGAACGCTTCTGAAAGTTCCCCACCTACGATAGTGTTCAAGTAGGCATCTATGCCGAGAGTATAAATCTGTCTGATGTCAAGATCGAACTTCGATTCGGGAGAATCGGAGAGTAACGTCCAGTAAGCACGGCCATGACATACCATCGACGAACATATCTCTCGATCTCCTCAGGTCGTATGTTCTGGGCCTTTAGTGTCAGATATAGGATGTACGAAGAGTTCAATGCGTTCTGGGAGCTGATCATCGACGCATCCACAAAACCTGCTGACTTGATGATCATAATGAAGCGTTTGAAGTTCGATTCGTTCATGAACTGGTCAACCCCCTTCCTGAGACGACCGAACGATTCTTCAATGATGCCCTCCTCATATTGTTTTGTCCCAAAATTACGACCAGATAATAAGGCTACTAGATCTTCCAGTTTACCTCTCTTGAACTCCGATGTGAACGCCACTCTCAGCATATCTGTGTAAGACGGACCATAGATATCGCTACTATCGTTCTTCAACCATGCCATATGCTGAAAGAACTCTGTCCGAGAGAATTCCTTATCGTTGAGCAGAACCTTATAGAAATCTGGAGCTGCCACGAGGTGACAGAAGTAATCGATGGCCTTACGTAGCTCGTTTCCCCCATAGGTTTCGTTGACAGCGATCTTGGACATGGCAAAGTCAGCCTGGCTCAACGGGACGCCCTCAGAATTGACCCGAATGAATATCTCCGTGACCGTATCGATATCAAGGTCTGGAGCGAGCTCAATCATACCCATTTGGTTGCTGGTGATTCCTCGCAACATCTCTATACTTCGGAATATTTCATCTTCTCTGGTTCCAGGATTTCGAACGCAATATTCCCTTACATAGTCGAACAGAGCGGTGCTTTGATTAAATATGGCCGATATATCGGGAATCCAAGCGGGGTCCTTTTCTATGGCAGTATTGGTGACTTCGAACCTTCGCTCTTGCGGATGGAATGCAATCCTTATCCTTCCCAGCTTATAGTCCTTATCGATCACCTCTTTCGCGAGCAACGAGGCCATTAAGGCAGTGACCCTTTGCTGGCCATCTATGAGGATACGCTTACCGGAAGATAAGGTCCCGTCTTTCAACCTCACATCTGGGTTCCTCCATGAGATAAGGAACCCCACTGGATATCCTTGGAACAGGGAGTCTAGAAAATTACGGACCTTCGTTGAATCCCAAACGAATGGTCGTTGAATCTCGGGGATGGCAATTTCCCCTGAGTCGATCCAGGTGAACAAAGTGGCGATGGGCGTTTGTGTAACGGAATAACGTTGGGTCGACATTTCTATTTCCCGATTGTAAGGAGTGAATAATATGGTCGGAGATAAATCTTGGTACGAAAACATGGCTATCGCGGGATAAGACTGAGAAAACGGCGGAGAATATCATATAACAAGCTACACTGTAATCGGCTAGCCCTATGTGTTAGCCACAATGTTATTATCTGTCCAAACTGGTACTTAATTTAGAGACTGGATCTGCAGCAGAGCCTATTCTTGGTACCTTCTATTGCCTCATAGATGCAGAGCATGTTTAAGGACTGTTTAACGCCTGTTCATCTCTACATACGGAAGGGGCTAGCACTGCCGAGCGTTCTTTTTGACTATATTAAAATGTGGCCCGCTAACAATGTCAGGTAGTAAAAGGTCGGACCACGGATGTAGATCATTACCCAGATGTTACCCGCATGCTTATCATCCTAGATCGCATTACATGACTGGAAGTTTTAGTGCTGGGCTTCATCGGGTGCCCATCATATGGCCCTTACAATCGGCCGATCTACTTCTCCTTGCTCTTTTCCCTGGCCTTGAGGCGCTTCTCTTCCTTGTTTTCACCAGGGGTGTAAGAACCGCTTGATGATTCGGCCGCCATGACCTTGGACCGCTCATCTTTCTTATTCTTATCACCTTGCTCGATCGGCTGTCCCGCACCATAAGCCTGTTTGCCTTTCTTTCCCGTCATTATAGGTCCTCGCACGATCATATCTCATGGAACAACATTATCAAATCATGGGTTTCTTCTTTTGATTTTGCTGCATATCGGAGGATAGTATGGTGCTAATTCATCATGTCATTTCTCGGCGAGACGATATTTTTGTTATCACTGGGAGTATATCAGGATCAAGGACTGCTCAGCGCTTCGATGTGCGGTCGATGGAGCAATGAAAAAAATGTTCTAAGATCTCAAGAGGCATCCATCCAGCCCTCCATGAGCTCATCTTTCGATCAATATAGTTGTATAGATATAGCTAACATACCCAAAGCTTAAAAATTCGGGCCCATATCAGAGATACGTGATGGAATGCTTTGTCCATTAGATTACAGATATGGTAGAAAGGAAATGAAGGATGTTCTCTCTGAAGAGAACCGTTTGAGCACGCAGCTGCGTGTGGAAGCAGCCCTTGCTAGAGCTCATGCTAAGGTCGGGGATATACCGGTCTCTGCAGCCGAAGAGATATCAAGGAAAGCAATACCATCGATCGTTACTTTAGATCGTACCAAGCAGATAGAAGCTGAGACAAAGCATGATGTCATGGCCGTAGTGAAAGCCCTCTCCGAAAAATGCGAAGGGGATGCTGGCAAGTATGTGCACCTTGGAGCAACATCCAATGATATCGTAGATACCGCGGCCGCACTTGAGTTCGCTGATGCGCTTGACATAATAGATGCGGACCTTGACAGACTGATCACCACGATGGCACAACTGGCGAAGAGGCACCGCTCTACCGTGATGGTAGGGAGGACGCACGGACAGTTCGCGATACCGACAACGTTCGGTTTCAAGGTCGCAGGCTACTTGTCCGAGATGCTCAGGCACAAGGAGCGCGTCAATGAGGCCAGGAAGCGCATCTGTGTCGGCAAGATGTCAGGAGCGATCGGCACAGGCGCGGGTCTCGGTGCGAACTTCTTCAAGATCCAGGCACTTGTCATGGATGATCTTGGACTTGGGACGGAGGAAGCTGCGACCCAGATAGTATGCAGGGACCGATATGCCGAGCTCGTCTGCTTGTTCAGCATGATAAGCACCTCTTGCGAGAGATATGCAACTGAGGTCAGGAACCTGCAAAGGTCCGAGATACAAGAGGTCGAAGAGGCTTTTGATGCCGAGAAGCAGGTCGGCTCATCAACAATGGCCCAAAAGCGCAACCCCATGATGTCCGAGAACATATGCGGGCTCTCAAGGGTATGCAGGGCTTTCGTCAACCCAGAGCTTGAGAGCATGGTGCTTTGGCATGAACGGGACCTTACGAACTCTTCCGCTGAAAGGTTCGTTCTCCCGCATGTGATCGTGCTGACCGATGAAATACTATGCAAAATGAACGATGTGCTCTCGCACTTATCGGTCAATGAGAAGAACATGCGCAGGAACCTCGATTCAGCGAACGGGATGATAATGGCCGAATCGGTCCTTCTTTTCCTGGCTAACAAAGGCATTGGAAGGCAGGACGCCCATGAACTGGTCCGACAGATCAGCATGAAAGCTGAGAAAGAAGGGATAGAACTGAAAGAGGCTCTACTTTCCTCTAAGAAGGTCATGTCACTCATATCGACCAAGGAACTTGATGCCATCATGTCGCCAGATAACTATCTTGGCAAAGCTCCAGAGATGGTCGACTCTGTGGTGCAGCATGCAGAGCTGGTCCTTGGAATAAAGGTATGCTGACATCATACCCTCATGACCATCCGATACGACCCTGAGGCCGATAATGCACTCATACCGGACCTCAGGTATATCGATGCGAACTTTGCTTCATTAGAAATTCATGACCTCATTGTATATATTATGATTCTATAAAAAGTTCGGATCAAAATTATTACTTAGGATTATATAGAGAAAAGAAAAACTTATTATCGGCGATCAATGATCACATTTTAAGGTAGGAGGAATGAGCATGAAGGGACTGGTTATCTATGATAGTATTTATGGCAACACCAAAAAGGTGGCTGAAGCAATAGCTGAACAGATCAGATCAGATGGCTATGATGCCGAGATGGTGAACTTGAAAGAGAGCGCAAGTCCAAAATTGAACGGGGACCTGATGTTCCTTGGCTCTCCGACCAGGTATTTTGGTCCGACCTCGAAGGCTAAAGGTCTCATAAAAGATATGAAGCAACTAGGGTGGAAGGATCAACCTATAGTGCTGTTCGACACCATGATGGGCGTCCCGGACCAGATGTCAGAAAGGAATAAGGGGAAATGGGCATCCAAGGGCGCTGCTCCTAAGCTGAGGGATATAGCAAGGTCAAATGGGCTTAACGCAAAGGATATGGTCCTTCACATCGGAGTGAAGGGGCTGAAGGGGCCGTTGACCGACAAGGCTGCTGAGGAGACAAAGACATTCGTTCATGAGGCATTGTCCGAACTGATCAAGAAATGATCATGACGCAAACTCTTTTTTCTTAATGATATTCATCGGTCGGATATCTGACCCATATGGTATCTGACCGAAAAACATTATAACCAACCTATGCTTCACCCAACTTATAAGGGCGGATAGATCAGCGGAAGATCGCGTCATTCGCAATGACGAGGCCGCGGGTTCAAATCCCGCTCCGTCCACTTATTAGCTGGCTTTCCTCATTCTGTACCATTTTCGGTACAACGGGAGCATTTTGGTATCTGGCATAGATGTTCAAGATTTTACTCATAAGAACAATATCTGCTAGACCAAAAAAAGGATTCAGAAAATGGACCCAAAAGCTGAACCATATGCCCCGAAAATGGAGGTCGTCCAATTATCTTTATATTCTTTTCTAGAAGGATATTCCAGAGAAAATCCAACGTGGAGGCCAATGATGATTTATAAAAGAAAGAGGATCGGTCGCTCATGCGCTTCAAGACCTGGATGATCGAGATACGAGCTCCCTTCTTATTGCTGCCGATCATATTGGCGGCCGTCGGGAGCGTCCTTACCATCAATGCTGGTCATTTCAATGCCCTGAACTTTGCCATCTTCGCTTTGATAATTGTCCTGCTTCACATAAGCGTTAACACGCTGAACGAGTATTTTGATCACAAGACAAAGATAGATATGCATACCAGGCGGACCATGTTCAACGGCGGGAGCGGTGACCTCCAGGCGGGGGCGCTGCGACCAAAGGAAGTCCTCACTGTCGCGCTCGTTTGTTTCGCGCTTGCCTCGATGCTCAGTGTTTATCTCATTTTAGCGGTATCTTGGCTTCTTATACTCGATCATCATCCCCGGGATGCTGTTCGCACTTTTCTATACGCAGATCTTCGCAAGGAGCATGCTCGGAGAGGTCGTAGCGGGGCTTGGCCTCGGGTCCCTTCCAGTGATCGGCGCATATCTTGTACAGGTACAGAGCTTTCCCCTCTCCCTTCTGATCCTGGCGATCGCTTCGGGCGTCCTGACCTTTAACCTTCTGCTCCTGAATGAGTTTCCGGACGTGGAGGCGGACAGGATGGGCGGAAGAAGAAATCTCGTCATATCACTAGGCAGCAAGAGAGCAGCTTGGCTTTATCTCGCCGGTATGATCTGTGTTTACGGGATGATCATCATAGGGATCGCACTTTCAATATTCCCTCTTCTCGCGGCCGTCGCCCTGCTTACTCTGCCATTCGCGTTCAGAGCGGTCCAGGGGGCGTTCGGAGGGTCCGAGCAGATATCGCACTTCCTGAAGGCGCAGAAGGCCAATGTCCAGGTCGTGCTGATCACTCAGATATTGTTTGTCGTGGGATCCGTCATAGCTTTCGCGATCTGATCCATTCCGGAACGGGAACACCCTTGAACTTGATCAGTCAGACCACCATGGTCCTCGCCTTGGGACCAAACTCCTCAGTCTAGGCCCTTAGTAGGATAAATTCTAGATCCCGCGCACTCTCTTTCCACGATCATCGATGCTTTCTTTCATGCTTATTTTTGGAAGGCCATCGCGGATATAGACGGGACCGAGGAGTTAGCTGAAGGCCATTTATTCCATCGAAGGTATGTTCGTGGATGCGAGGACCATTTTAATGGTCGTGGATGGGTCGGTCGTCTGGATAACGGTCTTGTATGACATGCCAGTGGTCCGGTCCATCCAGTTGGTCACATTCATCCCATTCACCACCAGGGATACCTCCTCAACGATCCTTTGGCCATAGACAGTGCTCATGGACATAGTTCCCATGTCCGTGGATGGTGATGAGCTTATGGCTGTACCGTTGTTATACGTTATCTGCATCCCATCATCGGTCCAATCGTAGTTCTCTGATACTGATGTATTCTTTCCAGGAAGACACATTATGATCTTAACGCTCACATGATCCGATGTGACATTGCTAAGTATCAGCTCTTGAGTCCCATGGATGGTATAGTTCCCTGAGATCATGGTAACATTATAATTGAGCTGCTCTCCATCCGCAAGACCATTTATTCCATATGCTGACCCCTTGTCGATAGAGATATAGAACAGAACAGCGATCAAAGCCACTGCGATCAGGACCGAAATGATCACTATCAGGCCGGAGGTATATCTCTTCCTTGATCTGTCCGATCGGCTAGGCCCCTTGACCTTTTCTCCATCGTTCCGATCGACATTCGGTCCATTCATCTCAGGCGGATCTAACTTTTCTCCGCACCCCGAACAGAACATATTGCCGTCCGGCTCATCTTTTCCGCATTTTCCGCGATGCATCAGATCTTATTGCCCCCCATCCAGATAACGAGCCCGATACGTCTATACAATGTTAAGATCTGCGGTCCCAGAACAACCACATCAAAATACTGCAATTAAACAGGTCTAGGCGTCAAATCAGCCATATGATGCATCGATAGCTGACCTGCACTAATGCCGATACCTTAGCGTACGAACGATGACCTCATTGTCTAGCAATATCGTTGAGTTGCTGGAACGGGTCATTTAAGTCCTAATATTGAATACCAGTCAATCGACATGGCTAGGTCTACTAATTTAGAACTTACGCACGAACAAGCAGTAATAGGATGCAAGGAGACCGCCCGCCACATCATTGGTCTGGTGGATAGTTCATTTACCTTGATATTTGAGTATTATAATTCAGATCTGGGTGAACGGAAGCAAGAGTTCTTACGATCGGCTAAAATCCTAGAACTCATCGCATTGGATGAGGCGGGAAAGCTGATTAATATCTGGCAGGCGACAGCTAAAGCAGAGCGGGAGGGCTCAAAAGTCGTTGTGGTGCCGGACCCTTATGAACATTTCGCAAAGGGCCCAAAGGCTAGCAATACGATCTGCAAAATGGTTGACTTCATTTCGACGATGGATGCGGCGGGGGCGTTCACGGCAGAAAGTCAGCAATCCATATCCTTTCTAAAGAGTGTCGGTGCGAACCTCAAGGAGATGGAGAAGAGATTTATGGCCAAACGCGGTGACGCGATGTATGTGGATTTCTGCAACGGCGATGTGATCAAACCTTCCAATGTGAATGATATCGAACTAATGATGGAATTATTGTTCACTGATCTGCTGGCAGATGCATCGTGCAAATATCTGGATAGGTCCACTGATTTTTCCCTAGCAACTAAAGCGCTTGTGGACATACAGAAAGAGGATTGGACAGATGCCGCGATTATCTTCTTGAACGATTTTCATAAAGCATATCTTAAGAACGAAAACGACAATAAAAAGGGACCTCTTAACGAGGATGATAAAAATATTATTGAATAAGAGCAATGAGATTTTTTGACATTAATTGATGTTGGTCCGCCATCAATTATATATCGGACGAGTGAACGAGATAAGCTTTCTCTTATGTGGTCCGCCATCGACTGGACCTGTCATGACACTCGAGATCGCACGACCATGATAGTTAAAAAAATATGAGAATGAGGCTGGCCGGCCTCATTGTTCACTTATCTTGTTTCTTCCTCTTTCTGTACATCACTAGCGCGACAGCGAGCAGAGCAGCGATGACCACGATCACCACAACGATCACAAGTCCATTGTTCGAGCTAGGGGAGCTAGGTGCGCTCTGCACTACCAGCGTCCCGAGGCCGCTGGTCGTTCCTGCGGTCGTTGACACGCTCTGTGTCAGCGCGGTATAACCGTTCTTGGTCACTGTTACATTGTACGTCCCGGCCGTAACGTTGTCGAGAACGAAATGACCGTTAGCATCGGTCGTAGTTGTCATTCCATTGCTCAGCGTTACTGTTGCGTTCGCTACCGCGTTGCCGTTAGCATCCTTGACCGTCCCTGAGATGATGCCCTCGTCCTTCATCGACGTGAACTTCCATTCGGTCGTGGTCAGTTCGTTCCCGGCCAGGTCCCTGCCTGAGACCGACACGAGGTAGGTCGTGTTGTACGCTAGCGATGATGACGGCGTGAATGTCGCTGTGTTACCGTTCCAGGACAACGTTCCAGTGACGCCGTTGACCATGACGCTGACCGACGACTCGTTCATCTGCTTCGAGAACGTCACTGTCATCGTGCTGTTTAGCGCGACGCCGCTGCCGGTCTGCGAATAGGCAGTAACTGTCGGCTTGACAGTGTCGACGGTGAACATTACCGACGTCGTGCTCACATTTTCGGCCTTGTCCGTAGCCTTGATGTAGACAGTATATTGGCCGTCAGTGAGACCGCTGAAAGTGTAGCTTGTATCACCTGTAACGTTGGTCCATGTTGAACCATCAGAGCTTATCAGTACGCTCTTGATGCTTGAGCCGACATTGGTAATGGTCCAGGAGACCTTAATGCTCCCAGTGTTGTTATATGAGCCAATGGAAGGCGAGGTTATGGTGACGTTCATCATCACCATTGGCAGATGGTCCTCCGCTCCTGAGGCTCCATCGATCAGGTACGGGACATCCACGATGCCATTATGGTCCTCGTCTGGCGATTGCCAATCGCCCCAGTAGTTGCCCATGGCAGTGGTGTTCCATTCATTCTCGTTATCGTCGTAGGCCTGGCATGGGCTTCCATCGCTGGTCAGGTTGGCACCGTTGTTGCCGATGAGCACGTTGGCGTAGACGATGATGCCAGAGCAGCCTGTAAGGTATATTCCGTAGCTGGTGGAGTTGATGATCATGTTGCCGACGATGGTGTCGTTGTTGACATCCTTTAGATAGATACCGTAGCTCGAAGCATTGATGATGTTGTTGTCGGCGATCAGTTCGTAGTCAGAGTAGTCATCCATAGCATCCCCCAGCGCATCTGCGATGATATTGTGGACGACGGTATTGTTGCTGCAACCGGTGTTGAGGTAGATGCCGCTCTCTGTTGTATTCGTTATGATGTTGTCCGAGATAGTGTTATTGGCTGACACCAGGAGGTAGGCTCCCAGATACGCATTGCTGATGATGTTGTAGGAGATCGTATTGTTATTGGAACCTTCCATGGCCATCCCATACAAGGACTCCATCGCTGTGCAGTTGAGCGTATTGTCAGAGACAGTGTTGTTATTCGAAAGTTCCAGGACAATGCCGCCGAACGGCCCCCCAGTGATATCATTGTTGACGACCGTACAGTTGTCCGATGCAAAGAGGAATGCTCCGAAGATACTACCGTTGAAAGTACAGTGCTCTATCGTGATGTTCGAGGAGTAGCAAGCGAACACGAACCCGCAGCTCATGTTCAGCTTTGTAGCATCGGCATAGGTGACGTTACAGAGTATGACCTCTCCTGCATCGGAGGGTATCGAGGCGTTATTCATATCCACGTTCTTGAAGAAGTAGACCGGCATCCCGTTGACCGTATTTGTTGATGTTATCGTCGTGCCGTTCATGTAGGCCCGGGAATCGCCAATATCGTCCAACGGTGGCATGATGGTACAATTGATGAGCTTGTTGCCGTTCAGGTAGGCGGTGCTCTCATCCATATCAATGCCGTATATGTTGTCGAACTGATCATTTTGATCCCTGTTTGAGTCGAGCGTGTTGCTGGAGATGGTGTTATTATCAGAATAGTCCTCCAGCTCGATGCTGCTATCTGTGAGGTTGTTATTGGAGATGGTATTGTTATCAGAATAGCCGTACATTTCGATATCAGCATCTGTTTGGTTGTTGTTGGAGATGGTGTTATTGTCTGAATAGCCATTTAGCTCGATGCTACTATCAGTGAGGTTGTTTTCGGAGATGGTGTTATTGTCTGAATAGCTGTCCAGTTCAATATCACCGTCCGTTAGGTTGTTGTTGGAGATGGTGTTGTTGTCAGAATAGCTATTCAGATCTATGCTGCGATGTGTGAGATTGTTGCTAGAGATGGTGTTGTTGTCGTCATACTGATACAGCATGATCACACAATCCATGAGATCATTGTTGGATATTGTATTGCCGTCGTCGAACTGTTCCAAGTAGATGCCTTCGTCCCCAACGATCGTGTTGTTGAATACGGTGTTATTCTCGGAATATTCGTACAGCTCGATATCAGTATCTGTGAGGTTGTTGTTGGAGATGGTGTTATTGTCGTTATACTCTTGCAAGTAGATGCCAGTACCATAATGCAATGCATCGCTGATCGTATTGTTGGAGATGCTGTTATTGTCGGCATACTGTCCAAGGTAGATCCCGGTGCCATAATACAAGGTATAGTTGATCATGTTGTTCGAGATGGTATTGTTGTCCGCATACTGTCCAATGAAGATCCCAATGCCATAATCTGATGTATAGCCGATCATGTTGTCCGAGATCATATTGTTGTCAGAATGGTCGTTCAGCTCGATGCTGCCATCGGTGAGGCTATTGTTGGATATTGTGTTGTTGTCGTCATACTCTTCCAAGGAGATGCCTTCGTACCCAACGATCGTGTTGTTGGAGATCGCGTTCCTATCACAATGATCGTCAAGCTCGATGATACCATTCAGGCTGTTGTCGGAGACAGTATTATTGTCACAATGGTCATCCAGGTCGATGTCCTCATCCTCACCGATCGTGTTGTTGGAGATGGTATTGTTATCAGAATGGTCGTTCAGCTCGATGCTGCCATTCAGGTTGTTGTTCGAGACAGTGTTATTGTCGGCATACTGTCCAAGGTAGATGCCAGCACTATAATACAATGTATCGCTGATGGTGTTGTTGGAAATGGTATTGTTCGAACCTTCGATCCAGATGCCACCATACGAATAGACGACCGTATCGTTCTCGATGGTAATATTGCTGCATCCTAAGAGGTCTAAGCCGTAATATGCTCCAGTTATGGTGCAGTTCTCTATCGTGACGTACAGGTCGGTGTCATTTATGACCATGGCATCGTTCCCACCCCCGTAGATGCTAAGGTTGGCTATGATATATGGGTCAGACGCCGTACCGTTGCCTGACCATCCGTCATTGGCAGCGGTTTGGTTCAGTTGCGCATCGCCATATATGTCTATGGGGTTCGACGGGATGGACGCAGCACTACTTATTGATAATATTGGGACTAATACTGCGCTCATAAGCATTACGACGGTCGATATGACAACAGGCAACTTTGATCTCATGATGATACACCCGATCGAAACGAAGAACGGACGCCAAGCACCAAGAGGCTGGTCCAGGATAGCGACCGCTATATTTCTATCGCCAACTACATATTCAATATATAAAATCATATGCGATCTAATTTAATGACGATCGATAACTCGATCCCAACGATGGAGCGCTCTTGGGCTTCCATGATGATCTCTCCCCAACTGATCTCAGGCGCTGCTCCAAAAGAACATGCTAGCTCCAACATCACCAGCGCTGGCATATCTATATTCACAATGTAGATATGCGCCTTCTCCATTTACCGGCCTGAGCTCTGAGAAAAATGGCGACCATCCTTTACTATGAAGCTCGTTCTACGCTGACCGGACCCTGCGGACATCATCACAAGACCGCCGCATCCGCCGAGAAGTGTGCCCGCAGCATGTCCAAGTCCTGGCGGCGGAAGCATGCCCTGGACAGCGGGCGGGACTGCCATGCTGAGGCGGTGTATGATGACCATGTCCATCGCCAGGTCGGAGAGGATTTCTAGCTATCAGCGGCGTATTCATCTTTCGCATGTCCGATGCTCCTCCCTGCTCACGGCGGACCGCTTTCCCTAGTTGCTCAAAATGATATTAAAAACGACCTGAGACCAGATAGGCCGCGGCGGGAAAAATGCTCAGATCGCCAGGAGATCGAGCCCGCCGTACGGACGGTCAATATACACCCCTGAACAGGCCATCCGATCGAGCAGGGATGCAATACCGACGTTAGACAGGTGAACGTTCCATTCGCCAAGTGCATAGCACCCGCTACCCTAGGCAATTTAATATTCGAACATCTAAAGGATAAACCTTACTATCGAAAGGTTCTGCTCGCATCCTTAGAAGTAGGGAACGGTGTCCTGTCAGCACGATAAGAGATCATGATACTGTTCTCCCTTTGATATCCTCGATATCCCGGCGATCGTATATTATAAGAATAATGGGACGAGAAGGGCCACGGCGGGTAATGCCGTCCATCGTGGAGTTATGGACGTCCCGCCGTTCGGGCGGTCAATAGCTGATCAAGAGCGGACCGACCGATAGGGTATAAGAATGCCAGTAATGATGTCAGATACCTTCCCCATATACCAGGCTTTGGCGTCCGTTGCCCTAGGCGATCTTATAGATCTTTATCCGTAGATAAATCCTATTGTCGGATGTAGAAGGCGCCTAACCGCATAGGCGCTCATCAGTATATCGCCACCTTCAGAGGATATGCCGTAGCTGGTGCATTGTGAGGAGAGTGAAAGCCATGATCCGCGTAATGAAAATGAGAACGATGACTATCCTCGGATCATTCCCTAAGAGATATGAGCTAACTAACATATTTCCGATCAAGTTTGATCTTAGCACGGTCATTGCTAAATGACGACCCTAGTAGACCTAATTAAGGGGAAAAATATTTTCATATTGACCTTGCAAGAACGCCTCTCAGTATAGGAATGGGATGAGCTTCTTGCTGTGCGTCATGTACTCTTCGTACTCTGTCCCGAACCGTTCGATCAACATGCCCTCCTCGAGCCTGATCCTGTGAATGAGAAGCGGAACAATAAGCAGCATGATCAGGAAGCCGAGCACACTAGAGAACAACAACGGGGCTCCAAGAAATATCAAGATGAGCCCAAGGTACGCAGGATGTCGGACCCATTGGTAAATGCCGTTCTTGACCAGGGTGTGACATTTCCTTATGCGGAGACGATTGGAGAAGTTCTTCCTCAACGTGGCAATGGCTACGGACCTGATGATCACACCTAGCACGATCATTACCACGCCGACCCAGAACACCACTAGGTCGATACCAGAGAGCGGCTTGTTCTCGATACCGGCAGATACGGCTGTCGGGTCTGAGTAGGAAGCCAACAGTCCAAGTACTAGGATCGTGAACAGCATCACGAAGAAGAGCCGGCTCTCGTACCTCTTTTTCTTCATGGCCCATTGATCTGATGACTGCCTATAAAGTATCGCAAGGGTAGCTCTTGATATCTAGAACAAGGAAAAGGTAAAGGATCCTAAAAAGACATAAATGCTATGATCATTCACGATCGTATGAATGAAGTTTAAGGGCCACGGCGGATGACGAGAATACTATGGTGGGGAAGTTGTTTCCGCCGCTCAGGCGATCTACCGCCCGATAGGATCCGGTCTTTCTAACAAAGACTCTAAGATCCGTTCCAATAGGGGGTTCGGAACCCGATATCCTAGGCGACTTAACAATAGTTACCTTATATATAAATTTTATTATTAGATACATCCGCTCGGTCCATCAGCATATGAAATATGACCATGTTCTGCACGTTCGTACATTGACGCTTGTCGGTACCTCGCCCCCGTGTCGGCCTGGACCTTGCATACCTTCTTGATGACTTCCCTTGCGCTCTCCCTCGATCAACGCAGCCTTCCCTGCAGCTATGTTCTCTATCGCTCGCGCTAGTTCATCGCTGATACGCTCGATAGCTAAGAAAAAGACCTAGCCGTTCTGGGGTCTCCTGACTACAAGCACAGGGCAGTCGGCGAGCCTGACGACCTTCTCTGCAACGCTTCCTATTAAAAGATGGGATAGTCCTGTTCGACCTAGGGAGCCCATGACGATCAGGTCATAGTTCTTGGATTCTTTAATGATCTCATCGGCAGCTTGTCCATCAAGGATATTAGCGCTGATGCGAACTCCCTTTTTCTCCCCCTCTGTGACCGCATCATAGACCGCCTTTCTGCTCATCTCTTGTAACTGGGCTAAGAGATTTGGAAAAGATATGCTATTATAAAAAGAGGCCAATAATGACCTGTCCACCACTGAAAGTGCGGTGACATCGGCATCCAGCTCTTTGGCTAAGGCGATCGCATGCTCGATGGCCACCTTATTATTCTCGCTACCATCGGTCGGCAGCAGTATCCTTTTATATATCAAAGTTCGGCACCCCCAAATATATCCAGATCAGAATATTGAATGAACGGGTATTAATAGCACTCTATTGACATGATCTCATAAGAGATTTTTCGCCACATTCCCGCCTAGATCGAAGCTATGTTAGATAGAACGCAAAATGCTTAGTATGAGGTCGACGAGCATCGGTCTCAGCTTATCCGTCAAGAACAGTACCCGCCGCTCTTTTGGCTATATTGGTATCATCATGCCTTGTTAACGCTGAACCATTTAGCAGGACGTTGAATATTGAATATCGGACTGTTCTTTTTCCTTCTTTCCGCTGAGCTGTTGAAACGCATATAGATGAACTTTATATCCTCATTTCCAGCTAAAAGATCTTCGAGATGCGCTGGAAGGTCATCTATCTGAGGGTCATTGTAGACTATCATCACAAAATATTTCTCGTCAAGCTCAAGGTCATTTAGCTTCTTCAGGTCGTTGCGGATGTGCATATCAAAGGACGATATCGCCGCCAGACCGATACCTCTGGGATATTCCATTTCTATGCCGACGATCTTCCGGTCATCGCTCAGGATGGCAACATCCACATATCCTTTCCGGCCATCTCCGTTCATTCCTTCTTCAAGGTGTGATGTGCTGTTCCGGACATATGGCTTATCGGTCCTTAGCCCCCACTGGCATTTATATAATGGGAGCGATGAAAGGGCGTCCTGTAATGTAGCGACGAAGTACCCCTGCACCTCCCCTTCAGATCTGAACGTATGCCGTCTTGATTCATCAACTAACTTAGAGAGCGATCCGCGGACCATTTTACCACATATGCTCATGTCTGACCTGCTTTGCAAACTAAGCTCCTCTGAGATATATAATCAAAGGAGACGTTCACATAGGTTACTATGGATAGGAGAACAGGACCTTGCAACAATATAGTAGATGTCTACTGATACAGGGCTCTGTACTTTGAGCATATATGACCTTTTTTTACTTATGAAAAGATACTTTCCTCTTACACGTGAGTTAATTCTCACAATAGAGTTCTGGTACCAAGGAAGCCGCGGCGGGGCCATGGTCCTTGACAAGGACGGGCCGCCGCTCGCACGGCCCTGAAATGACAGTAAGAGGACCATGCGATAGGCTATGCGGACATCTCTTAGACCGGATGAGATTTTAGGAGAGGTCTTTCTATCCGATATCCTAGGCGGCTTAACTATAGTTACTTCATAGATAAATCCTATTGTTAAATGTAGTTCCTAGAATACGAACTGAGCTCGGTGGTCCCATGATGATGTCCTTGACAGCTCTTGGGAACCAACGCGAACGGTCCTCGCCACTTCCAGCTTGTCCGTTACAGCTCCCCTCAGTGCCTGGTGGAAGCAAGATGTGAATAAGCTGACCGATAGAGTACGAGAATTTGGAAGTGCAGATCATATATCTCCATAGGGGTTGGTCACAGCTCATTACGCTGTGGACCGAGCAAGAATTTCATATTCATATAAAAAAATAGGATCATCAGATATGTCTTTTTATCTCTGTTATCAAAAGAGATCAAATATACGCCGCAGCAGGACATTAATGGCAATCTTGATCATGCCCTGCCGCTCGACCGGATGCCCCTTGAGCTAGACAAGGGACCGGACGACAAGGTCCAGTGCGAAGACACGCTTTTAGTGCCTTCTTTCATATTTGGTCATGGGACGATAGTAAGCTCAGTTGCCTCCTGCAACCTTGGGCGTGAATAGTATTCTAGAGCTTCTTATTATTAAACCTTTTATTTAACAAAAGTGAACTAAGATAACATCTAACGTGCTCGACCTGTAGTTAGGATAAAAAAAGGAGAATCCCGCCCAGAAGGGCGGTCAGTTCACTTGTATGACGTTCAGCATTAAAGAGCCCGCCCACATAGTTGACAGGCCACCACAGCTGATACCCTGCCATATCTCCATCGGATGTGAGCGTTATCAGGTCGCCGCGGTACTCGATCTGGTTCCCGGTGTACATGAACCTGAGGTGTATGATGTGATCTACATCCGAAGTGTTCCATGAATCGATCACGCAGTAGCTGCAACCGTGGATGACAATAGGCGTTACGACGCTCCACATCCCCATTGGCATTCTGCGTCTCCATGGTGAGAGCGCTAACGTTGCCGTTCCCCAGGCAGACGATATCCCACACTTGGCCGGAGCATGCGGTGCCTACGACCTTCTCATTAACGATCATGGAATACCATGTATCGTTCTGCATGAATATGCCGCCTGCATAATAATACGTCCCAGGCGTGTACTGATAGCTCACAGTAGCGTTGATGGAACTCGCCAGAGCAACATCATATGCGCTTGGCTGGCAATAATCAGTGACGGCATTGTTCGCGTACTCTGCCATTGCCCCCGCGCTTACATTCCCTGCCGAATGTACAGAATCCTGCGATGTTGACCCCTTATTCATATTGTCGCTGGAATTGGAACTTGACGCGGGATTAGCTGAGGCTGTCCAATCGCTCGCTGATAGAACGGCTCCTACCATCGCGGCAGCGACAACGATAGCTACCGCTATTGCCCATTTCTTATTGACCATCTATATCTTCCCCCTGTCCAGGTTATCTAGACCCAGGGTGTTCGATCATATCCGGAAGTATAAATCTTTTTTTAGACGATAAGATCGGACCCAACATTGCTGCTCACTAACGTGCAGCCGACCGCCCACAAATGATCAACGTGCTTCCCCGCCGCGCCTACGCTCATGACGTGTAACTATCATCCGGCTTGCTGATCATGAAGCCAGCTGGATCCATGGATCATCGTCATGTTCTGACCAGAAGCATGCTGAGCAACGGAAAGATGCATATCTGCCATACCTTAGCACTTTTCGGCATGATTTTTAACGCCCATCCCATCGGAAGAGGAGGTCCGTTTTCGGGCATCTCCCCCTTCAATGTTCTTATGAGCGTGTACAGAAGAGGTATGGGATAAAAATGAGCCTAGCGACCAGGGAATCATACGATCTTAGCCGCAACCCCGATATCCGAACATCAACGGATGATGGGACGATCGTGCACACCTGCGTCCAGACCCTTGACGTATTCCTGCATGGCCTAAGACCTGGGATGATGACACTGATCGATTCATCTGACCCATTGATGCTCGATCTCACCAACATCCTGTGTGTGAACGCGGTCTGGATGCTAGGCAGGGATGTTGTGTGGATCGACGGAGGGACATCATAGACCCGTACGAATTAGGGAGACGCTGTCGTTGGTCGGGGCTCACGAGGAACGATATGCTGAACAGCGTTCAATTGGCAAGGGCGTTCAATGCATATCAGCTGGTATCTCTTATCGATGAACGGCTTGATGCGGAGATCACCCGCACAAAGGCTGGAACGGTCATCGTATCCTGCATCTCGGACATGTTCCTGGACAGGGAGATGGAACGCTCAGAATCATATCAGCTGATAAAACGCTGCGTTGAGAGGTTGCACAGCATAGCTAGGGACCGCCATGTGGCCATGCTGATGACCAGCCATGACATGAGCAGGCTGATTGAAAGAGAGGACATCAGGGACCTGCTCTACGACATGGCCGACGATATTGTACGCATCGAGAACGTTTCCAAGGCAGTGCGAATCTCCATGCCTAACGAAGGCATATCCATGCTCTATAGGCCGGTCCGGCGGGACCAGAGCACCCTGGATGAGTTCATGAGGCTATGACATGGGACGCACTCTGCCTACCTACCGAACGGCCCTCGAGTCCATGATAGATTCCTGGGATGACTATCGTAGGGCGCTGTCCAAGGAGGATAAGGAGGCATTCGATGAGATGATCAGCAGAACAAGGTTGCATTCATCAGCATCCACCAATGCTGCCTTCTCAGATCCTTTTGAAGGTGCTGTGCTCTCCATACTGCTTGAACAGGAAAAGGAGATACATCGATTGAGGGGACATGGATGAGAGGATGGCTCCTCGACTGCTATGCGGACATCGACAAGGACCGCATGGTCACATGGTTCAGGACCGGCAGCGGGACGCAGAGGACCGAGGAGGCCTTCGTACCTCGATTCTATGTAAGTGCGCCTGTAGCACAGTCTGCGCAAGCTCCAGAAGGACCTGCCCTCGGTGGATGTAAAGGGCTCTGAGATCGTCGATCGGCGCGTAGAGCTGGGAGGGGCGGAGAAGGAAGTGCTGTCCGTCCCTGTCAAGAGATATGCCGACCTGCATCCCCTGGCCAAGATGATCGATTCCTGGGGGAACTATGGCGATCTAGAGCTCTCGACGTGGACCTGCGCATGGACCAGCGATATCTCCTCAAAAAGAGGCTCTTTCCTATGGGGCTGACCGATATCGGGAAGCTCAGAGCAGAGGACTCCTATCTGCGCTTGGACTATCCCATACCGCCGCTCAAGAACATGGAGCTGGAGGTGAGCACGGGCGGCGGCATACCTACCATGGATGACCGCCTTATATCCGTCAAGGTGGAGGGGGATACTGGAGGGGTGATACTGGATGGGCCTGAGGACCGTATCCTTGAGGACCTTGGACCGCTTATATCGGATCTGGACCCGGACGTCATATACACGGACCAGGGGGACAGCTTCGTGATGCCTTACCTTCAGGCACGGTCAAAGCTAGCTGGGATATCGTTAGAGCTTGGCCGAGAGAAAGGGCAGCGCATCGTCAGGGGAAAGAGCTATTTCACATATGGCCGCATCATCTACAAGCCTCCGGCGCACAAGCTGCGCGGAAGAGCGCACATTGACCGCGATTCTTGTTTCATTTTCAAGGAAAGCGGGATATATGGCCTTATCGAGCTCTCGCGCCTGTCGCTCATACCTCTGCAGGACCTTGCTAGGCTATCTCCAGGCAGCGCCATAAGTGCCATGGAAGTGAACGAGGCTATCCGCAGCGGCCATGTCATATTATGGAAGAAGAACAGGCCGGAGGATTTCAAGACCGCCAGGGAGCTGATCACCTCCGATCGCGGCGGGTTCATCTATGAACCAAAAGTAGGCGTCCATGACCATGTTTCTGAGGTGGATTTCTTCTCGCTATATCCAAGCATCATGCTCCGGTTCAACATATCCCCTGAGACGCTGATGTGCCAGTGCTGTCCTGCATCTGAACAGCTTGTCCCTGGGATAGGCTACCGTATCTGTCAGAAGCATATCGGCCTTATCCCGCGCGTCCTTGGACCGCTGCTTCGCAGGCGTAGATTATACAAAGAGCTCAAGAACGCCAAAGGGCCCAAGGCGAAAATGTATGAACAGCGTGCAAAAGCTCTAAAATGGGTCCTGGTAACATGCTTTGGTTATACTGGCTATCGCAATGCAAGGTTCGGTCGCATAGAATGCCATGAGGCCATCACTGCATATGGGCGGGACATACTGCTGCGCACTGCGGACCTAGCTGAGCAGCGAGGCTTCGTGGTACTGCACGGGATAGTCGACTCGCTCTGGTTAAAAGGCAGTGAGGATGCTGCATCGTTCTGCCAAGAGGTGAGCGATGATATCGGCATACAGCTCAACTTTGAGGGTGAGTACCGCTGGATAGTTTTCTTGCCGAACATATCGACAAGGGTCGGCGCCCTGAACAGATATTATGGCCTGAAGGATAACGGCGAACTTAAGGTCCGGGGCATTGCACAGCGTCGTCGAGATACCCCGCTCATCGTGGAAGAGCTTCAGCGGGACATGCTCAGCGTGCTGTCCGAGGCATCGAACGCAATGGAGTTCCTTGAGCAAGCTCCTCTAACAATTGATACCATGGACCATTATGTCTCTGAGGTCCGCTCTGGGATGGTGGCCTGGGACCGCTTGGTCCTAAGGAAAAGCATCACTCGCAGGCTAGAGGAGTACGTACAGTCCAACGACAATGTCACGGCTCTTCGCCAGATGCGTGATAAGGGTCTAGCGCTCATGCCTGGGCAGACCGTTGAATATATAATGACCGGACATACAGGGACATGCCTGACGGACCGTGTAAGGGCCGTCCCCTTCCTGGATGGCCATGAACAGTATGATGCCGAACGGTATGTTGAACTTGTTCACCGTGGGGCGGCAGAGCTCTTGTCGCCGTTCGGATGGAGCTATGAGGGATTAAGAAAAAGGGATAGCGTTCATCGGTCAAGCTCAGTGGTCCATGTCCTAGATGTTGCCTAGGCCCTCCAGACCATCCCGATTATCCCTCCGACGATGCCCAGGACGGAACCAAGGACATATCCGCCTCCGAAGAGCAGGGCGATCAAGGATACGACGATCACACCCGCAGCATATGCGACATGCGATCCCGGGTCTCTGACCATCCAGTGCGCAAGTGAGTAGACAAGCACACCGAACACTATCAGTATGATGCCTATGAAGAAGATCGATATACCTACTCCAACGCCGATCGTGATGCCGTAGTAGATAGAACCAAAGAATATTCCTATAAGGCCCTGAAGGACCATTAATAGCCCCCCGATCGACACGATCAGTGTAGCGATCCTTGGAAAGCCTACTGCGTTCTCATGGGTTACATTATCGTCCATATTGTGACCTCCTTCAATGTTATCTTGACCGCATTGGATTTGAAAGAGCACCGTCACATTATCATCATGCTCTGTACATCATGAGAATATAGCGTACCTAGCAGTGCATAGGTCCAGTTCTTGGTCATTGTCCGCTCATATGAACGGCAGGCCATTGCAATAGGGCACGCGTTCCTGCCTGGCCGTGTCAATACATCATTCTTTGATAGGTCACATGCTCGCTCATATTAAAAATAAAAAAATGGTGAGCACATTGTTCTTTGATCCTGAAGATCCAATGTGTCACTGTTCATCAGGTCTGCAGGACATGCTCATGTTCTGCCAGATGCTGTGCCGTTCACCAATCCTGGTATGGTGCTGTTGGCGAGTGTCCATGTCAGCTGAGAGCTGGTGACCGAGTTCGTCGCTTCGATCTTGTATGGGAATCCGTTGTTAACACCTACCCAATAATAGGTCGTCGTGCTAGCATTCGAGCCTGTTCCAGCTACTTTGTATTCTGTAACAGGTATAGATGCCCCATGGCCGTTGCTTAAGTTCGACTTACCGACCACGCTCGCACTGCTCACACTAGGGTTCAACTGGTAATTCCCGGTCCAGCTCAAGTGAGTGCTGCTTATGCTCACTGGCAGGTTCCCGCTCGAGTTCACTGCTATGTTGTATCCGGTAGAGCTCACGTTCCAGAACTGTGAATGTCACCATACCAGCCACTTTAGCTGTCTGGTTCGTACCCGCCTGGTTCGGTTGGGCATTGGCCGTCCTTATTGACTGATTGCTTGTCAACATACCCTCTGACCCACTGACCAGGTACAGTGATCGTCGAGCCGTTCTTTACAAGACCCTGCAGCGGGTTATGAGGGCTGCTCGAATTGCTCGTACTGCTTGAGGTCTGCTGAGCCTGCGCGGTACCGCCTCCAAGAACAGGAGCTACGCTAATCATAGCCGCTACCAGGACTGCAACGATAAGCACTATTTTTATCGGTCTTCGTCCGATTCCATCGTCAGTCATCTTTCACCTCCGATGAGCCCACACGAAAGATGATCATTGAATAATCTTATGCGATCTTTCGTCAGATGTTAAGGGCACTTCCGTTGAAGGAACAGGGGTGACCACCTATCAACATGAGCCCCTTGTCGTTCCGACCATGCATTCCGCAGCTCTCTCGTATGCCACCGTTCACCATGCGTTCGCTGAGCATCATCATTCTTGATCTCATCGTACAGATAGCTCAGGGAGGACCTATTGCTCACAAAAGTTAAACATGTACTTCGATATCCTATTGGCATGGAAGTACTGTCCCCCGCTGGTTCGAAAGATGCATTGAGAGCTGCTCTAAGAGGGGGAGCTGATGCCGTGTATCTGGGCGGCAAGATGTTCGGGGCTCGCAGGTTCGCACAGAATTTTTCCGATGGAGAACTGAGAGCAGCTGTGAGAGCATGCCACCAACAGGGAATGAAGGTGTACGCGACTGTGAATACGCTGATCAAGGAGGATGAGCTCAGCATAGTTGCTTCACATATTGACATGTTAAGCTCCATCGATATGGATGCGGTGATCGTCCAGGATAGAGGACTATTGCGGATGATCAAGGAAAGGACCGATATGAGCGTCCATGCATCTACACAAATGGGCGTCCATTCTCCTGAGGACGCACAATGGGCAGAGAATTATGGGATGGACCGAGCCATACTGTCCAGGGAACTGACGCTGGAGGAAGTAAAGAAGATCAGATGCGCCACTCATATAGGACTGGAGGTCTTTGTACATGGGGCCCTGTGCTACTGTTTTTCTGGTCAATGTCTCTTCTCATCACTGTTGGGGGGCAGAGTAGGAAATAGAGGGATGTGCGCACAGCCATGCAGAAAAAGATATGCCATGAAAGGGAACGAAGCATTCTTCCTTTCAACGGCCGACCTCTTTTCGATCGGCGCCATACCTGACCTTCTCAAGGTGGGGATAGATTCCATAAAAATAGAGGGCCGCCTTAGGTCTCCGACCTATGTCTATCTCGCGACCCTTACATACAAGAAGGCTGTCGAACAGTGCGATCAATGGCCAGGATGAGCTCATAACTCCCAGGGAGAGGGAGCTGCTTGAGGTGGCGTTCAACAGGGGGTTCAGTCCAGGATACCTATACACAAAGGATGTCATGCAAAGAGCATACCCTGAGCCCAGAGGACGGTATCTAGGTAAGGCGATCGTGAGCGGAAGGGAAGTAAGTCTGACCGCTGACGCTCTTGGGGAAGGCGATGGCATCACTTTCTATAAGAATGACCTAAAGATCGGCGGGTTCGAAGTGAAGGACATGGTCATGAAGGACGGGACGATCATTGTCAGGTCCCCTTTCACCCTGGAGGCCGGGGAATATGATATCTATAAGACAAAGGACAGGACCTTCCGGAGATCGAACGGATGATATCCTCTGTGCAGCTTGGGACACTTCCTGTGACCGTTCGCAAAAGCTCATTCGAATTGCGCCCCATCAAAAGAAAAGCAAGAAAAGCTGAGCTGTCGTTCTATCTTTCATCCCTGGACCAGCTTAAGGCCGTCGCCCCATATGCGGACCGCGTTTACTACGACGATGAACTGACAGTCCTGGATGCGACCGATATCTGCCGTGGCTCAGATATCGAGATGGTGTTCATGTTGCCAAGGGTGTCACCGATGATCCAGGATGTGAATGCGGATGCATTGCTGGCAAGTACGCTGGGACAGGTCTCTCATTTCAGGGGCAAACGCATCTATGGCTCACACAGCATGAATTTCTTCAATTCCATGACCATACCCGACCTGTACCAATATACGATGTCCGTAGAGCTGTCCAGGGACGATATGCGGGCAATATGCTCCCATTATAGTGGCAAGCTCGAACAAATGGTGTTCGGAAGGATGGAGCTCATGGTCACACGCGACCCTTCCATACCTACTGGGGTCCTGGTGGATGAAAGGAGCAAGAGGTTCGAGGTAACAAGGGACCACCACGGATATGCTCATATCAAGAATTCTTCCGATCTTTTCCTATTGGATTTCTTGGATGAGATGGACAGGATGAACATCGACTCCTACGGCATAGACCTCAGAGGCAGAAGACCAGAACTTTGCTCGCTCGTTGCCGAGGCTTTCGGTAAAAGGGATATGCGCTTGAAAGGAAAGATAAAACACAGATGCGGAATGATAACTGCTGGCAACTACCTTCGCGGTGTCCAGTAGTTCTCATATCTTTTTATTCCGATCGATCTCTACGCCGCAAATGTGATCCAGCGGTAGGCCAGATCATATCACTAAGCAAAGCGACATGCGCATTATCGATGGGATCATGTCTGGCTGCCTTTTATCCTTCGCAGGATTATCTCTTCTGCCCTTTTATTCGTCACATTGACATCCAATAGACCAAAGACGAACGAGGCTATGATCAGGGCGAACAGGATGATCAGCACAGCGGTGCTTCCAAGACCTCCTATGAACGAAGCGAACCCCGCATTGAAATTATTGTATGCTATGAACATGATGATGAACAGACCAGCTAGAACATCTGCTGCATACATGCAATAGCTCCAGAGCGAGCGTTTGACCTCTATGACAGAATAGGCCTCCTTGCATTTCTCGCATCTATTGGGCAGCAACCATGAGCTTGGACGCGCTCTCCCACATTTCAAGCAATAACAATATTTCATTTGACCATCTCTTTTCAGTCGCCTTATCCCTTGGAGCTGTCCCTTTGATCGACCGGGAACGGATATTGGATATTTTCCGGTCCCCTGCTCATGCCATCATCGGCGGGGGTAGTTGATCATATCCTTTATTATTGCCCCTTATACTATTCTCAGAATATATCGTGATCGGAACTAGGCTCGAAAATGCCCTGCTCGATCATATGATGGAAGCCTCCTCACGATGCAAGCTTGTAGATAGGACAGGGATATGCCCGGACCCTCAAGGGGAACGGGCATCGATGGTAAGGACCGCCAGAGCTAAAGCTTGCGGGTATACGACCGCGGCATATGTCCTGGTGCACAATGCGGGCGGCTGGTCAGGAAAAAGTGCTACGTCCTGAAGAATTCGAACTCTCCAATGAAAAGATAGGACATTATCACGCGGCCGACCGCATCCAAACGTCTGCTGGAAGAGATTCATAAAGCTCTATCTGCTCTATTTTAGCTTCCTTGTACGGTTCTGCGAATTTCAGGATATTGCTGACGTTCAAGGACCAGTAAAATACTCTCCATGTCCTTCCGCTCGGCAATACTATTTCTTCCCAGTTCGTGCTAAGTATCTGAACGTCCTGCAGGAAGTAGAACATGCGCCTATCCTCCTGGTCCAAGGCATTATCTATGGTCTCATCATTGAAACCGAAATAATTCAATAATCTGAACGCAAGATCTGAAGCGATATCACTTGTGACACCCATCTTGTTAAATATAGCCTCTTTCAATAACTCATATGTCACTATCATTTTTCTCACTCGTAACGTTTTCATTTGTTCATGCTACTATTTAATCTAGTTGATTTTCTCTCTATAAAGAACGAACAGACCGACAATAATAAAAAATGAAAAAGGGGATCTATCGTCTATATGACGATCTTTCCGTCCCTCAGGATATCTTTTCCGTCCACTTTGATCGTAGGTGATCTCACAAGGCAATCCTGGTGGATCAGTGCTGGAGCATCGTTATCATAGTTCATGCCAATGGCAAAATGACAAGTTTCTCCGACCTTCTCATCCTCCAGCATGTTGTTGACCATCTTGGCGCTATAGTTCAGCCCGATGCCGAGCTCTCCAAGATGTCTTGCGTTCCTTTCCTCATCCTTCAATCCTGATGCGCGCGCCTTGACCTCACCGTTCGTCACGACCTCCAATAGAGCTTCTGCTTCCTCGCCGCCAGTTATCGAGGACACATAGCCGTCCGTGAACTCTACTCTTACAGGGGTCTTCGGCTGGACGCATTTTGTGATCAGGTCTATGGTGCCATCGAAAACAATGGTGCCTCTGGCAGATGCCACGACCGGCGATATGTATGTCTCACCGCTGGGTACGTTCCCTCCCGTTCCCGGGAAGCGGAAATCGCCATCGTCCACTCTTGCTTCCCTGCCACTGATAGAGAACTTGATATCCGTTCCGCCAGGGGCGGTCACATGGATCTCCTTTCTTCCATCTATGTTATGTTTGAGCTTTGCAGCATTGGTCCTCATCTGAGAATAATCTATATCCACGCATCTTTCAAAAGTGCTTCTTGTCAATGAGGGGGACCAGAAGCTCCTGAGACGACGGTCGCCGGTCATCAGAAGATAATGTATGTGATCATATTTCCGCCCATCTCGACCGATATATCCTATCTTCTGCCCGTATGGGTCCTTCCCTGTCTTGAAATGAGGCACTGATATCAATATGTCAGGACATGCCCGCATCGCCGCCAGGACCATGTTCTCTGCGAACTCCAAGGATGTCTTGGATCCTGCACCGCCATAACTGGCTTCCCGCCAAGCGCCTTTGTCTCATCGTAAAGGGCTTTTGATATGTCGAACGCATCTCCTTCAAAGTTCGTCACTATCAGAACTTCTTCCCCTGGCCTAAGACCTAGAACATCTTTCATGGCCGCCTTGGCCGCATCTTCAAGCTTGGACATTATGACCACATCGCACTATTCCGGACGGTCAATCCTCTTGGCTGGTTCTTGTTCTTTTCTATTGTCCCGGACAATGATCATGGATCGCATCATGACCAGTCTTTCCTTTACCTCAAGCGTAGCATAACCGGTCAACCAAGATCTCGCATAAGGATATTGCCTGAGATGTTCTGGCCATCTTTGTCAGCCTATATTTCCTTGGGATCTTCATCTCGGACGGACGACCTTCCCTTTGCCGCTTTGCGTCCACCGCGCCACCAGACCACTTCGAATATAAGTGAGAAGGCGAATATCATCAATGAAAAGATTAACTGGCCCGCTAATAAGGCCAATATAGCTACGGACCCAAGAAGTATGACCTCAATGGTCAATACCAAAAAATATTGTGCCTTGGTCATTGTTGCTTCGCCGAACAGCGTATAAGGGTATTTCCATTGCATATATGGGTGATATCCCTCAAAATCATCGATTGTGGCCTGGTCACCCATTACGTTCCCCAGAAGCTCTTTTCCACATGAAGGACAGAAGATACGACCTTCTGGGATGAGCGTGCCGCAATCCGGACAATTCATCTTATCTTTCATATATCCAAGGTCCTAGCTATAATCTTTTCTTTATAATAATTGGACCTTATCGAAAGATCCTCGCATGAGCCGATAAGGCTCAGGTCAGGAATAAGGACTATATTATGATCTGTAGATCATATGATAGGTGATATTTTATACCTGAATATGAATTGGCTTCTACAATCACGAACCTCGAAAAAGGTTCGTGTAAAACAGACAAGTAGGTAATAATAATGAACGACAGAAGAGGCGGATATAGACGCGATGAACAGCCCCGTGAGATGTTCCCAGCTAAGTGCTCCGATTGTGGAGCCGAGACCCAGGTTCCATTCAAGCCCACTGAGGGCAGGCCGGTCTACTGCAGGGAATGCTACCAGAAGCATAAGCCGGCACGCCGAGAGCAGAGATACTAAGCTATCTTTTGCTTTTGCAATTTTTTCCTAATATTTTTACCGTTCGGCCCTATACGGGCCACAAACGGCGCTTTAGGTTTTTGATCAAAGTGGTTAATGAGTTCCATGTGTAAGCGTGGGATAAGAATGAGCATCTGGAGATCACCGCGATCCGTAGTAACTTTGGTGACCCGTTCTATCTCGATCCTCACGCTAGACCCATGACCCAATAGCTGCGTCCATCATGACATGGTGAATGGTCATATCCTTTTCATCAAGTGATATATAGGTTAAACTTTCAACATATGTTGAAAAGTGATATCATGGATAGAACTCCGATCACCCCGATCTCAATGGAGAGCCTAAGATACTGGATGAGGGACCAGGCGGACCATGCGATCTTTGTTCATAACGACCTGACCGCTGACCACGTCGCAGATGCGGATAAAGCATTCGATCTCTCGATAAAATTCCAGGGGCTCGAGGACATCGCGTTAAGGAAAAAAGATGAACTGGACAGCCTGGTAAATGCATCACGATCATCCGTCATCGAATTTGTCGGTTTCCAGAACGAACTGTTGAGAGAGCAGATGACCGGCCATTTGCTGGCAAAGGGCTATCCTACCTTCAGAGATCATCTCGTTCGGGAATCTCAATATTTCTTGAGATTGATCGATGCCCCTACAGACAGGACATCTCCCGAGGACATCTTGTCCGAGTCCATATTCTGGTTACGACAGATGGTCGAACATTCACTTTTTCTCACGCACTGGGCCGACCCTTATGAGACCGGAATGGTCAGCGATGGCCAGGCATTTGCAGGGAAGTTCGATGAATTGCTCGCTAGGGCCAGGCTATTCGCATCCATGATGTCCCCACAGCCAGTTCCGGAAGACCCCCGCCCCCTCAGGGACAAGGCTTGGTCCTCCCCCACCTCTAGCAGCGGAGAAAAATATACCGGCGATAATTCACATGGTGGCGCAGACCCTGGACCTGACCAGGACATACCGCAGCTTTCTTTTAGAACTGAAGCCGCCCGAGGAGAACTTTCAGAACATGGGTATAATCACATCCCTCTTCATGGACCACCAGACCCGAGAGACCGACTACTTCATCGCCGATCTGGAGAGCATATTGATGAAAGAAGAGAGCACCTTTGAGATGGCATACCTGAGGATGCCTTTTACACGGGACCGACAAGAAGAGGCATTATATCACATTAGGCCACTTTGATCAACAACATTTGTTCCGTGGCGTGCCCTACATAGCTCGGCAGTAATGAAAGCTAAAGGGAACGGAGCTTGACCAAGGGCTTTGTCGAATTCTACCCTTCGCCACCTCCCCCGGGATCGACCTGGAGGACTTGTCCTCCTTGTGGTCCCCCTCCCTTGGCCTATCGCCCGCCTGGGAAAGTTATTCCTAATTGCCTTTCCATGCTTGCGGTATCAGCGGCATCCCAGTGCTCCGAGATCTTGTCGTTCTCGATGCGGAAGATGTCGATCTCCACGATGCTGAACTTCTTTCCTGTTGGTGGCATGCCTGAAAGATCACCCTTGTGAGTTCCCGAATAAACGCCTCGAACGACGACCTTGTCCCCTGCGGCGATAAAGTCCTGGAACTCGTAATTATGATCTGGGAAAGCGGCAGAGAACATTTTCACTGCATTCACGAACTCTTCGATCGAGCTGGGTTTCCAGAATATGCTGTGATCATGATAACCCTCCGAGGCGAATTGCCTGATCGCCTCGGGCTGATGTTGGTTGATGACAGTATCCAACGCCCTACGCGCAAGGTCCTTGTTCCTCTCCAGCTTATCCTGCATCACCTGCTCCTGAGCTGCCATAGTTTTCCAACATAATATCGTTCGACCGGGGGGACGACAACGCTAGAGGGCATAGGTAACAGTTTTGAGTATAAGATCAATGTCTCATCTTGAATGAAAAAGGAAGCCCGCAGATGGAAATATTCGCTATCAGGATGGATGGGCCCAGGAAATCATCTTCAGGACGAGCCTGTAGAACCAGAACATGGGCAATGTCAGGAACCAGAGAAAATATCTGATCCGGACCCCAAGGATATCTGATGTCCAAAAGAAAGGGAGAAGAGAGACCACGAAGATCAAGCTTACCAGAATAAGTACGTTGCGGCTTATCCTGAACTGCTCGATCTGCTCGGCTGCCATTTCTTCCCTCGATCCCTCTTGTCAAAGAATGGCTGAAGAAAGCGAGCTACCAGGTTCATACATGCCAGATTCGAACCCGTATATTATGCTCGCCTCTTCGGCAACGGAGAGCTGATCGCCCCCGTTCTGGAAGACAAGGATGTTAAAAAGGAAGGCTTGATCGCGACCAGGAAAAGGAGGACCATGTTGAGCCTCACCATGATAACGGTCTCGATGGGGCATCACCGACGGTGATGGTAGTATATCTGCTCCATAGGCCGATAAGTATCGAAAAACTGCCACCGAACGAGCCGATCACCGTAAGGAGCTGGACCGTCGATTGGGTGGGGACGCCAAGTAGCTGAATCGCTCCGATGGATAGGGCAAGGCCGAATATGAGGTCCGATAATCCCTCGATCCTGGGACGGGCGGTCACGACCTTTTGGTCTTCCTTTTCTTTGGTTCCCCCGTCATCTTCACTTTGTGTTCCGCTCATGCTCCAGTTCAATAGTGTTCGTCATTCCTTTTCTAAATGATCTCGGTACGACAGGGACGATCTATATTCTTTCGCATCTGGTAAGAATGATATTGAGGTCGATGGAGAAAAAGGAAGATCAAACATCATGACCTGCAAGAACTGTAGATCATATGCTGCAGATCATCTGTGTCACTCCTATAGGTCTCGGTTCCGCATGGTGGGTCGATCAGAGCATCTCCTCTAGCGCATCAAAGACCTTCTGATAGAAGAGAGCTGGAGCTCCTGCCTCGCAGTGATCACCTGCCCCCTCCTCGGCCGAGAATCGCAAGAGCCTTTTAGGCCCCTCGACCGCATCATAAAGCTCCTGGGACTGACCGCCGAGAAGAGGGTCCTTTCCCCCGGTGGTGGTTATTATAGTAGGGCAGGTGATCTGCTGAGCCACGCCCTTGAGATCATAGCTCAACATCTCCTGGATGTATCCGCTGACGCTTATTATCCCGTGCGAGGCCATGCGGCTGCGAAAGAAGAATGCTGAGAAGGGGTCCTCAGCGAAGCGTTTCTCGAACTGTTCGTCGACCGCTCCCTCATTTCCTTTCTTTATTCTCGTCCATGGTCCCTGGCGGCAGACGATCCCTGAAAACCCGTCCTAGGTCTATCAGGCCGGGGTCTACGACAAGGGCTGCCGCCCTTTCATCGAACGCTACCGCCCTGGGCGCAAGGTAACCGGCAAAACTACGTCCAACCACTATCAACTTCTTCCTGTCCACGCCGGGAAGCTCGCCGACAAAGTCGAGGACGGGCGACAGCACCGTCTCCCAGTCCGGACGAAAGTACAGATGCTGCCGCCGAAGGCACTGTCCCTGCCCGGGACCGTCGAAGGAGATCGGGTTGTACCCTCTCTCCAGTGCTGCCCGGGCGAAGTTGAAGTAGCTCTCTTCGCAAAAGCTGTCATAACCGCTGATGATGACCACCGTTGGACGTGGAGCAGGCATATCGGTCCGACGGAAGTAATAGCCGGGGAGGGTCTCCTCCATATACGGAATATCGATGGCCTGGAAAGGAGGATCGAACATACCGGCAGCCCTCAGGAAGCAGGAACGCACGCTGTCGGCAGTATCCATGATCCGCTGGTCATCTAGGTCGCTGCGCAAAAAGAACTCTGCCGTACGGTGGTACTCAGAAGCGCGAAGGAAACCATCCCTGGCACTGATGTTCTGCCCCTTACTTTGACTGCTCTCGGCCTCTTTCTCCACCCGGGCAGCGGTGTGGTGCCATTCCCGGTACCAGCTCTCTATGTCCCCATCCGTGATCCTGTATGCTGTGGAAAGGCACTCGCCGATATCTGCCCCCTTATCATAGATATGCCCTAAGATACGCAATAGCTGGCTATCGAAGAGCTCATTATCGAAATGAATGTGCCCTGTGAGGATGTCCGCTTTCTGGGCAGCTAATGTGGTCGCCATATGTAAATGATGTTTTCCCGCCAGTATTTACTTCTTGCCTGATCCAGATGTTCCTCTGGTCTGGGTCGGAAAGGCGAGCGGCCTTGGAGAAACTTAAAGTGAACCTTCTATTGATCGCGATCCTCGCGTTGTCAATAAATAATGAAGATGCATGATATTCTTTAACTTTCTATGTTCTAAGAAATAATAATATACTCGCAATATCGTATGATCACCATGCATGATCGTGCCCTGCATGATGGAGATAGATAATGAGAGTACTCAGCATACTAGCAGCAGTTGGTCAAGCTAATTCCGCTCAAGGTACGCAACAGCAACCAGCTCCCGCCCAAGATACTCAACAGAACTCAACTAACGTGACCGCCAGTGAAAAGTACACGAACTTTTATCGATTTGTCATAGCAATGGCGCTCATCGTTGGATTTCTAATATTGCTCGCCTATACGATCACTAACCCAAGTGCAGTAATAAATCCAACTGCGCTAGCGGCTTTATTCACCAGCTGGATCGCGGCCATAGTGGGATTCTATTTCTTTCAACAGCAGGCATCATCAGCAAATCAACAAGCTAACACGGCCCATCAAAATGCTGGGACGGCACAAGCGAATGCAAAGTTGACCAAGATCACTGCACAGAACACACTGGAAAATCTTCAAAGCAAAGTGAATTCTATGTCGAATCATGTGAAAAACTTAGCTCCGTCAGTGAGGGCACAGACTGATGCCAATGTGATCGCGGCCCACTCGCAACTGGACGACCAGATACGAGAGGCAAGCGAGGCAATAAGCGCTGCATTGGATAAGATAAATCATCTTTAGAATGTGTATCGCATGACCTAGCATGTCCTGAAAGTGGAAGCACAACATCCACTTTCTTCGCCCAGGCAGTGACAATCGAATGCCCCATCGTTCACTTTGCCCGATATTATGGATGAATGTCCATATGGTCCATGGGTTCGGTCGCTCCCGTCCTTATCGGTAGAGACCTCACTGTGTTGAGCAGGACCACTTCACACAGAAAGGTCTGGTCAGACCAGATTTTTCCAAAGATCTTAGGACAGGTTCAGCTGGTACCTTTTTGTCCCACCTTCACACTTAATAGCGACCTCAATGCCGCGTCCGACCCGTTGGCTAGCGTACGGTCCTAAGCTCAGAGAATTTTCCTGATAGTAGCAGTCTACAATGCTGCAATAAAATGTAATAACAAAAGAGCGATACCATAAGATCCTGCCCACTACGGGCACTCATGAATAGGGGAGAATAGCTTGAACAGTTCTGAGGTCAATGGAAGGAGCGCAGCTAGCGGAACTGTCAGCTGTAGGTGAGGACCTCAGGATCCCTTTGAGCATAGATGATGAACTAAGAAAAAGGCTCGCCGAAGTAAATATGACGGATGGCTCGGTCATCTTGGTCGGCTACAGGAACATGGGTAAGACTCTTGCCATAAAGAGAGTTATGAACGACCCTGACGTCAGCCCCTACTATAATCTTAAGGATAATTATGAAGAAGTACCGAAAGAGCCGCTGCCCGAGGACTATCCGACCAGCTTCAGGGATTCGTTCAAGAAAAGACTGATCATCGAATGCCGCCCATATCAACTGGAGTATATTCTGCGAGGAGAGACTTTGCGGAATGGAGCCGAAAAGGGGGCAGTGGAGAGATGGAAGACTTTCTGGGTGAAGCGGCTGCACAAGGAAAAAGCGTCCCAGGATATGCGTTCTTCCCTGCCTGGGAACATGTAATAGTGGCGGAACCTCCGTTGACCCAAGAGGATGTCAGCAAGCTATTCGATTACTATGTGAACAACGCATGCAGCGGTTGCTCGGGCGATGCTGTGGCGCTCAATGAGCGATTGTACGGCGATCAGGATCAGTTGATAGCGCTTTCAAGCTGGAATGACCACTGGTCGAAGGAGAGCGATGAGCATACAGGGCTGCTGATCCCCAAGCTTCTCAGCGAGCGCATCGCGGAATATGCTAAAGAGCCCGTCGGACCTGCCGATGAGGATAGGCAGAATCGGCTGTTGTCGCAGGTCAAGCTCGAGAGGGAGAGGGAAGCATTCATCGCTGGTTTCTTCGGCTTCACGGCGCTCGAAGGTGCCAGGTTCGGAATGGAGGCGCTGGAAGCGGTATCAGACACCGCGAAAGAAGTCATCGGCGTCGCTTCGCTGGTCCTACCCTTAACGCTCGCTGGTTCGGTGCTCCTGGGCGCGTCTGCGTTCCTTGGACTGTATAACAACTCCAAGGAAGAGCGCGGCTTCAAGAAGTATATAGAGCTGTACAAGACCTGGAACGAGCTTCCGGAGGCGAAGCGGCTCATCGTATGCGAGACGCTGGACAGGAAGCAGGAGCTCCCGCCCGGTAGCAGTTACGACTTCCTTAACGGCTGGCTGTCCAGAGGGCGCAAGGACATGACCGATGCTCAGCTTGTGGAGAGTCTCGGACTAAGGTCGGCCTTCAACGACGATATCATACAGAAGGTCCAATTATCGTTCAAGGACATAGATGAGCTGAAGGATATAGTTCGCAAGCAGGGCGAGACGCTTGAGGAACATGGGGCCCGCATAAATGCGCTGGAACAGCAGATGACAGAGCTCGCAAAGCGCGTCGATGAACATGATAAGCGGTTCGATGAGTTTGGTGTAAGGATCACGGAAGTTCAGGTGATGACCAACGAAGATCGCCAGAAAATCCAAGAGCTTAACCAACGGATCAAGAAAAATAATAAAGGATCCATTAATCTAAGCGCAGACGACCCAAAGTCCCATAATCAGGATGGACTCTTTTTAATGAAGATAAAGCGGTACGACGAGGCGCTGAGAGAGCTCGATATATCCATTGGGTTGGACCCGAATGAACCGATATATCATAGGAACAAGGGACTTGCGCTTTCTGGGCTAAGGCGCTATGAGGAAGCTATCGGAGAGTACAGCATCGCGATACGACTGGACCCGAACGATGCGGACGGTCACAACAATAAAGGAATTCGCTCTTGGTAGGCTAAAACGGTTCGACGAGGCCATCAGGGAATGTGACATCGCGATAGAACTGGACCCAAAAAAAGCGAGTTATCACAACAATAAAGGGAATGCTCTTAATAAGCTAAAACGGTTCGACGAGGCGCTGAGAGAGCTCGATATATCTATTGGGTTGGACCCGAATCAACAAAAGTATCATAGGAACAAGGGACTAGCGTTTGCTGGACTCAGGCGCTATGAGGAAGCTATCAGGGAATGTGACATCGCGATAGAACTGGACCCGAACGATGCGGACAGTCACTATTACAAAGGTAGCGTTCTTAATGAGCTGCAACGTTTCGACGAGGCCATCAAGGAATGTGACATCGCGATAGAACTGGACCCGAACGATGCGGACGGTCATTATTATAAAGGGAACGCTCTCGATGGTCTAAAACGGTTCGACGAGGCGCTGAGAGAGTTCAATATCGCGATAGAACTGGACCCGAACGATTCATATAATCACTCCAATAAAGGAACCGTTCTTAGTGAGCTAAAACGGTTCGACGAGGCCATGAAAGAGTATGACATCGCGATAGAACTGGACCCGAACGATTCATACCGTCACTTTTGTAAAGGGAATGTTTTTTGTAATCTAAAGAAGTCGGACGAAGCCATCGGGGAGTACAACATCGCGATACGACTGGAACCGAACTATGCGAGTTATCACTATAATAAAGCGAATATTCTTGATGATCTAAAGCGGTACGACGAGGCCATCAAGGAGTATGACATCGCGATAGAACTGGACCCGAACCATGCGGACGGTCACAACAATAAAGGAACCGTTCTTAAAAAGCTAAAGATGTACAACGAGGCGCTGAGAGAGTTCGATGCGTCGATTAGGTCATCGATTGGGCCGAACCCGAATGAAATGATGTATCACAGGAACAAGGGACTTGCGCTTTCTGGGCTAAGGCGCTATGAGGAAGCTATCAGGGAATGTGACATCGCGATAGAACTGGACCCAAAAAATGCAGAAAGTCACAGTAATAAAGGGAACATTCTCAATGAGCTAAAATGGTACAATGAGGCGATTAGGGAATGCGACATCGGGATAGGACTGGACCCAAACCATGCGAACAGTCATTTTTATAAAGCGGAGGCCCTCCACAATGAGGGGCGGTACGACGAGGCCACCAAGGAGTACAATATCTCGACACGACTGTACCGTGGAGAACAAGTTTTTCTAGAGGTCAAGGCAGAGCCATTATGCCTGAAGAAAGGAGAGGATGAATCTCCACATTCCCCTCCCACTATCTGTCCAAGGTGCGGAATGCTATCGAATAGCATTAATGGATCGTTCTGCAGCAAATGTGGTATGAGATTGAGATGAGGATGTATCAGTTCTCCTCTTTCTTGTCATGCGTCATCCATCTGATGGCTACTTCGATGCCATGGGGCTCGTTAACAAACTTACAGTCCTCAAAAAGATCATTGCCCCGATATGATGGATCATAAAACATTGGTATATATTGTATGAACAAGTTGACACAGTAGATGGGATATCAACGCATCACTATCTAGACATTCATATTCAGGATCCATTCAAGAGAAAAATGATCAAACTCTTTTCTTTCGTTTAGCTAAATGGCTCACCTAATCAATAATGAGACAAATGAAGTGGGAAGGGACTGTTCACATAGAGGATCACTCAGGATCTTCTACCCGATCGCTGAGTTCCTTATGACGAAAGCATTCGATGCTATGATCATTGACCATACCTACGGCTTGCATGAATGCGTAGCATATCGTTGGCCCAACAAACTTGAATCCTCTAGCTTTTAATGCCTCGCTCATCCTCCTGGACTCAGCCGATTCCGCTGGGGCATCGGAAGATGAAGCCCATCGGTTCTGGATCGTGCGCCCCCCGACGAATTGCCAAATGAATGCATCAAAGCTTCCTATCTCCTTCTTGATGGCCATCACACACCTGGCGTCTGTTATGGCAGCCTCGATCTTGAGCCGGTTACGGATTATACCTTTGTTCGACAATAGCACTTGGACCTTCGCCTCATCATAGCGAGCGACCTTAGCTGGGTCAAAATCATCGAATGCCAGGCGATACTCCTCCCGTCGCTTTAGGATGGTCAACCAGCTTAGACCCGCCTGCGCTCCTTCAAGCACGAGGAACTCAAATAGTGTCCGGTCGTCATGGACGGGGATACCCCACTCAGCGTCGTGGTAATCAGTGAGGATCGCTTCGGTGCACCATGAACAACGTTTTTTCATCTTCTACCGAACTCCTAGATCGAAGATCCACATAATAAATTTCTGCAGCTGTCAGATATATTGATCATTATCGTTGATCGACGAAGATCCTGGAATGACCAGATACCAATAATGGTGCAGGGTGCACGCTTTGCATTATGCTCTGTCCTGAACCGGAAGATATCGACTAGGACACTCCAGATCATCCATCATTCTCATGTTCTGACATCCGAGGATACGCGACCATCCTTTAGCTCGATGATCCTCTCCGTCTCCTCGGCCAGACTCTTATTATGAGTTACGAGGAGGGTTGTGGTCCCGAATTTTTCGTTCAGTTCCTTGAACAGGGCAAGAAGTTTGTCGGAGTTCTCCGAGTCAAGATTGCCTGTCGGTTCATCCGCCAGGATGATCTTAGGGTTGTTCATCAGCGCCCGGGCGACGGCCACCCGTTGCTGCTGGCCCCCCGACATGTTCCTTGAGGTTTTGTCCTTAAGCTTCTCGAGCCCCACCGTCTCAAGGAGGTGCTCCGCTCGCTCCCTGGCCTCATCCTTGTCCTTCTTTCCGCTGATCCAGTGAGGCATGAGACGTTCTCGATGGCGGTGAACTCTGGTAAGAGGTAGTGGAACTGGAATATGAAACCCATATCGTTGTTCCTCAGGATCGCCAGCTCGTTCTTGGTCATCCTTTCGACCCGCTTCCCTCCTATCTCCAGAGTCCCAGAGGTCGGTCGGTCCAAGGTGCCGATGATGTTAAGCAGGGTGGACTTCCCGCTCCCTGATTGTCCTACGATCGAGCAGAAGCTTCCCTTGGTGAAGCTCAGGTCGATGTCCGTCAGAGCCCGTGTCATCGCCTCCCGTTCACCATAGGTCTTGGTGATCTTATCCAATCTCAGAATATCAGCCGTTCTTGATCACCTCTATCGGGCTCAATTTAGCTGAGCTCCTCGCTGGGATGACCGCGGCCACCGTGGCTGCGATGACGGCTACGGCCGCCGAGATAAGAATGAATGAAGGGTCAATGGTGATAGATATGATAGGAGCTCCATTAGTACCCTTGGCGAAGGTGGTGAACGCGACCAGAAGGCCGATCCCTACGCCTACTCCGCCTATCGAGCCGATAAGGCCGAGGATGAAACCTTCCTCCAGAAATATGGCGCTGGCCGTCCGGTCCTTGATTCCCATGGCCTTGAGGATGCCTAATTGTCGGGACTTCTGTACGACGCTGATGATAAGGATGGCAGTGATGGCCACCAGCACCGATGCTAGAACGAACACCTGGATGAGCAGACTGGATATGGTTTGCCCCTGCAGCCCGGAGAGGAGCTGTTGGTTCTGCGACTCCCAATCGGTGACCTGCAAAGAGTGCTCGGCGATCGTGCTGTTGATAGAGCTGGCGATCGTGCCGGCAGAGAAAATATCCTGGACCTGGATCTCGATGGATGTGACATTGCTCCCCAATCCGAGTATACCCTGCGCGGTCGATAGGGAGGTGATGAGCCAGGCCTTGTTGATCGATGACACCCCAAGATCATAGAAGCCGCTTATGGTCAGGTTCGCCTCCTTGAGCGCGGGAGTGGTGATGGTGATCTTGTCGCCCACCTTCACTCCTAGCTCGCTTTGAAGGTCCCTGCCGACCAGCACTTGTCCCTCGGTCGTGGGCATGGCCCCTTCATAGATGGCAGAACCAAGATGGTATATCTTTGTAGAATTGTTCAGGTCCAGACCACGAAGGAGCACATTATAGGTCTTACCGCTCTGGTTCAGAAAGGCAGAGGAATCGGCCGTCTCGGACACGACCGTTACCCCGCTCACCCCTCTCACCTCATCGACGACCTTGTTCAAATCTGGGATGGTTGTTCCGTTGAGCGGGGTTATGGTCACATCGGGGGAGCTCCCCACCGTGGTGTTGATCAGTGAGGATTGAAGACTGCCGATAAGTGAACCGACGAATACCTGGACCGAAACGCCGATGATTATAGCAAAGATGATCAGTATCGTCTGAAGCTTGCTCGACCTAAGGAACCTGAGCGCGATCTTGAGGGAGAACAATCAAAGCCCTCCGAACGCTCTTTCAAGCTCCGCATTAGGACCCATCTGGGCGGCGGACCCGACGGTCCTGTACGCGTTAGGGTTCCGCTGAAAAGTTCGCCATCCCACGATGACCGTAACCTCTTCGGCGGTCGAATTTTTGATCATGATCACCGTTACGATGGTCATCGAATGATTATAAAAATTTGTGATCCTTATGACCACTGATCTGGGATGAAGATCGCTTATGGCCGCAACGACCCTCTCCCTCAGTGCGTTCGCCCCGAGCCTTCGGGAGCGACTACACAGGATTAGCGTCCCGAGACCGCTCGTATGGGGTGATAGCGAGATGGTAGCTGATCTGGACTAGTCCGTGTCTTTGCATGAGCTATTCCAAATGACAGATTCTAACCGCTGCAACTGGCCCTTTTTCCCGCCTAGGCGATGACCAGATGCGCAAAGCCTCGATGCGATCCATATCGATATTCATCGAGAGATCTTCGTTACTTCAACCAGCTCAGGACCATCGGCTCTCCTCTGACGGACTGACCCATCTCCTCGTTCTTCGGGTAACCAAGGATGATCGACGCCAATAGTTGATGGTCCCCAGGTACGTTCAGGTCTTTCATGAATCCGGGGTCTTGGCCAAGGCTAACGTGCGAAGCCTATCCAGCAGCTTCCAAGACCTAAACTTTTGGCCGCCAGCATCATGTTCTCTGCGGTCACCGAAGCGTCCTCTAAAGGAGTGAGACAGCTGGGCGAGGCGAAGATGAACACAATAGCAGGGGCCCCATGGAATATGTCGTTGTTAGGGTTAGACAACATCTTGACCATATATGCCGTTCCATCGCTAGGTCGCTCCTCGTTCATCTTATGGAACATGGCGAGTGACATGACACGACCTCTCTCAGCATAGGCCTTAAGCTTGGACCTATCCGTGACGACCGCGAAACGCAACCCCTGAGAGTTCGCTCCGGAAGGCGCATGGAACCCCGCTTTGAGGATCTCTAGAATGGTCTCCTCAGGGACGCTCTTGTCAGCATAAGATCGAACGGACCTCCTGTCATAGATATTTTTCAGAACCTCGTTCATTGATCGATCCCTAGTAGGTAATGGAAATTTCACTTACTTATAGATCTTTGATCTATGCGAGGGGAGATTCCCTACGCTGGCACAGAGGGACTTTTCGCTCGCATAGGTTAAAATAAAATTTCTGGTTGTGGTAATTCCCGGCCCCTTCTTGAAGTGCGTGATATCCATGATGGAACGACTTTCTTTATACCCTATGCTTTGCAATTGACTTCTGAGATGCGGGGCGGAATGGATGGCAACGACCACGATTAGTACACAGAAGAAAGGGACCGAAGCCCGAGAGGAGAATATGGCCTTAACTAGACCTGAGTTCGTTACCGTCGCGCAACGAATGCAGATGGGAAAGGCGATTCGCGAAAGTGCACCCCGGACCGCTTCTGTTGACTGGGAGCCTCCATCTGATAGGCGGGATCCTGTAGAGGTACTACTTGAGACAGAAAAAGATCGATTGCCTGAACTCGTGCCTATCCGCCATGGCCGGATGATCCACAGCCCGCTCAGCTACCTTAGGGGTGCGGCAGCGATGATGGCGTACGATCTGTCTAGCACCCCGAACACCGGTATTCGAGTTCAGGCATGCGGGGACTGCCACCTTGGCAACTTCGGATTCTTCGCCACACCAGAACGAGATCTGGTGTTCGACATAAATGATTTCGATGAGACCATCCCTGCGCCATGGGAATGGGACCTCAAGAGGCTGGTCGCCAGTATATTTGTGGCAGGGGCAGAGAACAAGCTCTCGGAGCGCAATTGCCTTGGCATCGTTATGATCTGTAGTAGGTCCTACCGAGAGTTCATGAGAGAACTATCGGCCATGAGGAACCTGGACATGTGGTACTTCCAGCTCGGCATGGGGGCGATGATGTCCAAGACCAAGGACAAAGAAGGAAGGAAGATAGTTGAGCAGTACTCTAAGAACGCTCGCCGGGACGTCACCTCCCACGTGTTCCCAAAGATCACCGAGGTAGTAGATGGTCAAAGGCGGATCATCGACGAGCCGCCTCTGATCTTCCATATGCCGGAACAGCGGGCATGGCCCGATACCATGGAGCTCCTGAAAGGATATCGCGAAACCCTGGAACCGTCCCGTCGCATACTTTTCGACCGCTACCATTTCGAGGACTTCGCGATGAAGGTGGTTGGAGTTGGAAGTGTTGGCACTAGATGCGGGATAGGCCTTTTCCTTTCCGAGGCGGATGATCCAATGATCTTGCAGTTGAAGGAGGCGGTCCACTCCGTGCTCGAGCCGTACGCAGGGATGAGCGAGTATGATCATCAGGGACAAAGGGTGGTCGAAGGCCAACGCATCATCCAAACGACCAGTGATATCTTGTTGGGTTGGGTCTCCGGGAAGGGCCGCGACTACTATGTCCGTCAGCTGAAGGACATGAAGTTCGCCTTCAATTATCTCGAGTCCGATGTTGACCTTTTGACAAGATATGCGCGGGCATGTGGCATGGCGCTGGCCAAGGCGCATGCTCGCTCAGGGGACGCTGCTATGATAGCAGGTTATCTCGGAAAAAGTGATACCTTCGATAGGGCTATAGCTTCATTCGCTCAGCAATATGCCAAACAGAACTCGCAGGACCACAAGGCCTTGATCGAGGCTGTGGACAGCGGCAAGATAGAGGCCGAAGAGGGAAAGTAAGCTCACATACGATCTCAACCATTTCTGGGTCCTAAGATGACTATGGGGTACACATGAAAGGTCTGCATTTTTGACGACCATCACATAGGGGCTTCGATCTCTAACGAACAGATCGTCCTTTGAGCTCCTTCCACTACTATTCTGATCACATTCGGGAACCGGTCGGCTAACACCTCGATGACCCTTAGGATCGTCGGGAATGATGAGCACCTATTCGTACTTAGCAAACTGGACGATCTCTTTTGATCGAAAATAAGTACGACCATGCTGGATATCAATAATGGTGAGGGGGGTTATTCGAACGCACGGACTGCTGGGAATAAGACCCTAAGTCGCGCGGTAATATAAGGAAAATAGGTATTGAGCATAGTCAATAATTACTAGGGGATATGTATTAAAAACCATAAATATTGGTCATTGATATTATCAAAGCGAGACCAGATAGTTTGTACCTAAGCTCCTGCATGTGTATTGGTTCATCATACAAGCCAAAATTCCAATTTAATATTGAGCTAGAGATTCATTAAAACGGATTGTTGTGACCGAAAAAGGAAAAAAGAAATTGTGGAATTTTGCCCTCGATTACTCCCTTAGAGATGATCGATGCCAACCAAATGTCATAATGTAGTTGGCAAAATGACGAACCGTCCTACATGGTGTGAAGTCAAAGCCTGATGAGCATCGACCACTTGATCCAGCGAGAATTTTCTATCAAGATGCACTTCAAATGGCCCTGCCTCGATCATATCGTTAAGCCTGCTCATCAACCCGGGTAACGCTTTCCCTTTATCATCTACGAGACCATAGGGAAGCATGAGAACACCAGGTGGGGCCTTAGGAGCACGTGCACTCCAGTATGGACATGCTACGCGACCACCCTGACGCACTGTGCCAAGCACATTTTCTGCCTCCTTCATTGATCTTGGATTTTGCGCCTGGACCGTGAGCAAAGCTGCATCAAATCCTTCTGGAGCGAACTCTTTGGCGGAGGCCTGTACATCGCCAGTATGTCCATCTACCACCGCTTGAGCGCCTGATCGTCTAGCTAGGTCCATACCATCCTCGCCTGAAGCTACGGCGAAAACCTCCACACCCATTCTTTTAGCAAGTTGGATCGCTAGATGTCCGATGCCGCCACTGGCACCGAATATCATCAATTTTTCACCGGCTCTCACACCTAGAACATCCAATCCCCGCAATGCGGTCGCGCCATCAATTGGTAAGGCACCAGCCTGATCGACCGTCAGGTTGGATGGGACCCTCGATGTCCGTTCAACGTCCACTGCAGTATATTCAGCATAGAATCCCGCCTTAGGATCCCGGGCTCGTATGTCGCCATAAACCAGATCTCCATTGCGGAACCCCTCGACTTCCTTCCCAATTTTAACTATTGTGCCTGCGCCCTCGGAACCGATGACATATGGAAAACTTGACTTGATCCCGTACATCTGAGAGTACATTTTGGCGATTAATCCCTCTCGCTCAGCTATATCCCAGATCCCTACACCCGCGGATGCTACTCTGATCAAAATCTCATTTGGCTTGATCTCTGGGATCGGAAAATCCCTGACCGATAGAACATCTGGACCGCCGAAACGATCGATCGCCACCGCACGCATCTTGCCTTCGGACATTACAAATGCCTCCCCAATAGAGGATGCAAGTGCAGGGTCTTGGAATGATACGAACAAACCGAGGTCTGTTCTCTGTCTCCCATGCTTCTCCTTTCTATGTTGGATACAACGCTCATTTTTCCACATCCCAGTATCTCTGGTCCGGCTCTCGGCCGGCTATCGGACATTGTTATATTCCAGGAGTAAATATATACATTAGTAGTGTAGAAATGTAGAAATAATATCGTTATCTAAAAGTAAGATTATGTCTTTCTCGGTCAGTGTGCTGTGTCTCCTTTTACCGCTGACCTTGTCCTATGCTAAGAGCCGAAGCTTTACTCTCGCACACCATCGTCTCTTAGACCCCCCTCGTTCGAGTATGTATGATATCACATAAAAGTCATGCAGGGTGTGCTATTTGAAAGCATCTCTAGCCAGACATTCATAAATTGATTTCAATCAAAAAGGATTGACCAAAACCCTTTTCTTTCTTTTAGCTAACTAGCTCACCTAATCGATTATAGGATGAATGACTGAATATCCTTTACTGGTCGTCACAAGACGCGGTGTGATAAAGTGTGACGGATGTCATGACCTTTTGGGGTCCACCTTAAAGAGGACCGACTATCGCCGCGTCAACGGCAAAAGTTCTTGTATCGTGTGATTGAAGAAATTAAAGGGCTTGTTGAAGGCCTTGTTTCGAGGTGATCTGATGAAATCTACGCAGGAAGCAAATGATGCCATGCAAATGGCGAGCAATGTGTATAAGATGCTCATGGAGAACGATAGAGTGCGTATGCTTAAAGTGGTCTTCAAGCCGGGGGACAGAGCGGTGATGCATCATCATCCAGATCATGCCGTATATGTGGTAAAGGGGGGTAAACTTCATTTCACCTATCCCTCGGGAAACCCAGAGGATATGGAACTCGAATCTGGAAAGGGAATTTTTCTGGACGCTCAAATGCATGAGGCGACAAACGTTGGTGACGATGAGATAGAGCTAATTGTGGTCGAGCTTAAGTGATCGGTGAAATCTTTTAATCATTTTCATTAACCTTCCTGATCTGCCTTTCGTCAACAAGAAATGGGAGCACCAAATGACCGTTGGTAGAACTGTCTCCGACGTCATGGTCAAACAGTGGGTACGTGAAGCGCTCATCCGTCTCAATCCCGAAATCGCTGCACAGCCCGACCGGGCAGACGAGGTCATTTACAATCTTAGAGCCATACTTCTCTCGATGAATGCTGATGGACTGGTTCGAGCAAATGAGAACTTCACCGCCTGGCTACGCGGCGAGAATACCATACCTTTGGATCCAAACGGAGAACATGTCACCTTCCATCTCATTGACACCACCGACCTATCGAGCAATCACCTTGTCTTTTACTAATCAACGGACATTACAGGCAGGACTGTTGGAGAAGCGCTTTGATGTTGTTTTCATTGTGAACAGCTTACCGTTGATAATTGACGAGGCCAAGACCCCAACGCGCAGCGCCGTGATGTAGTTCGACGGTGCTTTTCAGATGAACCAGGTTTATGAACGGGACGTGCCGGCAATGTTCGTGCCCAACCAGCAGAGCCGACAGTTTATCCCGGTCAAAACCCCCTCGATTGAGAAAAATTTTGGAATGTCTGGCTATCAATAATGGTGCAGGGGGTGCGATTTGAACGCACGGACCGCTAGGGATAGGATCCTAAGTCCTACGCCGTTGGCCAAGCTTGGCTACCCCTGCGTATGTGGACGGATCATGATCCCAGTAAATATAAAGATTGCTAAGGGCGGGATGACACGAGCACGGTATGAACGGACAGATGGTAAGGGCTCATCCAGCTTATCCAAGAGAACGATATGTCCCTATGGAATACACTTTAGATAAAGATAGCACGTCGCTAACGCATGCTTTTCATTGTTTTCATTTCTTAGATCATTATTTCACTGAGCATGATGTGCTGATCTCTGAGAACGGAATTTTAAATTTGAACATACTTCTCAAAAGCTAGCACATTGGCGGGGTGGATATTTTGATCAACAAAATAGGTATCATAACCATAATCGTAAAAGACTTGGACGAAGCAGCCACATTCTATCGTCGAGAAGCTTGGCTTCACCAAACAGCAAGACACGACATTCGGACCGGGAACACGCTGGGTCACCGTTTCTCCCAAACACCAACCTGACACCGAACTAACATTCATCAAAGCGCACAGCGAAGAAACAACCAAAGCGTTAGGAAGGCAAGCAGGCGACCATGTCCTGATGACATTGGAATCAGATGATTGCATAAAAGATTACAATGCGCTGAAAGCAAAAGGCATAAAATTCCATGGCAGACCGAAGGTACAACCATACGGAACGGAAGTTGTTTTTGAAGACATTTATGGAAATCTTTTCGACCTTATCCAACGAACTAGTTAGTTACGGAGAGATCCCAATGGAATACTTAAAATTCTGTTCGATCCTAGTTTAATATATGAGATAAGGTCGATCTCTTGATAGGCGATACCTGAACCCCCTCATCTCTGAGGGCATATCCAGCATAAATGGTCAAAGAAACATACGATCCAAGAATCCGACCGATTTCAGGTAAAATGCCTATGATATGATCAAGTTGTTTGATTCTCGAGTTCAGATGTTCGATCTCTGAGGTCCATAACCGTCCTGGAGATGCTAACCCTGGACTGATCTTATGATCTCGATATGAACCCGGAGAACGACAATATGCAAAGTCGATGGAAAGGGTTTTCGAACGTGCTCTTTTTAGTTCATGCCTGTCAGCTTCTCGCTCAGTTCCCATAGCCGCTTTGCGCTTTCCTCATCACGGGACCTGCTGGAAGACATCTTCTCTTTCTCTTTTACAAAATATTTTCCTGTTAGGTTCTCGACCTGAGGTGAGGATGCCAGATAGATCGATGTCCTGGCACCCTTCTCTCCGCTTATCATGAACGGTCTCATTAAGGCCATTCCAGCATTGAATACTCCCTTCGAGTCCTGCCCGAACCCACTCCTGACCACCCCTGGATGCAAGCAGTTCGCAGTGACTGTGGTCCCTTGGAGCCTCCTCGCTAGCTCATAAGTGAAAAGGACATTTGCAAGCTTTGCTTGAGAGTAGGCCCGGAAGGGCTTCCAGTTCTTTTCCAACATGATGTCGTCGAGATCGATGCGACCCATATTATGCGCCGATGAACTGACCGTTACGATACGCGAGGGAGCGCTAGATCTCAGTTTGTCAAGGAGCAGATCGGTCAGTAGGAAAGGTGAGAGATGGTCCAATGCGATAGTGTATTCGTAGCCATCGATGGTGAGCTTTCTTTCGCTCATGATCCCTCCAGCATTGTTGATCAGGCATGTCCAGGCGGTCATGTCCCTTGCTAAATTCCTGGGCTAGACCCCGAACCTCCTTCATGGATGAGAGATCGCATCGGATCGTTTCCAAAGACGTATTGCGAGTCTGTTTGGATATCTCTTCTCTTGTAGCCTCTAATTTCTCGCTGCTACGACCGACCATGACAATATTGGCGTCCATTTCCGCCAATCCAAACGCCGTGGCCTTTCCTATTCCCGAGGTGGCGCCGGTTATCAGGACCGTTCTTCCCTTCATCGATCTTGCTTGTTCTATCATTTTCTCACCCATCGAACAATAAGTTCCGTTATCGAGATCGTTCTCGTTATTTGACCTGTTCCTGCGATGATAAAGGATCTATATATGTTGTCCCGATGCTCACAGCGACCAAGCTAGAATGCCCCACCCGCATTAGGCATATTCGGAAGCACTGGTTGAGTGATATCCCAGTACTCGATCGATCTTGTCGCCCTCAAAACGGAAAAGATGCACCTGTCTTAGCCCCCCTTCGCCGGGTTTATCCCTATAACTCAGGATCTGAGTGTGCACAGCGACCATGTCCCCATCGGCGAGGACATGCTTGATGGCGAACTCAGCGTTCGGATATCTCGAGGACATTTCCTTTTTAGCGGCATCCATCGCATCGGTCAAATCCCCCATTCCCCCGGTGGTGTAAGGATTATGTGTCCTACAGTCAGGCGCACAGAATCTCAGTCCTTCTTTGAATCTCCCCGAGCCGATAAGATCCATGAATTCGATGGTAATATTCCTGTGCTCTATCTCTTTTCGTTCCATCTCCTCTGACTTGATCGTTCGTTGCATGGTGACCAGACGCCAAAAATTAATATTATACTCCGGTGGATTTAAGGATTTATTAGGGTGCAGTTCCGCTTATCTCAACTTTCGAATAGATATTATCCAGCAGCAGATCGTTCATTCCGGTGGCATATGTGGGCCTTAAAACAAATAATTACACACGATATGGCGGCTCTGGAACCTAATGTTGCTCTTCTTTTGCCGCCATGATCTTTTGGTATGTCTCCTCCCCGATGCATTCTTTTGCATACTTGCACCACTTGACACAGGATCCGATATCGTTCCAGACAACATGTCCACAGTTGCTGCAGGTAACTTTAGTATCATTTGAGAATACTTCCACTTCATTCCCGCACTGGGGGCACTTCTTGATCGTAAGGGTCGGGGTCCGGAGGTCTGTGGTACCTGGGCAATGGTCGAACATGGGAATCTTCCTTTCGCGTTCAGAACTGTATGCCTCATGGTATGAATATTTTATACTCCTGTAAGAAGATCATCATATACTGACACCTTGAGATCATGGATACCATCCAGGACTTCAAGCCCCGGCATTGAAATAAGAGATCAATAGCACTTCCTGACGAGAGCATGACCGCAAAATGTGTATACTCTAAGATGGCGATCAAGGGATGAACATATGAAAAGAAAGATCATCTGCATTGATGAAGCAAAGTGCACAGGATGTGGCCAATGCATCCCGGATTGCCCGGAAGGGGCACTTCAGCTTATTGAGGGAAAGGCACGGTTGGTCTCAGACCTCTTCTGCGACGGGCTTGGAGCATGCATCGGTACTTGTCCAGAGGGGGCAATATCAGTAGTTGAACGTGAGGCTGTGCCATATGATGAGAGAACTATCATGAAGATCATCGCTGAACAGGGCGCATCGGTCATCAAAGCCCATCTTGAACATCTTGCGAGCCATGGACAGACCAAGTTGTACGACCAGGCGATCGAGTACCTGACCAAAAAAGACATACCAGTTCCAGATCATACTGGACCGGTCCAGTCTCGTCGCGGGAAAGCAGTAGAGAACGAAGAAATGTATGCATCAGGATCTCCTGCATCCGATCCTGGCATTTGTCACCCTACAATACATGGAGCTCATCAGTCCGCTGGCTGTCCAGGTGCCGCCGCACGAAGTATCCCGCGAGCTGGGGGATCCCATGAACCGTTAGATAGAATGATCAGTTCCGAGCTCCGGCAGTGGCCGGTGCAGCTCAAACTACTGAACCCTTCAGCGCCCTACTTCGAGAACGCTGACCTGCTCATCTCTGCCGACTGCGTGCCGTTCGCCTATGCTGGATTCCACGAAAAGATCCTTAAAGGAAAGATCGTGGTCATCTTCTGTCCGAAGCTGGACACGGACATTGAGGGATACATCGAGAAGCTCAGCCAAATAATCTCACTCCATCCGATCAGATCGATCACGGTCGTTCATATGGAGGTGCCGTGCTGCAGCGGCGTCCAGAACATTGTTGAACGGGCACTGGAAAGGTCCGGAAAGAATATTCCGGTCACTGAGAAGATAATTACCATAGAGGGAGAAGTGAGATGATCTATCATCATATCGAGTTCTTACATTGTAAGATGTCCTGATGATCATCCTATAGAAAGAACATGATCGTGCCGTGGGTCATGGCTAAGTCCTACAACGTTGGCCAAGCTTGGCTACCTCCACATATGTTCGTCTATCCTGCTAGAACTCAGCAGCCACAAAATACTGTTCCTACTCGAGTACTATATTATACAAATATCTGAATTAGATCTAAGTCATAAGAACCGCTGCTCTCTTCGGTCGTTATTTGTGAACTTAGCTTCATCCTTCTTCTTCCAGCATGTCCCGTTTTAGGAACGCTCTTACTTTCTCTGACTCGAGCCAGCCTTGTTCTAGGCGAGAAACGATGTTCTCGATCCTATCAGTCTGCTTAACGACGATATTGGAACAATTCCTTGGACAGGTCTCAGCATGATGCATTATGACCGAGGCTGGATTTCTTATCTCATCGATGAGCGTGGCGAATTGCTCTATGTTCCGATCGATCTGCATAAATGCTTTCCTTCTCTTTTCAACCTCTAACCAGCAGTCGGTAACATCCTCGATGGTCACGCCCAGCTTATCTTCTGATAAGGTAAAAGCATGGATGTTGAGGACCTTACTTACGGCGCCAAGCTCATAAACCACATCCCTGATCGTGATCGGTCGAGATGTCCTCAAAGCTTGGAGATATTTGACCTTTACATGGGCCCTATAGTCCTCTGGCCATATATCGTCGAACTCTTTTCCGATCTGACCTGTGACATTGATATGAAGTATCTGCTCTGCACTTGGGTTAGCCTCCTCTAGGAATAACTGGTCTGGGGGAACATATCGATAAAAAATGAAGCCGGTAGGGCATTTCTTCAGTGCGTCAATGTAGATCTTCAGTCTGATAATATCAGTTCCTGATACGGTTTCTTCATTCTTGTTCATTGACATGGCCGCAACATCCACATTTATCATCAGCGCCGGTCCCTAAACAAGGTTTCGAATGCCCGATCCTATTCCGAAGAATATCTTGTCAGTCACCTGGTCAGGGATGCGGGTCCGTAATTATTGTAACCATTCGTCCCACCTTTGAGAACGTGTATCCCCTGGCCATTGATCATAAACCGCTAAATACTTACAGAATGTTGAGTCATTGAATGTTTGCTGAGCGGGAGAAAATATCACTTTATTCCGAAAAATTGCCTGGCTCATGTGAAAAAAGAAATAATTACATCTTGTACCCGTTCTGGGGTCCTGACCCAGAGACCGAAGAGGACCTGCAGAAAGGAAAATATGATAACTTTGTTAGATCGGGTAACCAATGGTTCGAGATGACTGATCTTCAGGACGCGGACTATGCGGTCATGCCGTACCCCTGGGAATGCATTCTGAACAATAGATCGGATATACCTAGAGCAATGGCGTTCGCTAAGAAGGCTGAACTTCATAATAAACAAGTGATCAACTTTTTCTGGAGCGACCTGGATGAAGTGGTCCCGGTCCATAACTCTGTCCTGTTCCGAACTTCCCTATATAGCTCAAGAAGAAGAAAGAACGAACATGCCATGCCCAGCTGGGGCGAGGACCTTGTCGAGAGATATCGGAACGGAATCTTGCCCATCAGAGAAAAGGGGGACCGGCCAGTGGTCGGTTTCTGTGGCTTGACGATCCCGTCCCGTTTAGATGGTCCATATATCTATCATAGGGTTGCAGCATGGTCCAAGAGGCGTATCAAGCCTGGATCATACAATGATGAGGGGCATCGGCTGAGGGGAGAGGCTGTGAAGCTGATCTCTAGGGAACCTAGGATCGTGACGAACTTTGATCTCAAGGACCAGTTCTGTGGCGGAACGACATCAGATTCCTCTGTAGGAACGAAGCTGAAGGTCCGAAATGATTTCGTGGATAACATGTTCGGCAGCGACTATATCCTGTGCATCAAAGGGAATGGCAACTATTCTGTGAGATTCTATGAGACCATGTGCTCCGGTCGCATCCCTATTTTTCTAGATACCGACTGTGTGCTTCCATTCGATGAAGAGATCAACTGGAGAGAACATTGCGTATGGATCGAGCGCAAGGACCTGCACAGGATCGCTGAGAAGGTCGTTGAGTTCCATGAAAGTTTATCCCCTTCGGATTTCATCAAGATGCAGAAGAGCTGCCGTAAGCTCTGGGAGGAAAGACTTTCTCCGGAAGGATTCTTCTCTAATCTTTATAGAGTGCTGTAGTATCCTTTTTCCCTTACCATGGTCTAAAGAAAAGCCGTGCCTAAGATCACTTGTTCAATAAGCCTTCAAGATACTTCTCCATGACGGCTTTTGCATTATCCCTTGTTTGCGGGAACGACCTCACCTTTGCTCTCACAGATATTACATCCTCACCATCGCTTATGACCAACCTGCCGAGGAACGCTTCCTGCTTATCAAGCCTTAAAAATAAGAAAGACTCCTCATCAAGCCTGATATCTAGTGTATCGAGCAGTTTCTTGATATCCGTTCTATCCAATCTTTCGAAGAAAGTTCTTATGGTCTTCTGATCAGTGACCTTTGTCTCTACCACAGTTATTGGATTGCCATGATAGCCGGTCGATCTGGTCCTTTCGAACTCTTTCTTTTCAGAGACAAAAAAGAGGGCTTGACCTACCTTATCCTCATCTTCAGTAGCATGTATGAAAGTGCGGAAGGAAAGGCTTCCTACATCCATGTACAGGCCATAGGCCGTTCGGTCTATTTATCTTAAGATCGAGAGAAGATCTCACACGCAACGCTCGCTTTTTCGTGCAGGGGCCATTCTTCCATAATACCTTCGATCGCCCTTATTGTTAGATCTTACGTCAGAATGATATGCTCGATCTCGACCATCCATTGCATGCAGGTCCTCTCGGTCTCTCCGATAGAACCGTAGCGCATCTTGACCATCAGGGGGGACAGTACTAATATCCTTTGCCTGCAGAGACATCAAATAGGCATGGTTCTGTAAATTTATTGTTCGAATATAGTGGATGGTCAAGAGGCTGCCAGGGGATATCTGATTGATAGAGATACGCTTTCACGGCAGAGGCGGTCAAGGTGCTGTGATCGCCTCTGAGATACTAGCTAAGGCAGCGATGTTAAGGGGGCTTCATTCATCAGCCTTCCCCTTCTTCGGAGTTGAAAGAAGAGGTGCTCCCGTTACATCTTTCTGTAGAATAGATGAACGTCCCATAAGGGTCCATTCCGGCATATATGAACCCGATCAAGTGGTAGTTCTTGATCAAGCATTGTTCAGGCAGCATGATACTCTCTCAGGGCTCAAGGAACACGGGAAGATATTAGCGAACACAACAAAGACCGAGGCTCAGCTTGGCATTTCTCCTAAGTTCCGCCTTATCTCTGTTGATGCGACATCGATAGCTCTTAAAAGGCGACTGGGTCCCTCAACCGCTCCCATTGTAAATACAGCAATGCTTGGAGCGCTTGTCAGGACCTTGCCTGGCATAAGCATCGATGAGATGATCGAGTGCATAAAGGATACCGTCCCGGTAAAGAAAGAAGAGAATGCGGCGGCAGCGAATGACGCGTATGACACCTGGAGGCTGATCTGATGAACATCACATATAAGGATATCCCATCAGCGCCCGTCACATATGCTGATACAAAGGACATCGGGACCGGGGACTGGAGGGTCCAGAGGCCAGTACTGGACATTTCTAAATGCACCAGGTGTTACATTTGCTGGGAATATTGTCCTGATGTCAGCATGGTAGTGGGATCAGCGGGGGACTATCCAGCAGTTGATCTTTATCATTGCAAAGGGTGCGGCATATGCTCCAATGAATGCCCGAAAGGTGCCATTAAGATGGAGCGTGAGCCGGATTGATACAGATGATGACCGCCAATCATTCTGCTGCATATGCTGCGAAACTGGCCAGGATCGATGTCGCAGCGATATACCCCATTACACCACAGACCACTATATCTGAGAAGATCACGGATATGGCCGCTAAAGGGGAAATGGACGCAAAGGTCCTGCTCATGGAGAGCGAACATTCTGCAATGTCAGCTCTGATAGGCGCGTCCTATCTAGGAGCAAGAACATTCACAGCTACATCCTCCCAAGGCCTGGCATTCATGCATGAGATGCTGATGTGGGCCTCTGGTGTGCGAAGGCCGATCGTCATGCCGGTCGCAGCCCGGGCGATAGGAGGACCTTGGAACATGTGGTGCGAGCATCATGACGTGATGTCAGAAAGAGATACAGGCTGGATACAGATATTCTGTGAAAATGATCAGGACGTGCTCGACACCACTCTGCAAGCATATAAGATATCAGAGGACAGACACATATCGCTTCCATCGATGATCATTGAGGATGGTTTCATCCTTTCGCATACCTATGAAGCTGTAGATATCCCGGACCAGGATGATGTTGATGATTATCTCCCGGCATACAGGCCTGAACATTCTGTGGACGTTCAGAGACCTGCAAGGTATGGCGGTCTTGTAACACCTGATTGGTGGATGGAGTTCCGTCATGGGATCGCCGCTGGAATGGAGTCAGCAAAGGAACATATCATATCAGCTGACATGGAATTCAAGCAACAGTTCGGAAGAAGCTGCGGGGGGCTTTTTGAAGAGTATAGGTGTGATGATGCTGATGCTGTCCTTGTGATCGCTGGCTCAGCTGCGGGGACAGCGAAGGACGTTGCCGATTCACTAAGAGCAACGGGGGATAAGGTCGGTGTCCTCAAGCTAAGGGTGTTCAGGCCCTTCCCATCGAAAGAACTGGCCAGCGCTCTGTCCCATGTTCCTGTTGTCGGTGTGCTTGACCGCAGCTACACTTTCGGCGATGGCGGCAACATTTTCAACGAGACAAGAAGCGCGCTTTTTGGCGGCGAAGGGGTCAGGATGAAGAGCTACGTGGCCGGCCTGGGTGGAAGAGATATCAGGATCAATGACCTAAAATGGGTCTTCAAGGACCTATTGGGGACGAACGGTGCGCCCTCTGACGAACGTACCATCTGGGTGGGATTGAAAGATGGCAGCGGAAGATGGTGACATGGAACAAGATGGCCCCAAGATGGATGACCCAAGGACCAGGATCAGGAGGATATTGAGAAGGAACATTCGTTCCCTATTCCTCATGAGGAACTGACCAGTTCCCTGGGAATTCCGCATGCCCAGGGTGTGCAGAACCTCTTGCTCTTAGGTATCTGCTAAAGGCTCTAGGCCCCCGTACCATCATTAACATGCCTGCAGGATGCTGCGCCGTCATACCTGGTACATGGCCTAGATGCTCTATCGGGGTCCCTGTGATAGATAACGCGTTCGAGTGCACTGCCGCGGTATCGTCCGGTATAAGGGCTGCGCTCGATGAACTTGGGCCTGATGATATCACCGTTGTAGGATGGGCAGGGGACGGAGGTACGGTCGATATAGGCATCCAGGCATTATCCGGGATGGTCGATAGAGGAACAGATGTACTGTATGTGATGTATGACAATGAGGCATACATGAACACGGGCATCCAATGCTCTGGTTCTACACCATCCTACGCATGGACAACGACCACGCCACTTGGGAGATCTGGCGTGATGACAAGGAAAAAAAGAATAATGGACATGATGGTGGCAAATGGCATAGCGTTCGGTGCCACCGTCAATGTGGCATTCCCCGAGCATTTCATAAAGGAGATCCAAAAGCTAAGATCCATGCACGGACCGAGATTCATCCATGCACTTACACCGTGCCCATCAGGATGGCAGTTCGACCCTAGGAAATGCATAGAGGTCGCCAGACATGCCACTCTTTCAGGGATATTCCCTCTCTATGAATTCTACGATGGAAAGTACACCATGACCAAAGAGATTAAAAATAAGGAACCAGTTGCTGAATACCTCCACCTCCAGGGAAGATACGGCCACCTCACAGTCTGAACAGGTTGAAGAGGTCCAAAAGAATGTTGACCATGAGAATCGAGGAGCTGAGATCGAGAACGGGGGTGGTCTGAGGGTGCCCGTTTGGATAAGCTACTGGTCGAGAAAGGAAGATCGCTGCTGCTTGGCAATGAAGCGATCGCCAGAGGCCTTATAGAGGCTGAGGTAGGCTTTGCATCGACATATCCTGGTACACCATCGTCTGAGATCGGAGGAGTGCTGGAACGGATCGTGCTGCGGATGCAGGGATGTACTTCGAATACTCGACGAATGAGATGGTGGCGATGGAAGGAGCGGGTGCAGCAGCAGCATCTGGGGTCCGTTCGTTCGTTTTCATGAAGCATGTCGGCCTGAACGTCGCGAGCGACGCGTTCATGACATTGTCATATTCGGGGATCAAGGCCGGGATGGTCATCCTGTCAGCGGACGATCCATCATGCCATTCATCCCAGAGCGAACAGGATAACCGATATTACGCAAAATTCGGCCTGGTCCCGATGCTAGAACCATCTACGCCTGCCGAAGCAAAAGAGATGGTCATCGAAGCTTTCCGCATTTCCGAGGTCCTTGGGGCCCCAGTGATGCTAAGGACAACAACAAGGGTCAACCATGCTCGGGGCGTTGTGAGCATGGAGAGCTATGGACCGCCTGAACGGAAAGGTCATTTTGAGAGGGACCCTAAGGAATACGTGATGATCCCGGCCTTCGCAAGACTGAACAGAATAAAACAGCTGGAAAGACTGGAAAAAGCGCAGGTGCTCTCGGAAGCATCAGCGTTGAACTTTACGGTCGGGAGCTCAAGGATCGGCGTCATCGCATCTGGCGTTGCATACACATATGCAAAAGAATGGCTAAAGGATGTTGAGATCCTTAAGATAGGATTTTCTAATCCCCTTCCAGAGAAGAAGATCAGAGCATTTCTTGAGAATAAACAAAAGGTCATCATCCTTGAGGAGCTTGAACCGATCCTGGAGGATGAAGTAAGGCGCATCGCTCAGCAAAGCTCATTGGAAGTGAAGATATTCGGAAAGAGAACTGGTCATCTGCCCAGAGCGTTCGAGTACTCCCCGGATACTATCCTTTCCTTACGTGATATCGTTCCAGTGATCAATGAGAAGATCCCTCTGAACAACCCTGAGATGAGGGTGCCATCAAGACCGCCCGTCCTATGTGCTGGTTGTCCGCACAGAGCAACATATTATGCTGTCAAGAAAGCGGTCCAGAAGGACGCGGTCATATATTCAACTGACATCGGCTGCTACACGCTGGGTGTCCAGCCGCCCATGGAATGCGCTGACTTCGTTCTTTGCATGGGATCATCCGTCGGCGCGGCCGGGGGTTTTGCAGCCACCAATGACAAGAAGGTCATCGCTTTCATAGGCGACTCGACATTCTTTCATAGCGGGATCCCAGGTCTGATCAATGCCTCATACAACAAACACAATTTTGTCCTTGTGATACTGGATAATAGGACGACCGCCATGACAGGTCATCAGCCTGATCCGGGAACAGGACGTAATTACGGCGGGGTGATCACTCCCGGTCTTAAGATCGAGCCCATTGTAAGGGCCTGTGGGGTGGACTTCGTAAGGACAGTGGACCCTTATGACATCAAGGCGACAAGCCAGGCTATAAAAGAGGCATTGGCCCAGGACAAGGTCTCGGTCATCATATCAGAGCGCGCTTGCCCACTACTTAAGAAGAAAGAACGAAAGCTCGAGATAGGACACTATTCTGTGGAGCAGAGCGAGTGCGCTCATTGCTACTCATGCATATCCAAGTTCTCCTGCCCAGCACTTTTCAAGCAAGGCGATGATGTCATGATCGATATTGCGCAATGTATCGGCTGCGGATGCTGCGTGCAGGTCTGCCCAAAGGATGCGATCAAGGTGATCAAGTGAAATATAATGTCCAGTTAGTAGGAGTGGGAGGACAGGGTGTTCTATTGGCATCCATGGTCATCGGGAATGCAGCTCTTATCGAAGGTCTTGAGGTAGCTACATCCGAAGTGCATGGTATGGCGCAGAGGGGTGGAAGCGTCATGTGCTCAGTAAGGCTGGGCAATGACATACTCAGCCCACTTATACCTAAAGGGAGCGCTGATCTGCTCGTCGGGTTCGAGCCTGCAGAGACCCTACGTTCGCTTCCCCTCATCAATACTGAGAGCTGGATCGTAACGAGCACTGCCCCGATACTCCCCGTCAACGTTGCCATAGGTGCAGAAGAATACCCGACCGTGCCGTCGATGCTGGAAGCTATACGGAAAGAGGACCCTAGAATGATAGCGATAGATGCTACATTACTGGCTGAAAAAGCAGGGAACATCATAGCAGCGAACTCAGTACTGATCGGAGCGATGACATCAGTGAACGGCTTCCCCATATCAAAAGAGAGGATGCTTGGATCACTTCTTGATGTCGTGCCGCAGAAAGCTCGGGATGTGAACGTCAAGGCGTTCGATATAGGATACGATGAAGGAAAGAAAGCAAGTTGCCTGATCATTCCATAGGAAGGACCATTTCCTTTCCATGACCAATGACCACTATCCCGTACCCACTTAACCTTTCATCGATCTCATCCTCCCCGGAATCCACTCTGATCACGGTCGTCCGCTTCATCTTTCTTGGGGTAGCAAGGATGATGACATTCCTTAGACCGACCCTTCTTATGATCCGCGATGATATCTGTGGGGCGGACATCCCGATGATAAAACCTCTTGAACCTAGTGGGGAGACGATGATGCGGGCATCGGCATATACGTCCAGAAGCTCATCGATCCCATCCTCGTCCAGGTCCTTTCCTACAAGATCGCCGTCCGAAACAGCATCGACACCGAGATATGTCTTGTCGATCTGCTAGATGACGGCCGATAGCTGCCGTTGTATGGCCCGGCCCGAGAATATACAATACCCCCTTTTCCATTCTTTCGGTGAAATAACTAGAGACAGCATCTTCCTGTTCCTCTTCGCCCGTCCAAACAATGAAAGGGGGTATCGAGCTAAGCTCTTCTGGCATTACAGGGGTCAGCATATATCCATACAGCGACGGGCTTTTCCTCTTATTGCCCTCATGGTCCTCATCAATGCCCATCACTTCACTGTGCTCAAGGGGCAGCGGGACCGAGTTTATCGTCCTTAGGACCTGCCCCGCGAATGTCGGTGTCAACGCGAACACCGATGATTCGATCCCCGGCCCGTTGGTATGCCTATCACAGGGATGCTCTCATGGACTACATCCATGATATCATGCGCTGTATCATCCCCTCCGGCGAAGACCAGGACCTCGATATCTTCTGCGATGAGGGCGGTACATGATCGCTTGATGTCATTTCTGGATATCGTTCTATCTGGCCTATACACCACCAATGGCAGGGACTTTAGATGCAACAATACATTCTCCCCCAATGCACCGCCTGCTGTAACAAGATCGAACGAGCTCAGTGAACCAGCGGCGTTCAGGGTCTCGATCGTCATTTCTTCCGCCTTTGATACTGCAGAGCGTATATGATCCTGCGTCATGCCATCGCTAGCGTCATGGGTCAGATTATCGATATCAGCGTATGGATCGATGAGCAGGCCAACTTTCATATTATGAAAATAGTAGTTGTCCTATCAAATAAACTATTGAGTTACGAAGGAAGGGGGAGGACGAACAGTCCGCGCCCTTATCTTCAACTTACCGCGATATAAGTTCGGTCGTGCTCATGGAAGCTGCTATCGATATCTCAGGCACCTTTACGGACATGGACGCGGTCACCAGCTCTGCGATCGGAGCGAGCTGCACGGTCTGCTTATGAACTACCTGCATCTGTGCTTCATTCTCTTGCATAGCCTCGTCAACCTCTGTGCGGATCTGGTTGATAAGGTCACTTGAGATCTTTGAGCTCACAGAATCTATGAGCTTGTTGATGGAGCGCTCCATTATCGAGAAGCTCTCGTTGATGGTTATATCTCCGGCTATCTGAAGCAGACGGTCGTTGTCCAATACTATCGTTGTCTCAGCAGCTTCTCTCAGTTTCTTGATGCCAGCTTTTGCGATCTCTTGTCTTCCGTTCTCGTATGAGAAAGGATTGATAGCTATTGCGAAAGTAACGGCGTTCAAGCTCTTTGCTACATTAGCGACGACGGGCGCAGCTCCTGTTCCGGTCCCTCCGCCCATACCAGCTACGATGAAGACGATATCGCTACCCTTGAGCACGCCCTCGATGGTAGATCTCGCCTTTTCAGCACAGCATTCCCCTACCTCGGGGAATCCATCTGCACCCTGACCATGGGTCACATCCTTTCCGATCAGGACCTTCTTATGCGCATCGACCTTCTCTAGCTTGTTCTCATCTGTATTTATCGCAATGGTCTCAACATTCTTGTTGCTCCAGTAGATGCTGTTGATAATATTACCTCCAGCACCACCGCACCCAACAACAGAGATCTTAGGCTCTGTAAGGCCCTTGCTCAATGCAGCTACTATCTGTTCGTTCTTCGTCCCTAGCATCATCCCTTCCTCCCTGTGCCGCAAGCAAGAGAGCCGTTCGGTCCTGTGAGAAGAACCGGTGCATCCCATCCCTCCGCAGACTTTGCCCTTCCTCACGTCCGTAGAGCATCTACTCATCGACTAAGTTCGACGGTATCCCCTAAGGTCTCAACTCTACGTTTCTTTATCGCCTCAAGGCTTTCCGACGAAATGAATTTCTCACGAACGCATTGTACTATCGCTTCCTCAGTGGAGTTAAAAACTCCTGCCCGAACTGAGTCCATGATGGTATTATGCGCCAATCTCGGGATCTCTACAGTTATTATGTTATTCTTTTGTGCAGCTGTAAGATCCACTGTGTGAGAACTCTCTGTCTCATCTATGAATGCACGGATAGCAAGCCTCGCTAATTGGGACCGGTTAGAGTATTCTGGATATTTCTCGACGAATTTATCAAGAATAGCCAGATCCTCGGCCTCTAATCTTAGCGTTATGCGCTCATTATCCATGCATGCTCCCTTCTGCTTATTCGGCACATAAGCATGTCATACTAACTATTTAAAAAATATGTCATTTGTCATATATTGTCATACTAATTATGATGCAATATATACTTCAGCTTTATCATAATCTGGATTTGACATCTAAGGTATATGGATGTCATATATTGAAAGTTTTGCAATGGGCCAGATATCGGATATGAATAAACAATAAAAAGGCTATTTTCAGGGTCATTTTCGTAAGTCTGAAGAGCGTATTTTGAGTAAGCTTAGCAGCCAGATAATGACGGCACTCGATGATCACTAAGGGGACATTATTGTTCTTTGGAACGCACAATGGTCATGATACCGCATGCTTTGGGAATGGCCTCATTATCATCCTGATCTTCCCTTCACAAGAGGATGCGCGAGGGATACAACGATCACGTCATGGTTCTGACAATAAGATAAATATGATTAATTGATACCGTGGCTAATAAGGTGCAGGAATGTCAAGCTGGACGACTGAGATAGAAGCAAAATGGCAGGAACGCTGGTATGATGCCAGGATAAATGAGTCAGAAAGAGATGCTCGTCCAAAGTTCATGATCATATTTGCTTATCCAGGCCTTACGGGGTATCTGCATGTCGGTCACATGCGTGGGTACACCTGACGTAGATGCGATCGGACGGTACAAGAGAATGTCCGGTTATAATGTATTATTTCCAGTTGGTACCCATGCTACCGGGAATGGCGCCATCGCTTTAGCAAAGAAAATAAAGAACAAGGACCCAAGGACCATTGAATATCTTATAGCGAACGGCTGCCCGAAAGAGAGGCTCGATGACCTTACTGACCCTGTAGCCGTAGTGAATTTTTTCAATGAAGTATATCAGACCCAATATTGGAGAAGGTTCGGGTTCCTGGCTGACTGGCGAAGGTTCACCTGCACGATCTACCCGGATTATGGTAAGTTCATTCAGTGGCAGTTCATAAAACTGCATGACGCTGGCCTTTTGATCCAAAAACCATATTTTGCTCCTGCTTGTGTAGAGCATGGCCCCGTAGCGGTCGACCCCTCGGAGACGGATCTCTCAAAGGGCGGGAACGCTGAGACAACTGAATACACGCTTCTAAAGTTCAAATGTGATGATCTTTATCTTGTTGCAGCAACACTCCGTCCAGAGACGGTATATGGACAGACCAATTTTTGGGTCAATCCTGATGTGGAGTATGTTAAGGTAAGGAAGGGGAACGAGACCTGGGTCATCAGCCGCCCTTCGTATGAAAAAATGATATACCAGAAAGAAGGGCTTGCTCTGGTCGGTACCATAGCAGGGAAGGACCTGATCGGAAAGATATGCCAAGCACCGGTGATACATAGGAACATCCCTGTCCTACCTGCCTCATTTTGCCGTCCAGAGGTCGGGACCGGTCTTGTCACTTCTGTTCCATCAGATGCACCGGATGATTGGATATCGCTAAAGACCCTTCAAGAAAATGACGCCTTAATGGAAAAATATGGCCTGGATAAGGATATGGTCAGGTCCATACGCCCGATAGCGATCATTGACACCAAGGGATACGGGCCGATGCCCGCTGTTGAGATGATCAACAAATGGGGTATTACGGATCGATGCGACCCTCGCCTTGAGGACGCTAAAAAACTGATCTATAAGGACGGCTTCCACACCGGAAAGATGAATGGCGACTGCGGCGATTTTGCTGGAATGAAGGTCGAGGAGGCAAAAGACCAGATCAAGAACATGATGATCGAAGAACGGGGAGGCTGAGCTTTTCTACGACCTTTCAGAGGAGGTCATATGCAGATGTGGAAAGTCCGTGGTCATCAAGAAGGTCCCTGATCAGTGGTTCATAGATTACGGGAACGCTGAGCTGACAGGTAAATGCAAAGAGCATGCTAAAGAGATGGAGATCCTGCCCAATGAGTACTATGTGAATATACAAGGGGTTCTGGACTGGTTCCGGGAAAGGGCATGCGTTAGACAAGGGAATTGGCTAGGCACAAAGTTCCCATATGATGAAAAGTGGACCATAGAAGCGATTCTCGGACTCTACACTTTATCCAATATATTATCTGATATCAAAATATTATAATTCTGGCCAGTTGAAGCTTGAGCAAATGACCGAACAGTTCTTCGATCATGTTATGCTTGGAAAAGGAGATGCTGCCAAGGTTGCTGAGACGTGCGGGATGGACCTGGACCTTCTATTGCATATCAGGAACGATGTGGTCTACTGGTACCCGCTGGACGTGAACCTGGGCGGCAAGGAACACATGACAGTGCATTTCCCCGCATTCCTGAAGAACCATGTGGCCATACTTCCAAAGGAGCTATGGCCAAAGGGCATCTTTGTGAACTGGTACGTCACTGGCAAGCTAGGCAAGATCTTAAAATCAAAGGGAGGTGCTGAGCCTATACCTGGTGCTGCAGGAAGGTTCGGCGTGGACGCGCTGCGTCTTTACTATGCTCATATCGCTGTTCCATTCGTGGATGTGGAATGGGATGAGAGCATCATAGAGAATTATGCTTCAAGGATCGAGAAGGTCCTGCGTTCTGTAGATGATCTTCACGCTTTGAACGGCTGCTCAGAAAGCACCGTTGATAGATGGCTTCTATCACGCATGAACAACCGCATCATTGTCATACAGAAAGCCATGGAACAATATGATCTCCGCAAGATGGCGAATGAGGTCTATTTCGAGACCTTCAACGATATCAAGTGGTATATCAGGAGGGGCGGCGATAATTGCGCCACCGTGGCCAAGTTCCTGAACATGTGGATACGGATGATGACCCCGATCACCCCACATATAGCAGAGGAGCTATGGGAAAAAGAAGGGAATGAAGGGCTCGTCTCTTCCGCGGAATATCCATCACCGGACAATAAGATGCAGGATGCAAGGTCTGAGGCATCAGAGAATTACCTGAGCTCTGTAATGACAGACACTAACGAGATACTCAAGGTGACTGGTATCTCGCCAAAGAGAATATTCATTTATACAAGCGCCCAATGGAAACGAGATGTTCTTTCGATGGGTCTCCAAATGATGAGCTCAGGAACATTGTCGATACCTGCGCTCACTAAGGCCGTGATGACAAATGATGACCTTAAAAAGCATGGGAAAGAGGCCGCTGATTTCGCAAAAAAGACCGCAGAGGAACTGATGAAACGGTCTGAGACCAATAATGAAAGGTCGAGCATAGATGAATATGCGTTCCTGTCCGATGCCGCCAAGTTCCTTTCGAAGGAGCTTAATTGCGAGGTGAGCGTCTTCTCTGCCGACGAGAAAGATCTGGTCGACCCTCAGAAGAAAGCGAGAGTAGCTCAGCCCATGCGGCCTGCGATCTACATCGAGTGATCCTCTCTCACGCTTTCTTAGGAAGGTGTAGCCACAATCCGCGAAATGCTTCAATCCTCGATAGAACTCATTGCATGAAGGATAGGCGATGCATAATCCTGGTAGATCGATAGACTCATGCACATCACATGAGCATGTTCCATCCCGCTCACTTACAAGGTGACCGCATGTCACATGGTGCCGCACCCATGCATCGCCATGAACATCGAACTTGACCTGACTTCCATGGAAGAGCTCATAACGCTCGAGGCCGCTTTCGATGGTCTCTGTTGATGGGTACCATTCTATAATCGATCTGCAGCGTTCACCGCATCGGTTGATTTGCCGATCCGGCGCATAACCCTTTTTGACATTGGTCACACCAATAGCTTGCATGCATGTAAATGAGACCTATGCTCATTTTACTTGCTGCAAATTTTCAAAGCATGTACATTCTGTCCTGAGATATTGTTTTTGGATATTCCTCATTCGACATCACAGATATCGGTCATAAGTGATATCGATAAAGATAACATCGATCATTCTGATATTTACGTAGATAGAGTTCCAAGAATATATACATATCAAGAACACTCCGATTATGGAGCTTCGAACAATGGGCTGGGTAAGGGTCAATGATCGTATCATCGTACGATTGAGCGGAACGTTCGTTGTGCGATAACTGTAGTGAGAGGTGCTGCTGCGTATTCGACCGCAGCCGAAGAATAAGAACATTGCGAGGGGTTCACCCCTTACATCGTGGCGTTCAGGAAATGCAAGGAATGTGGTGAGTTCGTATGAAGTGTCATCCAACTATCGTTCTTTGGACTATGAGCTATGCCCAAAATGCGATTCGGACCGGTCCAGGACGGTCATGCTCACAAGCATGACCGTTCAATAGACCTACATTATCCGCGGCCCTATTATCTCCCACACTATCAGGAACAGCACAAGGAGCGCCAGTGCGATCGTGATACTGTTCACGAAATGATTTCTCTGCTCAGGTGTCCACGTCTTATTGACCCTGCCTGCGATACCATCCATCCAATCCTTGAACAGATACCCGCCATCGAGAGGAACAGCTGGAAGAGCATTCGTCATGCCGACCATGATGCTTATCCAGAATACCCAGTAGATGCAATTGGATAATATTATGAGCGACCCTGTGTCAGCCCAGGCAAAAATGCCTGTTGTGTGGTATATCGATGCCATGGCACCCTGCAAGGGCTCAAGGCCGAAGAAAGGGAGAGCGATATAGTATAAGCTATCAGTCAGGAAGCCGCCAAAACTGTTCACACCGGTGTAGGGATCAGATATGCTTGAAAGAATGGCCTCTGGGGAGCTTGTTGTTGCTCCCAGATAGGCAATGTTAACGCCAAGGTATGCTGAACCTTCAGCTGCTGATGAAATGTAATCGTGCTTATCGGCTGGCGTTACATTGCCATTCAACCGAGTGGAATATGTCCCGGTCGTTGAATTATATGATAAAGCTGAGAAGGCATATTGAGTGCCAGAATGCATTATGTTCAGCGCATTCGTTAGGTCCTGCAGTGAGTACACGACCGTTCCGTTGATCGAATAGATGATCATACCAGGACGCATTCCAGATGAATATGCTGGAAGGCTGGTCGAGATGCCTGTGATCACGACACCAGATGTTACACTGGCAGTATATTGTGTATTGTAATAATAATATTGAACTGAAACGTTCTGACCAGGTGCTATATTCTCGGCGCCTGTAAAATTAGTATAGCCATTAGAAGAAACAGGGACACCATTGATAGCCACGATCTGTGCACCGGTCTGGATCCCGGCCATATCTGCTGGGGAGCCAGAATATATCGAGGTCACCACTGGACCTTCGCGGATAGGCGCAAGGGCTGACGAGAGCAGCATGAACAGTATGAGCGCACAGATTATTGCTATGAACATGTTCGTGCCTGGTCCGACCGAATAGACATCGGTACGATTCTTCTTCGTTGTCGTGGTCAACTGTTCTTCGTCAGGCTCAACGAACGCACCGATCGGAACTACAAATGCCAACACGCCCAATGCATTGATCTTCATACCGTTGACCCTGGTAAGGTACCCCATGAGCGAACTCATGCACGACGACGGCTATTAACAGGCCTAATATGCCATACCATATCGGGATGAGCGGATTGATGCCAGGTATCCCCAGTATCATTTGTGGGCTTGCTGCCTGATCAGAGGCTATTTTCCCTGCGAAAACTAAATCCGCTTCATAGATCAGGAGCGCCATCATGAATATCATGGTGGCAAGACAGATTATCTTGCATGCGATGGCATATCCGTGCCAAAAACGATGCGGCTTGGAGACCTTCTCAATGAATTTTTTGCCACGCTGGGTCCTCCACATCAAAAGGGGGCCCCACAAACGCATATTGTACTTGGCCAGTATCTTCTTCTTGTTAAGATAGAATATTATCAGTAAGTACGCTAAGATAACAAGCAGCGCGATCAGCAGGCCATTCATCCAGGTCCTCTGAGGACATGGGATAACAAAATAGCTTATAAAATCATCTGTCTGCGGACCGCCAATGGATCTGTAGGCTGGTCGCGCTCCGACTTTAATATCATATCAACATTACAGGCGGCGAACAGCTGGCTGTGATGTCAGCTCCTGCTTTTTCCCATATAAAATATTGTTAAGGAAGAGGTTAGAAAGGGTCAGAACGAACGTGTCTCTCGACCAGATATCCTGTGATATGCCATCATATATCGAGGAGAGCTCGTCGTGCTCATGACCGGGATCCATTGGTATCGAAGAAAGGCGGAATATCTGGTCTTTTTTCAGTATCCAGTAGTGTATCCTCCACATCTTGCCCTTCTTAATGTGTACTTCCTCTTCGCTAGTGGTCACGAAACCTTCTTCCTCTAGCATATAGAATACATCTCTATCCTCTGATGTCAACCTATTATCGATCACTGAATCAGTATATCCGAAAAAGCTCATAATATATTCAGCTAAACGATCTATGTCCTTATCTTGCATCCCCTTTTTTCCAAGAGTATTCTTCAATGCTAAGATCAATCCTTCCATGCTTACTACGGACATGATGTGTTACATTTGATCTCCTCATTAAAATAACTTTCCGATCAAAAAATATTGCAGGTCCGGAGCATTTATTTGATATAATGGCAAGCCAGACATTAAGGATTATAAAAATATAAAAAATATACTAATATGTAGTATATTGTCAGATAATACTTCATTTGCTTGGCATTATCAGCTCTACGTCCTTTGGGTTCATATCGAATATCAGGCGCTTCGCCCATACCAATTTCTTGCTCTTCGTGTACCCAGACTTGCCCACCTGTTCACGTGGATGCTCAAGATCAAATCCTAGGAGCAGGATCTTTTTCGCACCGAAGTGTCTTGCAAGCATTACCGCGCGATCACCATCGCTGAACCCTCCAAAATTGAACAGTCCATTTACGGGGAATGCCTGTGTGGTAGGCGTAATGAGCCCTTGGAACTGTGGAGCATATCGCTCCATGTTCGGAATATTGTCGCCATGCGCGAGGATTGACTTCGACCGAACCGCGCCGATTCGCTTCGATCTGGTCCTCAACGGTCCCGTCTAGATCTGAAACGATGATCTCTGGCAAGATCGGTCTCGTTAAAAGGCCCTCCTTTCATCAGCACTGATGTTGCGCCGTCCGCCGCGATCACTGTTCCGATAGTATCGTTCCTTCTTTAGATCCTCTTCTAGGTTAGGGCCGTACCCGCATACAGTGACCTGCTGACCTATCTTTTTTGCAAGACAATCCGGGCCGCAGAATCTTCTTATCGCGGACCATCTCGCTTAATTCCCTCGCTGATCTTTCGTCCGCAAGCCAATTCAGCGAAAGGTCTCTCATTATCTCTTTGTATATGGGCTCCCAGTCCACAAAGTCCATTTGGCTCAGTCCATCATTCCGCTATCTTCTACCTTTTCTGGTCCGTTCTTTTCTTTCTGGTTCTTGCGGAATACGGAGTTGATCAAGGCACCGAACAGTGTTAACAGGACGCCGATCACTATCTCCAGCACGATTAATCCATTATTGTAGTTATTATATGAGAAAAGTACCTGCGTGATATCTATCGCGCCTTGTATTATGAAACCTACCGCGAATACTGTCACCGAAGCTACCAGATACGAATAGGATATCTCTCCTTGAGCGACATAGTGGTTCACTAGCTGGCCTATCTGATATGTAAAGAACGCAAAGACCCATAGCCATAATGCGCTTGCCATGAACAGCAATGTCACACTCAGAGGGTCCTGCATAGGCACTGCTGTTGCAGAGTCATAACCGAGCAATATGCCAAGCAGGACCAGAAGCGCGGTCAGCACTACGAATGGTATCAATATGCTACCAGACCGGATAGCCCTGCTCATGTTCTTGGACCAGTCCTTTAGCCGCTCTCCGACCTTATATGCGAACATCAGAAGATAACATCCAAGGACGACAAAAATGGTGCCCCATCCCATATCTCCCAAAGGGCCGTAATTCGCAGGATTGTTGTAAAGCTGAAGAGTTGCGCTCAGCACATCAAAGAACCCGAAAACGAATAGCGCTAGCCCTATCGGGACAAGTATCCTTTACGTATCTTGTCGTCATGCATCATTTTTATGAAAATATAATATGTACCTTCTACTGTCGGCGCCTGTTTGACGAATACCTTCCTTACCGAGTCCACTTTGATACGGGATGATACCATTGGATAGATGTACTCGTCCTCAGCACCATCCGACACAAGAATGACCCTATCTGGATGGACCACTTCTAGCGCGGTCTCAAGTTGCGTCGCTAGGACCTGATCAGATTCATAGCCAACGTTGACATCACCGCAGATCGTGGCGATCTTTTCGATGATGCCTTTCTTGGTCATCTCATCATATATGCCAATGGCTGCCAACAGTGTATTTGTGTCAGAATCCTCCGGGTCCTTGAGGCCTAGCATCATAGCTGCGTTAAGGTTCTCTTCCCTACCTATGAATGGGCTATTCAGGCCTGCCTTGACCCCAAAATCGTCGTCACGATCGACACATAATACGAGTGTTTTCATTCCTATTGCTTATCCAGTTATTCATTAATTAAACCTTTTTACTGAGCGACAGCTTGTATGTCACCGACCTAAGAGTGAACTCGTAGCATCGAGAGCTCCGATCTTACGCATGGAATGCATTGAGGACGGTCAGGCTGGCTAGGCTAGATCCTTGCTATTTTTAGCTGGTTCCTAGCCTCATCAGTTCCAGAACGATAGCTCAGAGACCTCATCGCGCCCCGAACTGTAACGGACGCCGTATGCGATGGAGCGATACCTCACTTGTTCGGTAGAATGTCCATGATATGATGAACGACAGCATCCCGCGATATATCGGACCGTTCTGTAGCAATTAGATGGATCTGGTCCTTGTCACATGGCAAGAGCTCGCCTAAATGGACATAATTAAGCACAAAATTGTATTTG
>CAVSDP010000035.1:0-159424 GCA_963726655.1 Methanomassiliicoccaceae archaeon
TCGGTCATTGGCAGTAGGACGACGAACCTCGCTCCCTGCGTATGATCGCCTGGGACACGGTCCTCGGCCCAGACGCGGCCGTGATCGTGCTGTCTTACTATCCTTTTTACCAGATAGAGACCGAGACCGTGCCCCGTCCTCCTTGTCAGGCCGCGAAGCGACTTTGTGAATATCTTTTCCTTCATCTCGTCAGGTATCCCAGGGCCGTTGTCCTCTATGCTCACCCTCAGATAGTCCCTTCCCTCATGAAGCTCTGAGCTCAAGGTCATGAGGATGTTCACAGATCCGCTCGAATGTTTTATCGCATTACTTACGATGTTCGAGAACACTGACCGTATCAGGTTCGAGGCCCTGGCGGAGCAATGGTCCTTCTCCCTGAAAGCTATAGTCACCTCTCGGCCTACCGGGTGCTGGTATTCCTCCTCGATCTCTAGTATGGTACATACATCGATCAGCTCATCTTTCTCGCTCCCTTCCTCCAGCTCCTGGATGTCCCTTACGTTGGATATCAGCTCTGTACTATTGCTCAGGTCTTCCAGGGGCTTGATGATGAGATTCTTGTCCTTATCGTCCAGATTGAGCCTCGATCCTGCGAGCTGCAGATAGCCCATCGCTGCTGCGTTATAGTTGTTTATATCATGGGTCAGCAGATCGATGTACAGTTCCGCTCTTGATCTTGCCTCTTCAAGCTCGTTCTGTGTCCTCTTGATCTCGCTGATATCCCTCCAGACATTGATAGCAGCTACGATGCCTCCCTTATCGTCCTTGATAGGTACGGCGCTGACGATTATCGGTATCATCTTTCCATCAGCTCTTCTTATAAGGAACTCACGGTTATTGGTCTCCTCGCCAAAATGGGCCGCACGATAAAGTGGAGCTTGCTCCATGCTGGGCATCTTCCCGTCCGGGAAAGTGAAACCCCAGATACCCAGGTGCTTTCCCGCTGGCATCCCTGTCAGTTTCTCATAAGGTATGCCTACCTTATTCAGGGCGTAGCGGTTGATGACCCTGATGACATAGTCGGGCGGACCGCCAGTCGGTCATCATTCCCTGGGGCACGCTTATCCATTATCGTCCTCAGCAGGCGGCTGTTTCTTCTTTCCTCGATCGCATGGACAAGGTTCTCTTCCACGCTCTTCCGTTCGATGGATAAGAGAAGTGAACGACTAAGGCCCATGGGAGTGAGTACATCTTGGAACAGGTAATCCTGAGCGCCTCGTTGATAGCTTTTAGCACGCAGGTCCTCATTCATGCGCCGGTCAGGACGATGAGCGGGACCTCGGGGAACTCCCATGCAACTTCAAAGGTGTCTAAGCCCTTGCTGTCCGGAAGGTCAAGGTCCAGCGGACCGGCGTCGAAGGACCCATCCTCCAGGGCCAGGACTCGCCGATGACAATCTATCGACATTGTATATGTCGAACCTCCCATACCCGTGCCTCTCGGAGCATGTCCTTTAGTAAACGGTCAGTCGCCAGGGTTGTCCTCGACAGCAAGCACCCGTATGTAGTCTTATTGTACTGTCTGAGGAAATTTGCGTAACGGTCATGGACGATCATTAGACAATGAACCCCGATCTGATAAAGATTATCGACATTCGTATATCTAAGGAAAAGAAAGGTTACGAGTATGCTATTCGCGTGGTATGCGGTCGAGGGCCGAATACCCGGGGGACACATGCATCGCTAATCGGCGAAGGCGCAGGGCATATTCGCCATGCACGACCTGTCAGTCATCGGGCCTATCGACGTCAAAGTAAGTCGGCGAATCGATGGACCGTTGACATGCCAGACCGAAGCGACCGGCTGATCCCAATAAGGATCCCCATGGAGGACAAGAGCACTTTCGGTAGTCACATTTCACTGATTATCGCGTTTCATGTCTCGCGATTTTGATTTGCCCAGTGTTCTTTTCTAATCTCCAATAATACCAACTTCAAATGGGGACGATCTCGGGGCGCCTGCCCTCAATGGGACAGTCAATACTCCGACGCCGATCTTCAGCTCGACAAGGACGAGGGAATGTTCTTCTCCTCAACCCCCCCCGCCTGGACCAGGTCGTCACCCTAGTCCTTCGAATTATTCTTTGTTATTTTCATGACCGCAGAGTCTAACTTCTAGGAACATATCGCCGTCCTATCGAGTGGGTGGAGAGTTATCGTTAAATGTGCTGTAATAAATGCGGATATAGGGATCCTGATGGCTTCACTTATCGCAACAAATGCGGCAGCGGCATAATGTCGGGGCCAAGGCAATAGCAGTGGTGCGAGATAAGGGAAAAGGCAAATATTTACAACACTGGACGGCCGTTCGGTTGACCCTCCCCCGACATATCGTCAGAAGCCTAAGAAGAAACATGTTGGTCTCGTCACATCTTCCATAGTGATCGTGATCGATACTGATGATCGGCCTCTTTGCATATTCGTCAGCTGAGGGAAAAGGATGGTTCGGCAGCTCGGCGAAAGTCTATATCGATGTGACCTCGGAGCGTCCCCTGGATACAGTAACTTTAACAGTTACCGTCAATGGAGCTCAAATAGCTAAGCAGGCCATAGGGCCATTACTACCATCACGTTCACATATTCCCCCCTCTTCTCAGGGAGCAGTACGACCTTGAAAATAGTGGTCTCGAGCTCAGGAGAAAGTGGTGGCGGCACATTCAATAGCCAGACCGTGACCGTTGATTAAGTACTGCCCAAACTGTTTATTTGGCCTGCTGAAGAATGCAGGGTTTTCGGCCCTCTCAAGCCGATTATTATCACTTTTTATGTCTCGGTAAAAACACAAATGCCAGAAGGAAAACCGATTTTTTAATTATTTTAGAGGAAGAAATAAAGCGATCTTCGGCGACCTCCCCCGGATCAATTTATGAATCGAATGTTTGATCCATAATGAGCCTTGGTGATGGGGAAAGGCAGAAAAAGGAGCGTTTAACATGGATCAATATAAGGCTGAAAAATATACCGAATGGATATTGTCCAGATTGGAAAAAAGAGTTAAGCCAGAATTTAGAGATAGATGCCCCGTTATTATCGAGATGAGGGAGATGGTAATAATGGTCAAAGAAATGAATTTTGATGCTATGGATGTAGAGCTCGGAATGACAAGCTTATCATCTTGTGACCAGTGCGAGGGTGGGTGTTTCAAGCAGATGCAATCTCATTAATCTCTTCGAGCTTGGCGGCAATCTTCTTCCCTTTTTCTGTTAACCAATACTTGTAAGTTATTCTGGGCGATTCACAATATTCTCTATCCACGATGCCAGCGGTAAAAAGCTCATCCATTGTTCTCTTTAGCCTATCATATGTAGGTATCACTGACCTAAGATCTGTCAGATTAATCTTACCATTGTCATTAATGAATCTAATAACGCCAGAGGAATGATCTAGATCCATGACTGTGGAATAGTTGGACTTCCGATTAAGCTTTGTCATTCAGAAAATCGGTATATTTTATAAAGACTAATCAATTTTCATCTCGTTTAATGAATGTTAAACGGAAGTATAAAATACCCTAGAAGGCTCATGCGGGTATGCCGTTTAAGGAACCTTAAACGGAACTATTAAAGGGATCTAGGTAGCGATGTGGGAAAAAATGCTACCAAATTGGATAGGCCGAGAACAGACAGAACTACAACTTCATGCTGACCCTGGCAGGGTATTAGAACGCTGTTCTTAGTCATCCATATCGAATCGGATCCCCACAATCCCCCTGCCAGGCTTATGGACCAGTATGGAGAGAGCGGATATGGACGAAAGCGTTGTAATGTCAACAGGGACGAGCGACGACCTGGATTATGATGAGTATGAAGTGAACTGCACTATCCAGGCCGTCAAGGATGGCATGAGGAACGAGAATGAGCTCAAAGCTTGCGGCTGCCAGGATTGCATGGAAGCCTTGAGAAGAATGGAAGCGGGCAGAAGGCAAGGCAAGGAGGCCTCCACATGATGGAATCAGGCATTTTCTACTATCGCGAGATAGGCAACGCAATCCGGGAAAAGGACGAGCAGGTGGACCGCTTCGACGTCAAGGTCTTTCACGACGAGACGATAGGCAAGTGGCGCGTCAGACTGACCGACAAGAGCCGGGTGCCTACCAGAGCAACGGGGGCATGAGCTCATGACATCTCATTCAGAGCGGTTCGAGGTAACGATACAGGCGAACGGGTCCAGGGCCGTCGATGTGCTATCGAACGGTCAAGGGTACTCGGTAAGCATCTATGACAACGAGGCTGGAACGCACATCTCGATAGGCATCGGCAAGGGGTACGGCATCAAGATCGAACGGGAGCTCCGCGAGCATGGATGTGTTCTCGGAACGCAGCCGCTAATGGAGCTTGTCAGCAGCGAACGGGACGGACTGCCGGACATCACTTACAATCAGGTCAAGGCCGTACGCAGCAAGGAGGTCGTCGAATGAACGCAGACGATAGGGAGGAGCTGACTGACATCTCCAAGAAGCTCTCGGAGCTCAAGGACCGCCTCGAGACTAAGAGGGACGACCTCCAGGAGCGCGCTGACAACATCCCGGAGGCGTTCGAGAACAAACGAGATGTGCTCGAGGCCGAGATGGACCAGCTAGGCGAGGCGATGGAGAACATCGAGAGCGCTATGGACAGCATCACTAGCGCGATCGAGGGAGCGTGAGATAATGACCGACGACATCTACAAGGAACCGATCGAGCACCCTAGTGAAGAGGACGGGAAAGAGCTCAAAGTGCTGGCCGAGAGCATCGCTCAGGCAGGATGGACGGACACGTTCGCGGCGATAGATCTCGACGAGGGAAGGACCATTCGCATAGGCGGCAGGGACGGGACTTTCATGGCAAAGGGGCCGGGCGTGCTGTTCGTAGCTTTCCTTCCTGCGGAGGCGTTCGAGGAAGAGAGCAAGAACAAGGGAACGTCAGAAGCGGCAAAAGCCGAGCAGTTCGACATCAAGGACGGGTGAGAACATGCCCAAGGACAAGAGGCTAGAGATCCCGGCGTTCCGCGAAGCTCACAAAGTATTCTGCTCTGTGTATCGGGAAGTTTATCACAGGTACGGCAGCGTGCCTATACTGAGGCTGGCCGCCAGCAGCGGCGACAAGGAGGCGAGATCCTCCTAAAGAGGTACGAGGACGCGATCGCTGCAAGACGAGCGACCACGGCCAGGGCGGGGGCATGAGCATGGAACCGAACAGTCTCGAGAGCAAGCTTCTCCACCCAGAGCCTAACGGCTACATGTCAGCAGGCATGTGGTGCAGTGACGACCCGGAGAAAGTGGATGTTGTGTTCTGTCAGCTCACAGGAAAAGAGTGCAATATGCCGGCAGACCATGACGGCTCGGACTGCCGCAAATGCAACATTCCCTTGATCGCTTCGATACTGGTCCTGAAGAAAGGTATCGCAGGGGCCATAGGCGCCAACGGGAGGGAGTGAGAATGTCACAAGAAAATGTGGCTTCCTCCGATAAGTGCGGTCGCTGCGAGAGATGCCACCGCAAGCTCAAGGACCCTGAGAGCGTGAAGAGAGGCCTTGGTCCGATATGCGCCAAGAAGGTCGAGGCCGAACTCCAGGAAGACGAGAAGAACAATGTCCCGGCGAGTAATGCGCCCGGGAGTAATGAGATGCAGGACCTGGCGCATGCGCTAGGCTACAGCGAGGCAGGTGGTCAATAATGCTCAGCATATCGACGGACCAGATCGTCAACGGTATCGATGAGGTCAGAAGTGCCATGCATTGGACCGACGTGAACTATCACCGTGCGTACGAGGACCTCAGGCTCGCTAGAGATCCCAAGCCTAGCGCGAGCGTCAGGATGGCGGTATGGGAATGGCGGAGGAACGAGTGCCTTGCCATGATCGATGCTTACTGGCATCACATGAGGCACGTATACACCGCCTCAGAGAGCAAGGGGGCCTGAGGGATGGATGCCGGCACAGGAATATTATCTGAGAGGGCTGGTAGGCCATTATCTGGGGAAAAGACAGCTCATCGGAGGCTGAGCGAGAAGAACTCCGTCAGGTACAAGAACGTCATCCTGCGGATGCTAAGGCCCCTGTCGGAGGCGGGACTGGAGGTCACACCGAGGAAAATCGGGGAGAAAGAGATAGAGTTCCTTCTGGATCACTACAAGCACCTGGACACGGACACCCAGAAGTGGATGTTCAATATCCTCAACGGCTGGCTGAAGTTCAAGAAGAACTTCGTCTACGAGGAGATGATGGTCTTCCTGGCCATCGGAGACGAGGACGAACATCGACTGGCTGTCCCCGGAGGAAGCGCTCGCCATGCTGGAAACTGCTCAAGGGGTCGAGCGCATAGTAATACACCTGGAGCTGCGGCTATGGTTCAGGCGGTGCGAGGTCCAGCGCGTGCTGACAAAGGACGTGTCAGAGCTCAAGGACCCGGTATCAGGCCAGGACTATCTTCTGGAAGGGATGATAAGCGTAAGAGGGAAAGGGCGAGGTGGAGGAAAATGGAGGACTGTCGCATGGGCGCCGGACACCCGGGAAGAGGTGGCATACTACAACATGCTCCGGGCGGAGATGGTGGAAAGAGCGAGGCAGTATCACAGCACGAGCTGGAGGACCGGAAAGAGAGCGAGGCCAAAAGAGCCGTTCGTGGAACCGGAGGAATGGGTGATAAACCAGAAAGGAAGGACGGCCAGAGGGTACTCGGAGAGCGGGATAGACAACATGGTGACAGGCGTAGCGAAGAGGGCAGGCATCCAGCGGAGGATAGGGAACCACACCCTGAGAAGGACAGGAGCCAGGCTCGCCTATTACGCGGGCGTCCCGATAGCCGTGATAATGGAGACACTTGGCCATACTTCGGAGAAGCAGACCATGAGGTATCTCGGGCTGACCGTCAACGAGGGGGCGAAGGGGCAGCAAAAAGTGTACGACTACCTTCAAGGGGTAAAGAAAAAAATAGACCCAAGAAGGGCCGGGAAATTGATGGTTGTTGGACAGGAGGTCCCGATGTCGAAAAGGGGACCGTCCAGCTAAACAGTGTACAATTATGTACAGGAAAAATGAGGTATATGCCAGATCAGGAGGTGGGGGCACTGGGATTTGAACCCAGATCAGCGGGTTTCCACTACGCAGGGAGCGACCCCGCGCGAATTAAAGGGTCATTGCTCCAGTTAGTCATCACCGGTCAGCAAACCCTTTGCAGTCATTCCCTATAACTGGAGCCCGCGAGTATACCGAATTAGCCCATACCCCCACATGTTCAGCTTTATGCCTTCCTCATCTTTTGCTGCCGCTTGCGGCGCCTCATCTTCTTCTTGCGCCACTTCCATCTCTGCTTGCCTCGCTTCTTCCAAGCGCGTGAGCTTCTCTTCATCTGAATTCCTCGATTCTGCTGGTGCCCTGATTCCATGGGCGTTTATAAGCTTTTCATTAGGATTTGGCGGGCTCGTCGGGAATTTCGCCTTCTTTTTTTAGAAGGATTCGAACCCGAGACCACTGACTTGCTTCCTGGGCATATTACCCAAGTAGAAGGCCAGTGCTATATCCAGGCTAAGCCACGAGCCCATTTACCATTGATAGGATCTCCCAGCTATTACCGCCATGCTCTTTCAAGCTGGCGTCTTGCGTGGTCCATCAAAAGCCTCTTCGAGGCATTTAAAGACATAAGCAAGTGCTTGCTCTGGTCGATCTTACCTATGTCGCCACCATCTCAGGTCGTATTTATATATATTTCTGCCAGCCTCTAGCTTCCAGTCATCGTTCATATCCAGCCTGGCCAGGTAATTTATGGAATAATGGCAATGGTACCCGAAAACTAAGACATCATATTGAAAATATGCTCTTCGCCATTGAAAAAATATCATGGACCCACTGGAGACTGGATGGGTCATGGCCTACATTGGATCTGTGGACCTGCCTTTCAGAGAACGCTTTCTCAGTACATGATGGCACTTCATCTATCACTCTTTCCTTGAAAACGGTTTTAACATTGTTACATGATACACTTTCATGAACCTCAGGGAGCTCCCCTGTAATTTGGACGATGATCCATACGATCTAGCTGCCGTAATGGGCATGTTACCTGTACGGTCAGGCCAAAGTATTATCCTGATGTCCAAGGAATATGTGCTGGCACTTTTAGAGGCACCCCCAAAAGGAAGGAATGACATATCTCCTGAGGATCTGAGGGCCAGCCTTCATTTTGATGCAGACCTTGTATTCGATAGGAACTATACACAGATCGCTTCAAAGACAATGCAACTCCGTACGACGACCTCTTTTCTTATCCTGCAAGAGATGTCAAGGACCAAAGAGGGTATCAATCAGATAATGCAGCGTTTGCTGTCACCATATGTCTATAGAGCCTTTGAGAGCCTTAATGTCGATGTCGACAGCAGGAAGAGGGATATGCTCACCCGATCATTCGATGAATGGGGTAGCCACAAGGACCCCATGGATGAATTCCATGGAGAACTTGATATTTGCACGAGCAAAGGCCAAGAAAGGAGACCAACGATCCATATCGAGGTCCCTGAGGAAGATATTCCGATCGACCTAAAAGACTATATTAGATATTTTTTAAAGGACCTGTTCAGACTAAATAATGTCTATGACGGTGATAATTTTAGATATCGACCAGAAGTGCTTGAGGATTATTGGGAAGTAGTTGCTGTGGAGCAAGCAAGATTCTCTGCGCATATCATACCGAGCGAGAAGAGCATTGCTTTGACCATATTCAGCAATGAGAACCAATTCGGAATCCAAAGATCAGACGACCCGGATTATCTTGACCTTGTAGAATTCCTCATCCGTGAAGAGAGGTTACCAGCCATAAAAAACTGTAAGATAAAGCTCAATGGCAGAACAACGAATGATGAAGAGATATTGGAAGAGATGCTTAGCATAGAAACGGACCTCTACGATGATCAGATGCATATCCCCTATGCCATAGGTATCCCACACCAACTATCTGAGGAGGGACTGCTTGCTTTGCGAAAAGGGCTGCATAGGTTATCTGGTCTTAGTGTGGATCTCATGTTCCCTGTCAGCTCCAGGCCGGAGATGCAATATGATGACCTTACCACGTTAGGTTTTGATCTCGATGTATCCCTGGATGGAATGAGATTCATATTCGATGGCAGAGAGCTCTCTGAAGCTGGTCTGGACGACATCGCATCCGTAATAGGTGAAAAACTGCTCGCATTGTCCAGGACCATATATTCAGACCCTCCGAACTTTCCCAGTCCGGACATCGGACCGATATCTGAGGAGCTCCACGATCTCATAGGACATGCAGAAAAAGAAGGGGTCACTGATGAGCTGGTCCGTCAGATAATATCCAGGATCGTCGTCTTAGATTATTACAGGTCACTGACCAAGCTAAGTTATGCGCTCAGCGAACAGACCATAAAGCGCCTGAACGGCATGCATGATATCACATTCACAATGCCAAAGATCCTGATGCCATTCCTGGATATGGCCATGCGAGGCGAGGATATTGACCGTATGGTCATCTGTGGACTTAAGATCGAGGAAGAGCGCCCATGAGCACAGTAGGGATATATGTCGATGGCCCGAACATAGAACGCAGCTTGTACGAAGCGGATGAGATCGCCATCCTTGAGCGAGTGGCCAGCATACTCGTTGAGTATGCCAGTTCTCTTGGGGATATCATAGATCGTCGAGCCTATGTGGACGAGAATACTCAATGGCGCTCTGAACGCACGAGGGATGATTATCATAACAATGGTTTTGACCTTGTGGAGAGCAGATCGTTCAAATATATCGACGAGCGAACAGGCATGCATGCGTATGAAAAGAGCTTGACCGACCCGACCATGCATTGTTCTATAATTGACCGGCTACATGACAACGATTGCCCTGATGTTCTAATGCTGGTTACCGGGGATAAGGACATAACGGTAGTCCTTGACCATATAGCTGCTCATGGTCGCTCCGCGAACGTTGTTGGTGAAGCCAACTCAATATCGAACTATCTTGTCTCACGGTGCGGATCCCTGCATTTCGAATGCCACATCATTCAGCTTATCTCACGATCAAGCAAGGCAATGGAACTGTCAGGACATCACAACATCCTTCCTTCGGCCCACCCCTCATGATGGTCTGAGGTTAACAGATGCTCACGGAAAAGTCGTCGACCCGAGACGATTTTTCCAGTATCGCAATGATCGTTCGAACCAGCTTAATCCTAATAACGTTGCTTACTGGCTGTCAAGAGGCTTCTCGGAGAAACCACCGGACTGGGAACAAAGGATGAAAGATGAGGATACGGATGATGATACCGACAAAAAGAGCGGAATGGACTGACGGGAAGGATTACCCATTATGCCCATAATGAAATGCTCATCATTGCTCGATCTTTTGCTCGTTGATCTATCAACCATATTCATCTGTATCTAGTTGTCTTGGGAAATGCCTATTGATGACCATCCATTATGTATTTCTTGGAATAATGGTGGCTTATGAGCCTTCCTACAATGTTTAGCATTATGACCATTACGATGAGGATCAAAGCTGCTGCATATACCTCTTGCATTATCGCTGCGCTCCCAGCTGACTTATCATACAGATCATAAATGAGCACGGGCATAGACCCTACCTGACTGGCCATAGATGTTGTAACGAACGTAGCGAAACCGGCCGTAAAGAGAATTGCCGCCGTCTCGCCGATCGCCCTTCCTATGCCTAACATTATCCCGCTTGTAATGGATGGGAAAGAGCATGGAAAAACTATATTTTTGATAGTAGCCCATTTTGAGACCCCAAGGGCATAGGACGCGTCCCTATATGACTGTGGCACGGTCCTTATTGCCTCGAAACTGCTGATATACAATATCGGGATGATCATGAATCCGAGGGTAAGCCCACCAGCGAGGAGCGAGAAACCGAACCCAAGATAGAGGACGAAGAGCATGAAACCAAATGCGCCATAGATAATGGATGGTGTACTTGACAGTGTACTTACGGCCATATATGAGATCCTGTACAACCTGCTGTTGGGCTCAGAATATTCGGAAATATATAATGCTGCCATTATTGTCAATGGAGCAGATACAAGTATCGCGATGCTGATCAGCAATAACGAGCCAAAGATCGCATTAAGGAAGCCACCACCGCTTAATTGCGTTTGTGTCAGATAAGTTAACTGTAAGGCAGTACTGCCCTGTATCAATATATCTCCTATTATGAATGCCACTATACCAATTATGATGGTAGCTACAACGTAAAGCAATATGGTCATCATCTTGTCATTGCGGACCAGTCCTTTGGATGGTCTGAAGGACAGCTGGACATCGCTGATCGCTTTGCTTTCTGCGGCACCCGATCTATCTCTCCTAGCCATCCACTTACTTCTCATGAATGCTAATCTGCTTCTCATTTTCCTGGTCCTTTTCTTGATGCTCAACCATATGCCGTCATTAGTAACGGCCCAAAGTAATAGGTTGAGCCCTAGTACGAAGACCAAAAGGAGCAATGCTATTGCAAAAAGACCTTCACGGGTCGTTTCATCAGCATATGCTGAGCCGAAATTAGCTGCGATAGCGGTGGTCATGGTCGCACCGCTCGAAAAGATGTTAGAAGGCAATCCTGTGGAATAGTTCATTATCATGAGGACTGCCATGGTCTCGCCGATGGCTCGCCCAACACCCAATATGATCGATCCCATGATGCCGGATCTCGCCTTTGTCAGGACAACCTTTCTGTTGGTCTGCCATTTCGTTGCTCCGAGGGAGATCGAAGCATCCTTAATATCCGAAGGCACCGCTGATATGGCTTCATATGAAAGAGCCATGACCAATGGGAATATCATTATGGCCAGGACGATGGACGCCGTAAATATGTCCATGCCGGTTCCTATGTCCCCACTAAAGAATGGTATGAAAGATCCTATTGAGCCCTGTACCCCTGGATATACCGTGCTCGCTAATAATGGGCCGAGCGTCAAGGCTCCCCATAGGCCAAATATGACGGATGGTATTCCGATCAATATCTCCATGACCGGCTTTATTATTCGGCTCGTTCTTCTTGAACAGTACTGAGATAAGAAGATCGCGCAGCCGATACCTGCAGGTACAGCGAGGATCACTGCGATAAGAGTCGTGATCCCGGTACCTACGATGAACCCTAGGATGCCAAAGCTAGGTGAACCGCCACCCTCTATCACATCAATGTAGAACGAAGAATTATCGCCTACATGAGTGTCCGTTGTTGATACCTGCAATTCAACGACCGCAGACCCATTACCATTGAGAGATATTGTCGAACTCTGTCCTACGACCGGTATTACAGAACCATTCACTATCGCTGTTATTGTGGTACTTTGGGGAACATTGACCATCTCAAGGCCGACTTTGCTTTCCCCAGGATCACTTATGGTAATGTTCCATATGGTAGTTGTACCAGCTACTAGGGGGATCGGACCCGAGCGCTCAGGCGTAACGCCCCCGCTCGTGTTCGCATTGAATGTCAATGTGAAGGTATCTAAAAGGTCCCCGTTCTCGGAATAAGCGCCGACTACGATCGTATAGGTCCCAGGAACAGATGTGAGATAACTGTGGGATTAACGTAAAGTTCAATTGTTCCCCCGGTGCGACGGACGTCTGAACCGAGTTGGTCGAGTAATCCCATCCAGGTATTGAAAGGGAAGGACGGAAGTAAGAAGAGGATATTATCTTCAGTGTGCAGCTCTCATTCTCATTCCCCAGATTTGTGAGCCCCAACGGTATGCTAATGGATGCTGCATTAGATCCGGTTCGCATATACTGTCTCTTTATCCGTTGTAAAATCAAGACCACTGTTAGTTACATTGATGTCAACTGTACATCCCTGCTGAGCTCCTTTGGCGCTTGACGCAGTAGCGACCAGTGAATAGGCGCCCAATGTCGAGGAAGTGACAGTGCCGTTCACAACTGCACTGCCTCCTGAGACCAATTTGATATTGGAATCATTGCTGCTGTTCGTTGCGAATGTCAGACCTGAGCTACTTTGGAATTTAACAGAGTATGTGTCGTTATATACGCCTATATTCTCTATTGTGAACGATAGGTTGTATATCTCATTCGGACGTATGTTCGTGCCTGATATGGATGGGCTGATCGAAACGGCATAAGGAGCTATTTGGGCAGCCTGTTCATAAGTAAGAGTGCTCCCAACATTCGCATTCGCATTAAAAGAAGTGGACGAGAGCATATCCACAGGATTGTTGTTCGCAAAACCTGCTAAACCCTCACTTCCAATAAGGGCCACTATGAGAACGATGATAAAAAGCATGGATATTGTTGAGCCTTTCAATACCCATACAATAGCCTTTTCGGCGCGCCTTTGGACGGCAATGATTATCGCTTCGATAACTACGAATACTCCGATCAGGAAGGCCTGCATCGAAGTGCTGACCCTTGAAGAATCGAGAAGAGCGTTCGGATAGAGGACCAGACCTACTATTACTACTATGAACACCTGCAATTGCCATAGAAGTATCATGGTCTTGAGGCCATCCTTGACCTTCAGAACGATCAATGATTCGACAATGACCAGACCGATCACTATGATCAGTGTACTGTCTAATCTCAGGCCATACAGCAAAAGGAAGATGAATGATATGAACTGAATCGAGAATAGGCACAATGTTCTACTGTTGACTTTGTTCATATCCAGTGTGATTAGATCGGTCCAAGGTAGTTAAGGCTAATCTATATAATTCCTATTTCCTTTGTAAGTATGTAGACAATATAGTTCGTAAGGATTGTATATATCATACAAGAAGATCAAAATCTACATATTGGCACAATATATGTCTAAAAATAAAAGAGAGAAAGAGGTTTGATCGCGTTTACCCTTTTTTCACTTCAAGCTACATAGATACTTACAAAGCCAGTATCATTGCAAAGCTGCTCATTGACAGATATGGTCAGCATGTAGTCGATGAACGCTTCATCGGCAGCGCTAGGAGTACCCATTGTTGCGAACTCCAGTGCCCTTGTGCATCCATATCCGCCAGTCTGCTTCATTACGCCTTCAGTTATGGTCGCCTTTGATGCAAAGACCTGACCTGACGCGGCTAAGCTGGTTGGGTTGTATGAGAAAGCTTGCGCGTTTTTGTCAGAGGATACCAGGCCGAATGATGTGAAGCCTATCCCATCATGGTCGCCTTCTACATCAGAGATCATACCAGTGTTACCGTTAGCACCCTTAAAGGTGGAGTTCTTCTCGGCGGTCGTCCAGGTTGATGTGGAGAAGTATCCCTTGTCATCCATGTACAGCTGTGCAAAGTCCGTCTGGGTTCCAGAGCTGTCGGACCTGTAGTATACATTTAATGCATCGGTGGAGTGGGTATCAGTTGATGTAACGCCTATCGCTGTCTCTAACGCACCCCATGTTGTATAGTCGCCTTCGTACATCTTAAGGGCTACGGCTGCATCCATTACCAGCTCATTTGAGGTAAGACCGTGGTAAGTTGCAGTTGCATTGCCTATGAACACTATGATGCCATCGTACGCAAATTGTGTTTCTTGGAAGTCAGTCGGGTTACCGCCTAGGGCTGAGACCGTTGACGAGAGCATCGCCATATCGACACTTCCAGCCTCAAGCGCGCTTAGACCTGCACCGCTTCCGACGCTGTCGACCGAGATCTGGACATTAGTGTTGTTTGTCATATACTGATTAGCAGCCAATTGCACCATTGGGTCTGCTGTCGTGCTTCCAGAAATGCTCAACGTTGTTGTGGTTACATCGTTGGATGTGGTAGTCTTTCCATTCGATTGGCTCGCCACAACATAGATAATGCTACCAGCCGCAACTGCTATTACAACGATAATGACCGCTAGCATCATATGCGAGATGGCTTTTATGTCCCTCTTCATATGCCTGAGGGATTTTTTCTTCATCTTCATGTCCTTCATTTTTTCACTCCAATATCAGTAAATAGGACTCTAGACCCACCAGCTCAGAGCCTATAGGTACGCTAGCCCAGTGAAAAGGACAAGTTACTTAGTTCATAGTCATTGTTCCAATAAAAAAAATAGTACTTGTACGTTCTGGAAGTTCCATTTCATGCACTTATAGTATATATTCAATATAGTTTGTTTACATTACAAACTGAAGGCTCGCATTTTCAAGCATTGACTTCTTGATCTGACAGACCGGCGTGTATAGTATTCGATGATACTTGCAGAGGTCGGCTATCCGTAGGCTTGATTTTTTATCCTTCTGACCCGATGTTCAGGGCGCTCGCCGAGATGTCTGCTACAGATGATCTATCCCTAGCTTATATTGGATATTTAGATGGGATATTTGTTGCTCGCTTAAGTTAAAAAATATATATGTATATATAATATTATTTGTTATAATGGCGACATCATCCATTGTATGATGGATCACCTGTCATTTGGACAGGTGGCTGACACACCATTCATGAAAAATATTCCTCTTCTCATCATATATCTGATGATATTGGCTTCGTTGAGGATAGATAGTCCGTGATATAGAGATGATTTATCGCAATCTCAGCAATATCTTCTGCATAAGCTCTAGTCCTTTCTAAAGAATCAATAATAAAAGCCAGAGGCACAATGTTCGAGGCACTGCCGCTCATTGAAAGGATCTCTTGTTTCAGGGATTCTATGGTCTGCGACATGATCTTCGCCTTATCTATGACCCGATCAGCGTTCTCGAACTTGTTCTGATAGAAGGCATTCATCGCTTCATCCAAGAGCTTTACTACATCTGAGTCCAATGATATGACCTTCTGTACTATTGGCTCCTCGTTACTTAACTTGGTAACGTTCACCGATAGCTTAGCTGCATGGTCTGCGATACGCTCTAAGGACTTCGCTACCATGAGATAGCCCTGAGCTTCCAATGGCTGGATGCCGATCTTGTCAGCAAAGAATACATCCTTGATGATAAGGTTGTACTGCTTAGCGATCATCCAATAAAGTTTGTCGACCTCCTCATCCCTGTGTCTAACATCATCCGCTACGGCAACGTTATGCGTCTTCAGCACACCTATCGCATCAAGATGCATATCCTTTGCGATCATGTACATTCTTTTTATTCCTTTAAGCAATGAAAAATCACTGGAATCCAAAAGGTCCCTTAGCGTAGTAGAATTGGAGGTCTCCTCTATGATCTGAGGGCCTATAACATAATACGAAAGTTCATGGATCTTCTTCCTTATCTCCCTGTTCGATGTATTGTTCATTGTCCTGAGCTCGATGATGTTATAGCCTGCAAGATATGCACCGATGAACTTTCTGAAGAGCTGTTCGGTATCATTCGAGTCGACAACTATCACTTTTTTAGAGAACTCCCTGTCGGTTTGCTTCAACTTTGGATTGATCAGCATTGTACCGTCTGGTAATGGGATCATAGCGATGCTATCCCCACTTTTCAATTGAACAGAGCTCACCCACTTCTTAGGTAGCGACACAACATATGTCGACTTCCCAGTAACTTGAACTTTCCTCGTTTCCACACTAACCCCATGGTACCTATGACAATACATGATATAACTGAGCCCAAAATACAATATAGTCTAACAATTACCAATAGTATAACATGTATTGTACTTACTGACCATACTGATCATGCGCTCTTGTAGGGTGGCATGATCGGAGCCGTTGATCGGAAAAGATCGATCCGAACTTACCTGAAATATATCTATCTGTGATCTTCGTCTGGGGCCTGGAATATCTTTTCAGTGCTCCCGTACTCGATCAATTTTCCCTCATACATGAACATGATCTGATCACTACATCTGCTCGCTTGCTGCATGTTATGGGTCACTATCACAATAGTATAATCTTTCTTAAGATCGTGCAGAAGGTCCTCTATTTTTAAGGTAGCTATTGGATCGAGGGCTGAACAGGGCTCATCCAGTAGGATCACTTTCGGCCCCATTGCGAGAGCTCTAGCTATGCATAATCTCTGCTGTTGCCCACCGGATAATGTGTCTGCTCGCTCATCCAGACGGTCCTTTACCTCATCATACAATGCAGCTTGTTCCAGGGACCTTTTTACTACAATGTCCAGCAGGTCCATATCCCTTATACCAGCCATCTTTGGGCCATAAGCTACATTCTCCCAGATCGAGAAAGGAAAAGGATTCGGATGCTGGAATACCATCCCGACCTTTCTGCGGAGAGCGATCGTATCTGTACCAGGGCCATATATGTTCATACCATCTATCTCGATCTCACCGGTAACATGACATTGATGGGCCTGGTCGTTCATCCTGTTCAGGCAACGGAGGAAAGTCGATTTCCCGCAACCGGATGGACCGATTATCGCTGTTATGCTGTTCAGGGGCAAGTTGACACTGACATTTAGCAAAGCATGATTATCTCCATACCAAAGATCAAGGCCCCTGACGGATATACTTGAGCTCACATTGATGGGTCTCCTCACATCAATAAATAGTTTGACTATATAATTCGCGTCTCAATACTAACCGACAATACTCGACAATACGAACAAGTGATGTGTAGGTCGATAAACGAGCCACTTTTCAGCGGCACCTGTCGAATGAACATTGTGCCATACCTTGCATGTATCACCTATTGCTCCATCAAATCGCTTCATTCCGCTCTAAAACATATGTAGCGGTCGCTTGTTCACTAGCTTTAGTTCCGATAGTTCCGACAGTACGGTCATGATTCTTGAAGAAACGATCATTTATGAAGGGTCACCGTAATGACTGTCTTAATGGCCTCAAATACGGCTAGTGAACAGCGGTGGGAAGCTAGCAAAAATTGACCCACCATCGTGTATCTTTCATGCATCCCCCTGATCAACGATATGCTCGCTCAGGTTTTCCAGCTTGCTCAGGGGAGCTTTCCGTTCGCTTAGTTAACAAGATGATCATCGATCGATATACTGAAGCTCATAAAACACGGCTTAGTACATTCGAACATTTCAGTTCATATAGTATATTATCTAGCGGATAATGATTGATTATGTTGATATACTCAATTTTAGATGAAATACCAAGGGCGATCGGATGATCTTGATTCCATGATCCTATTAACTAACCTCGCTTCCGTCCGCCCGACCCCTTTTTTCGATATTGTGGCAACATTGCAGGGAGATCCACATGCTTTAGCCGTAGGAGTACGTCAGTCAAAATATGTTTGCGATCAACGGTATGACCATCAACGAGGAAGGGACCCTGAAAAAGGTGCTTGCTTCGTCCTAACGCTACCTCAGGGCGGCTACGCCGAGACAAAAGTTACTTTGTTATTAGATGTTGACATATTAACATGTAAAGGCAACCTTGCTATTTTTTCGGATCGTCCATATAACTTCGGATCGACATTCTGCCACGCTTTAATATTTCATGATCTGCCTTTCATTTCTCCCCATATGCCATATGTTCTGTTCTTCGATCGGGATGATAGAAGTATAAATCATCCGATATTCAATAGGTGAGAGGAGTGAGGTTACAATATGTTCGAAAAAATGACTCGCATGTAATGATATTCGTCAGGGACTATGAAGAGGCTCTGGACTTCTACACCAACAAGCTCGGCTTCAAGAAGGTCTCCGATGTTAACCCCGGCAAGGGATGGCGCTTCCTAACTGTGGCTCCCAAAGGAGAAGGAACGGAGATCATTCTTCATATTCCAGATCCCCGCAGTGCATGGGGAGGCCGAGGCCAAGCGGATGAATGAAGAGATAGGCAGAGCATCGACGATGATGTTCAAGGTCGATGACTGCAAGAAAAGCTGTGACGAGCTGAGAGCAAAGGGAGTAAAGGTCCTCATGGAGCCGGGAAAGGCACCGTTCGGTATCCAAGCACTGATCGCAGATCTCTACGGGAACCGGCTATTCCTCATAGAGCATCCAAAGTGAAGGCGTGGATCGTGATACATTCTACTATCTCGTAGAACAAGTGTCCCTATCCAGATCGCTGGATTATACCCAGCCCTGTTGCTTCTTTCCTTCGCAATATGAGTGATAAGAGCCAAGGAACGGACGGACTAGGTTCAGGCGGGACCTCTCAACATGCTGGCCAAATGATCTTACGATCAGCTCCGTTGGCATGCCCCAGAGCTATCTCGGGGGACCATTTTATCATTTTAACATCTAATAAAATAATCATCAGTATATATAAACTATCATTTTTATCGCAAGAGGAGGTAAGTTAGGATCGGCCGAAATTATATATGCTGGTAATGCAGAATAATCCAAGATAAAAATGACAAAGCTCAAGATCGAGGTCCTGTACACGCCTGGATGCGGCAGCTGCAAGCGCATCGAGTTCGCTACCATCGTTGCTGTCGAAGAGCTGGGTCTGGACATCCCTGTCGAGAGGTTGATAGACTATAGAGAGGCTCAGGACAGAGGTGCAACGCAGACCCCTGCACTGTTCATCAACGGCAAGCTGATGCTCCAAGGCCGTTATCCCCCGACCGACGAGGTCAAGGAAATTATCCGGCAACAGCTTAGTCTCAATGATGATAAGTAGTGTACTCTCCGTCAGGTCGCAGCACGACGCTGAGGAAAGAAGTCAGGAGCCAGTGTTCACTATCTCGGAACCTGGATTAGGAACTTTTGATCGATGAGAGACTTATGGATCATATCGTCAATACATCTCCATACAATATAGATGGAACCTTTTTAGATAACCAATGATGATAAGGATATTGCATTAGGAAGCATTATGTCCCGGTTGCGGGGCTGCCTGAACGGCAAATGATGCTTTCCAATGTTAGACGCGTTGTTTTTCTTAGGGTCTGCAATTTCCAAAAATGCCAGCCAATGCATCTATCTACAGCTCTAAACTCAGGGGGTTCATTCTCAGCCCTGTCACCTTTTTTATTGGGCAATATTGGAAAAGGGTTGGTTATCCACCTCAGATCGCCTCTCATGCGGTAAACTAAAATGACATTGTTGGTTTTGCACAAAGAAGTTAAAGATCATAATAGTAATCAGCTACTGCTTTGAACGATCTCTTTGGCTCCCAGGTCATGTCCGGATAGATTGTGCCGTGCTTCCCCCTTGGCCAATGTTTTTACCAGGCTAGCACTTTCCCGGTCAATGTCAAACTTGGGATCGTCATTGTAGGGACCACGAGGAAAAACGAAGGTGAAAACAAATGCTCCATAGAAGTTGGCGGTCTCTAGCAGCTTCAGCTGGTCGATGATCAGGTGTGCTTGCATGCCTTTGTCACGCTCATATATCCGGCTCAGGCGTTAAATATGAAAGATCTCACCTCTTCCTAGTTTCCTTGCTCTACCGAGGCAGTATCTTCTGCATGATCTCTTTCAATGCTCCGATCGTTGCTTCGAACTCCTTGTTGTCAGATGGCTTGACCATGCCACGGCATGTTGATCCGGTAGGTGGAACGACCTTTCTAGGCGAGCCACTGAATATCACTACCTCGATGCCGTCTATCAGATCACTTGCTTTCTGCAGGAACTCCTCCCCACCTATCCTGGGCATGTTCAGGTCGAGAATGATGAGCTGAGGTCTTGAGCATGAGGCGTACCGATCTTCCTTCTTCAAGAACGCCAAGGCCTCGGCGCCATCCTCCACCTCATCGATATGAGCGGCGATGCCGGTGTCATGGAGCATTTCCCTGATGAACATCCTGTCCGCTGCGTTGTCCTCGGCGATCAGAATTCGAATGGGTTCACTCATCTAATTTCTCCCCCCCGCTGACCTTAGATATGGTGAAGTAGAACGTCGAACCGTTTTTGCCATCAGACTCGACCCAGATACGGCCGCCATGATGTTCGATCGATCTTCTTCGATATGGCGAGCCCGATGCCTGTTCCCTCATACTTCTCTCTCGAATGCAATCGTTGGAACATCTGGAATATCTTCTCTTGATACTGTGAAGCGACGCCGATGCCATTGTCCCGAACGGCTATCTGATACTCGCCCCTTTTCTCAGAGCATGTTACTTTTATTTCCGGCGGTCGTTCGCCGTGATACTTCACCGCGTTGCTGATGAGGTTCTGAAGCAGCTCGGTCACCTGCGTTCCGTCCGCCATGACCGTCGGTAACGGATCAGCATTGATGGTGGCGTGGTTCGTTGTTATCGAAGCATTGAGATTTTTGAGCGCGTTCGATAATGCAACATTCATATCCACTTTAGAGAATTCCTTGCCCGGGGAATCGACCCTCGAGTACGTCAGCAGGTCATTTATTAGCTCCCTCATTCTTGAGGCACCTTCGGTAGCATAGTCCATGTACTGCTTGGCCTCGCCATCGAGCCTATCACCATACTTCTTCCCTAGCCTCCCGAGACTGATGGAGACCATTCGTAACGGCTCTTGAAGATCGTGCGAGGCGACGTAAGCGAACTGTTGAAGCTCGGTGTTGGAGCGTATCAGCTCATCCTCAATTCGCTTGCGGTCTGTGACATCCTGGCTCGTTCCTACTATCAGGAGAGGCTTTCCATCTTTATCTCGCTCAGCGATCTCCCTGTTGCTGTTCAGAACACGGACCGAGCCATCAGCCGCAATGATCCGGAAGTCGAAGTTGACCGGCGTTCCCTTGGAGATGACATTCTGCATTTCGTTTTTAACAAGCTCTCTGTCATCGGGGTGAACGTATTTGGTGAACAGGTCTATCGTCGGTGTGAAGCTTTTCGGTTCCAATCCGCATATCGCGTATAGCTCAGGGGACCAGTGATTCCCCCGAACTTAAGTTGAATTCCCAGCTTCCGATGTGTGCGATGTGCTGCGCCTTGGCCAAGTTCGCTTCGCTCTCCCTCAGCTCCCTGGTAAGTTCTAGCACTCTATGCTCCAATCGTTCGTTCGCCTTCTTGAGCGCGTCCTCGGCGAGTATGCGCTCCGTGAGGTCGTAAGTGATGATGCAGTACGTCGGCGCGCCAGGTGCGGACAGGAGGTTGATCGATATCTGCATCGGCATCCTGGTGCCGTCCTTGGCCTTGAGGAGCATCTCGTCGCGTACGCGGCCGTTCACGCTCCTATCCAATAGATGTTGGAACATCATACGGTCAGAGGAATGAATGTAGCTGAGCAGGTCATCGCCTATGACCTTGTCCAGCTGCGTTCTCATCGATCGAGCGAAGCTCTGATTGCTGTACAGTATGGTGCTGTCCCTGGAAATGATGATGGCGCCCTCGTTCATCTGCTCCAGGAATATGCGGTATGGTTCGTCAGCTCCCTTGAGCGTGTACACCTGTTCGCCGCTGTCGGTCGATATGAGGAACGCATCGACCTCGCCGTTGCGTATGGCGTTCAGCGTCTGCTCGCTCTCGTCGAGCCGCTGCTTGAGCTCCTTGTTCTTAGCTCGCAGGTCGTCCAGCTCTGACGAGCGTTCGTCCTCGGAGAGATCTTCGTTCTTCAACGACATGTCACTTCTTTCCTTCATTCTTATCTATCTTGCCATTCCTGCTCTTGCTATCCTTTTTCTCAGGCATTATCTCCAGGCCTACGATCACTTTCTGCTTGTCGGACATGTCGCCTACGAGCTTCCTCAACGGCAATGGCAGCTCTCGTATCAATGTCGGAGCAGCGATCACTTGCTCCTTCTTAGCTAGCTCCGGCTGCTGGTAAACGTCAACGACCTCAAGCTCGTACCGCCCCTTGAGCTCCTCGTCGCATATCCTTCGAATGTTGCGTATCGCGTCCTGAGCTCTGGATGTCATCCCGGTAACATACAAGCGAAGAACGTACTTCATGTTCTTCGCGTCGACGTCAAATGTTCTCGGTACGGTCCATTTCTCATTCCTCATCATGTTGTTCGATATCGAGGCCTACAAGCACTTTTTCCTCGTTCGATAGGTCCCCGATCGATCTTCTTTATCGGCTCCGGAAGCTTTCTTACCAACGTCGGGATGGCCATTATCTCGTCCGACCTAGCGAGCTCAGGATGCTCCTTCAGGTCGATGACCTCGATGCGGTACTGCCCCTTCAGTCTCTCTTCGCATATGCGTTTCAGATTGACGAGCGCAGCGAGCGACCTAGGCGTCTGACCAGCGACGTAGAGCCGCAGGTCGTACTTCTTGCTCTCCTCGTCACCATCGCTCATCGCTCTATCTCCTTACCGCTCGATGTCCTCAGCGCCTTCAGGTGCCGCCGATTGTTCTCGAGAGCTTCCTTGCGTCGTTCTTCTTCACTGATCTTGCGCTCCAGGTCCGCCTTCTTATCTTCGAGCTCAGCTCGCAGCGCTTCGATCTTTGAGTCGAACATCTTCTGCTGCTGCTCCATTGATTGCTTGGAGCGCTTGATCTCATCAGCTCGAGCGACTTCATCCGCTCGCTCCATGGCTTCCTGAGCGTAGCGTGCTGAGCCAGTAAGCACTCCGGCCGGACCGATGTATGGCGGGATGAGGTCAATGCCATTGCTAGTGATGTGGAACTCGCGTACCTGGTTCGAGTGAGCCATTCCTCTCGATTTGATAAGTCGGATGATGCGGTCGCTCTCGCCGTTCGCTTCGACGTTCTCGAGCATTATCCAGGTATCGACGAGCGACGATATCATCGAGCTCTGCCTAGGTCTCTCACCATGCTTTAGGTCGGTCAGGACCGTCGTCACGCCGTTCATCTTCAGGAAGTCGACCATTCTGACAAGAGTAGAGCGTACTTCAAGTTCCTCGCCGATCGCCATGAGGCTGCTTATCGGATCGAGGACGACCACATCAGGCCTGAGATCGTTGACCATTTTATGCAAAGTGACGAGATGCATCTCCAGTCCGTAGGAGGTAGGTCTATCAGCATGAACTACAAGCGACCCGCTCTTCAGGAACGGTCCGAGGTCGATGCCGATCGACCTCATGTTCCGCATTATCTGACTAGGCGACTCCTCGAACGTCAGGAACAACGCCTTTTTGCCGCTGCTGCAAGCGGCCTGAACGAACTCAGCTCCGAAGCTCGTCTTCCCGGTACCCGCCTCACCAGTAATGAGGATGGTGCTGCCCTTGAAGTAGCCCTTGCCATCGAGCATTGCATCGAGGTCCTTGATGCCTGATGAGACATGTTCATCGGAGGCAATGGCGTTGAGCATTATCGATGAGACAGGCAGCACGGAGAAGCCATGTTCGTCGATCAGGAACGGATACTCGTTCGGACCGTGGGATGAGCCGCGGTACTTGATGACCCTCATACGACGGGTGGCGATGTTGCCTATGATGCGGTTGTCCAGAACGATGACCGCATCAGAAACGTACTCCTCGAGGCCGTTGCGTGTCAGCGTGCCTTCGCCCTTCTCGCCGGTGATGACCGCTGTGACGCCCTTGTCCTTGAGGAAACGGAACATTCGACGCAGTTCGGAGCGAAGTACTAGCGTGTTGGTGAACGCTGAGAATATGGATTCGATCGTGTCTAGCACGACACGCTTAGCACCGATCGAATCGATAGCGTAGCCTAGACGTACGAACAGACCTTCGAGGTCGTACTCGCCGGTCTCTATGACCTCGGCCGCTTCGACCTTGACTTAGTCGATGGAAAGCAATTTCTTAGCTTCGAGGTACTTGACATCGAAGCCTAGCGAGGCGACGTTCTGTATGAGCTCGTTCTCGGTCTCCTCGAACGAAAAGAAGACACCAGGCTCGTTGAACTTCGTGGCACCGTTGACAAGGAACTCCATGGCGAATAGAGTCTTACCAGCACCAGGTCCGCCGACGATGAGCGTCGGCCGCCCTCGTGGCAGACCTCCTCTTGTGATATCATCAAAACCATCGATACCAGTAGGGGATTTTAATAAGGAATGCTATTTATTTGGTAAATTTGGTTGAATCATTTATATCACCTCTTTCGTCCATGAATTTGTTGAATCATCATGCCAAGTACACCTAATAAGACAATGGTACATTTGTGTAATAATGGCGATCGGAATACCCGTATTGTATAATAATATTGGATATTCCTTCCTATTTAAGGAGAATTATCTACCCATGGGGTCAGATCTTTTAGATGTCCGGCCCACCTGACCCTAGAGCTAATAGAGACCCTGTTCGAACATACTACGCAATGATCATCCAGAAGGTTTATTTTCGTTAGGCTTTACCAAAAGAATATCTTTTTTCGCAGCTTTCCTCTCTTTTGTATTCACCATAAAGTCCTGGTCATGATGACGATAGAACCAGATCTTCATTGTCTCTACGAGCAGGAAGTATATCCCAACGAATGCGATAAGCACCCCGAAGAATGCCAATGGAAGCGGCACAAAGCTGAAGACACCAGCAAGAGGTGAGAATGGCAGGATGATCCCTAAGGCTACCAATGTGACGCTGCTTAGGGTCAGAAGTAGGCTTGGACGGCTCTTGAAGAACGGGCTCTTCCGTGTGCGTATAGCGAAGATTATCAGTGTCTGAGTAGCGATCGATTCGACGAACCATGCGGTCTGGAATAGACTTCCTGACGCATGGAAAAAGAATATCATGACCCCGAACGTCATGTAGTCAAAGATGGAGCTTATAGGACCAAAGAACAGCATGAAATCCCGTATGAACTTTATGTCCATACGCTTTGGCTTTTCCACATACTCATCGTCCACATTGTCTGTAGGAATGGCAGTTTGTGATATATTGTACAGAAGATTAAGTAAAAGGATCTGGATCGAAAGCATTGGAAGGAACGGGAGAAATAATGAAGCTCCTGCGATCGAGAACATGTTCCCGAAGTTGGAACTTATGCCCATTTGAATGTACTTTATGGTGTTGCCGAAAGTCTTACGGCCTTCCAGTACACCCTCATTAAGGACGCGAAGATCATTCTTCATCAATATGATGTCCGCAGATTCCTTGGCAACATCCACCGCATTGTTAACAGATATCCCTACATCTGCTGTCCTTAATGATGGAGCATCGTTAACACCATCACCCATGAACCCCACCACATGTCCGTTCCTTTTTAGTGCAAGTATAATGTCGTTCTTCTGAGCGGGGTTCACCCTTGCGAAGATATTCGTTCTCTCAACGATGTCATTCAGTTCTGCTTCGTTCTTGCCTTCAAGGTCCTTACCCGTAACTATGCCGATGATCTCAAGATCAAGCTCCTTGCAAACTTTCTTGGTCACAAGCTCGCTGTCACCGGTTATGACCTTTAGCGTTATCCCTGATCTCTGAAGCGCCTTTATCGAGTCCTTTGCGCTCTCCTTGGGAGGGTCCAGGAAAGCTACGAAACCTACGAAGACCATATCGGTCTCATCGGCAATGGTGAAGACGTTCCTGGTAGTATCTATTTTCTTATAAGCAACACCAAGTAATCTGAGACCGTCAGTGCTAAGGTCGTTGGATAGACAGGACATTTGTTTCTTGGTCTCATCATCCAAAGGCAGGACCTTTCCTTGGACCTCATATGATGTGACGCACTTCTGCATCTCCTCTGGGGCACCCTTGGTCACCATTATCCTTTCCGCACCATTCTTGACGACCACAGACATTCTCTTTCGAACAAAGTCGAAAGGTATCTCATCAAGTTTCTCGAACTCTTTTGCCTCTACTTCCTTATGAGCAAGGATGGCCCCATCCAGAGGGCTTCTCAGTCCAGTCCCGAAAAGGCTATTCACGAACGATAATCTGAGAACATTCTGATCGTCCTCACCGAGAATATCCACGAACTTGACCAGCGAGACCTTGTTCTCGGTCAGGGTGCCGGTCTTGTCGGTGCATAGAACGTCCATGCTCCCATAGTTCTGGATCGATTCCAATCTCTTGACCACGACGTCCTTCTTGCTCATATGAAGGGCGCCCTCGGAGAGATTGATCATGATTATCATCGGCAGAAGCTCGGGTGTCAGCCCTACTGCCAGGGCAATGGAGAACAGAAGTGATTGAATGATGTTCCGATCGTTCAGGGCATTGATGAGGAAAACAGCGACCACAAGTACGATCGTGACCTGCATTATCAGATAACCGAATTTCCTGGAGCTGCGCTCGAACTCTGTTAAAGGACGCCGCTGAACAAGGCGCTCTACTATCTGAGCGTACTGGGTGGACCGTCCTGTGCGGACCACAACTGCTGTGGCCGAACCGCTAATGACCGATGTGCCCATGAAAAGATAGTTGGTCCACTCGGAGGTCTCATCGACCTTGTCCTTGCTTATGACCCCCGGTATTTTCTCCGCTGGCATGGATTCCCCAGTTAGCGCGGATTGATCAATGAACAGGTCCTTGCTCTGGATTATCCTGCACCCAGCAGGCACGATGTCCCCAACTGAAAGAAGTACGATGTCGCCAGGAACAAGCTGAGATAGAGGAAGCTCCGACTTCTCCCCATCTCTCATGACCGTGGTGGTCACTGCCACTTTTTTGGTCAGCTCTTCGGACGCTTTCTCAGATTTATTCTCTTGGTAGAACTGGAGAGAACTGCTCAAGAGCACTATGATGTAGATGATGGTCGAATCGACCATATCTCCAGTGATGAAGGTCAAAGTCCCTGCGATCAGTAATATCAGGGTAAGGGGATCAAGAAGATATGAGACGAACCTAACGGCTGAACTTTTCTTCTTTTTCCCGGCAACATCGTTCGTACCATACTTATCCAATCGCTCGTTGGCTTCATTTGAACTTAATCCCCTCTCGGACGTACCAACCTTTTGCAGAACGTCCTTTACTTCAAGAGAGATTATATCCGGTTTGGATATGAGCTCGTCCTCATTCGTTAGAACAGAACCGGTCCGATCATCTTTTTTTCTAATCAATAATCATTGCCCCATTTGCATCATTAATCCCTAAGTTCCGCTGGACGAGCTAAATTTAGATATCATAACGGTTTTGCCATGAGATAGATGATCAGGATAAAAAGCTGTGGGAGAGGCATTCACCACAGTTCATGTCCTGTTACCGATCAGGATCATAGTTCTCTCAAATCGTATGCGCTAACCGAAGAGCATACCTCTCCGGTTTAAGTGACACGATCATGGAAAATGCTGGTCTTTCATGAGTTTTACGATCCTTGGAATAACGATGGAAATGTTATATGTGACCGCGGACGGTCATAATGATGAAAAATATAATGGGGGAATATAATGGGAAAAAGATTTTTAGCTATAATCTCAGTCGTCGTTGCTGCAGCAATCGTGGCAGCCGTCCTTGTGATGGCCCTTGGCAGCACTAGCGCCACTAACACACAGCAACCGACGTCTAACAGCATATCATCTCAGAACTGTACGGATGTCCGCGCCGCCAATGTGACATTCAGCGGCACATCAAGTACTATGACCAGCAATTTTAGCGCAACACCCGGCATTTTGGTATTCAATATCAATATGACATCTGGGACGATAGAGCTCTATAAGAATGGCACGTATTGCACCACGCTTGCTTCGTCCATAGTTAACTACAATGGTACCGTCATCGTCGGCCAGCTTTCGTACCCTTGCGATTCACACTCTGTGAACTACACACTATACGTCCAGGCTACTGGACCCTGGAATGTTACCGTTAGTCAGCCAAGTTTCTCTGTACCTGCACTATGCGGCATGAACGCGCATGAAAGCTGTGGAAAAGGGCAAGTATTCTATTCCAATGGCACGACCACGATAAGTGCGAACTCGACCCATTGGATGTCCTCGTGGAACTGTGGTCAGAACTGTAGCCGTCAGAACTTTACCTCGGCGAGCCCGGTCTCCCTCTTCGTGACTGGATCAAATGGTACTGAAACCGTAGACCTGTCCACTGGCACATACAGCATGGAAATGGGCAACGGATACTGGACTGTTTGCAGAAATTAAACAATATTGTCTGGGTCTGCGACCATTTTGAGTCGCCCCAGATAATATAATATTTTTTTACTTAACCGAGTGTTAGGGATAGAAAACCGTCCGTAGTCTTTTGAGAATGGCTTTTGTTCTAGAATTATCAAATGGACCCAATATCCTTTTTTTGGAAGATCGCGATCTTACATCTGATCACTATCAATGCGGATCACTGTTGCAAATGATCTTAAATAATCGCATCTTATCGAGTTATTACCCTTAGTGAACTATTCATAATGGGTACTAATGACGTGAGAACATGGACCAGGACGAACGGATATATGCTATTGCAGACGATATATTCCAGACAGTTCCAGTCATATATAGGCGCATATTGCGACCTGATCCCTCTGGGATGAAGAGCCCTTTCTCACCGACCATCGCGGTCCTTGTTATGGTAAGAAAACATGGGCCTGTCCCCATGTCCACCGTTGCCGAGGCCCTTTCATATTCTAAACAGAACTTAACAAAGATCGTTGATCAGTTAGTTAGAGAAGGTTATGTTGAAAGGTTACCAGATCCTTCCGACCGTAGAGTTCTAAAGATCGGTCTCACAGAACATGGAAAAATGTTCATGGCGGAGCGCAGAGAGAAAATGAAGAACAGATTGGTCCAAGACCTCTCAGACCTGAGCGATGAAGAGCTGGAATATCTCTACGAGACTTTCGAGCGAGTAAAGGTCATATTACCAAAACTTTTGCCCAAAGATCGACAAACTTTGTGAGGCACATTGTCATGATCGACCCTTGATACAATTGACCAGATCAAGTTAAAGAGGATAATAAAATGATATCAGTGAAAATAGAGAAACTATCACGCCGATTTGGGGAGTTTACGGCCGTAAGTCCGTTAGACCTCAATGTAGAAGAGGGCGAGGTGTTCGGCCTTCTAGGCCCAAATGGCGCTGGAAAAACTACGACCATCAAGATGCTTACTACCCTTCTGCCGCCATCCTCTGGTCGAGCGGAAGTGAACGGCCTGGATATAACCAAGCAAGCGTCGGCAGTACGAAGGATAATGGGATATGTGCCGCAGCTCCTTTCAGCTGATGCGACCCTTACTGGTTATGAGAACCTAATGATCTTTGGCAAATTATACGAGGTGCCCAGCAAAGAGCTCGGACCTAGGGTCCGTGAAGCGATGGAGAACATGGGCCTAAAGGACTTCAGCGACAAGCTAGTGCGTACATATTCTGGCGGAATGGTAAGACGCCTTGAGATCGCACAATCAACGCTTCATCGACCAAAGGTCCTGTTCCTAGATGAGCCTACTGTCGGGTTAGACCCTATTGCCCGAAGGGCTGTATGGGAAATGATCATAAAACTTAGGGATGACTATGGGACCACCATATTCTTGACGACCCATCTCATGGATGAGGCCGATGCGCTATGTGACCGTATCGGGATCATGAACAAGAGCCATCTCATCTCCCTTGGAACGCCCAGCGAACTTAAGGAAAAAGCTGGCGTGGGATCATTGGATGATGCGTTCATAAAACTTACTGGTGACGCCATAGATACTGGAGGGAACTATCGTGACATACAAAGAGATCGTAAAACCGCTCAACGTCTCGGGTAATACAACAACAGTGACGCATGAAGGTATCTTAGCGTACATTTGGCGGTTCATAAAGAAATCGATCGTCATAACGGAACTGGAGGCCCGCAAGCTACGCCATGATCCGACCGACCTATTAACGCGTGCGGTCCAACCCATCCTATGGCTATTGGTCTTCGGAGAGGTCCTTAATCAGGTAAAGGTGATCCCTACAGGGAATATACCTTATATTGATTTCATGACCCCTGGGATATTGGCTCAAAGTGTACTCTTCATCTCCATTTTCTATGGCATTTCGATAGTGTGGGAACGTGACCTTGGCATTGTTCAAAAGTTCCTTTCAAGCCCTACGCCTCGTACCGCCATAGTGGCTGGTAAGGCATTCTCCGCTGGTCTTCGCAGTTTGTCCCAGGCGCTCATCGTCTTCGTTCTGGCGGTCGTTATCAGCGTAAGTGTGATACTTGATCCCATAAACATACTGCTCGTGGTCCTGATAGTCATGCTGGGGGCCGCCGTATTTTCTACTCTTTCCTTGATCATAGCCTGCATGGTGAAGACAAGGGACCGGTTCATGGGCATAGGACAGATGATAACCATGCCACTGTTCTTTGCTAGCAATGCCATCTATCCAATATCCATTATGCCTAGCTGGTTAAAGGTCGTAGCTTACATCAACCCTCTAACCTACATGGTCGACGCTCTGAGAGGGCTAATGATCGTAGGGGGGTCAGCGAATATGGAATAGCAACGGATTTTGCTGTGCTCATTGGCATCGCTGTCGCCCTGATAATCATTGGAGGGAGGTTGTATTCTAGGGTGGGTCAGTGATAGTAGCTGGTCAGCCTGGAACGATACGCTAAAGGGTCCACGACCGGATGCCGGTATTCGGCCCGTCCATTCCTTAAAAGATCTGGAACAGGAGCTTTTCCTGTTCCTACAATTAGTTTACTTTCTATATTCTTGATGAGATCCTACATGTTCAGACTTTTATGAACCTTATGGGGATACAGATCGATGCGATCATTGACATGGTCAAAAAATATAATATTGCTTTGTTTATAAGTTTTCCCATATATTTAGCCTCCGATCATTTTAATATAAAAGGTTTAAGAACATATCAGTTTACAACTATTATAATGCTACTAATAAAAATAGTAGATACTATTCATACTAATAGAAAGGTATATGTTTCGTCGTTAGCTAGGAAAATTCATTCGTAGGATGATCGATGCCAAGTCCGCTCATGCCTAAAATGACAGCGTAGATGAGAACAATGCCGTTTTTTCCATTAATGATCGTACTATTGACAGGATTCCAGTCCTTTTCGGCAGCTGATCTTCATAAATAGATAGGCCGTTCATGACATTCTTGATCTTCAGGTGTTATCTATCTTCCTGTTGAACAGGCTTAGTTAGGAAGCCTTATCTATCCTATCATGAGTAGTAATGGATCGAATATGGATTGTAATTTATTCATATTGAGCGCTCTGAAGGATAGGCGAAAGCGACTATGGAACGCTGTTAACGCAGTCGCTATAAGGAACTTTGAAAACTTAACATAGCTAGTGCTTCGCTGTAAATCGGGAGTGAACGATGACATACTGTCACGAGTGCGGATCCGAGAACCCACCGGGAGCGAGTTTTTGCCATATCTGTGGGACCAAGTTATTTATCGATGCGACCAGCGAGGCTCAGGATAATGTTGTGGAATATAATGCCGGCCGATCAGACGGGGCAGATCATGGACCGGCCTCTCCAATAGCTCAGGATCAGGCTACTTCAGCACCCATCGTTCAGGCATCCAACACAACAAGCAGCGGACAAAATGCTGGCATCGATCGTGGCAGAAAGGGACATAAGATGATAGCGATCATTGTCGCGTCCCTATTAGTCGCCGTCCTGATCGTTGCGGCAGCCTTAGTTGTTGGTTCATATGCTGCGCCGACAGCCGCTACACCGTCGATAGTCCTGATCAACGGGGACTATCTGTTGTATAACGTTACTGTGTCCTCATCAGGCAGTACAACCTATGAATCTGAGAAAATGATATTCAGCAATATTACTTCGTCAAGAATGAACATAGAGTATATAATCAACTCCTCTGGGAATATCACGTCCCGATTGTATACATTTGAGCTGATAGGGAATGAATGGATAGTGAATTCAACTAATGACAGCCAACCGTCCGGTCCTGTAACGATGACTGATCAGGGGCAACAGAGCATTTCTACGGTCTATGGCCAAAAGACAGTTGAGGAGTATGAGTATAACACAACATCTTACACAGAGCATGACTGGGACGACCAGGTCACAGGCCTTCAATACGAATGCTTTGTCCAATATCACGATGCGGGGAATACAACGAAAACTTATCTGCTCGTTAGCACCAACATCGGCCAAATGATATAAAAATGGCCTGTTCTTGATAACATGGCCATTCCCACCTTCGCTCACTTATGTGATAAATATTATTCTAACGTATGGTATTTTTCCTTGCTAATGGTTCAGGTCCTGGTCCATCCGTTCATCTATATACCTATCGAAGAATATGCCCACTGAGGAAAGATAATATGGCAAAGCCAGAGTGGACCCTTGCGAATATCCCAGCCCAGAATGGCAAACTTTCTGTCGTAACTGGGTCTAACAGCGGTATCGGATGGAATACAGCTCTTGAGCTTGCACGTGCAGGTGGGGAAGTCGTCTTGACCACCCGTACCGAGGAAAAGGGACAGGATGCTGTTGAACGCATCCGGAAGCAGCTCCCCCAGGCTAAGGTACGTTTTGAGATCCTTGACCTGGCCGATCTGAGCTCAGTTCGGACTTTCACCTCAAAGATAAATAATGAATCAAAATTGGACCTTCTTGTGAACAATGCAGGAGTTATGTCCGTTCCTGCTCGAGAGTCGACAAAAGAAGGCTTCGAACTGCAGTTAGGGACGAATTTTTTGGGGCCGTTCGTTCTGACCGCACTGCTGATGCCAGTCCTTCGACGTTCAGCTTCTCCAAGAGTAACGACAGTATCGAGCGGAGCAGCCAATCTAGGCAAGAGGCGCATAAACTTCGATGATCTGAACTGGGATAGATCATATAGCCCTTGGAAAGCTTATTGTCAATCAAAATTGGCGGACCTTATGTTCTCTTTAGAACTTGGAAGGCGAGCGACCGAGGCAAAGGTGCCCGTAATTAGCAATGCATCTCATCCAGGGTATGCACGCACTAATCTTCAGACAAGCGGACCAGGAAAGCCACAAAGCTATTCACAAAAGCTACTGGCATCATTCCTATCACAGGATGCGGCCCATGGTGCCTTGCCAAGCCTGCGTGCCGCTACATCCCCAGATACGATCAGCGGCGATTATTTCGGGCCAGATCGGATGATGGGGATGATGGGAGATCCGGTCAGGATCAAGATCCCGAAACCAGCAATGAATGAAGCGGCTGCTCGAAAGCTTTGGGAAACATCTGAGAAGCTTACAGGAACGCCTTTTGCTTTTGACTGAGCGAAGGAAAAGGCAACTCATTACTGAGGCTTATGGGCAGGATCGCTTGATAATGGAAGCATAGAATGATCCCCCATTCCTGAGATGAGAGCGACCTCTGCAATACGTCATTCGTTACAGAAATGGTATCTTGGACAGTCAAGAAGTAACTTGAAATGCGGGGACGGTCCATTGAAAGGGATGGTCGATGGATTTAGCGTATCGCATCCTCAGAATCCGATAGCTATGATCGAACTTACTGTATAGCAACGAATGAAAATCCATATGTTCCCGGTGTCCCGGCTATTATCATGAACTCCCATGTCTGTGATGGGGCTGGGACCGAGCTTGAACTAGATATGAACAAGGGCGATGTTGTCCCATTCAGATAACATGAGCTATCCGGCATGATCTGCCTTGTCAGCGTCAGCTGGACAAAATTACCATCAAACAGGTACCAGACCTGGATGTCGTTAGTTAGCGATGACAGACCATTTGAGTCGCTAATATTCACTGAGAGCATGTAATTATAGCCAGATGTTGACATATCGACCAAGGTAGCAGTAACGTTTCTGATAATAGGCAGTGCCGACTAATTTTTCAGATATCTCGCTCCAAGTATTCGTTGTACCAGATGCGGTTTGGATGGAAATGCTATCCTGATATTCTACATTCTGCCCATTGATGACCAACGTATTGCTGAATGTCCATGCAGCGGTGACAAAGATCAAAGCTGTTAGAACAACTGCAAATGACAATGTTGCAGTGCCACTTACCAGAAATTTTTTAAGGCTCATCTCTTTGCCCCGATCTAACGTCAAAGTTCAAAGTTCCTGATCTCAGGACTTATGGGAAGACCATTTAGTTTATCTTTCCTAAATGATAAATCTTCCATTTATACATTAGCTAAGGATATATGCTTTGTTAGTACACGTCAGGACGGCGCGATCAGGACAATGTCCATCGCATATCTGGTCTCACTGACATCACCGTATATTATTCGAGGGGAAAAAGGATATCTGATCCAATATTGATGCTAGTGGGACGCATTGCAACATGTGTTTTTTAAGATAAGATCGCAGAATGTTAGGTCAGAACGACCATAGCATGGATCGTTGACCGACATATGACCAACTTACGAATAAATATGCCAGCGAGAGGAGCGTAAGTTTATGGTTGGATTAATAGATCTCGCCAGAACGGCACTGCATGGTCCATAACGATATACTTGTGGATCAGCGCGATATCGAATGAACGATCGAAGAGGGTCAGTTATCGTCGTTGATCGACCCTGGTCGTGGATAGTAATAATAAACCTTGAGCTAGAGAGCAGTAATGCCGATGCGATCGATGCATCAGAGGAAGGTCCCGAAAATGACAAAGATCATTGGAACACAACTAGCGACAAGGAGGTCATCAAGGCGAGATGCGAACGTTTATTTTGATCTAATAGAGAACACGGCGGGTCTCTTTCTTGTCGTTGATGGCAAACAGATCGGCGAGTACAATGGCGGTCTAACGAAGTGGGCCAATGGTGAGCTAAGTAGCAATAATTCGGACGGCAGGTATTCATCAGTCAAACAAATAATCAACATGGTCCATAACAGGGAGCTGGACGAACGTATGAACGAATTGCTGGACTGGCTTATTGATGAGGCCAAGCAGAGCATGTACTATGAGATCACAAGGTCTCATGCCAATGGAGGTGAGACCTCAGAAGATGTCGAGGCATTACTGGATCATGGCATCTCGGTTCCAGAAGCTCACAACTATCTGTCGGCCGGAGCCTTCACTTCTGACGCGATCATATCCTTGGTGGATGCAGGGATATCTGCTGATGACTCTGCAAATTATCAATTGGGCGGTCGCAGCAACGATACGCTAGCTTATCTCCTTAGTAACAAAGAGCTGACCATAGACGATGTCAAGGCCGCCATTGAGGCGAAGCGATTATATGTGAAGAGTTGAAGAATATAGCAGTGAGCAACCTCATCTACTGCAGAAGAAACTTGAAAAGATATCCATCGGAAAATGTATGTCTGAGACCCGTAAGAAGCAACTGCCTAGCGTCATGATCGACAGATGAGCGGTAAGCCGATCCATTGGATATCCATAGATGGAAAGAATGTCATGACCGATCAAAAAGTTATTGAGACCTTCGATAAATGCACGTTGAATGGGGTGGCATGTATCATAGGAAGCGATGAATATGCTTGGTCAAGAATATCAGTGTGAGATATTCGATGATGAATTAAGGGATGTAACGGACATTGGAACACGCTCAATGCATTTCGGTTCATTAGCAGAATCAGTCATGTTCGTAGAAAAAAAAGTCGCTGAGCTACGGTCTAAAGGGGCAGAAGCAGGTCTAATAACTATATTCGTTATGCATAATGATGGTAATTTTGCCGACCTTATCGAATACCATATTGACGCTGGGGAATGGCACTCGATAAATGATGAGTAGACATCTCTCTTCCTGGTCGGTAGAAAGGGGAAATGAGATCACACCATCACATTCTCACATGCGTCTGCCGATCTCACTGGAACGTAAGACCTGTTTGTAATACCAACAATATAAGGTCACGTTCGGTCCAGCTAGCATTTTTGCATTTTGTATAGCATGGGCCGCTCAGACGCTGGCTAGTAGAACAAATATAAAGGTGGTCCTGACTTGATGATATGGGTCATTCCTTGCCTTACTGGTCACTAGACCGTACTTGACAAGATCCAAAATATCCGATGATATCGTGGAAGAAATGTCAAGCAGAAGAAAATATTCATAAATATGCTGATCGAGAAAGATGATCGACATGAACAACATTTGGAGAATGGAGCGAACACCATGCCCGATGATGAAGAGATAGATGAAGAGGATTTAGCGGATGACATAGAAAGAAGAAGGCGCGAATGCAATAAATGTCGTCATGTTTGGTATGTGGGGGGAGAAATGTTCCCAACTGGGTCAACGACCACAGAACCCATCAAGTGCCCTAATTGCGACAGCCTATACGTCGATGAGCCAAAGGCGATGAAAGTAGGAAAAAGAGGGCGCTCATAATATCATGTATATTCTTTGAACGACATTGGTCTCTCAAAATCATCGTTGAAGAGATAACGAGAACAGAGTAAGCTCGAAGCATATAGTGGGGAAAATTCTGAAGCTTACTCTATCCTCTCGGAGGAGGAATTACATACTACTATAATTATCTATGTTATTAGAATGTAGAATATAAGATATTGATGAATTTTTGTCGGCCAGCAAGCTAGACATTTGATCATATCTATTGATCTTGAACTCTTATTTACCATCCGAGCTGAGCTCGGAGCTTTCTCTCTTTCCACTATGACCGTCCTCCGGGTGGTGATCATGCTTTTAAACGATCGGCATGAGATAAAGTAATGACATGTTCATTTCATTTATACTAAGGCCATACGATCTTATTGTTCACTCTTATCAACCTCGGATGGCCTAAGGAAGCCCAACACATACGAAGGATCGTTCATGTGTTTGGGCAGTTTACCGTTCGTTAGCATAGCAAATTGTTTATGATGCTGTTGTAGTATTCTGCTTTGATGAATCTTATTGACAGCTCCAAATATGGTCCGCTCCATCGTTTTAGCGATTATCATGTTTACAAGACGCTGTCCTTGCTATCAGATGGTATGAGAAAAGGAAGGAAGCAGTTAGCAGACCGTATCGGCATTGGAGAAGGCAGCATGAGGACCATAATCGATAATCTCCGTGATGAAGGTCTTATCGACATTAAACAGACTGGTATCCGAATATCAAAAGCAGGTCTCGATTACCTTCAGAAGATCCCTTTCCAGGTCTACATACTAGATCTTCCTGAGATAACTCTAGGAAAACATTCTGTAGCGGTACAGGTCAAAGGAAAAGCATCAGCAGTGACATCTGGAATGGAACAACGCGATCAAGCTATGAAGGCCGGTGCGGACGGGGCTACAACGATAATAGTGAAGGGGGATTCTCTTTCTGTCCCTATGAACTTTGATCTTGATGAGAACTCGCCAGAGATCGCTAAGGCGATACGGCGTCTTTTTGACCTTAATGATGGGGACGTCATCATCATCGGAACCTCGGCGGATATGCAAAAGGCGGAAGAAGGAGCGATGGCTGCTGCCTTTGGATTGTTAGGTCCGATGGGGGTCCATGATAAGCAGGCCGTATAAGGCCTGGAATGGTCAGTTCGAGCGTGTGCTCAATGCTGCTCAAGCAGCGCTTTGAAAAATGATCTGTCCATAGGCCGTATCGGGCGCCAAGAACAACAGACCGGCATAGAGCCGCGGCGTGCGGATGTCTGATATGTCCTAGATGAGGAGCGAGCTATTTAGCCCAAAGGTTTTTGTCCATATATCGCTTCCTTCAGTATCGCTTAGAGCATCTAAGCAATATCGTTAAGGTGAGATGGGTGCAATCGATCGAGCTCCATGAACTGCGTAAGGTATTCAATGGCCGTCCGGTATTGAACGGAATATCGTTCGCGGTCCAGAAAGGAGAGGTCTTTGGTTATCTTGGTCCGAATGGAGCAGGAAAAACTACGACGATGCGGATACTGTTAGGTCTGTTGAGACCGACCTCAGGCACCGCGTTCGTGAATGGGATCGACCTATCCGAGAACGATGAAGCAAGAAGGTCTGTAGGTGTGCTGTTCGAGAATGATGGTCTTTACGACCGTTTAACGGCATACCAGAACCTTGACTACTATGGGAAGCTATATCGGGTAAAGAACAGGAACGAAAGGATACTACAGCTTCTTGAGATGGTCGGCCTTAAAGAAAGAATGAACGAGAACGTTTTTGGATACTCTAAAGGTATGAGAAGAAAACTTGCCATTGCCCGGTCGATGATCCATCATACTCGAGATAATATTATTGGACGAACCCACGTCAGGACTGGACCCAGAATCGCAAAGGATGGTACGCGATGTGTTGACAGAGCTCTCGAAGGGGGAAGGAATGACGGTATTCCTGAGCTCCCATAATCTTGATGAGGTCCAGAAGATATGCAAAAAGGTCGCGGTCATAAAAGCTGGTGTTCTGCGTGCGTATGATACTGTGGAAAATCTTCGCAGCACGGGTGATAAAAAAGAGGTAACCATCGTAACCTCCAATGCCGCAGAGGCCGAAAAGGCGGTCCAGATACTTGGCAGAACAGCATCTGTGATCAGCAGTCAAAAGGATGGAGCGATGATAACGATAGAACATTCAGAAGGCAGTATATCACCTATCCTCAACGCCCTTGTCATCGGAGGGGTCGGTCTAGAGGAAATAAAAAGATCATCAAGATCGCTTGAGGATGTCTATCTGGATCTCGTGAAGGAGGGAACGGCATGAACCGTGAGTCGGTAATGATCGTCGCTGAGAAGGAATACAAAGAGATGTTCATGAACAAAGGTCTTCTCATATCTCTAGTGGTCCTAGTGCTCGTTTTTGGCTGGGACGCGGGCGTCACGACCAGCGGCTCGTCGCCCTTCCCGTTCGACAGTAGGGCACTTTATCTTTCGCTATTCATCGGAACGTTCACCGGGTTCATGCTAGCAGGCACCGTGTTCTTCCGTGAGAAGCAGTCAGGGGTCATCGAAACGGTCATGGCAACACCGCTGAGCCTGAGAGAGATATGGCTCGGAAAAGTCATTGGTATATCCTTACCAGCCTATGGCATGTCGCTATTATCCTTAGCAGTAATGACCATATTCGCGGTCAGGTCATCATCCTCCATCTCAGGTCCGTCTGTGATCATAATATTCCATATAGTTGTCGTTACACCATTGTTCATAATGGCCGCGGTCGGTCTCCTTGGTTATGTCCAACTTGCGATGGGAATGAAAGAGAACAGGATACTTACCATGGTCGATCTATGTCATTCTCTTCGCAGGCCTAGCTCTGATGAGCGTCATCAATATCACGGACCAGACGACATTCCTATACATAGTAACATTGCTTCTGGCGATATCTTTGGCCATGCTCGGCAGCTCATTCATGCTCTCAAAGCGCTTGAGCAAAGAGAAGATAATCACATCCATACCTGAGTGATCGATCTTGCTCTGCATCTGAACCTGCTGGAACACCCAAGCGGACCTAACAACGCTCCATGACTTGCGCAATGTGATCGAAAGGGGGTCATTACCCTCTTTTGAACGACAGAATGCTCGCGCCTGTTCCTTGCTTCTGCAGGATATTCCGCGAATTTAGCCAAAATGGCAGTTCATCGAACTAACTATTTAGAGTTAGTATGTTCCAATAGCAACGGTCTGGGTTGAAACGCCCCATCAACATGATATAGGATGCTGTTGAAGACAATATCATATCCAATCCGTGTCGCCCATCATGATATGGTATTGATATGGTTTATGCGTAATGATGTTCTCGACGCTCGCTTCGCTATTGATGAAACGCAGCATAGGCCTAATGACTCTGGCATTCGGATCATGCTTGGTCACGTTGAAGCCCGCATTTCTGAGCGCCTGAAGAAAGGGATGATCCTTTGGTATCCATATCTGGATCATCGTTATCTTCTCTTCCTTTGCTATCTTGATCAAGGACCTTAACAAAAGATCTATCGATGGGCGGTCGTTCGGCATTGCTACCAGATCTATGACGTTCATGAACTTATTCTTGTCGATCGAATGAAAAGAGATGACCGCATAGCCCGTTGTCCTATCGTTCCTTCTTGCTACGAATATTCTCTTCAACCCTCCGACCGGTTCCCCGAAACGCCACTTGAGGTACTTCTCTGTCCTGATGACCATGAAGCCGAATTGTTTCCCAAAAGTCGTCGTCAAGGCGTCGATATCCTCGGGGAAAGCACTCACCTCATTCACCTCCATATCGGAGGTCGGAAGTTCATTAGAACTTCGTACACGGTCGATCATCCTAACCGCGCCATATACCATCCGCTTCGTTCTTCCGAACGGGGTCTGGCCAAAAAAAACTCTCGGTGTCAACTATCCGCTCAAGAGCCATCATGGATACTGGCAGTTCAGTGAATCCCCTGCCCTTTACTAGGTCATATCCACGAGGCGTAGCTGGAAATGAGAGATCTACCTGAACGCCTCTTTTTCTCTCGATCGATTCTAGCATAGAAGCTGTCCTATGCATCAATCCGATCTTTCTTAGACTGCTCCTCGTCTTTAGATCCGACCATTGGACCGCTAAGTAACTATCATCACCTAGCTTCAGATGGAATGGTAAAGCTGCTGCGTGCGAGTTGACCTCTCCATCAGAAACGGATACGGATATTATCGGTGCACCTACAGGATTACCAAGGTATCTCCAATCCCAGAAATCCTTAACGCTGCCTTCATGCGCGATCCCTGGCCAATCAAAATCTTCTCCTAGAAGGTCAATTATTCCGGATCTATCATCCGGTTCGAACTCTCTGGTAATAGACCCATCGTGGATAGTGCTCGACTGCATCATATGGCATGGCTTACCTAGGTATAGGGACGGGTAATAAAGTTATTCCATACTGAAAACAGCAATGTTTAATAAGGGTCGTTAAAACGTGAATCTCATGAAGGAGTATCGGATAGGGTGCAGTGGATGGAGCTACGGCGGATGGGTGGGCAAGTTCTATCCGAGCGGGATAAGACCGGATGAGATGCTCAGCTACTATTCCAAAGCCTTCAGCTCAGTAGAGATCGACATGACCTTCTATCGGACCCCATCATCCGATTCCATAGATGTGTGGAACATGAAGACCCCGCCAGATTTCATTTTCGCATCAAAGATGAACAGGTATGTTACTCATTTTCGAAAACTGAAGGGTGTAAAAGAACAGGTCTTGTCATTCATATCCAGAATGAAGGAGCTGGGGAATAAGATGGGGCCGATCTTGCTACAACTGCCTATCTCGATAGGCCCGGACAATGATCTGCTCGATTCGGTCCTATCCGACATTCCTGATGATATCGAGCTTGCGATAGAGTTCCGCGACAGGTCATGGCTTACAAGAACTACTTTCGATATTCTGGAAGACCACGATGTAGCTTTATGCCTGGTCGATTCCCCCGAAATGGTTATTGATGATATCGTGACCGCACATTTTTCGTATGTTAGGTGGCATGGAAGGACAGGAGCAGACTTTAACTATCCCGCGGAGACAATCCAAGAATGGGCAGATAGATTGGAAGACCTGCCTGTCGATAAGGTGTACGGATTTTGGAACAACGATCTAGCGGCACATGCTCCGAAGAACGCGACATCGCTCATCGAGATATTAGAGAATAAAGCCGTACAGCTGGTCCTTCCATCTAGGGCGTAAGCTCAAAAAGTCTGGCATCAGGAGTTCGTGTCGCGTGTATCGGCACCCTAGATACGATTGATCCTCGGTCCTTTGATACAAGGTTATAAAAAACACATAACTCATGCACATCCACTAGGGAGCTTCATATATGCCAGACATTAGGCAAAGAGTAGAAGAGGATAGAGGGACCTTAAAAAAGATTCAGGAGTTTCGTCCCAGGTTTCCGAGGTTATAGGCGAAGGGAGGACCTAAGGGACGCTGATAGGATATTGCGTGCTCAGATCTCCCAGAAATTAGGTATGCATAGAAGGTCCTTGGAGGATGCCCGTTCATTGATAGTGAACAGCTATGGATCGAAGGAGCTTGTGCTTCTTGGGGGCACCATAAATCAGTTCAAGAAGGTCGAAGAAGAGATAACCCATGCTGAAATGGGATATTCTGGACTTGTAGCAGCCATCAAGATCCATGAAGCAGAACTTGATAAATTGTACGAGTATGATGCGTCAATGATCGATATTATCGCAGCCATGTCATCTGCGGTAGACAACATACGGACAGACCTTACTGCGAAGGATCCGATAAAATCACAGAATGATATTCTTCTTATCAAAAAACAGGTCGGCAATATCAAGAGACAAGTTCAAGAAGCGTATGGTCGCTATAACGAACACGGAGGTGTGATGAATCAGCTTGATCGGTGCGGACACCTTTAAGGTGGAGGTGAACAAGCGGAACAATACCATGTACCGCCTGAACAGGAACATCAGGATGAACGATAATATCGTCATCCGAGAAGATAAAATGACTGTCTTCTACAGAGATGGAAAGGCTTTAGCATATATAGACCGCCCAGGCAGATATGCTTTAACTACGCTCAATGCCCCGATCGTCGGTCCAGTAATAAAAGCACTTTCCGGCGTTCAGCAACAGGCTGAGGTCATATATCTCCAAAAAAGGGTTTTCGATGGTAAGTTCGGTCTTAAGCAGCCGTACCAGCTAAGAGATAAGGATTTTGGTGTGGTGAATCTACGCGTCTTTGGCGAGTTCCGTTATAAGCTTTCATCGCCAGAGATCTTCGTTAACGAGTTCGTTGGTACATTGAACTTTGAAACATCCTGGAAGTAGAGGAACGGATCAAGGAACAGATGGTAGTCCTTATCTACACTTCGATCGGCGAGATGAAAGACCAAGGTATGGGCGTAGCTGATCTTGCAGGTAGTTTATTGAACATAGAACAGGCCGTTCTAGCGAAGACCAAGGATAACTTTGACCTTTATGGATTAAGCATCGACAAAGTGTCTGGCTTATACATCTCACTTCCAGAAGAAGTACAGAAAGCGGTCGATACCAGATCATCCATGACCGTTCTCGGTACTAATTATATTGGATATGAGACAGGCCAGGCTATGCGTGATGCTGCGTCAAATCCATCGGGAGGCACTGCTGGCATCGGGGTCGGCTTAGGGGCTGGTATCGGAATGGGATCAGCTATGGTCGACCAGATGAAAAGCTCTGGTAGTGGTCAGTCATCTGCTGGAGGGGCTGCTATGCCGTTCTCGAACGCACCTCAGATAAAATGCCCAAAGTGTGGGGCTATGAACCCGAGCGTGAACAAGTTCTGTTCAGAATGCGGTACGAAGTTAGAATCTGACACAAAATGCCCCAAATGCGGTGCCAACACTGTACCTGCCACATCTAAGTTCTGTCCCGAATGCGGGAACCCAATGGGAAAGGTCAAATGCCCGAACTGCGGAGCAGAGGTACCGGTCGGGACAAAGTTCTGTCCTGAGTGCGGGAAGAGCATACAGTGATGAACGCCCTAGCGTATCGATCGCCAAGGCGCAATGTGATGCTGTTCATGGGTGGCAGCCAAGATGCCAATAAAGGATGTTCTTTATTGTGCATCCAGAATGGATTCAGCAGCGGTGAGAAGAATTCCGATCAGGATGTGAAATATGCTGAGCTCTAGCGGATGTACGATCAACATCTTTTCTTCTCTACCAAGGCGCACCATGGAACAGGCGCCTGTATGCTTTTACCCCAAAAGATATGTTTAATATGATGCATATAATAGACCGTTTATGGATCTTGGAGTAGACATCGCACTGATCTTGCTGGTCGTTGGCGTATTGCTGTTGCTTGCGGAAGCGGCATTGCCTGGGGCGTTCCTTCTTGTTCCAGGTACCGTTCTGATAGTTCTTGGTGGTATAGGCCTGGTAGCACCCAATTTCTTGCTGTCATGGTACTCCCCTCTAGCTGCGGTGGCAGTGCTTGTTCCCATGACCCTGTTGGCGATCAAGCTGTACCAGAGATTATCTCCAATAGCTCCGCCGACGACAACTTCTGCAACATCTCTTATAGGGCAGGATGGAGTAGTAATAGAGACAGTTAACTCTCATGACCTTAAGGGAAAGGTCAGGATAGGAAGCGATACATGGAGCGCGATCGCTGACACCACCATACCTATTGGTGCAAAGGTCAGGGTCAAGAACAGTGAAGGCGTCCATGTCGAAGTTGAAGTTATTAAAATAAAAGAAGATGGATCGGTTAAATCAGCCGATAGCTGATGAGGTGGATTTAATGCCAATCGAAGATGATGTATTGATCGGGCTCCTGCTCTTGGCCATACTGGCTGCTGTATTGATCGCCATCAATGGTATCAGGATCATCAGACCATACGAACAGGCTGTATACATTAGGCTAGGAAATGTTCGTAAAGGTGCTTAACCCAGGGTTCAACTACGTAGCGCCTTTGATAAGTGAGGTCATAAGGATCGAACTGCGTACGCAGGTCCTTGAAGTGCCAAGACAAGAGGTCATCACCAAGGACAATTCCCCTACGAACGTTGATGCAATAATATACACAAAGGTCATCGATCCGAACAAAGCGTATTTTCAGGTAACTAACTACAGGGCAGCTACGGTATACCTTGCCCAGACAACGTTGAGGTCCATCATAGGTGACATGGAACTTGATGAGATACTATCTAACCGTGAGAAGATCAACCTCAGGCTCAGGGACATACTGGATGAGGCTACTGATAAGTGGGGAGTAAGGGTAGAGGCTGTTGAGATAAGGGAGGTCGACCCCGCCCCGAAGGTAAAACAGGCCATGGAAGAGCAGACATCAGCTGAAAGGTTGAGGCGTGCAGCTATTCTAAGGGCTGATGGCGAGAAGCTGTCCGCAATCCTGACCGCAGAAGGACAAAGAGATCAAGGATACTTCAGGCAGAAGGTGTCCGGCAATCCAAGAATCCTCGAGGCCGAAGGTCAGAGGCTAGCTATCATTCTGGAATCTCAGGGTGAAGCTCAGAAATTACGCATACTTTCCGTAGGTGCTTCCCCCCTTGATTCGAAGGCCCTGACAGTACTTGGTATGCAGACAATGCAGAGCTTAGGTGCGTCGAACTCAACGAAATGGATCATTCCTTTCGAGATCACAAAGGTCCTCGAAGGCATGTCAGAATATATGGGAGTGAGCAGGCAGACGCCGCAGCGTGAGATCACGAACCGCGCGGATATAGAGAGTGCGGTCGGAAAACCGGACGATATACTTGGCCCCATACCAACTGCTGAAGAGCTGCAGTCGGAACATAAATATCTGGATGAAGCGACGCAGAAAGAGCAAGCTATTGCTGAGGCTGCAAAATCGACCGAGAAGAAGAAGCTCCCACTGGATATAGAGACCGAAGAAAAATGAGCAGACCGCTTCTTAAACCATTTTCTCTTTCATATTTTTAATGTCGTGTATAATGTTCAATGATCCGCTCCAAGAAAGCAACCGATATCTGCCACCGTAGATCACCTTTCAGGGTCGAACGACAGACATTTGCAGAACAGTTCACGGTCCTGGATAAAGCTGCTTGTAATTCCGTGTCCAATGATCAGTGGAATTGTCTATCAACGATCCTCAATGCATTCATAGTGAGGTATTTATCGGAATATGCCATTGGTCATCTCGTGAGTTCTGATTGGACCGAACTTTATCGCCCTAAGTGTCTAGATGACATTGTAGGTAACCCCAAAGCTGTCGAGGACCTTAGGCGGTGGGCTGATTCCTGGGATGCAGGAAAACCTAGCAAAAAGGCGGCGGTCCTGATAGGTACGCCTGGTACTGGAAAGACCAGCGCAGCATTGGCTCTAGGTAAGGACCGTGACTGGAATGTCGTGGAGATGAACGCATCCGATCAGAGGAACGCGGATTCCATAGCATGCGTTGCTACGCGCGGAGCCATGGGCGATACTTTCACAGAAGATGGGCGATATCTCTCAAAGAAAGAAGGGCATCTAAAGCTCATCATCCTTGATGAAGCTGACAATATCAGCGGTCAGGAGGACAAGGGCGGTATCCCGGCCATCGTCGATCTGGTTCGAACGACGAAGCAGCCGATCATATTGATCGTTAATGATTATTACGCCCTTACGAAGAAGAGCGCTGTACTTAAGACACAGACCGAGCAGATAAAGTTCTCTCGGCTCAAACCTGTAACCGTTCGCGGCGTATTGCGCAAGATCGCAAAGGACCAGAACGTCAAGATATCGGACCGTGCGCTTGAGGTCCTAGCGGAGAACAGCAATGGGGACCTAAGGTCAGCAGTACGGGACCTGCAAGCGGTCGCTCTCGGAAAGGAAGCGATTACCGAGGAGAATGCTGCAGTAGTTGGCTGCCGTGAGGTCGAAAGGACGATGTATGGCGTTCTTGACGATGTCCTCATGAAAAAGATCCGGCGAATGCAAGGTCTAATCTCGCGAATGTCGATGAGACCCCCGATTTTAAACTACTATGGATCGAGGAGAACATACCGCTCGCTTACAAGGAGCCCTTAGAGATGTACATGGGTTTCAAAGCAGCTGCGAGGGCCGATACGTTCCTCTCAATGGTGAAACGAAGACAGGATTATATTTTTTGGTCATATGCCAGCGATATGATGTCATTCGGAGTATGTGCCGCTAAACCAAAGGTGCACGGCGGCTATGTACGATATCAATTCCCGATGTACCTGATGCGTATGTCAAGGAGCAAAGGCGTGAGGTCGGTCAAGAACAGCTTAGCGCTAAAATTAGGGGAAATGTGCCATATGTCATCATACTCTGTAAAGCAGGACCTCTTGCCCTTCTTCATCCAGCTATATCGCTCTGATCTATCACTGCAGGTAAAAATGGCATTAGAACTGGAGCTAGAGGATGAGGAGATCGCTTTCCTGATGAATGATAAGATCGATTCCCCAGCTGTTAAACGGATCGTCAATGAATGCAAGAAACCATTGGACATAAAAGATGGGTCCAAGGTAAAGAACGAGGGGAGCAAGCAGAAGATCCCTCGACCGAGCCGATGCAGAACAGACCCACTTCCACAGCACCGAACCAGAAGTCGCTGTTCCAGTACTGAGGTTCCTGAGATGGCCTCTGATATTTCCAAAGTGCTTGAGAAGCAACAATATCGATTGAACGGACAGCATGCTGCGGTCAAGCTATGCCACTGGATGCAACAGAGCCTACTTAAGGACCGCCCATGCTATAAGCAGGATTTTTACGGCATAAGCTCTCATCGCTGCCTGCAGATGACCCCAGCGGTGAATCAATGCACACATAGATGCCTGTTCTGTTGGAGAGTGCAAGGGTTCGAGGGTAGCAACGTCAAGTGGCTTGGCCCGGAGGAAGTGCTCGATTCCTGTATAAACGAGCAAAGAAAGCTCGTCTCCGGTTTTAAGGGCGACCCAAGATGCAAGCTATCAAAATGGGAGGAAGCAAGGGAACCAAAACAGGTAGCGATATCACTGTCCGGAGAGCCGACCATGTATCCGTATCTGAGCGACCTGATAGGGATCTGCCACAGACGTGGCATGACGACATTCCTGGTCACCAACGGTACCTTTCCAGAGGTCATCGCGGACATGGATGTTCTTCCAACACAGCTGTATGTGACGGTAGCTGCCCCGAACGAGGAGATCTACAAGAAGCTCTGCGTGCCATCGATACCAGATGGCTGGGAAAGATTGAACAGGACGCTAGAGCTGCTCCCATCATTATCAACGCGCACGGTCATCCGTCATACGTTGGTGAAGGACTGGAACGTTGGGTGGGAGGATGCGTATGCAAAGCTGGACGAAAAAGCATCACCCATGTTCATAGAACCTAAGGGATACGTTTTCGTTGGGGATTCGCGTAACCGCATGCACATCGATAACATGCCCTCACATTCCATGGTATGTGAGTTCGGTAGGAACCTAGGTGAAAAGATAGGAATGGAGTAATTCTTCTTGAAAGACCAGACAGCAGGGTCATACTGCTCGGTGAAAAAGGGTCCCATATCCAGATCCGTTGATCACTTCATTCTGATGGTCTCTAGGTTCATAGGCGCACGGGTCTCGATATTGAACTTCTTATATATCGCCGAGGCAAGATCGGCGCATTTATGTTCTTCCCCATGTCCTATGATTATTCTTTCAGGTTTCGGGTCCAATGATGCGATGTAGCTCATCAATTGTCTTCTGTCCGAGTGTCCAGAGAACCCATCGGCCGATTCAACGTTCATCTTCATCTTTACGGTTATAGGCTTTCCTCTTTCCGTAAGGGTTAGATCGGTCCACCCCTTTAGTATCCGGCTCCCTATGGTACCTTCTGCCTGATATCCAACGAACACGAGCGTGTTATTAGGCTCGTCGGCCCACGACTTAAGATATTCTAGCACAGGGCCTCCGTTCATCATGCCACCGGTCGAAAGTACGATGCACGGTTCGGTATCGTGACATACGGTCTCCCTCATATCTGACGCTCCGATCCTCTTGAAGATCGGCGAAAGGAAGGGGTTCTGTCCCATCTGGAATATCTGGGTACGGAGCTGGGAGTTCAGATATTCAGGATATGCTGTATGGATTGCAGTAGCTTCCCATATCATTCCATCGAGATAGATAGGGACGTTAGTAAGTTTACTTGTCCTCATCATCTCCTCAAGGACTAGCATGACCTCCTGCGAACTGTCCTACTGCAAATACTGGTATCAGGACCTTACCTCCGCGGTTGAGGGTCCTTTCACATATATCCCTGAGCTCGTTCGCCGCTTCTATGCGTGAGGGTTGCACATCGCGATAACCGCCATAAGTCGATTCCATTACGAGCGTCTCAAGACGCGGGAACTTATTCACGGTAGCATTGAATAGCCAGGTCCTCTCGAACTTCATATCTCCCGTGTATGCTATATTGTACAACCCATCCCCGATATGGAAATGGCATACTGAGGAACCAAGGATATGTCCTGCGTTCTGGAAAGTTAATCTTACATCAGGTGTGATATCCGTTGTCTCGCCATACTTCAGAGGTATGCAATGTGATACGACCTGACGGATATGTGATGATTCATAAGGTGGCTTCCTGCCCTCACCGAATGAGACCTTGATATAATCCAGCATCATCAGCGACATCATGTCCCTGGTAGGGGGAGTGCAATAGACCGGTCCATCGTACCCATATTTGTAAAGTGCAGGTAATAGCGCGCAGTGATCAAGGTGAGCATGTGTTATAACGACACAATCAAGGTTCTCGAGCGGTTGGATCTCAGGTGCATTGAAGTAAGGTGTCCCTCCCTCTCTGTCGGATGGGTCCACACCGCAGTCGATAAGTATCTTGCTTTCTCGTGTGGACAACAAGCTAGCGGAACGGCCGACCTCTCTAAAACCGCCTAGTGCCGTCATCCTTATCCACGATTCGCCCTCTATCCTTGGACGGGCTAATTTCCTACCGACCTTCTTAAGGAAAGCTTTTCTTTCGTCCGATACCTGTCTAAGATAGTTACGGATATCTGAAACGGTCTTTGAAGGTATTGGTGGTGCACGGACGACCTTTGGCGCCCATCCTACCTCTTTCTTGATCCTCGTTAAGGATGCTACCATGTTTCCCGATGACCAAGCCAGGCGCTATCGCTTCTATGGTCACTTCACCAGTGTCATCCTCGAAATAAATGTCCGTTATCTGCGCCTCTTCTGGGATTATTTCCCTTATCCTCTTCTCAACTGCTTCTGGGTCAGCGAGCATTGATGGGTCTGGACGGATAGCTACTCTTCTTCGTATACCTTGAGCTAGCTGCCTGACGATATCGTTATTCGCTGCGAACTTCTCCATGTCCTTGGTGTAGATGACTACAACTGGACCTTCAAACTCGATAGCAGTTATGTTCACATCAGAGGGAGCTATTTTTCGTATCTGCTCCCTCGTATCTTCTAGAATCCGCTCTGCACTCATGAAATATTCCAGCTAATATATTAATAAATCAACAAATCAAATATGATAAAAAAATGGTTTAGTGCTTAGCGAAGCCGATAAGCAGCTTCATCTTGTTAGCACGTTCTAGGGTTTCTTCTGAGGTCAGTTCCCTGAACCCATCCTTATCGATGATGGATACTGCATAACCATCACCGCTTGCTGAGTCGCGGCGCATAGCAGCGTTCAATGACCTTATTGCCATGTCTATTGCGTCGTCCTCGGCCATACCTTTCTTGAAATGGTCCTCAAGGACACCGTAAGCATACGGTGATCCAGACCCTATAGAGATGAAGTCATCTTTTATACATCCACCTGCAGCATCGAGTGAGTATACATGGCCGCCTTCATTGTCCATACCGCCTACGATAAGGCCAACATAATAGAAGCCATATGACCCGCCACCGCCTCTCATAATGTTCGATAGGAGGGTAGCTGCTGAGTTGACGGACATATTCAACCCTTTCTTCAACTTGTAGAGCTCAACCTCGGCCTTGAAATAGCGGGCTAGTACCTGGGCATCCCCAACAAGCCCTGCTACAGTAAGTCCTAGATTGTCATCTATCTTGAAAAGCTTCTGAACATCTTTATGGGCTATTACATTGCCCATTGTTGCACGATGCTCGGTAGCCATCACTACACCGTCCTTGAAAACTATGCCAATGGTGGTAGTTCCAGTTTTAAGTTCTTCAGTTGCCATTGCCCATCAACCCTTAAAAGATGTTAAAAGATGGAATAATCTTTTTGTTCTATCCTCTCAAATGAAGGTGGAAATATATATATTTTCTCCAGTCCAGTATTTTTTCCACGCGATCTCATCATTTTATGTTCGATGCCAGATGAGCTATCTGACAATATTATGAACGGCCTAATATTGTACGCCAGTAGGATCATTAACGAACTTTTGAGCGCAAGTTTTATATTGCTGCTAATCAGTCCATCTATCGGGACAGGTAGCGAATAAGACCACTTCTGTACTTGCACTACATTACCCGTGTGCTCCAAATCGGAAATAAGGGTGGCCTCGCGTCAGGACCTACTGTGCCTGCCTGTCTCACTTTTACATTTTATATAATTATACTAGAGATATTACCCGTTAAGCTATATACAAGCATCATTCAATACTTATCACTTTCGCTTAGAGGGGCATATAATTGGACATTATTGACCTTTTTTCGAACTCCTAGTATAAAAGATCCATGGACCAATGATCAGTCACGCTCAGCAATTTACCTTTATGCGAGATACATCTCACTTCATTCGATATTCGCTGATAGGTTCTAGCCCGATCAATGAGCATATCGGAAAAGCCAGGATAAGTAACACTTAGATCACTATCAAAGATTATGAAAATAGTTAGGTCAAAGTAAGATATTACGTATGAAATGGGTCCACCGTGATGTATCGGATCCATCAGAAAGAATGATATGTAGTTACTGCGTGCATATTGGTCATGATATCCCTTCCTGACGAACTGAGGGAACTAAAGAGATTCCACGGACATCTAGGGCCGTACGCAGTGGTCGGCTTCCGAATGGGAATAATCGCAAGGTCAAGGTATCCCGATAAGATATTCTCGACGGCTTATTCAGGGACAAAAAGACCCTTGTCATGCATGGCTGACGGGATACAGATGTCATCTTGTTGCACGCTTGGTAAAGGCAATATTACACTTAACGAAGCTGGAAAGGCTAGTGCTGATTTCACAGACAATGTGTCCGCTTTCAATATAGAACTGCGACCATCGGTCAAGGATATGATCGACACAAAGACCACCCATCAGAACGAGGAACTAGTTTCATTGGACATATATCATATGCCAGATGATGTTATGTTCATAATAAGCGAGATAAAGAAAGAATGAACGGACATATTGAAGGTAAGTGAAATGTCATCAGGCCATCGTTCCGTGCGAGAGGATTCCTGATATGATGGGGCGTCTCGCCGGAACGATACGCCTCATGCTATTTCTTGGCCGGATGAACGGGACGACCTGGGCTTTTTCTTAAGATTTGCCGGTACCTGCGTCTTTATCTGAAGTCCGTTCTGGATGAAATACATTGGTTCGCCATTGATAGGATCATATTGGTCGGTCCTGAATACCTTATTTATCTGGACCCTTAATTTCAAGACGGTCCCATCGGCCATTCTGACCGTTGTCCAAGGTTCATTCTCGAATTCATAATCGACCTCTATCGCTCCCACCATCCTTCCATCTGGAAGGGCTATTTGGATCATATCCTCTTTCTTTACCTCTGTTTCATGGTCTGCCATATTGTACCCACCATCCAGAATGATGTTCTATCAATGTTAATCTTCTCTTTCCAAAAATTAGAATGGAAAGGTAATATGCACTTTTCAATCATCAGAAGCTTGTTCGTTCTTTTTATTCGTATCGGATCCTTTATTCTCTCTGTGCTCCTTTAGAGCGGTCTTAAAGAGGAAATATAGTGAGAGGACCTCAAAGATAACACCAATGAGGACCAATATTATCAGGCCCATGATTACTCCGATGAACATAGCCATCAAAGATATGCATAGTGTAGCTCCGATGAATGAACCCTTGAAGCTCTTTATTGTCTCTAACTTGATAGGTCAAACCCCTGTGTCCGATAACTTCATTCTTATATTATACTACTATCGGTCATAGTAGCATAGTCTGACCACATATGTCATCCATGGGCATGAACGTTTACCCATTCTTCGAACTATATCCGAGTTTCCTCATCAGTACGAAATTAGCAAGCATATTCCTAAGCGTGGATCTTTGAACTTTCAATAAAAATGCGCCGTTTTTATGTTGAATACTTGTGTTTGGCAATATCCTACGAATATCGAGATGTTATCATACATTCTCCTATTCTTTATGGTAGGACAGTTGCGAGTATCTTTGCTAGCATCGTTCGCAATTATTTTTTGAGCTTTCTACATAGTGCTCGGGAGAAGGATGATCAAGAATGAATCATCTCTTACTTCCCACCGATAGAATGTTAGTGATCGTTATTTACCTTTCGTAGGAGAGGCTAGTTAGATCAGTTAAAGTTAAATAATTCCTTATTCTTAGACCTGATAACTAGCCTATAGATCTTGTGAAGGAGGCCCAAAAATGGATGAATTCGAAGATTTAAACAACCCAAAGATACCAAATTGGAAGATAGTAGTTATGGGGGTAGCACTTACAGTAGTGGGCGTTCTTTTTTGGACATTGATCTGATAGCCAGGTCATTTGTCTGTCCATGATCATTTATCATTTATCTTACAGATGATTTACTTCATTTTTCAACAATAAGAAGGAATGTTTTTGATAGGACCTTTATTTTAGTAGCCTTTGAAAATGTGATCCGGAACTTGATATCTATAGGCTGAATCACAGACCTGAGAATAGTTGTATGATGGGCTTGAGAAACATTATCGATGGCGAAGAGATCACGCAAGCGATCTAGCAGTGAGCAGATCACTTTGCTATTCGCGTATGGTATCTTCGCCTAGAACAAGCTGCTTGGATCGCGTTCGATGCAATGAGCCATCGTAGGTATTCCCACTACATCATAGATCCAAAGAGTCATGCTTTCCTCCAGTTCTTTAGGGTAGGCACATGACATGTTTGTCAGTACCATCCACGTACCCTCTAATTGACGTATGCATCTCACATAGGCTCATAGAAAGTACTACTCCCTTATCCGGGCGGTAGAACTATCACTATGACCCTCGCGATCGGGCATGGCGACTTTCCGTTCGTCTATGTTAAATGCCTAGGCTTTGGATTATCGCATCGGGTCCAACCAATATTTTGCCATCATCATATAGGACTGGGACCGACATTCCTACCTCTAGATATGCAGCTAATGCGAGATCATCCCTTTTGCTAACATCCTTTATCTCGACTTCCTTCACTTTTGCCTCTTTCATCCTAGCCTCTACTATTCTACATTTAGGGCATGTTGGACTGACGAAAAGATATCGTTCCATTTAGGTCACCAGGGGGTCGCAATCCTATTTCTGGTTAAATAGTCTACTTAACCGCTCTACAATCTCTATATTCCATTGCTCGCTACTTCATCTGTTTATGAAAATGATATCTTATAAAAAGTAAACAGCCCCATCAGTTCATGCAATGCCCCGTGCTTCATCTAAAGTCTCACATCAACGGCAAGGTAAGGATCCCGGACATCCCGACTGGCATCAAATGCCCATGACCACCCCTCCTCAATCTCTTTTGTTAGGGCATATGCGGAACTTGCTAGCGAGCATTATTCAAGAGCTCTGTAAGTTTGTATAAGAATGTCACATGCCTGCGACCGATAGCGCTTAGCTTCCTTCTGATCTCAGAATGCTAGTTTCTGTTCACCTAGCGAACTTCGATAGATACACGTATGGTTCAACATTTGTTCAGCCGAAAAATAAAATAGAAAAGATCCTTAGAAGGATCACTCTTTCTTGCATTCGTTAGCAGTGAAATCTGATTCTCCATCCCATTTAACGCATATGCCTTCCATTTTTACTCTTGCTTGGATCTCTGGGTGATCACAGTCACCGCTCTTGAAGTAATTACAGTTCCCACACGAAAACCCACCTTCCTTCTCTACATATCTGGCGCTCACAAGCCTTTCGACCTGATCTGGCGAATAGTCACATTTCATTCTTACCACGATCGTATCTTGCGGACAGATCGTATATATTGATATGGCTAGCAAAACGGATCCTTAAGTTCGCCCTTACATCTTCAGATCGCACAGGGGTCTTCTTGCGGATTACATGATGCAGTATGCAAACTATCCAAAAAAGTATGATGAAAAAAGAGAATGAAATTGTTTCAGCTCGACGGGACGAATAAGCTGATCGATCCTACCACTGTGGTGCCATGGTACACGCTCAGAACACATCTTCCTGCGTTCGTTCTTGAATCGTTAACGGTCAGGCTGATATAATCGTCTGGAAGAACATATTTCTGACCGGCGCCATTGATCGGGTTGTATTTTGGCACCATCGTGACAGAAGAAGATGGAGATACTTTCATCACCATATCGCTCAAGGACAGCGGGCCGGTTATCGAGCTGATGGATACAATGAATGTTGTGTTTCCTTTCAAAGTTCCCTCATTTGTCGCTGACATAGAGATCGAGGGTGTAGGTGAAGCGATACTTACGCTTCCTAGTGTATTTCCTGTAGATACTTGTGTTAGATTAACGGTCCAAATGCCAGAACCTGTTACCGTGACGTTAAAATAATCTCCAGCAGCTATTCTTGTCTGTCCAGATAGGTACGGAGTATACGATGATATTGACACTGCCGGCGAAGGACCTTTTACGCTTATGCTAACATCTCTGATAGGTACGGTCCCTGTCACCGAGTTGACCGATACTGTGTAAGTGGTGTTGATACCCTCAAAGCCTTTAATGGTCGGGGCCAAAGATACGCTGTTCTGATCCTTATTATTTACATATAATACTGATAGGATACCGATGACGACGATCAGCGCAATTATTATTACCACCAATAGAACGATAATTCCAGACTGTACCTCTTCGATCTTTCCAACTTTTCTTCCTCCGATAGTTCCTCATCTTTAACCATCCGACCTATCTAGTTCAGAGTTCCTGATAAAAATAATATATGGAAGATGCGGGGTCGCTCGATATTATACCAGAATTGATAATACTCATTATTATGTGAAACGATAAACTATTTTGTCAATATCTAAAAATAGGAGAGCGATCTTATTTTTCGATTGACCCGATGGATTAGCATATCTAAATGAGACTTTATTTCACGCTACTTATCTCATGCCGTAAGTGTTTTACAGATATTTTGCATGAAATAATTGACGCTTGGTCAGAGTATTTTTCGATAATTCACCGATAAAGCATAAATGTCCTTAGCATATCCCAAGCGGGACTAGGGTCCGTAACAATTCTATCGTCGTGTACCGGAAGATTGAAGCAAGCGTGAGGTAACACCAAAACGCCTACTCCTGCGATCAGGTCCATGAGCAGGATGTTAACTTTCATCCTTTAAATACACAATATATGCAGTGGACCGAACGATAGAAAATTGCTCGCCCTAGATCGCCAATCGCAATGAAGGTGAGCTAGTGGGAAAGATAAGTAATGGTTGGGCGTTAACAAAGACCAGCTTTAGAGTTATCGAGAAGAATAAGAAATTGATGATATTTCCATTAATATCGGGCCTCGTACTAGTGGCTGTCATAATTTCGTTCATATTGGGCCTTTACGGGACTGGATCACTTACGGGATCGACCAATGTTCCTGCTATCGTGATCTGTTTTTTTGCATTCTATTTCATAGCATACTTCGTGATCATCTTCTTCAATGTAGCCCTAATAGCTTGTGCTACTAAGGCAATGGATGGAGAGGATGTTCCGCTCCTCATATGGAATATCTCAAGCCGGTTCAAGGATAGTACAGATCGTGGAATGGGCCATATTGGCTGCCACGGTAGGACTGATACTAAGGATGCTTGAAGATAGAGCAGGCTTGGCCGGTCAGATCGCATTAAGCCTGGTAGGCGCTGCATGGTCCATCGCTACTTTCTTCGTCGTACCCATTATAGTTTATGAGGGCCTAGGTCCAATGGCATCGATAAAGCGTAGCCTCGGGATACTCCGCAAGAGCTGGGGAGAGAGCTTCGTCGGATTTTCGATCAGCTTTGGTATCATATTCGTATTACTTGGATTGGCTGGGCTCATACCGCTGTTATTGGCTTTCGCGATAGGTGGGACCGCAGTGGGGCTCGTCGTTCTGGTCATCGTTGTTGCTTATTGGATATGCCTTGTGATAGTCGGTTCCGCGGTCCATGGCGTACTGGTGGCTTCATTGTACAGATACGAACCGATTTACCGGGTAAGACGTACAGAGGACTTCCCGGTCCAGATATTCCAAGGTGAAAAAAAGAACGACAATGTCTATCAGGTCGGTCATTAACCGCCCATTCATTAGAATGGGGCCTTTTTCTTTATCTAAGGGCACTAAAAAGGTCCACAGCATGAGCGGAAAATATGACACGATGATGGTCTAGAACAAACAAAGACCCTTTCCATTTTTCTTTTTTATTAAAATGTCAGGCCATTCTCATGACTGCCTAAGAACTTGGTCAAACCTGTTATGTCGAAATATCACTTTTCGACCCTTTTTAACCATTGCTCACGCCAGAAACATGGGCAGCACCGATTCGCATCCCTGATGTGACGACCCGTCACAGCTAGCTCCTTCAAGTATTATCGTGGGCGTTTTGAGCTTTCGGTATTCGCCGGTTGACTCAAGCAGTATCTTCTGAACGCGTTTCTTTACCAGGAACTTTTTTCCGCAGAACTGCTCCATTTCAGACATGAAGGCAAGGCCATTGAAGTATCCCCCTTCGTTCAAGGTTATTCTTACCTCATCAAGTGAACGCACCTGGACCCATTCTCCCGGCCTTAGGTTCAGTTCTTTGTCCTTCCACTCATCCGCTTCTTGGACGAGTTTTGCATGTCGATTCTTGATTATCGGGTTAAATATGCCAGAGAGTAAGCTATCATTATGGAACAGATGGTCTCTGAAATGCGACTTTGGTCCGCTCTCCGTGGATACAACAGGATCAAGAGGTACGCTGATACTAGCCAGCTCATCGTCCGTAAAGACGCAGCTATCATTAGTCTTGTTCATCGTTCCTTTGATCTCTTTTAATTCGATCCCCGTCTAAGGCCATATAATATGTTTCTTATCACCCCGTGTATATATAACTTATTATCGGAATAATTTTAATTTTATGATGTAAAATGTTCATAGATCGATAAAGAATATATCGGGAATTAGCCAGATAGTAAGATGCGGCCCTTTATAGATCAAATACTTTCCAATAGATCTGAAAAAATGTCGATCGATCAAGCTGTCCGTTCTGTATTGGAAAACAGTAGACCTATCCATAAGAAATGTACATAATTCTCTTTAATTCTCATGTTATTGATCATCGAAGAGAGCATCGGGGAAAGTCTGCATCGGGCCATATTCATCATGGATAGGGGATGTCACCGACACTCGTCGAATTTACTTCGATCAGTAATCGAAAAGCATTAAGTCAAGTTCCTTCCGAGCATACTTCACATCGGCCTCGGAAGGGTCGCGAACAGGTCGTTTAACTGTTCGATATTGGGCAATGAATGGCCGTACGACATTGATGTAGAAATACGGGTCATCGAGGGGCAGTTAATACTATTCGGCATCTAGTGACCCGGTCTGATGAACTGCATAGGAGGTCCTCGTGCTTGCATAGGCATTGGGAAGGTCATCAGATCCCGACTAACATCTCTAAGGTGTTCGTGGGGCACGAGTCCATTCTCCTCAAGGGTAGTTCGTCTGCTATAGCCAGAGTGTTCATCGGCCAAGTATGGATGCTAGCAGGGTCCAGAAAGATGTTAAGATGTAGAGCTATGAAACCCTCCACATGCCTAAGGTCGACATCGAGGACATCATAGAGCAAAGATTGGAGATGATCCAGACCGAGACCCCAGGATTGGTCACACAATATGATATCGAAGAGGCGCCGATGGGCGACTACGGTATCATAACAGTGCTCGAAGAGAACGGCGAATCGGGGTGGGTCGAGTTCGTTGAAACGCCAAAAAGCATAACGAGACCGAACTGGTGCTAGAAGAGTATAATGAAGTAGCTCTCAAAGGAACACGGGTCGCTGTCCTTGTGCCAGATGAGGTATATGAAGAAGCTGCTGTGATGCTATCTAGGGATGGGAACCCTTACATCGAACTGATCATGTACGGGGTCATGGGCATAACAATGTTCGCTTGATCCACTGTGGCAACGGACTGGCAAGCGTCACAGGAGAATATTATGCTCATAATAGTGTGGCAATAGCTTAACGTTCAGGCCGGTGGTTCGGCCTGAACGTATCAGGCATTGTGTGAAAGGCCTGCTGAAAGAACAGCCACAAAGAGCACTAGAAGGAGCAAGAAGAGAATTATCAATCCCCAGTTCTCTTTGCTGATTTTTCTAGCACGGGATACTATTCTTTCCTTGATGATCTTCTACTCATATGATATCGTGATGACCAGATACTGATATGATATTTTTCATTCGAGCACCTACGGTCCGGACATAAAGTTAGAAAATGATATGGCCATCGCCTGACCCTCACGATAGCCCGATTACCATCGCTCGACCTAAAAAAAGATCGTTCAGCGCTTATATATTGCCATGGCCTCTCCGTAGCTGAGGTATATCGCATCAACCTCTGCCTCGAGGTCTTCCTTGTCCGACCCCGGGTTGAGCTTCAAAGCGCCATTGTAACCATATACCTTGACGAAATATCTGTGTGGCTTTCCCGAAGGAGGGCAAGGGCCCATATATCCTATCTCCCCTCCGGAATTAGTCCCCTGGGTAGCTCCAGGCAATTCTTTTGGAGATCCGGTCTTTGATATATTGGCCGGTATCTCACTATTGCTCTTGATGTCCCAGATCAACCAATGAGTGAAGGTGCCATTTGGTGCGTCAGGGTCATCCATTATCAATGCGAAATGGTCCGCACCGATCCCGCTTATTCGTATCATTGGTGAAGTGTCATCACCCTCACATGTATACTCAGTTGGGAAATTGCTCCATCCTAGGTCCACCATTATGCTCTTCTCGATCGTCCTTCCGTCCCTTGTCATCACAATATCAGATCCATCCTGTATATGCTGGCTAGCGATCGCAGGGCCCTCCGTTCCGGAAAGGCCTAACAGTATGTCCTTTCTAATTTCACAGATATATTATGATTTGTTAATCGGTCAGCTATGAGGGGCCCATTCGGATAATAAAAAAGGAGAACGACCGGTTTATTCCTCGATATCGCCCTCGCTTACAAGATGGCCGCCATGCTCTTGGACCGCATTTATCGCTTCATTGATATGGTCCACTCTAAGGACTATGATGCTGCCTTTCTTGCTAGAATACGCATACGCATAATCTATGTTTATGCCAGCATCGCCAAGGATCTTTGCTATGTCCTTCAGCCCGCCCGGTTCGTTCCTCATACGAACGGCCATCACATCCGTGAACGAGACGACATACCCTAGCTCCGCAAGTTTACGATGAGCGATGCTCGGATGGTCAACTATCGCCCTTATTATGCCGAACCCATCCGCCTCGCCTATACTGATAGCATATATGTTCACGTTTCTCGCTTTCTAGAACCTCCGCGATAGATGCTAATTTCCCAGGCTTGTTCTCCGCGAAGATAGAGATCTGCTTGATTATACAGCTCATTACAGTTCCCTCCTATCTACGACCCTCTTGGATTTGCCATCATACCTTGTAAGACTTCCAGGTTCGATAAGCTCCACGTTGACGGCCACGTTCAATGAGTTCTTTAGAAGATATGCCACCTTGCTCTTCAATGCCATCATATCTGATATCTTATCGGAGAAGCCTGCCTTCTTCAGCTCCACCCTGATAAGCATATCATCGAGGGCAGCCTTCCGATCGATCACGATCTGGTATTGCTCACCTAGCTCTGGGATCGACATCAATGTGTGCTCGATCTGTGACGGGAACACATTTATGCCGCGTATGATCAGCATATCATCTACCCTCCCTGTGATCCTGGATATGCGCACATGAGCTCTTCCGCAGCTACATTCAGAATCATCGTATGATGTGATATCGCCTACTCTGTACCTGATCATCGGAAGGGCTTCTTTTTGCAGCATGGTGATAACAAGCTCGCCTTTCTCACCCGGACCTAGCTGTTCTTTCGTCTCTGGGTCTATTACTTCAACATATGCAAGGTCACCCCAAACATGGATACCGTTCTGTTCCTTGCATTCTGTCCACATGGGGCCGGATAGTTCGGATGTACCATAGATATCATAGGCTTTTATGCCTAGATCCTGTATCCTGGACCTCATTCTTTCAGACCAAGGTTCTGCACCTAGCACAGCGGTCCGGAGCTTTGTATCTCGAATGAAATCTATCCCCATCTTCTCCGCTACCTCCCCCATGTGGATCATATATGAGGGGGTGCAGCATATCGCCGTCACTCTAAGGTCCTGTATAAGTTCTATCTGCCTTTCTGTGTTCCCAACTGACGCTGGGACGACCGTTGCGCCTATCTTCTCAGCACCGTAATGTAAGCCAAGTCCTCCAGTGAAAAGTCCATATCCGTATGATACTTGGATGGTATCTTTCCTGGAGAGACCGATCGATGTAAGCCCCCTTGCTACGGAGGTCGACCAGTTATCAAGGTCCTTTTGCGTATAGCCGACCACTGTAGGCTTACCAGTAGTACCGGATGACACATGGTAACGAACAAGCTCTTCTTGCCCACCCATGAAAAGCTTGTCAGGGTAGTTATCCCGGAGGTCCTTCTTGTACATGAACGGCAGCTTCTTGATATCCGTAAGAGATGTGATATCATCTGGATGGACATTTGCCGCCTTCATTCGAGCATGATAGAAATCAGAGAAAGAGTACAAACGATATACGAGGCTCTTCAATAGTTTGTACTGCATGGTCTGCATATCAGATCTTGACATCTCTTCGATGCGTGGGTCCCATATGTTCATGAGCTCTCACTTGCTGCGCAGACCGTTGCCTTCCCACTATAGGACCAACAACGTGCGCTTCATAGCAAGGGGCGAGAACAACATGTCGATATTTTACATTTGGCCTATAAGTGATTGGTAGATAGGTGGCGCTGACCAGCGAACGGATGTATGTCCGATCAACGAGCACCCATCATCTGGCCAATTGATGATCATTGGCGTTCGATCCTGACGGCGATGATGACGCACATTATCGGCGATCACTTCTTGACCGAACAGAGATGATGAACGCATGAAGAGACCGCATGTTATGACAATGTAGCGAACTCCCGATCTTTCAGTAAGATCGCGGACCTGCCATTATTATCGTATACTGATATTATATCAACTGTCCTTTATCGACGATACTGGCCACTTTAGCATTGTAATGCTCTCCCGGTATGTTCCTGAACCGCTCCATCGGTATATGTATCTCGAACCTTGCGCCATTATTCTCCAAGCCGTTCTCTGTAATGGTCATACCCGTGATGGATAGTATCTCACGGCACAGGAATAGCCCATATCCTGTGTTCTTTCCGAACCCCGCTATGAATATCAATTCCTTTTCCTTTTGTGATATGCCTATTCCATCATCTACATAGGCCATCTTAAGCTCGTTATCTGTAAGCTCAGAAGTTATTGTGATATTCCTCACATGCAGTCCATGCCTGATGGAGTTGTCCATTAAGTTATAGAAGACCTTCTCGATCAACGGGTCTGCATATATCTCATAATCATCGACATGAATAGATATATTGACCTCATCCTTGGGGAAATTATCGGCCGCTTTCTTTACCACGTTCCTTATATCGATCCAAACTGGCTTGTTCATCCCCATGCTCTGATAATCCCGTGTGAACTCCAGCTGCTGTTGCATCACTGTCAACGCTTCCTCGGCCTTGGATAGATATATGCTGTTCCTTGACGGGTCCTTGTTCATCTTGATAAGGGATATGCAACCTTCAGCAACGGTCAGCTTGTTCATCATATCATGCCTCGTGATCGATGACATGAGGTTCAATTTATTGTTGGCCAGCGCCAGAGCTTCCTCAGCTTCTCTTGTCTCTGTTACATCTCGACCAACGGCCTGCATTTCAATGAGGGTCCCCTGCTCATCAAAAGTTCCATGAATGTTCCAGACGAACCATCTTACACTGCCGTTCTGTAATACGATCTTGTTCTCGCGGGCGACCATGGGATTTCCAGGCGATATCTCTTCATCATCATGCTTGACCTGTTTATGGAGATATTCTGGCAAAACCTCATGAACACTATGCCCCAGTATCCGTTCCGGGCTCAGACCGATCAGCTTGACCAAGTTGGAATTAACGAATGTCAGTGTTCCATCAGCAGTGAAACGAGCTATGAACTCAGTCTGGTCCTCAACAATGGTACGGTATCTCTTCTCGCTCTCCTTGAGCTGCTCCTCACAGCTCTGCAGAGCATCTAGCGTTCTATTGAATGCCTTAGCGAGATCTGAAAATCCACCGTTCTCATTGATCTCGATACGATTACTAATATCCTTTTTTGAGCCTATCTCGCTGACCTGTTTGCTAAGTTTTGATAGGCGCGACAGCAAAAGGCGGTCAGATACTACCGCCCATAGAATACTCAATGTTATACATGTCCCAGCAATTATGACCAGGAGCTCGATAAGGTCCGTCGCGCTTTGACCGTAATCAATAGAAGCCTCGTTGAGATCCAATATCTGTTCAGAATTCCCATTTTGAGATATTAAGGCCGGAGCGCTGCTCGAAGGTCTTTCTTTTGTAATGGCCGCGTTCTGGAGCCCTTGGTACTTGCCCACGTGCACCTCAGCGCCCTGCATATTCAGATCAATATTATTATATTTTGATCCAATATTGTTATTGCTCATCTGTGCACATGAAGCAGCGACCGTTATCACTAGCAGAGCTATGAGCACCGAATAGACCGTTACGCCGAATTTTTTCCCATGTGTCATTATCTTGTTGCCTCGTCGACGAAGATACGACAAAATGAATGGATCTATATGATATAATAAATTAAGATCACATATAGAATATTTGCTTGCATAATATCAGATCTAGATATGATCAAATAAAGATGTATTATTGGGTGGATCGAGATATAAAAATAGCTAGAAAAAGGTCAGAAAGGACCGCCGATCATAGTTTCGTGGGGATGTATCTTTCTATGTCCCCATATATGGCCAGCTTCCCATTCTCGAGCATGGATACGGCCCCGTGTCCACCACATATTATCAGACGTTTTCCGATCTTTTTCTGTTCGAGATCAGACCTTGCTGCGATCTCTAGCAGGGCCTTACGCTCCGTATTTGCGAGCTGACTATCGACGTTGACAGTCGTCATAAGGTTCTTTGCTAAGGATGCGAATTTTTCTTTATCCTCGCTGAGCGAGGTGAAGTTGATCAACGAATCCGCTGTGAAGAGCACCCCTTGCTCAGGACAGAAAAAGTAGACCTGTCCATAGGTATGACCGCCAAGTGATTCGATGACCTCGAAATTCAGTCCATCTATATTGAACTCATCGATGACCGGCAAAATACCCCTCATTCTTCTTGGCGTTGTTCCGAACTCGATCATATTCTTCGAGGGGGTGAGATCTGAAAAAAGATTGATGAGCTTTGTATATACCTCACCTAGGATCGAGCCTTCCATCTTCGAACCGCATGCTCTGTTCGAGGTCCTTATCCCTTCTACAGAACCTGGATGGATATAGCATGGTACATCGTAGAAGCCGCTCCCTCCGCAATGGTCCGCATCAGAATGGGTAAGGTATATCCTCGTGAGCTCCTTGCTATCAAGACCGAACCTGGGGAGCATATCGGTGATCGCATGGTGATATATGCCGAATCCAGTATCGAACATTACACGTTCTTTCGGGGTGCATAGGATGTATACATTCCCTCCACATGGGAACTGGAAACAGAAGAGTTCTGTATCATTCGTGATCTTTATTCGCTGCACATCGGAGTAGAATGCAGCTTCCTTCGTATCCTGGAGGTCATGGCCGCTCTTCAGTATACTTTCGAAAGCTACTTTCGGCTCCTTTCCGAGAGCCGTAAGTTCCTGAGCGATATGATTCGAGTCAAGGACTATTCGCATGAGCAATTCGTCCTCTGTCTCGCCTATGATGTTCCGCAGCTCCTGCGCGAAACGAAGGTAGAAGACCGTCTCATCAAGGACATTTCCTGTCGCATCGTACTCAAGGATCTCCATCCTATACTTTGGTTTCAGTCGTTCGAGGAGTCTCTCAGCCACTGAGTCATTATCTAATGTCAGAGCTACAGTAAGTCGGCCCGGATGTTTCCCTTCGTCATCAAAATCCAAGAATGCGATATTTACATCGTTGGAAGTCGTATAATCTAAGAACTCGAACAATTGACCTGGTTCATCTGGAAGATAGACCGAGAATTTAAGGAATCTATACGTTGCTAGTGATGTTTGAAGATAACCTATTCGTTGCAGCTCTGTCTTGATCTTCTCAGGGGCATCCTCATCCTTTGCTTCTACCTGAAAAAATACCACGTGAGAGTCTATTCGGCGATCATAATCGACCCTGTGGATGTTACCGCCGTGCTCTTTAATTATCTCAGCAGCACGATGCAATGCACCGGGATTATCGGGCATTCGCGCAATGAATGAGAATGTCTTCATTGGTTCGCCTAGATTGATAATATTCTTCCAATATTTGCTGTTTCCTTGAAGATAATTCGACGATCGTAGAATTTATCAAACTTCATGACATGACTATGTCCAATATTAGACATAATAGCATTGTAGATAATTAATTTACCTTGTAACTTTATGATGATTAATAATAACGCAATATAATAATCAGACTTAATCATCATAATTCTCATCGTAGCAAACGGACAACTCCACCCGTTATAAAAATAAGAACAATTGAACGATCGGTGAGAACGGCCATCTTAAGTTGAGAGCTGACTATTACGTATTCACATATCAATGAGGTCTTGCATCGGATGATGATAACTTGAACATTCCATTCTGATCTGAACAAAGGTCAGGATATATTGTGAGCTGACCATCTATACCTCCACCGAAGGGCATCATTACATCTTGGATGAGGGAAGAACCCTATGCCATGGTGATGAACTGTAGTTCACTACAGGGATGGATGATCTCGATATTTTAGATCGATTAGATCGGAACCGACAACCGGAAAATTCCGCATTCACTAGTTGCGGGATATGAACGACCATTCTACGATATGCTTATCAAGAACTCAGTCGCTTTTCTCCTCGAGCTCAATTACCGAGTTGGAGGGTATACTAGAGATGCTCCCCTACATGTTCTGCATTTATTGCAAAGAAAAATTAGAAGGAAATGCGCCCTGATCGTTCGCATAGTACATACATCCTCGAGCATACCTCAAGTAGTTTAGACAGGAGAAAAATGGTTTTGATTGTTAAGGCGAGAGGAGTTCATCAACGATCAGCTGATCAAGCAATATTGTTTTTCGAAGAACAATCGGAAATATGGTGTCATAAACGCTATTGCTTAATTATGTTAGCTAATTGCGTTACAGAAGTAATATTTAACGCTATAATCAAAAAATAGAAAAATGAAATGATTTATGACCGATCTCTACTTTTTATCTCCCTCGCTTTCCTTCTTTTCGTAAAGATCGCAAAGTTCGTTCAGGAATTGATCATAAGTCCGTCTAAATTTTAGCCGATAGAGGCGGTCCCTAGTTGTCGGTGTAATTTGAACGCTCGTCTTTGAATCAACTGCTCTCATCTCTGTTGACATTTTTTTCCCTTCCGTTTCATTATTCTATGGATAAATATGGGATATTGAAATTTATAGTAACAATAGAGTTATGTATTCCATGTAACAAAATGCTACTATTATAATATATCGTTCTTATTATCCACATAGAGCACATTGTACTATAATAATAATAATTAAACATATAATGTGCCTCATAATTGTGTAATATAGTCAACGACGGTCTCCCGAATGTCAACTAAAAGCTGATGATTTTTTAAATAAATAATCAAAAAAACAAAAAAATAGAAGGATTATTATTACTTAGAATCAGAATCAATAATAAGCTTTACAATTACAAAGATTCTACAGGAAATGAAGGGGTATGCTATCATTATACATAATGAGAATTAAATGATCGGTAACCACTTTTTTCACAATCGTGTTTATTTGCACGATATCCTTCAAAGGTATTCTGATATCAAATGCATCTCAATCTAGGCTTTAATGGCCGTTTCCGTGCGTCGATCACTGGATATCCTTTAGGATATGCATTCACTCTTAACCTTTTAATAATTGCATATGTAACGTTATCAGCTTTAATTATATCGATTTATTGAATATAGTCCGATCGATCGGTCAAAATATGTCTCGACATGGTCAGAGAGAGGCTAATTTTGTTGTGATCTTGTGTGGAGATCTTAATTGCTTTATTTCGGGAACTTGTTCGCGATCTCGAAAAAGTTTTCCTCATGTAATTTCTTGTAAATCAATAAAAACTTAAATGATCTTTATAGGAGAACAATCCTGATTATGTGCCAATAACCCTTTATCAAAATGCCTTAGGTCCTTGACAGTAAAATTAACTATGGACCATATCTTGAGAACCCAAGATCGTCGTTCGATGATATGCCCATATTATGGAGTATTGGAACGAATGATGGACTGATCTTTAGAAAGCATAGCCTATCATAGATCCTATCAGGATAAGCATTGGATAATGTTCAATTCAATATTCTCGATAGTAAATAGTTAATTATGAATATTTTATACTGGCCATTGCATTTTATCCGCGAGCAATTTTTTCAGAGAATTGATTAATATTCCAATCTGAATGTTAGTTCGTTCAGGACGGTAAGTGTCGTCGTTTTCATCGATATTCGAGTATACCCAGACTAAAATCTTTATTTCATAAGTATCCTGATAAAACGGATTCTATAATGTTGTAATATTGATGAGTCTCATCGAAATGGTTCGAACTGTTCAATTCGTATTCGCACATCATTTCGACTAGATGCAAGAGATCTAATAAAAACGTAGATAAGTACTCATCATACGTTGTATCCGATAACAATTTCATAGATGCATGTATCCATTTCAAAGGAATGAGAAAAAGTGAAGCTATGATCCTCTTAGATGACTAATATCAATTATCAGTTCTATTCATTCTGATCTCTTAAGGAATTTAAAAAAAAATAATTATTGTATCGTTTCTAGCGACACAATTAAATTTTTTCAATCTGTCCTTTCTTCCCCTTTGAAACATCGATCCCAAATTCTGATTGTTTGCAATAGCAATCTGTCAGTTTTAATTTGGAACCAACTATTATGCCAAGATTTTCAACAATGTTAACATCGTCATCCCATAGAGCAAGACGGCAACTCCCAGTTTCATCTTCAATTGTCAAGTTCCTAACTTTGCCTTGTGAATTGTCCCTCTTTCTTACAAAGGTCTTGGTATCGTTTATCTTACTTACAGTTACTATTGCCGAGACCTCTTCATGGTCCTTGAACTCTCCGATCTTCTTTTCGGTAGACATTTTAATCCCTCTTTGATCCAGAGCTATCCTTCGAAGGGTATCGTCATCAAGAAGACCACCAAACTCTTCGCGGGTCAAAGCTATTCTGGACTCGAGCTCATCGCTCATTCGATTATATCATAATATATGTTCCTCATAAACGCTAGCTTGCGTTAAACGTTAAATATTTAATTATGTATCGTTATTAGGATTAATAATAACGCTTAAGCGTTAATTTAACCCTAAACTATAATGTAGCGTCCTAGACCCCAAGATTTGAATCTAACGAATGTGATTCGCTCTTCGGGATGCGTTAGATCGATATGATTTTCGCCTAGGAAGGGGACGATTTGCGGGCTGCGATTTATGCGAGAGTATCCACGGAGGATCAGGCTCAGGAAGGATACAGCATACCTGCACAGATAAAACGTCTTAATGCTTTTTGCAAGGCGAAGAACTGGGAGATAATTGACCAATACGTCGATGAAGGATTCTCAGGGAGAGATACCAACCGCCCTGCATATCAACGAATGATGCTGGAGAAGGATAAGTGGGATATCCTCCTCGTGATGAAGATGGACCGTATCCATCGTAACTCTAGGAACTTCAATTCCATGATGGATGATCTGAACGGCTGGAAAAAACAGTTCAGTTCTATGCAAGAAAAATTCGATACAACAAGCGCGATGGGCAGATTCGTTATGGATATTATTCAGCGGCTCGCGCAGCTTGAATCTGAACAAATAGGGGAGCGTGTCAAGACCGGCATGACCCAGAAGGCAAAAGAAGGTAGCGGATATCTCGGTTCAGGCATACCATATGGATATAACATATGTAACGGCCAGCTAGAGGTCGTCAGCTCTGAGGCCGCTGTCGTATCATGCATATACAAGAGATATATGAACGGTTCATCGCTCGAGGAGATCGCCGATACACTGAATGTCCAAGGGATCAGGACAAAGAAAGATCTTCAGTGGAGAAAACAGACCATTTCGAAGATCCTCCGTAATCCATTATACTGTGGATATTTTATTTGGGATGGGGGATTAATAGCTTCCCAGCATATCTCTATCATTACCCCACAAGTTTTCGACCTCGTCCAAAAGCTGATGGAAGAAAAACGCCGTAACACAAGCTCATCCAAGCCGCACCTGCTATTGGAGGCGAATAATGGATAGAGCGGCCATATATACGAGGGTCTCAACTGATGATCAAGCTGAGGAAGGCTATTCGTTAGATGCGCAGAAAGAGAGGCTTGAAGCTTATTGTGAAGCACAGGGATGGCAGATCTCGGACATATATATCGATGATGGACATTCTGGCCGCAATATACGCAGACCTGCATATCAACGCATGATGCAGGAGAAGGATAAATGGGATATCCTCCTCGTGATGAAGATGGACCGTATCCATCGTAACTCTAGGAACTTCATGATCATGATGGAAGATCTAGAACGATGGAACAAGAAGTTCGCTTCCATGCAGGAAGAGCTCGATACCTCTAACGCTATGGGTAGGTTCGTCGTTGATATCATTCAAAGGATCGCGCAGCTTGAATCAGAACAGATCGGTGAGCGTACATACATGGGTATGTCACAAAAAGCTGAGACAGGCGGTATACTCGGGTTCAATCCTCCTTATGGTTATAAGATAGAGAATGACGACCTCAAGATCATAGATAATGAGGCCGATATCGTTAGATCCATGTTCTCAAGGTATCTTAGCGGAGAAACGATGGATCATATAGCATGGACATTGAACAGGGACGGTGTCACCACAAGAATGGGAAATGGATGGACCATATGGTCAATAGGTCGTCTATTACATAATCCAGCATATGCAGGGTATAGGCGATGGGATGGCCATCTTGTTAAGTCGTCACACACTCCTATCGTCGATGTTCAGACTTTCAATACTGCACAGAAAATGATCGCATCTCATATCAAGGTCCGTGGCGGTAATAAGAGCCCTGTCGAACTACCGCTACAAGACGGTACAGATAAGGAACGGCTTGATCAAAAGGCCATCAGCAAAGAGGGTACAGTAGATCATGTTCTAGGAAGCTGAGAGTGTATATCGCGCAATATACTACCATATAAAGTAACATCCTGATCGATAAATGGCGGCTTTTTACAGGGAAATAAGTCCGTTATAGATATGTTTGGATAAAAATGGCGAAATTGTATCATAATTCTCTATTTAAAATATATTTTTTTATTTTATTTGAACGGATTCATGATTCGGACCGCACTTTGATCCACAACGCGATTTGTGTAACTTTACCTTTTTTGCACATGTCGATCTCATATTTTATTCTAGATCCATATTCATTATGATCAAGGAATAGTAAGGAGCCGACATTATCGCATGTATTTATCTATATACATTATTATATATGATAACTAGATGCTTATCCATTATATACTATCCTTAATTTATGTTAAAAATAGTAAGATTATATTATTCATTAGATAGGTAATAATGGACGAATAATTATGAATGTTAAATATCAGGACTTACCATCTGACGAGATCATAAGCAAGGAGCTGGCCGAAGGAATAGTTAGGAACGTCCCTATTCCAGCCATACTCCTTGATAACACATGGAAATTGATAGCCTTGAATGAGTACGCTAGTGAGATATTAAAGGTCACTATTGCGAAAGCTCCTGATATGAGATCAGAGGATGTCTTTGGTGGCGCCCTAGGCGGATCTGGAGATAATCTACTTAGGGCGATCAAAGAGGGTCATACCCCGGCCCCGGACAACATCTCATTCACTGATGAGATGGGATCATGCATCACATTCACAGTTACTTCAAAACCGATCTCTGGAGACAATGGAGAACCGATCGGTGTATTGCCTTCTGAACCCCACGAGAGCTGATACCGAAGATCAAGAAGGAGCTATACTTATACGAGCGAATTCTGGACGCATTACCATGGCCTCTATCGGCGACGGACATGGATATGAACATTATATTCATCAACCAAGCCTCATTGAAGGTGTTGAAGCGATCAAGAGAAGAAATGCTGGGGAATAAATGCAACACATGGAACGGCCCCCTTTGTCGTACAAAGAACTGTGGTGTCTCACTGCTCAAGAGAGGGATAGACCATACATGCTCTGAACGTGACGGCACCTCTCTCAGGATCGATGTTTCATATCTCAAAAATGCTGAAGGAAAGGACATAGGCCATCTAGAGATCATTCAGGATGTAACTGCTGCGAACAAGAGCAAATCTTACACCGACCACTGGGTCGAACAAGTAAGGAAGAATCTAAGGCTATTAGCAGAAGGTAATCTGGATATTGACCTGAAACTTCAAGACCCTGACGATCATACAAAAAACATCTCAGAAGAATATGGAAGCATCAATAAAGATATAGGTCATGTCGCAGAGTCTATCAGGGCCCTTGCCCAGGACGCATCCATGATGTCCAAGGCAGCTATCGAGGGGAAGCTATCGGAACGCGTCGAAGCTGGTAAGCATAAGGGCGTTTACAAAGATATAGTTCAAGGCGTAAATGATACTCTTGAAGCAGTCGTGGTCCCGATCAACGAGGCCATGACGGATCGCTGATTCGTACGCTAACGGTGATCTTACAGCTAGGGTCTCGATAGATACACAAGGTGACTTTACTAGATTCTCAGCATCCCTTGATGCCATCGGTGAGAGCTTGGTCAATCTATTGAGGCAGGTCAATGATTCGATAGGTGTCGTGTCATTGACCTCTCAGGAACTGGCTTCATCCACGGAGGAGATGAACGCCTCGACAGAACAGGTATCTGCTGCCATTCAGCAGATATCTAAGGGTGCTCAATCCCAAGCAGCACAGGTCGATGAGACCGCCAAGGTGATGGCCGAGATGTCGTCCTCAGTGATCGAGGTCGTGAGGAAATCTGAATTGGCCGCTCAGGCCGCTGGGAGAGCGAACGACAGCGCCAATATGGGCGAGGTCGCAGTAGAGAGCGCCATAAAGAAAATGCAAGAGATATCGAAGGTCGTGGATGAATCAGCCCAGGTCATCGAGTCCCTTGGAAAGCGTTCCGAGGAAGATCGGTCAGATAGTACATGTCATCACGAACATCTCGGACCAGACGAACATGCTCGCTCTCAATGCAGCGATAGAAGCTGCAAGAGCCGGTGAGCAAGGGAGAGGGTTCGCCGTGGTAGCTGAGGAGGTCAAGAACCTAGCCGAGGACTCAAGAGAAGCGGCTGAGCGTATCGCCAAGATGATCAAGGAAGTGCAGCTAGAGACGAACAAGGCCGTCGAAGCGATGCACAACGGCACCAAGGAGACGGCCGAGGGCATGAAGATCGTTGATGAGACAGGCCGATCGTTCAGGACGATCAAAGGAATGGCCGCTCAGTTCGTGGTGCAGATGCAAGAGCTGACGAAGGTCATGGAAGTGCAGAAGAACGGCGCTCAGAAGGCAGCAAAGGCCGTGGACGCCATAGCTTCCGTAGCAGAGGAGATCGCCTCAGCAGCTGAGGAGTCCGCCTCATCTACTGAGGATCTGACGGCGAGCATGGAGGACATGACCGCTAGAGCTCAGTCGCTCTCTGAGATGGCCATTGATCTGCAGAATGAAGCCAGTCAGTTCAAGATCGACGAATATGCAGAGGAGGTAATGGTCTCCCAATGACCCCATCATCTAAGCATCAACCAGCTAAGAAGAATATGGTCTTGGCTTAGTGTCATTACAGAGCAGAGCGCCAAAATACCGTTGAGAGTGCTATCCCGAGGTTAGTCTTATCCATGGCATCCGATAAAAATATCTTGACATCATTATCACCAACGATGGATATCTCCGCCTTCCTCGAAGTGCATCGTGAACTAACAAGATGGGTCTTTTGGACTAAGCCAATTCAAAAACCTTTATCAGATCGAGGCTCTGTTAATGATGATCGCCTATGACCGTTCTACAAATGTCGCCGGAAATAAAAATGAAGGTCATAAGGGTCCTGGCCATCGAGGACAACCCTGGAGACTATCGTTTAGTGAACGACATGCTCCGAGAGATAGCTGTAGACCAATTTCAGACCCTTAATGCGAACAAGCTATCATCGGCCATAGATGTGATGAATAGGCAAGCTTTCGACGCGGTGCTACTTGATCTGAACTTACCGGACAGTAGCGGTTTTGATTCATTCTCGGTCCTTCATGATCGGTTTCCTGCTATGCCCATCGTCATTCTCACTGGGAGCACGAACGAAGAGCTTGCTATCAGGGCGATTAATGAGGGCGCCCAGGACTATCTTTTCAAGGATGAACTGACACCAAGGACATTGAGCCATTCCATTCTCTATGCAATGGAGCGCAAGGGACTGGAAGAAGAGACAGCCAGATATGTAAGGATAAATGAGGACATATTGAAAAGCATAAAAGATGGTCTGTTCGCATTGGATAGGGAATGGAGGTTCATTTTCCTGAACGAGAAAGTCTCAAGCATTGTCGGGAAAAAGCCTGAAGAATTGGTTGGGAAGAATATCTGGGAATATTACCAGAACATCGTTGGGACAGAGCTCGAAAGGGCATATAGAATGACCATGGAGAGCGGTCAGGTCTGCCAGATGGAGATGAAGTTTCCAAATGAGGATGTATGGCTAGAAGTAAGCATATTCCCTTCATCCTACGGCATCACTGTCTATAACAAGGACATCTCAAAACGAAAAGAACAAGAGAAAGAGCTGGAAGAAACAAAATCAAGGGCCGAACTGTATCTAGATATGCTCACTCACGATATTAACAATTATAACACTGTAGCCATGGGTTATCTGCAGCTCGCAGAAATGAGGCTCGATCTGAAGGAGGCGGACAAGAAGCTCGTAGCTATACCTCTACAGGAGCTTAGGAGCAGTACCGAGCTGATAGCCAATATAAGGGACCTTCAGAAACTTGCAACGGAAAGGAGAAAGACCGGCCGATCGAACATCTACACGATGCTCCAAGAGATAAAGGAAGAACAAGAGCATCCGCTAGGCAGAGATGTCAGGATCGAGCTGATATCAGAGGAACCGATCTCTTTGATGGTATCGAGCCTGCTAAGGGATGCTTTCACTAACATAGTAAGCAATGCAATAAAGCACTCAGCTGGACCGATAACCATCCGGATCATTATGGGCTTTGAATCACAGGTCGATAAGGACTACATTAGAGTAAGCATAGAGGACAATGGTCCTGGCATACCAGATGAAATGAAAAAGAGATTATTCACTAGGTTCGTGCACGGGCCTACAAGCTCAACCGGGCACGGTCTGGGTCTTTATTTGGTCAAACGGCTCGTTGAGGAAAATGATGGCAAGGTATGGATCGAAGATAGGGTCCTTGGGGACTATACTAAAGGAACGAGGCTCAAAGTCCTTCTTCCATTACCTAAGTAAAATGACCACCAAGGCCCTGTAAGATCCCTTTTAGTTTAGCTACAGTTACATCGAACTCCTCGTTAGTCGAGGGCTTGATCATTCTGCTATGATGTAGGCCTTTAGTCAGTTCATCTATTTCCAGGGAACCAGTGAAGATCAGGACATATATCTTATCCAAATAGCCTCTGGCCTTGGTCAAGAACTCTTTACCATCCATTATGGGCATATTGAGATCAAGTATGAGGAAGTCTGGCTTTGCATTTCCCCGATGTTCGGTCGATCTCAAGAATGAGAGAGCCTCATTGCCATTGTTGACCACATCGATGTGGACCGGCAGTCCGGTCTCTCCAAGCATTTCCTTGGTCATCATGATATCGCCCTTGTTGTCCTCAACGACAAGGATATTGATCGCTCTTTCAAACATTTTTCATCATCTTCGGTATCGTGAAGTAGAAAGTAGAACCATTTCCCTCCTCGCTATCCACCCATATGTGGCCGCCGTGCCGTTCTACGATCCTTTTCGCGATCGTAAGACCTATTCCGGTCCCTTCATACTCCTCCCTCGTATGCAGGCGTTGGAACATCTGGAATATCTTTTCCTGATGTTTAGGGGCGATCCCTATGCCATTATCTTTTACAGAGAATGTCCATTGGATGGCATCATCCTGAAATGAGACCTCGATCTCTGGCTGCTTTTCACCATGATATTTTATTGCATTGCCGATCAAGTTCTGCAGGAGCTGCACCATCTGCTTCTGGTCAGCCGTTATGGAGGGAAGATGATCAGACCGTACAGTAGCATTATCGGTGGTTATGGCTGTGCTCAGGTTCGAAAGAGCCTCTGCCAATACTTGGTCCATGTCCACACTTGTGAATGGCATCCCTGCCGATTGGACCCTGGAATACGCCAGTAGATCATTGATAAGTTCCCTCATCCTCTTCGCACCGTCAATAGCAAAATGCATATATTCCCTGGCCTCGCCATCGAGCTTATCGCCATGCTTCTTTTCCAAGCGACCCAGATAAGCAGTTACCATCCTAAGCGGCTCTTGAAGGTCGTGGGAGGCCACATAGGCGAATTGCTGTAGTTCGTCATTAGAACGCTTTAGTTCCTCCTCGGCCACCTTCAGCATCGTGATGTCCTGTGCGACCGTCACCACACCATCAATGCCTCCACTTTGGTCGCGTAGAGGAACTGCCGACACCATTATCGTACCTCTCTTTCCATCGAAGCGCTGGATATCGAATGTCCCTGTTGATGTTTCACCATTGAGCGCTCGGACCGCGGGTCGAAGTTCCTGTTCCAATTCCTCACCTGTGTCGGTGTGCCACATTCTGAAAAAGCTGTACTCATCGATATTTTTAGGCAACGGGGTCTTAGCGCCCCAAACGTTGTAGAACTCCTTGTTCATTAGAACGGTCCTTCCCGACCTGTCGCCAATGATTATGCCGACCGGTGCCGTGTCAAGGACGGCCTGGAGACGAGCGCGCTCCTCCTCTGCTCGCTGTTGGGCCCGCTTGATATCGGTGACATCACGTTGGGATATGAACAAACGGTCCTCATCCACAATGAAAGAGCTTACGAAGTTACGGTTAGTGAATGGGATCTGATATGAGAACTCCTCGGATCTGCCTGAATGCTTAGCCTTCTCCGCCATTGGCAGATAAAAAAGCAATCTTTCAGGACCTAGTACCTCGGATCCTTTACGTCCCTTTATCGTATCCAGATCATGAGCGCTCAATATTTCTAGACCAACCGGATTTACGTCCTCATAGATCCAATCAATAATACTGCCTTCCAGATCGTACAATAAATGGCTGATATAGAACGCTTCATCCATCGTCCCGAACAGACCACGGTACTTGGCCTCGCTCTCGGTCAATTCCCTGGTACTGTACCAGGACCTTATCTTCGAGCGTTTCGTTGGCTCTACTTATCTCTTCCTCAGCCTTTTTACGTTCTGTGATGTCAACGAAAGCACCGATCGCTCCCCTCGTCCTTCCTGCTTCGTCCATTAGAGGCACCGCGTTCCCGTATAGCCATACCGATCGTCCATCGTCGGACCTCAACTTGAACTCGAACCCTAGTACGGCTTTTCCTGTCCGCCCGGCTCTTTGCATTGGAAGTTCATTTGAAGGGATGATGCTGTCATCATTATACGTCAGTACGCGAGGCGGTCGTTGAGCAGGAGGTGCTGTAAAGGAGACATTTGAACCGGGACCCACACCGAATAGCTCCTCGGTGACCTTGTTCCCTATCATATCATTGCCTTCTGGGTCACGAGAAATGTAAATTGACGCAGGGACCACGTTCATCAATGTCTCAAGTTCTTGACGGCGAGCTTGCTCTTTCTTCTGGCTTTCCGCAAGCTCCTTTGTCCGTTCCTGCACCCTTTCTTCGAGCGTATCATTGGCCTTTCTTAATGCTTCCGCTGCTCGTTTGCGCTCCGTTACATCGGCATTCGATTCTAAAATGAGGAACCCCCTATTTCCCTTCCCTCTTTCAATTGTCCATTTACATTGAACAATCACCTCATGACCATACTTAGTACGTTGAACCAGTTCGCCCATCCAATAGCCCCTTTGCCTGATCTGTCTGAGGACCTCATCGAGAGGGACCGAGGATGAAGTATGGATGAGTGAGCCTACGTTCTGACCGATTGCATCTTCCCTGGTCCAACCGTAAAGTATCTCTGCGCCAGCACTCCAGAATATGATCGTTCCATCAAGCTTCCTCATGATGATGGCATCGGGACTTAGATCGATCAGCCTTGCTTGCCTTTCTGTCCGATCTGAGGCCATCATACGTAGTAAGCCGATCAGAACGACCACCCAGATAGTGATGATGGAGAACAAACGATTGAAAGGCGCAACAGATATCTCTCCTGGCGCCTTGAACGGCACTGCTACGAGCGTCAGTATGGTAGATGCGACCCCTACAACTAGTATAGTCCTCTTCGCTGGTGCCCACATGCATACAGCGACTGGAATAACATAGAGCATGCTGCCAACGAAGCCGATCATCAGTGAGATGTCCATGAAGAATATTATCAAAAGCAGCGGGATGGCAATCAGGACCACACTTCGCTCATTCAGAGCATTCGTGAACATCACTCTAGATGCCCACTCCGAGATCGTTTTAGATAGAGGTCTTCCCTGCGTTCCATCCAATTTGACCATCTTGTTCGCTCCAAAGATTAATTAGGTCAACGCTTCGCATATCCGTTTTATCCTTATCGACCTGTACATCATCTTACGACCATGGACGTAACTGGCAAGTGATATCTTAGAAGAAATGGTCCGTATACGACGATATGGGAACGGTCAACGCATGGCCAGGAGAAAATTGCAAGAGCCGCTTAACATTGGATGACCGAAAAAAGAGAAAGGGGAAAGCAACGACCAGTACAAAGTGCTAAATGTATGAGATCTAGCGCGACCCCTATCGGGGATCGCGTAGCCTCAGATCATGGTCATCGTTATTTTCATATGGCCAGAGGTTCATAGCCCGACAGAATTGATCACGCCGCCAGAATTTCCATCTATTATCAGTGTGATCTTTTTCCCCTCATGATCATAGCGTACGAACCATATCGGCACGCGGAGCAATTCTATATCAGAGGTGTCTATCTGAGTATGCATCTGTTGTATCATGTGGTATTGCGCATGCGCTTTTTCCGATTGAAGCTGGTCAACAAGGGTCTTGGCCTGATATTTTGCAGCTTCTTCGCCAATGTCGCCATTCAGGATCTTTATACCCTTCGGTAACTTTCCAACATCAAAAAATGTCCTATCTTTCAATGGGAACTGATAATCCTTAGGCTGATACTCATTGAAAGCCTTCAGCGCCACTATTGGAAAGTTATAGTTATTATCCAGCTCTTGGGCTTTCTTGGTACTTCCACCGCGACCGCCCATGCCTGGACCGTACATCGCCCCCATGACCATAGGGGCCGCGAAACTTCCCCCGCCCATGCCGCTTAAGCTTCTTCTGCCGCCTCCAAAGCCTCCGCCCATGCCTCTGCCAAAGCCTCCGCCCATGCCCCCGCCCATACCTCTGCCCATTGCGGCACCCATCATACCTGCTAGAGCGGCGGTGGTCGCTATCTGGCCTGCCTGAGCGGTCATATCGCTTGCTACTATTGACGTCCTGGCCGAGACCGAGACGATCCAATATGGGATAAGACTGAGATTCATTTCCTCTAGTTTTGAGTTCTCCTGAAGATGGCGACGCAAGATCCCCTTATCCATCAGATCATGTACCATCGCCTTCACCTGAGCCTCGTCAGATAACTTTATCGGGAGCATGGTCTGCTTCTGGATACTTTTCCATCCTTCGTTGCTAAGAGCTACAGTAGAACCACAATATTCGCAACTTATTATCATCTCACCGAACTTAGGCGTTATTGGAGCATTACAGCTCGGACAGTTCAATGATTTGGACTCAGCAGGAGCTATGACCGGAACCTTTGTAGAACTTTCGTTCTTATCGTTCTTGGTGTTCTTAAATGCTGCAATATCGGTCCCGCACTTCAAGCAGAAGACCGCATCATTAGGAAGCGCAGCACCACATTTTGGACAGAACATACTATATCCTATACAATGGCGTATAATAAGCCTTTTCAAAAGTATGTGAAGTTTTTATTAACAATATGATGAACCAGCCCATTGCCATCATTATTACGAAGGTCAGAATATGCTTGTGAGCTTTCATTCTCATCGGGCATGGAGATCATGAGCCCTTGAACAGATCAGAAAAATGTTAAGAAGAAAGGGTTTGGGGTATGTGATCAGTTAGATCACATCATTCCAGGCATTCCGCCGCCCATTCCGGGTGGCATCCCGCCTGGTCCGCCCGGCATTTGGGGCGACTTCTTGGAAGCGATGACATCATCGATCCTAAGGATCATGCCCGCGACCTCTGTTGCGGATTCAATGGCCTGTGTCTTTACGCGCAGGGGTTCGATCACATTGAGGTCCAACATGTTCTTGGCCTCACCAGTGTTAACATCGACTCCTACGTATATGCCATTCTTCTTGTTCTCATGAGCGTTCTTTAGCTGGATGACGATATCGATCGGGTCAAGACCAGCGTTCTCGGACAGGGCCCATGGGATAACCTCCATGGCATCAGCAAAGGCCTCGATCGCGAGCTGCTCACGTCCACCGACGGTTGATGCGTACTCGGCAAGCCTTAGGGATAGCTCGATCTCAGGAGCACCGCCGCCAGCTACGACCTTTCCATCCTCCATGGCAACACCTACTACACGCAGGGCATCATGAAGTGCACGCTCGACCTCATCGATAACATGCTGAGTGCCTCCGCGTATGATTATTGATACCGCCTTGGGGTTCTTGCAGCCAGTGATGAAGGTCATGGATTCTTCACCGATCTTCTTCTCTTGTACTTGCTCAGCGTCTCCGAGGTCCTTCTTTGTGATCTCATCCAGGTTACCGACGACATTTCCGCCAGTTGCCTTGACGATCTTCTCCATGTCGGACTCCTTGAGCCTTCGTGCAGCGTAGATACCGCTCTTAGCAAGGTAATGCTGTACTAGGTCATCGACGCCCTTCTGGCAGAACACTACGTTCGCACCGGTCGCTTTGATCTTCTCGACCATGCCTTTCAGTGTAGCTTCTTCTGCATCTAAGAATTCCTGCATAGCTGCAGGGTCCTTGATCTGGATCTTTGCCTCGACCTCTGTCTTCTTGATCTCTAGTGCAGAGGATATGATGGCGATCTTTGCATTCTTTACCGTTTGTGGCATCCGTGGGTGGACCTTCTCTTTGTCGATGACTAGGCCGTTAACAAGCTCAGTGTCAGCGATCGAGCCACCGGTCTTCTTCTCGACCTTGATATTTTCCACGTCCACTAGCATCTTGCCATCTCGCTTCTCAGAGACGGACTTTACTGCCTTTACTGAAAGTTCAGCCAGATAGTCCCTTTGGCCACCGACCGACTTGCCGGTCATGGCGGTCATTGCGACCTTCTTGAGCATCTCATCGTTCTTTACATCCACGGCGATCCCCTTAAGGACCTTTATTGCCTCATCGGATGCCAGCTTGTAGCCGTTGGCGATGATCGTTGGGTGTATGTTCTGTTCGATGAGCGCTTCAGCCTTCTTCAGCAGCTCTCCGGCGAGCACAACAGAAGTTGTCGTGCCGTCCCCGCACTCAGCATCCTGGGTCTTCGCGACTTCTACCACCATCTTTGCCGCGGGGTGCTGTACATCGATCTCTTTTAGGATCGTTACACCATCGTTAGTGATCACAACGTCCCCCAATGAATCGACGAGCATTTTATCCATGCCCTTCGGTCCAAGAGTGGAACGGACTGCATCGGCTATTGCACGAGCAGCAGCAATGTTATTAGATTGCGCTTCCTTGTTCTTTGTACGCTCAGTGCCCTCTTTTAGCACGATGATCTGTTGGCCTTGCCCTAATGAATATGCCATTGTAAGCCTCCTGTAAAGTCCCTATATATTAGGGCTTCTATATAAGCGTTCTCTATATTCTGGATCCTCTTTAAAATGATCGCAGCATTAGGACCAGCATCTAAGTATAAAGATGGGCTCTCCGGCGGAGGACCATCATTTCTTCTTCTTATATCTTTGTCTACTGCTAGACCTCGGAGGCATGAAGAGGGAAGCGAAGAGACCAATTATCAGGAGCGTGACGAAGCTCATAGCTGATAAGAACAATTGAACTATCCCTGAAAGGAAACCCTTTACGGTCCACCCATTGAAATAGGATAGCAGTGCTACAATATTCTCCATTATTTCGGCCCACATCTTTTCATGTCCCGTATCATATGTGGAAGCTCAAGTATCATCATTCTTTCTGTGCGCTTGAGGTCATTTGTTCAGAGACGACTGTTATCGGAGCGCATGCGACAGGAAGTCAGTTAGGCGGCCTACGCCGTTTGTTCTTAATGTCCGTTAACCTTTTCATATATCCTAAGGTCATCATAACGGCTGCACTCAACAGAGCGATATACATCCATAGGGCAGAACCGAAGAACTTTCTGATCCTGCTACGCTTTCTATCACCGTTCATGAGTGTTGCCATAATAATATTGACATGCAGTATGTAAAATAGATTGCTAGAAGACCTATAGCGACATGATCGAGGCGTTCTAGAAAGCATCCTTGCATATCATGCCTGAGCTTATGACGATCGAGCGTACTTTCTCTAGCGAGCCTCTTATTTGACCATCATGGTCCAGATCATACTTCAGACGCTCTACAGCTTCCTTGCTCAGTACCGAGGAGCAAGTGCTTACCAGCCTTTCCGGGATCCCGGGACGGATATTGAGCCGGTCGATCATGATATCGCGTACGCCCATCTTCTGGATCCGTTCTATCAGGGTCCCGATGTCCATGTCCGTTATCCCCGGGATGACTGGACCTAAGAAGACGTAAGTTCGCACCTTAGCTTCAATGAGCGCTTTTGCGGCGGATAGTCTGTCCAGTATGGACGATGCTCCAGGTTCAATGGCCTGACATAACCTCTCATCGTTCCCAGTGATGGTGATACCTACTTCGACCTGTTCCATCTTGGAAAGGATATCCAGGTCCCTCACCACAAGGGCGTTCTTGGTAAGAATGCTGGTCCCTGTGCTTGATCTTCTTAGGACATCCAGACATCTCCGAGTTAGGCACAGCTCTTTCTCAAGAGGCTGGTAAGGGTCTGTAACGGTCCCAAGCCCAACTATGCCTGGCCTCGGCACCTCTTTCGAAAGAACCTCGGCAATGTTACCTTTAGCTATCACATCGGTCCATGCGGATACTGGCACCTTTGTCACATATGGGGCGTAGCAGTATACGCATCCATGCGCGCAACCTTTGTACGGGTTCAAAGCATAGTCCAGACCGGGGAGCCTGGATGGCGACAAAGCTGTCCTACACATGACAGTTCGTACTTTCGGAAAGCTTCCAGTATCATCAATGAAAGAATCAAGGCTACGAATAGTCATCTATACGCCTCTGCGTGAAGAGGTCCTTCAGCACTCCTGAGTGGCGGACCCATTCGTCCATAGGTATGTCCATGCGTTCAGATACATGCGCTAGTGCGGCGTTCACATTCTCGAACATGCTGGGCTTGGTGGTAAGAGCTGCTCTAACATTTCTCTCTTCACGTTCCATACGCCTACCGGCATGATATATCCAGGGTGAGCTTCCCTGAATATCACGGCGCCCGCCTGCCTCCGCTCGGCCATCAGAAGTTCATTGATCGCAAATCTGGCAGCATAATAACAACCCCCGATCTCGGCGTACTCCTTTCGACCTTCATAGAACTCATGTGATGATACGATCTCTATCTGCCTTCCCATAGGATTCCATGCTGTGTTAGGATACCATGCCTCAATGAGCTCATATCTCCAAGAAAGGGGCATCAATAATATGCTCCAACGATTATCTAGCTGGTCCCAATCGTATACTCGCCACTCGTTGATGGTCGGGTAATATTTTGTGTTGCTAAGTAGTCCTTTTCCAAGGATATCGTCGACCGCGGTAATGCTCCATCGTGTCGGTACGAATCGCCTCTTTTTATCAACACCGAAAGCTCCTACTGAGAAAGCTTTTTGTATCTTTGATATCAGGACACCATTTCGATATAGGCCTCTCACGGCCTGGGTCGCGTTAAGGTCCCTGTCATAGAAGGCCTTTTCCACTCTCTGGTCATATTTAGAGTTCCCTATCTGCATATTCTCCAGTCTTGCAGAAGGGCCGAATGGTTGGACCTCATCGTCCAACACCAGCCTGCCTGATGGTTTGTTCGTGAACCTTGCTTCGACCTCAAGTGGTGATCTTGATAAGGCTATATCCCTCGTGAGATCAACTATCCTGCCACCATTCTCGAAGTTGAGGGCATCGATCCTATGCTTTCCCCTGACAAGGGAGAACCTGAAGTCGACTATCTCATCGATGGTCTTGCCGACCCACATCTCGGGTGTATCCATTAATGATGTATCGTACATCAAAGGGGGGACGAGGGGGCCAATATCGACCTTCGGGTACCCGAACCTCCCAACGAACACACTTGGCGGGGACATGCCGGCGAGGTCCAGCGAATCCATCAACTTCACGGTCCTTGACCGTGAATAGAACTTCACCATCAAAGGACAGCGTTCCTTTCCGCAAAGATTCTTTGATCCTTTGCAGATAACACATGGTGAACCAGGCGGGACGGACATCTCAATGGCCTTCCCCTTAGGCCCGATACCGCCGAACGCGGACCCCCCCGTCTCCTTGTACATGTTATCCGTTGACGCCCCGGTCCGTATTTACCTTTTACCTAGACCTGACCGAAAATGACGGTCCTTCTTCCCGTCTTGATCAGCCAGCCCAGGATGTTAGATTATACGCCCCGTTCTCTTGGTACCTTCCCGATTTCAACATCCGAACATTGGCGCCTATAAGTGAATATTGATGTGAGATAAGCTGAGAATATAATGGAAGTTTATTTGCTGCCATCCTTGTAAGCAGCTTTGCCTTTCCAAGATCGGCCGTTGTCAGCTCACATTTTTGAAGCAAAGATAAGAATGTTCTTGTCTGATCGACCGAGCTCGGGTCTATGAAAAGTGCTTTAATGCTAGCGTAGCTAGCTTCCTCCCCTCTTTGATATGTGTGCAGGATAGCTGTACCAACTGCCATACCGTCACCTGATCTGACCATATCGACGTTCCCTAGCTCTTTCGATATCACCGCCCTGACCTCACTGCTATAGTCAAGATGCGGCTCGACAAGATGACTTAGCCTGAATATCTCCGGCATTACCTTATCCATATCCTTGTTGGACAACTCTGTAACGTTCGCAGCTAGATCGCTGCTATCTTTGCTGACCATCTTTTCAAGGATCAGTGTTGTCTCTTGAGGAACGAAACCTGACGACATGTAGAAGTGCATCTGCTTTGGAAGATGCGACATCGTCTCAAGCCCGATGACCTCGCAGCCCTTGCTCCTCAAATATTTCTCACACTCCGAGAGCAAGCTCTTTCCGACCCCTGCATCCTGATGTAGAGGAAGGACCTCCAATGGTCCTATCCATCCCACTTTCCCCCAGATATGACTGAATGCAGAGCCGATGATACTTCCATCCTCTTCTGCAACGATGCATCCTTCAGGCGCAGACCAGATATACGAATCTATTATTCTCTCTGAACGTTTTGGATATTTAAAATGGCGACCTATATCACGGAGAGCCAGGTCCGACCATGCTATCTGACCAACGTTCTGGACCTCTGCAATATCATCGACCTTCATCGGTCTTATTTTTAGATGATGTTCATTTTTATGCGACAACATCCTGAATCCATCCTGATGATGCTCTATTTCCTCCATCGTCTTCCTTTTAGTAAGTTGGACCGCATCGAGTTGAGCGTTCTATCTGCAGGGATCAGCGCTCTCCTAGCGGTCATTACGCCCCATGTCCATCTACTGAGCTGATCTGGACATGATGCCTCTGTGCCTATACAGTATGTTACACCATGGTCATAAAGCCTATATGATATATCATCTGAGAGGTCCATCCTATCAGGGGCCGCATCTATCTCCATCGCTATGCTTTTCTCGGACGCCACTTCAGCCACAGCATCCATATCAATATCCAAGGGGTCCCTGATACCAATGATACTTCCCTCTGGATGTCCTAGCACATCCATGTTCGGATCTTCCATGGCCCGTACCACTCTCTTTGTCATCTCAGGACCGTCCATTGATAGGCCTGATCTGACGGTGCATATCACAAGGTCCATCCTGTCAAGGAATGATGATGGCGCCATCAACTTCCCTTCCTTTGATATTTCCACCTCCGCTCCTTTCAGGACCTCTATTCCCCACTCGTCCATCCCCTCTTCCAACTGAGCGTCCCTCGCATCTAACACTTCGACCCCGGGACAGTCATCCCTAAACCTATCACAGAAGCATATCACTGAATGGCCGAATAGTTTTGCAGCCTCCGCCATCCCTTTTGCATCCATCACACCGTCCGAAGTTATGCTCCGTATGTGGAGATCCCCCGTGAGGTCCTTGGAAGTAAGGGGCATCGTACCTCGCGGCTCTCTCGTCTCTCTTAGCTCTGGCGGGACATATATCATCCCAGCGGAGATATATATGTCATTTTCATCATAGAGATCTTTCAGTTCGACGTGCCCTTTCTTCGATAATAGTGCATGATGTTCCAAAGCCATCTTTACGACATCTTTCACATGCTCCTCAGGCCCGGTAGAGCGGAACACTTCAAGCGTGAGTTCCTTCTCCTCGACGACCTTGATCATGCAATCCGCCCCCGATGATGTCCTACCGACAGCCCTGTCGCTCTCTACAATGTCAAGGCTTACGACCTCAGGGCATGTCCCAAAGGACCCGATAAGCTGAGACGGGTCCTTGGAACTGCATATCAATGTAAAATTGGAGACAGATCTTACCTTCCGTCTCAGGTTCCCAGTTATCTCGATGTGGTCCGCTGCATTTCCCTTCATTATATGTTCTATTATCGCCGATGCGGACCGTAATGCGTATTGTGAAGGCACCTCAGCAGCCTCGGACCTTATCCTTGTTATCTCTGTCAACAGCCTTGCCTGCACGTCCGCCCCCAACTCTGGGACGCATGATATCATATCAGATGATATCGCTTCAATAAGGTCAGCTGCGGAGCGAATGCCTGCCCCATGCAGGACAGCTATCCTATGCGCTCCAAGGGAGCCGATCCTTCGGAACGTATCCATGTCATCAGGCAGCAGGTCCATGACATCGTCGAGCGCTTTTATATGACCGGTAGCAAGATCCTCATTGATCTTGGCCTCAATAGAACCACCAACGCCCTCTATGTTCCGTAGCCCGTTCCTTTCGCCGATAGATCTTATATTCTCTCCAAGAAGAGAAAGTGACTGGCTCGCCTTAAGGTAAGAACTTGCTCTCCACTTATCTCCTTTGATCTCCATGGCAACAGCTAGATCGAAAAAACGATCGACGATCCTTTGATCCTCACTATAGGCCGGTACCTCCATGAGATCCCCTATGATCTATGTATGTCGTCTGCATCTTAGGCTTATCAAAGCAGCGGTAGCACCCGCTCCAACGCCGTTATCGACGTTCACGACGACAAGCCCTGGTGAGCAGCTTTGTAGCATGGAAATAAGAGCAGCTTCACCTTCTCCGCCTGCTCCATATCCGACCGATGTAGGTACCCCGATTATCGGAACGTCAGAGAGAGAAGAGACAACGGACGCAAGTGCCCCTTCCATACCCGCTACGACAATTATGGCATCGCATCCTCCATCGAGCATCCCCTTAAGCGGGTCAAGGAACCTATGGAACGCTGCTATGCCAACATCATATGCCGTAATGACCTCGCACCCCATAGCCTCAGCAATCACATGGGCCTCCTCCGCGACCCGAACATCGGATGTGCCAGCCGCTAGAATACCGATCTTGCCATCACACTTGCAGCCATCCTTGCCGCCTATCACTATCATCTTGGCATCGTTCTTGTATACGGACCGATCGCCCATTCGATCCCTAACTGCCTTGAAATGTTCCTCACTTGCGCGGGATACGATCAGGAGATCTTTCTCTTTCATGACCTCCTCAACTATATCTGACAGCACCTGCGGGGACTTATTCTCACCGAATACTATCTCCGGAACATCTTTCCTCATAGAACGGCAGGGATCGAACAGCGTATGCGTGCCTATTCTTTGAACGTAATCCAAACGGAGCTTCTTCTCTGCTGATGGAGCGTCCAATTCACCTTTCTTGTACGCTTCCAAGATGTCCGCGATGCTCATGTCCTACCCTATGAGCATAGATGCTCTTGAAATGTGATGGTCATATCTTGATGGCTGAGAAAGGTTCATTAGCATACCGCTCATCATACCAGGCGATGAATGAGGACGATAAACTGAAGGCCCTTAGATCTGATCTTGAGAAGTTACCATCCGTTGCAGTGGCATATTCAGGTGGGGTCGACAGCTCGTTCCTGCTGCTCATAGCACATCAGGTCCTAGGTGACAAAGCTATCGCAGTAACGAACATCACATCAACCTATCCTAAATGCGAAGAGACCTCTGCTAAAGAGACCGCTAGGTCGATCGGGGCCGATCTGTTCGAGGTGTGCTCGAATGAGCTCGCCGATCCCGACTTCATTGACAATCCGATAGATCGATGCTACTATTGCAAAAGGGACCTTTTCACTGAGATCATAAAATTGGCAAAGAAAAAGGGCATCGAGCATGTGGTCGATGGTGAGAACGCTGACGACATGCTCGCCGATAGGCCTGGGCACAGGGCAGCGATCGAAATGAACATAAAAAGCCCACTGGCCGAGGTCGGTCTGACAAAAGATGAGATAAGGTCCCTTTCAGGACAGCTTGGGCTCAGGACAGCGGGAAAGCAACAAATGGCATGCCTTTCGTCACGTATCCCTTTCAACGAGGAGATAACGGTCGATAAGCTTCGTATGGTCGAGAAAGCTGAAGATCTGATAAGGAGCCTAGGCATCAGGGAGTTGCGTGTAAGGCATCATGGCCAGGTCGCACGTATAGAGGTCAGACCTGATGATATGCCGATGATACTGCAGCACAGGGACCAGATAGTATCTGAGCTCAAAGGCCTAGGGTTCATATATATCGCCCTGGACATACAAGGATTCAGGTCTGGCAGTATGGAAGAACCATACAAGAAAAGGAGATGAACACCGTCCAAAGTAAGCTTGGACGATGTCCTTGGTATACGCAAAGGACACGGTTCACATTTGTGATCTAGTGAACTTGACCTTTGATACTAACGCGGTAGGTGCCAGGGTAGGCGTGTCAACTTCCCACCATTTTACCCATTTTCTTTCTCGGGTCATTGCTTCTATGTTCTTTACTATCCCCAATATGTTCTCAGATATTCGAAGGTCTTTTACAGGGCCAGCGATCTGCCCGTTCTTTATGCGGAACATAGCATCACGCGGTATTGTCGAAAAATCCCCTGTACCATAGTTCTGATACCTGAGATACCAGTCATTAGTGACCATCATCCCATCATCTATCTGGGATATCATCTCATCCAATGTCCTTTCTCCAGGCGAGATGACCAGATTGAAAGGATGCGGTGCGATGAGACCGGCATTAGCAGTGCTCGAGGTATTGAATTTCTTTGCTGTCGATGAATTGTGAAGGTACCCTTTCAGGACACCATTCTCTATTATCGGTGTTCTTCTTGTTGGAAGCCCTTCAGCGTCGAACGGGGATGATCCATAGACGTTCTGCATAGAGGCATCATCGTACAAGGTGAACCTATCGGAGGCTATTTTCTGGCCGACCTTGTTAGTTAGGAACGATAGACCTGCATCTACATAGAAGGCGGATGAGAAGCTTCCTATCTGCGATGAAAGATGCGCGAAACGTCATCGGTCCCAGGATGGTCTTGTACTCACCTGGTTCGCCCAGGACAGGCCCAGCTGACATTTTTGCATACCTGCCAGCTTCCTCGCCTGCCTCTGATGGCCTGAACTCCTTCTCATTGCTCGCTATGCTTACGGAATGTCCTGATGAAAGGCCTTGACCGAAAGCACGTATGGAAAGCTCCAACGATGCGCTAGTTCCTGAGGCATCCACACCGCCGGATGTGATCATGGTATATGTTGTATTCCTGGATACCAGTGAGCCAGCTGAACGCGCTGCTCCCCCCTTTTTAGCTGATTCTATAGCCTGCTTCGTCCAGTATACAAGGTCCCTTGGTGATATCGTGACCTCTTCCTGCTCAAGAAGTGCAGGGTCATACCCGAAAGGGCCATGGGGTAGTTCGGCGACCTCATCCCCAGGCGGAGTGCTCTTTAGTGCGGTCATCACCTTGGTGACGGCAGCTTTTAACGATGCCGTTGAAAGGTCAACTATCGTTGTTGATGCTTTTCTTCTGTCCATCTGCACATATATCGAACATACCGATTCTTGAAGGGCATCGACTATCGTGACCTCATTATTGGAGAACCGCACCATGCCTTCCTTTGAGCTGGATATTGATGTCACGGAACCGCTTGCACCCTCCTCGCGGCACATGTCGGTTATCTTTGAGCACATATCATGGTCGTTCATGTCGAAGCCTCCAATTTTATGTTCCTAAGACGCATATGCGGCCCCCCTGTCCAAACCGGGATCCCTTGCATAGGGTCTCCCTTCCCGCAATAAGCCGATGTGAACTGAAGGTCCTTCCCAACAGCATCTACAGATGCCCATAGTGCCGGCGTGGTGATCTCTAGGACCGGGTTCCTGACCATTTGACCGAGCTTACCGTTCTCGATCATGTAGGCCTCAAGACCAACATATCTCTGATTGTACCTTCTATCATCAATGTTCCATTCCATGAAATCTTTTATGTAGACACCATGACCAACGCCTTCGATCAGCTCTTCCCGTGAATGGTCCTTGGGTTCGACAAAAGTGTTCGCCATGCGAACGATCGGTTCTCTATTGAATGCTACAGAACGCGATGCCGCATTGCTCTGTACGTTGAAACTGGCAGCCGTCTCCCTGTTCTGGAGGAACTCGTTCACGACCCCATCCTTCATTAGGTACCTGCGTCTCGCTTTGACCCCTTCATCATCACATTCATAGAAGCCGAACGAACGGGGCAAAGCAGGGTCGTCCACAACATTAACCTGATCTGAACCTATCTTTCTACCTATGGCATCCTTATCCAGATACGTTTCCCCCGCCTGGGCCGCCTCCCTTCCAAGGACCCTGTCAGCCTCCGATGGGTGTCCGCACGATTCATGGGCTATAAGCCCTACGACCTCTGGTCCTAGGACAATATCCATCGTTCCTCCCTCGAAAGGCTTTGCGGACCTGACCACCCCGGCGACCGACCTTACCTCTTCATCCAAGCGCTTAGGAAGGTCCCATCTTTCCACATTCTCCCAGCCACCGGATTCGCCAATGGCAACGACCCTTTGGGCCGAAGCCCCCTGCGGGCCTACGAGCATCAACATGGCCTCGACCACCGCTCTTGGGACCAAGCTCCTGACGTCCGCCCCATCGGAGCTCAGTATATGCTTCTCCGTAAGTAGCGTATCGATCGATATATATCGTCCTGCAAGAGTGACATCGCCTTTTTTAGCTGCAGATACCGCTGCCTCATCTGATTCTTTCAATAGATCGATCCTGCTATAATTCTGGACAGCATCGAAGGGAACTCTCGGCCGTACCAATGTGTTTACCTTTCCGACCTCTGATGGCCCTATATTTATCGGTGCTTTTCGGACCCTTGCGGCAGCCCTTGCGCTTTTGACAGTACGCTTAGCTACGGAGACCGCAGCGCTCATCGAGTCGATATTGGTAGAGCCAAAACCAAGACCACCGTCCACCACCACTCTGATGGATATCCCTTTACGGACATCGAACGAAGCCACTTCGGGTGCACCGTTCTTCAACAAGTTCGATGCATATTCATCCTTCTGATACCTGGCCTCAGCGTATGTAGCACCGTCGCTGAGAGCGATATCTATCATCTTCTGTAGCATGTCTTCCATGATAGCACCCTTGTATGGTATAGACCTGTACGCAATGACAGATACATCTTTTGTTGGATTTATGCGCACATCGGATCATCATGACCATTTTATTGTCAATGCTGACACGCCCATTAATAAAATGTCCATCATTAAGCGGACCTCAGGTCTTATTTTATAAGTGACCAGACCTAGATCTTGACGATCAAAAAAGAACAATGCTTCGCATGAATATGGCCGCCCCTCGCAAAGAGATAAAAATACGTTGTTAAAATGATGTTCATCATGCTGGTTAGTACTACGATTTTGTCGTACGATCATGGGATATTGAGGGAGGTCATGGATGTCCTATGTGCTGTATGCGAGACAGGTGGATTGAAGGACCATGAGGATGAACTGGAAGGGGTCATCGATTTCTTCTCTGATTTCATGAACGGATATCATCATGGAAAGGAAGAGAACTATGTTTTCCCCTTGTTAAGAGAGTCCTCACCTCAAACAAGTGACGAGCTGGATGAGCTGTTGGCAGATCACAATAAAGTAAGGTCCATTGTAAGCTCGATGAGATCGTCACTGCAGGATAAGGACCTCGATAGCTTCTCCGAACAAAGCATAGAACTTGTAGCGAGCATGCGCAAGCACATCAAGAGAGAAGAGGACGAGATATTCCCATTGATCGAGCAGACCATCGATCCAGAACTTGATGTAGAGATGTTCCAAGAGAGCCAAGAGTTCGCACAGAAGAAGTTCGGGTCTAATTTCCAGAACGATATGCAAAATTTCGCCGATCGCTTCCAAGAAAGCGTAATGGGAAAGGGGATCGTCAGGTATGACTATGTATGAATGAGCTGTAAGACCGGTTATTGAAAAAAAATAGTTTGGCGCCGAGGGAGAGATTTGAACTCCCGTGGCGGAGACCGCCAGTGGTTATCTCGGATCGATGGTCGTTCGAGACCACCGCCTTACCGGGCTAGACTACCTCGGCTTTGGAGATGGAAAAAGGGCACTAGATATAAGCATTTTCCCAACAAACATCCCAACATGATCCACTGTCACGAAAATGATATGACAACTTTCAATATCTCCGGCGCCCTATCAGTACATAATGAATGAACAGAATGGCCCGGACAATAGGGCTTTACCCCCATCAGCTCCGAGAAGTACTAGCACGAGCAATGATCCTGGGAAGATAGGAAAGGACGTTTACTACCTCTTCGCAGCGTTCTTTCTATTGCTCATACTTGTGATATCAATATCAGCGATGGGACTAGGTGTTATAGGGATAGCGATACAGGTAATACTCCTCGTCTCAGGGGTCGTCCTTTTCGTTATCGAGGAAAAATATTATAAAAAGTGAGGATCGTCAATTGGAGGCCACAAGATGATCCTATCCCTTGTGAACTTTCAAATCAGGTCCAGAAAAGATGTTAGAATAATAAGAGACCTTGAATGATTTTCGATATTGACATAGGCCAGCAATGGATATCTAAGTGCAATGTTTATAAGGAAATAACATATGGGAGATCCCGAATGATCGCCTGCGTAGAGATATACCACGATACAAAAGAAGTGGTTGTTGATGAAAATGCGACAGTAGATGACCTACTAAAAGCCCTAGATCTTCATCCGGATTCATTCCTGGTTTTCAAGGATGGAAGACCCCTTCCCCTTGACTCAGACATAGGTGATGGAAAAGGAATAAAAGTCATCAGGGTGGCTTCCGGAGGTTGAGGGAGCCTGAACATTATCTGGCTCTTTTTTATCGGGCTCTTTTACATCAGTAAAAAGTGAACTACCTTGCCCTGGCGGGCGGGGCTTCTTGATTCAACCTGGCGGCTTGCTGTACCTGCGCGGAGGCCAGTGGTGGTCGCGTGTCCAATGTACAATATTCCAGGTCGCCATGATGCCTTAGGCACCATAGTTATCTATCCATCCTTGCTCTGGTATGCTTTCATCCCCCGCCTGACGCAGGGGGACTTTCCGTTCGCAAAAGTTATACTATGGATGCTCCATTGAACATTCGTGTTCCTTAGAGAGTTCTCGAGCGGGGATCTCACATCCGTTTATAATCTAGCATGTTCAGCTCTGACTGAAAGATATGATCCCACACTCTTCCTCTCCATATCCTCGACATGGCCCAATGGATTCTTGGTCGTTGAGTCCCCATTCGGGATAGAAGCTTTCTTGCTCGGCATAATGACATCACCAATAGAGGCAAGGATCCTAATGCTGGCAGTTGACAAACGAATGCGCAGGAAAGGAGTAGGAACGATGCTCATGGATAGGTTCATCCAGTGCTGTCAACAGAAGAGCGCCAAAACTGTTACGCTAGAGGTAAGGAAGGGGAATATATCCGCAATGGACCTCTATTATAAGTTCGGCTTTAGAGCGGTCGGCGTCATACCTTCATACTATAATGATGGTGAGGATGCGTACAAGATGGATCTTTTCCTATAGGCTGTAGGGATAAGTGCTTCTTCTCACTGGTATGCGGAGTCGTCTGTCCTATGCTCATTCCAGAAATAATAAGGGGATTTCTCTTTCTGAGATGTTGATATGTCAGTCGAAAGGCCCCGCATATAATTCCCATAGCGGTCCCTTATCTGCTCCTCTGCGGTCCTCGAGCGCTTCAATGCCGCTATCACATGAGTCTCTTCGATCATGTTGTCACTATTGGTCACAGCAAGGTCCCCGGCGGATCTGATAAGGCCGCCTAGCTCCCTTAGCCTGAGGGTCAAAGCCCCGTCCTTACCATCTAGGGTCTTGGCACGATGCTTAGCTTCCTTGATTATGGCCTCTACTGCCGCTCTGCTCGCTTGGGGTATCCTTCCATCTATTGAGATCTCTTGAGCGATGAACTGGGCTATCCTTGCTCGGTTCTGGTCGTTATCTTCCATGATGTTCTCGACCAGTATCTCATAGCCATCACCTGCTATCCTGGAGCGGACAGGGGATAGGACCTGCTCAAGGTCTTGTATATTGCAAGCTGCCACTAGAATGAAATCACACGGTACATTGTCTACCTTGACCGACGCTCCGGCTGACTGTGGGTTCCTTCCTGTTATTGGGAACCTGCGTTCCTGCATTGCCGTTAGGATGTATCTTTGGATAGGGCCAAGATGAGATATCTCATCGAGAAAAAGTACACCTTCATGCGCCTCATGTATCGCTCCTGGGATGACTCGCTCATATGGCTGAGTACCTAGACTAGCATGTCCGCCGAACGGATCATGGCGAACATCACCAAGAAGCTCGGTCTCACTAGCACCCGTAGCTAGAACGAACGGGTTCCTATCAAGAGGTATCAACACTTTCCTTGGGCGTTGCTTATCGAACTCTCTCCTTTTTTCAAGAGCGTCCTGATCGAGCACCCTTATCATCTCTCCAGCACGCTCAAAGACCACCACTTCTTCCTTATCAAAACGTTTTCGTGTCGTCGTGACCCTTTCCTTGCCGGTCTGCATCCCTGTTGATCCAGCCAGGTTCTCCATGAGCCCTGACATTAGGTCCCCGAAAGGGTTCCCTGGTTGGATCCCGGAATCCTGCTTTGCCTTTTCACATTTTGGACAAAAGCGTTCCTGCGGGGATGAATATGTCCCGCAGTTCTTGCATCTATATCCAAGCCTTTCAGAGACTAGGATAGGGGCTAGCTTGGGATCGATCAGCTCCCCTTCTGCCGATCCCCTTGATTCTAGCTCCTTTCGTACGTCTTCTTGCCTTTTCACTTCTACGAGCGGTCTTTCTGGGTTCTCCGGATTATGAACTATCCGAATCTCCTCTTCAGGCCTAGGGAGGTAAAGTGAAAGTGCCTGAGCGATCATTGACTTCCCAGTGCCAGGGGGTCCGACCAGCAGCATGTTCCTTCTTTGCTTTGCTGCTATTCTTGCTAGATTCACTGCTTCATCTTGGCCGATGACCCTCTTGAGAGGGTCTTTCGGTATCACTATATCCGCAGTACTTGTAATGGATCGGAGATCCCATTCCACTTGGATGTCAACTTTTTCGCTCATTCGTTCAAGTCATCCTTTGTCCAGATCTCAACAGAGACTGGTTGCTTCGCGATATTACCCATCTTTGTGCCGACGATCGCTGAGATCTTGTTCTCGGCAGCAATGTCCAATATGCGTTGCGTAACTATGCCATCGAAAACGATAGCACTTATACCTTTGCCATTGGATTTTAAGGAGTTGACCAACTCTCTTACCGGCATTTCTCTTGCAATATCGCCGTTCATATCTAATATCCTAGCCTTCGAGGTAGAAGCCAGATCATTTATCATAGCCTTATACTTCTCTTGGGCCTCGGAAAGCTTCTTCGTCGGCTCCTCAATGGGCTCTGGCTGCTGTGCACATGCTGGAGCAACAACCTCTGTCCTCTCAGGGAGCTGCGCTAATGGCTCAGGCGCCGGAAGGTCCTTTTGCGATTCCCTCGGCTCTCTAGGCTCACGGGGCTGACGAGGCTCTCTTCTTTCACGAGTTTCGCGAGGTTCATGGCGCTCTACTTTCTCTGGACGCTCAGATCGCTCAGGATGTTCCTGTACCTTTTCCTGTTGGCGTTCAGATCGCTCAGGACGGTTCCTGTACCTTTTCCTGTTGGCGTTCAGATCGCTCAGGACGTTCCTGTACCTTTTCCTGTTGGCGTTCAGTATGCTCATGGGGCCTCTCGATCTCCCTTTCTCTATTTTCGTGGAGCTCGTGGTCCTCTTTCTTTTCCCCGTTCTTCCCGTTCTCGCCCGACATGCCGTACATTTCCATGAACTGTTCTCCGGGGATCTTGTTCCGAAGACATTTCATGATCTGCTTCTGCGTCAGCTCCTCAACTTCCATTCCACGAGGAGCTCTTGCGACGAAGTCGACCTCCGCTACTTGGAACAGTTCACGAAGAATGAGCTCTCCACCGCGATCGCCATCTGTGAAGGCCGTTATTACCCTCTCTTTTGAGAGATCTATGACGGTCCTAGGTACATTCGTACCCTCAACAGCTATCGCGTTCTTTATCCCCGACTTCAACAGGTTCAGAACATCGGACCTTCCTTCGACAACGATAATGGCATCGCTGTCAAGGACATTAGGCCCTGCAGGCAGATGATCCTTTCCAAAATGGATTATCTCTTCTGTCTGGACGGACTGTCTTACAGATTCTGTAAGATCAATTCCCGATGTCTTAGATTGTTTTATGAGCTCTGTCAGGAGATCGCGTGCCCTTTCGATGATCTTAGTGCGCTTTGTTATCCGCACATCCTCTATCGAAAGAATGTTTATCTTGGCTTTGCATGGACCGACCCTATCGATCGTCTCAAGCGCAGAAGCAAGAATAACTGTCTCAACCTGATCAAGGCTAGATGGGATTAGAACTTCTCCTTCAGATTTACCCTGCTTTGAATTGACCTCAACCTCAATGCGACCGATCCTGCCGCTCTTTTGAAGGTCACGAAGATCAAGTTCATCGCCTAGTAATCCTTCGGTCTGTCCGAATATAGCACCCACCACATCAGGCTTCTCGACGATCCCGTCGGCGAGGAGCTTTGCCTTTATCATGTATTTGGTGGTGCTGGGATCAATGTTCATTTTTACACCCTTTTTTCCTAGAAAACGGTCGATCCCACTAGAATTAACACGATCACTTATCTGTCACTGATCACTACAGCTCGGCTTATCTTCTTATGATATGCTGGCTAGATCTTGATCTTTTTTTGGATATCCTGCTAACAAGCAGGACGTATGATGATAGTGAGCATGAAATCAGTCTTGAATGGACCGTTCCCTTGAGGCCATATAAAGCGTAGGACCAATTATATACTTTTTGGTATCCTCCTAATTGGATGGAAGATCGGAAGGATTCCACATGACAGTATCAACAGATCGAATAAAATAAAAGGGCCTCGCCCGTTAGGGCGGGGTAGCTCACAATTTCTTGTCTGCAGTCTCGGATGCTTTGGCGTCGGCCTTAACGGCCTCAATAGCGGCCTTTGCCTTTGCTTTAGCTGCTTTCTTCTCTGCTTTTGCCTTGTTCTTAGCGGCCTTTGCATCGGCCTTTGCCTTTGCCTTAGCTGCTTTCTCTTCCTTTACTTTTAATGCGGCGGAGGTCTGTGCTACATCTGCCTTTACGCCAGTATTATTATCTACTTTTTCCTCGGCTGCATCATTTATTTTATCTGAGTCACTCATAATAATAACCGGTTTCGATGATACACGTTGTGATATATGAGTTTATATGAATGAAAGTTGAATTTATTCCAGATCTACCGAATATGAGACTTCTCTAGTTCTAAGTAATTGATATTCAAAGGATCCCTGTCATAGGCATGCCGTATGTTGTTCCAACAGCCGATCATATATTGTGTTAATGACATGCGAAGTATCTGGAACAAAATGAAGTGGTGTCGATCTTACCGATCATAAGCGTGTTATTCATTCCAGCTGCACTGGGAGCGTTACTACACCTATGAAAAAAGTGCATTTTGCCAAAGATATCAGGACACTTATGTTAATTAGACCCTATATGTACTGAACAAGGTCTTGTAATATTTTCCGAGGATCTTTCGACTTTACAACGCCAGACGCCAAAAGAACGCCTGAGGCACCTAGTTCTATCGCCTTTTTTACATCCTGGCCTGTTTTTACGCCTGCGCCACAAAGGACAGGAATGCTCTCATCGATGCGATGAACGGCCATTACTGCATTTCTCACTATGTTAGGATTAGCGGAAGTGACCGACACATCCCCCCCGATAAGCTCTGGGGGCTCCACCGCGATCATATCCGGCTCCAAAGATGCTAATGCTGCAGAAGTGAGCTCAGTATCGGCACATGCCAATATCTGCATGTCGACCGATCTGCACGCGGCTATCGTAGAGGCAATGTCCGCTAGGACCAGCTTTCTTTCAGCATGGTTAAGCAGCGAACCTGAACAGCCTGCAGATCTTATCATCTCAGGAGTGACCCAACCAGTAGCAGCACCCGGCTTTTTACTGTCCACATGTTGGGAAAGAACTGGCAAAGTGACCGCTTTTGCCACGGCAGATAGCTCTACCAGTGGCGGGCATACAACTAAGTTAGCCCCTGTGTCATCGGCTACATCTTGGCATGCTTCGGCTAAGGCGATGGCTTTCTCGCCTTCGACCTCATCATATGCCTTGAAGTTGACAACTACAGCAGGGGCCCTTAGCTTGTTCAAATCTTTTCCATCCTTTTCTTTAGTTTCTCTAATACAGCTGGACGGGTTGTATATTCCATCTCTTCTGGGCCTAGTACCGCGGGCATGAACGGCCCGTGGCGGCGCATGTATATCGACGCCTTGACAGCACCCTTTCTTGCCTCATCCCAGCAACCGCCGGCAAAATAATCGAGCGGTGTGTGTACACCAGGTGGCGAAGATGGGTCCTCGAATCCCTGGAATTCTCCATTGCTTACGTGCATACCGAGCGCGACGACCCGTGGAGGGCCATCAAAGAATGTCGGATCAGAATCATCTACTGAGCAAGGGTACCATCCACCATAATGGCTTCCTCTCATCCATCCTGAGACTAGCATAGGGAACATATATGGCTGAAGCGAATCTCACCTACTGCTGGCAGACCTGACTGGGACCTGCATACACATACTGGGTCGTCCTTCCCGACATATTTTCCAGCTGCAAGGTTCAACTTCTCTGTGGAGACTACAGATGCGATCCCGATATCATCGCACTTGCTCCATATTCTCTTTATTGCATACCTGGTAACATCGCCGAGCAATGTTAGAATGTCATATGTCTCTTCAGGAGATGACATGATGACCCTCTTTGAATCACAAACATCAACTATCTCGACCTTAAAACCCTCATGAGCCCTTGGGTCAATGACAAGACCCGTAGTTGTGAATGGATCCATGTATGTCTTGCATAGAGGTAAGGAGTAAGCCGAAGGCTCCGTCTTATCCGCCATGAAGAATATGATCGGTTCTGAACCTCTTTCCTTGAACTCCATTTCTGCAGCGCCCGGACCGGCGCCTCTTACGTTTCCTGAGAAAGCATCAGTGAGTATATCCTGGCCTGCTGCATAGAGCTTCATGCTCTTTGCTACCTTGGTAGCCTCTTGAAACGCTTCCCAGCACATACCATGGATATCCTTATTGTTCTCGCCACGGTTATGTACCATATACAAGTTGATATCGTCGCCTACCCTTGTAACATAATAATCGTTAATCGTTCCTGCTTTTACACCATCGGCTAGCCTCTCTTCGCACTTTTTCATCATCAATGGATGTGGACGAGCATGGCCACCAACGGAACCAACATCGGCCTTTATAACAGATACCGTTATCCTGTCAGACATTTATAATCCCCTACAATTTCTGGAAATATGGCATTCCATATATATGTTACCATGGAATGGACACTTTTATTTTGTGGAATATGCGAAGATATTTAACGAGCCGTCCGAACATTCTGACGAACGGCCCCCACTCATCTGAGCGCTTGCGTCATATTCGCTATGCAAGCAGTCGTTCTCCTTCATAAATTTGTTCCCGGCCTAACGACTGTAGTGCAGGCAGTCTCTTAACTTCATATGTACCAAATGGCTGCATCTCATCGATCCCTTGAACAGATCATTGATCACATGATCATCTGCCCCTCTTTTTTATCGACCAGCAGCCATTATCGGAAGTCCGAAAGCTGCAGGACAATCCCCCTTCACCCACTATTTATAAGATGTTTATCGAACGATCTTGGTCTATTTGCTTACTGCTATTACGCTAGCGGGACAGCCCTTAGCTGCCTTCGAGGCACATTCCTCCATATCGTCCGGAACGTTTCCCTTTGCAAGGTCACCTTCCTCCCTGAACCCGCTCTGGATCTCGGAAGTCCCATCATCACCCTCAGCAAATAAGGTTGGGCAATCATCATTATAGCAATTCCCACATTGGACGCATCCGTCCCTATCTATCGTTACCTTGACGGTCATTGATGTTCCTATTGTGAGATCCATCACTTAAAAGGTTTTGGTCGACATGGCCTAAAAAATACTCGCACCATGTCGCGGGTGCTTATTGCCTCGTCCGAGCAGCTCATATCACGATCGTCGATGTGCATATGGGGCTCTTATCCAAAGCTCAAGCCCCATCCGTTCCGACGATGCAATCTACAGATCTTTAGGAAAAGACAGCTGGTAAGGCGGTCAGGATCCCCTTTCAAAGCTCATCGGTCAGGTGACCAAGGGCTCTCGCACCCTTGCCTGTTGGTCCGCTTCATCATAATCCTCACTCGCATAGATCAATTTTCGCGAGTAAGAACATAAAGAAAAAGGGGTTTTTTACGGGACCAGCCTGTTGCGGTCGCGCGGGAAGAGTATGGCCTCTCTCACATTCGGTAGGGACAGCATTTTCTGCACTAAGCGCTCGACGCCTAACCCCCAGCCTCCGTGCGGTGGCATTCCATATTTGAACGATGACAGATAGAACCCGAAATCCTGAGGGTCAAGTCCTTTCTTTTGGACCCTGGATATAAGCATATCATAGCGATGCTCACGCTGCCCACCAGAGGTTATCTCCTGTCCTTTATAATCAAGATCGAACGAGTAGGAGAACGGAGTGCCATCTTTCTCCATGATGTAGAAAGGCTTTGCTTCTTCTGGGTATTCAGAAATGAAATACATGTCGTAGCCTTTCTGGGACATTATATCGCCAAGGATCTTTTCACCCTCGGTGCCAAGGTCATCCCCCAGTTTGATCCTGACCCCTTCAGCAGCGACCATTTCTACAGCGTCCTTGTACTCGATGATCGGATAAGGCGCCTTTGGCAGTGTGACCGCAGTATTTAGCGTCTCAAGATGCGGCCCACCCTTCTCGATCACGCCCTTTATCACATATTGAGTGCATCTTTCCAACATATCCGTGATATCTTTCTGAGATTCAATGAATGACATCTCAGCATCAAAAGAAATGAACTCGGATACATGTCTGACAGTATCGGATGGCTCGGCCCTGAATGCAGGCCCGATCTCGAATATCCTGTCAAGACCTGTTGACATCAGCATTTGCTTGTAGAGCTGCGGGGACTGAGCAAGATACGCACATTTATCGAAATATTTTAACTCGAATAGGGTAGCTCCCCCTTCAGCACCCGATGCCAATATCTTTGGGGTGAAGACCTCAATGAATCCTTCGTTCACTAAGAAAGAATCTATCAAGTTCAATGCCAAGGATTTGATCTCAAAAACGGCTCTGACCTCCGGTTTTCTTAGGTCCATGAACCTGTTATCGAACCTTGTATCCGCTTCGACATTAACCTTATCGACAACGCCCATTGGTAACGGTGATGCCGCAGTGGAAAGTATCTCCATTGAGGATGGGATTATCTCCATCCCGCTCTTTGCCTGGTTTGACACTTTTGCTGTACCCTTTATAGATACTACAGATTCCCTCGGAAGCGATGAGATCGCTGCCATAAGCTCAGGAGATATCTTTTTCTTTGGAGCAGTGATCTGTAAGGTCCCGTATCTGTCACGAATGATCAGGAAAGAGATGCCGCCCAGATTCCTTATCTCTTGAGCCCACCCTTTCACAACAACATCCTTTTCAGCATCAGAAGCGGACAAAGTCCTCGAGCTTCGTAAGATGGCCTGGTCGTTCATTCTCACACCGCAAAAAGGGATGATCCTGGGCCATATATAGCTGACGCTGATCGTCAAAGGACGATCAACATGCAGGCAGAGATAGAAAATGCCTGATGGTCAGATACCATTATCGACTGTATCCATTTCATCTGAGAGCGCTACTTTTTTTCTTTACGCGGACCAGTGGAATGATGACCTTTTCATGATGAAAAGGTGCAATTCTTCAGCCAGCTCACCTAATCACCCTGTGGATTATCCCCGCATCGCGTCGCGATCGATGGTACGAAGCAATAAACCCCGCCCATAGAACAGCATTCTGGTCTGTATCAATCTTCTCTTGGATCTTCGTTCAGAGCATCTTCCGCTGGCTGTACCTTCTCAAGGATCTTCGTTCTTTTGGTACGTTTGGCACGTTCGCTCACGTTCGCATACCTGCAGACACATATGTACGCCCCGGGCCGCCTTTCATCATCATAATCCTTTATGCAAGTTATTCCAACGACCTGACTATCATCGTGGAATAATATGCCTGTGAGAGCATCATTTATAGCCCTGACCAATTTATCTATGTCTGGCTTGGTCGTCGGATGGATGCGTCTATGCTGAGGGATCGAAGCTGGACGGCTTAGAACGAATTCGATATCTACTGTATATGACGATATCGGGTCGCAGGTCCAAGGAGAGCTATCCAGAGTATGCTGGGCCTCTGTGGCGACACGGTTCCTCCATGCGTTAAGGCCCTTCTGGTTCTGATGAGTAGTAACTGTCCTGTTCAATTTTTTGATATAAAATGCCTTCGTGCTACCTTCTGGTGAAGGTTCACCCAGCACGATGAACGATAGAGATTCGATCGGTTCCTCATTCTTACGCATGCTAGCCTCTTTCCTAACGAGCTTGGATATCGCTGGACGATCATTCGTCGATCCATCATTATCGAAAGTTGCCCCGCTGTTCTCAACTATGTCCAGACCATTTTTCTGGTCCCGGACCTCGATGCATCCCATCAGTGTCCCTATTATTTTCCTAGAATTTGAACCATTCCCCATTTCAGGATGATGGACAAGATATCTTATCTTACTTGGACACGTGCAAGAATCTTGTATGAAACGATAGCCATACCGAAAATTACGATCAGTCAATAGCATCGCTCATCAGAACTTCAGTTAGATATCAGCAAAAGAGTGATGTTTTGATCGCCCTTGAGAGTGAAAATTTCTAATAACGATCAAAGGAAGCATCCTCTCGGCCTCAAAACATCTCATCATGTGGTGGTCAGCTGACCCTCTTCTCGTCACGGAGGTGCTTCCTCGAACAACGATCTTTTGTTACCTTTTATTTTTTGCTATGAGCAAAGATGAGCTGCCCTGCCCGCAAGTACAGAGTAAATCACTAGTGTACTGTGGTCAGGGGTGGTCAGGGACAGGACCGACCTCAGTCCCCTCTCCCGATATCTATCATCTTTTGAAGAGGCACACGAGCTTTGTTCATCAGCTCCTCGTCCAACCGCACTTCTGGCTGCATTGTCTCCAGTGCGCTTATTATATTTTCGAATGTTATCATTTTCATGGTCGGACATATCGCGCCCGGTACTGAGTAGAATTCCTTATCAGGATTGGCTTTCTTTAAGCGATATAGCATTTCCTGCTCGGTCCCGATAATGAACTCTTTCTTGTTCGACTTGCTAACATATGTCAGCATGCCTTCAGTAGAACGGACAGCATCCGCAATGTCCACGACATCTGGCCTGCATTCCGGATGAACGATGATCTCAGCTCCAGGGTGTTCGTCCTTGAGCTTTTTGATCTTTTCTACAGTTATTGCGTCATGCGTTGGGCAATACCCCGGCCAAGGGATAATATCCTTCCCTTCTACTGACTTCTGGACAAAGTTAGCCAGGTTCTCGTCAGGTACCATGATCACAAGTGCACTGTCAAGGGAATTTACGACCTTCACGGCATTCGATGATGTACAACATACATCTGCTTCTGCTTTGCATGCTGCTGATGTATTTACATAAGCTACGACCTGCGCCTTAGGAAAATCCTTCTTAAGCAGGCGTATCCCCTCTGGGTCGCACATTGCGGCCATAGGACATTTCGCCTTTGTCTCTGGGTGAAGCACCGTCTTCGATGGGTTCAGTATCTTAGCACTTTCAGCCATGAAGTCAACACCACAAAAGACGATAACGTCCGCTTTCGTCTCGGCGGCTTTAATTGAAAGACCAAAAGAGTCTCCGACAAAGTCCGCTATTTCCTGTATCTCTGGCATCTGATAGTTGTGAGCAAGGATGACGGCGTTCCTTTCCTGCTTTAGTTCCAGTATCCTATCTTGTGGCCGCATCAGACGCTGAGATACAGGGTGTTCTATAAAAACTTGATTGCTCTTATGCTCTGTCAAGAGATAAATTATCAGCTGGATAATTCAAGTTCTGATCGAAGAAATAGAATATTGTACTCAGCGATCCACTTTTGGACGGTAACTGGACAGGCCAAGAACGATCCTAAAGTAGCACATCAGTTCGAATGGGCTAACAACTCGTTGAACTACCGCACTCTTATTACGCGTTTCATCTTTCGTCCTATAGTTCGAAGCGAATTCATGAATGCCAGCAGTGGTCGACTGTCAGAAAAGTTCAGTCCCGGTCGTTCTAATGGTATACCGTTGACTTCCGATATGATCACGGTCCATTATGCGTTCCTTGAGCATCACAGTATGCTCGCCCTCATTCTCTAACCGCTCAGTACTCGTAGGCATCCAGCTAGCCCATGGTCAAAGATGACCTACGCTATGGGACTCTCTACCCGGGCGGACCGGATAAGAACATCAGTAATATCAGAAAACATAAATGTAATGGCGTTGTTAGGCTGCAACAAGTGATGACGCTGTCCCTAGATCATCTGATCACGATCAACTAAAATGTCCGATGTCGATAATGATCGCAGGATCGATCGATGTGCCTTCATTTATAGATCACTTTCATCGCAGACTTAGTAATCTAGCAATGGATATTTCATAACAGGACAAAATAGTTGCCCCAGTAGCAAGATATAACGGATGGAGTAAAGATGAGAATATCCCGTGAAGAGAAAGCAGCAGAACATTTTCACTGCACTACGAGGGAAAGAGCTGTGTTCGAAGCTGGTATCAAGTTAGCAGGGGTATATCATCAGTTCATTGGAACACCAATATCGGGATCGAACGTCATTAGTTTGGAGAAAGCGATAGAGGACGGCATCAAGGTACAGCCGTTCGTAGAGAACGCATCTGTTCACATAAGACGCGATCGTCTCCGCCAGAAACGCAATGAGTATGATTATCAGTCACTCACGGGAGATATGCTCGAGGTCGATGTCGAGATAAGGATCGAGAACATAAAGGTCAAGGCGATCATGCGCTATCTTGATGACATAAAATATCCTTTGATGTTCATCGAGTCCATCACAGATAGTGAAGTAAGGGACCAGTAAGCATCGTAACATATCTATGATCGGTCGATGTGGCTGGATAAGAATATTAGGCTTTATGCTATATTCGTAAGGGAAAAGGAGCTATTGCTATTAGATACTGGACCTTTCTTGACGAAAATATAATTATAATGAATCACAATACCGGGACCCACTTGGGTAAGAACAAGCAGGACATAAGGTAAGTTTGATTCTGGTGACCAGATGAAGACAACGATGAAAATTGGCATTACAGGGCTCCCTGGAGCTGGAAAAACCCATGCTTTGCTCAAGGTCATAGAGATGCTTGAGGCCGAAGGTGTAAAGGTGGGTGGGATGGTCACAGAACCGATAGTGGAGAATAATAGAAGAACTGGTTTTGCGATAATCGATTGGTCCGACAAACAAAGGGGAGTATTTGCTCACGAGAGCATACAGTCGAAATTCATGGTCGGCAAGTTCGGTGTCGACCTGAAGGTCCTTGAGAAAATTGGCGTCAAAGCGCTCATGAAAGCATGCGAAGACGCAGATGTGATCGTCATCGACGAAGTGGGACGGATGGAAGTAGAGTCCGAACCGTTCATTGATACGGTAAAGTATGCACTGGATGTTGAGAAACCTATGCTACTGACACTTCATAAGAAATCAAGGAACCCACTTCTACAAGATATACGGCGAAGGGATGATGTAAGGATACTTGAGGTGACCCCTATCAACCGTAACCTACTTCCATACAAGATAATGAAGCTCATGAAAGGAGAGCTCCTTTGATCATACCCGAAGGATCAGTACAGATGATGGAAGGTTCGACAGAGCTTCTCGTTCCTCTCATTCATTCTGAAAAAGGGGGGCCAGGAACTAGGATAGGAAGAGTATTTTTCAATGAGCAGATGGCGTTCAATCGAGACGTTACTGTCATGTTCTTTGCCTCGGGCATAGGTATGAAATCTGCGCTAGATGGAATGGCCAGTACAGGTGCCAGGGGGGTCAGAATCGCAAAAGAAGCAAGGACGGATATAGAGATAACGATCAACGATAAGGACGAAGAGGCATGTTCGTATATAGACTCGAATATAGCGCTTAATTCGGCTGACAATTGCCAGAGGTCTAAAGAGGATATCAGGTGCTTGTTAACCCATAAAGTGTTCGATTACATCGATATCGACCCCTTCGGCTCACCCACGCCATTTATCCCGATGGTCATCCAGGGGGCTCGCAGAAAAGGGATCTTGGCGATAACAGCTACGGACACAGCACCGATGTGCGGTACTTATCCAAAGAAATGTGAACGGAGATATGGCGCACACTCTGAAAGATCACCATTTCTCCATGAGACGGGGTTGAGGATACTGATCGGCTCCTTAGCAAGGGAAGCAGCAAAGGGAGATAGGGGCCTTGAATGCATTCTCTCATTCTATGCCGATCATTATTTCAGGACATATGTAAGGCTAATAGAAGGTGGCGCGTCCGCAAATAAGACCTTGGACGGACTTGGCTATATCGACTACGATGCAAGAACGGGTGAGAGAACAATAAGTCCAGAGAAAAGTTCAAAGCACTCGATGGGGCCTTTGTGGTTAGGCCCATTGCACAATAAGGAAATGCTGTCATCAATGAAAATATTGGATAGTCTGCAAGAGAAAGAAAGATGCTCTAAGTATCTGGGACTTTGGAAGCAAGAGCTCGATGTACCGTTCTATTATGAGAATGACGAGGTGGCCTCTATGATGCATGCCTCCCCCCCACCGATGGAACGTGTCCTTGATGTGCTGGGAAGATCTGGACCCGTTTCTAGGACCCACTTCTCCCCGATAGCGTTCAAGACCGAATTACCATTGCATGATGTACTGGACATCTACAAGGAAATTGTCTAGGCTCCCAAACCTTATAATAGACCAACTCTTTCCTCCACTGGGTACATCCATGCCAACGTTAGCGGTCATTGGTTCACAATGGGGTGACGAGGGCAAAGGAAAGATAACTGATTATTTGGCAGAAGATGCCGATATGGTGGTCCGCTACCAAGGGGGGGCGAACGCAGGTCATACGATAAAGGTAGGCGATGAGGTCTTTGCGCTTCATCTGCTTCCTTCGGGCATATTGCGGTCTAATGTTATATCTGTCATTGGTAATGGTGTTGTGGTAGATCCAGAAGAGCTAAGAACAGAAATCGAGAACCTTAGCAAGACTGGAAGGAACTCCGACGGTCTGAAGATATCTGACCGTGCAAATGTTGTGCTACCGTACCACAAGGCGCTTGATGGGGCAGAAGAAAAAGTAAAGGGTAAGAAGAGCGTGGGAACAACAGGAAGAGGCATTGGACCATGTTATTCCGATAAAATTGCCAGGTCCGGCATACGGATGGGAGACCTTCTGGATGAAAGTGCCATCAGGGACAGGCTCCGGACATGTCTGCCGATCAAGGAACGCCTGATAGCCTCACTTGGCCTTGACCTGAAGATAGACGAGGAGATGCTGGTCCAGCAGCTATTGTCATTCGGTAAGATGTATGGACGCTATATCTGCGATACCTCGGTCCTGATCAATGATGCCATAGCTCAGGACCAGAAGGTCATGTTCGAGGGCGCTCAGGGAACAATGCTAGATATTGATTATGGGACCTATCCTTTCGTTACCTCATCCAACTGTACATCCGCAGGGATATGCACTGGTGCCGCTGTCCCTCCATCTGCTATCGAGGATGTCATCGGTGTAGTAAAGGCGTACACTACGCGAGTAGGGGCTGGGCCTTTCCCAACTGAACTCAAGGACAACACCGGCGATATGCTCCTTCATCAGGGAGGAGAGTTCGGGACCACGACCGGCAGGGCAAGACGATGTGGTTGGCTCGACCTGGTCGTGATAAGACATGCTGTAAGATTGAACGGCTTGACCGGGCTTGCCATCACAAAGCTGGATGTTCTCAATGGTCTCAAGACCATAAAGGTCTGCGTAGCGTATGAGATCGACGGTAAGAAAGAGGTATATTTCCCAGGTTCGATATATAGACTTGAGAGGGCTCAACCCATATACGAGGAGCTACCAGGCTGGGAAAATTGGGATATCAAGACCTCTGAACTATGTGAGAAAGGTCTTTCCGCCCTTCCGAAGAACATGAGGGCGTACCTGAGATACATAGAGCAGGATGTTGGTGTAAAAGCAAGCATCATTTCTATCGGAAAGGAGCGGGACGAAACGATCGACCTGCGCAAAAAACACTGGTATAAGTGAACTGGAAAGACCTAGGTCTTTCCAGTTTTTATCTTTTCTAACATATTCATATATCGGTCCGCTGTCTTATCCACATGTCGATATATGGTCGCTGAACGGTCCTACCTTGATCGGTTCTTTTGGATATAATATAGAAGCAATGATATCAGTAAGTTCATTCAGCTCATACGGCGGGTCAATGCCATAGCAACCTGGCTCTCCGATATATTCTGCAAGTGCTTGGGTCCTGGAGACAAGACATGGAGCACCGCAATTGAGCGCTTCTGCTACCACAAGACCATACGCTTCCTTGTCGGATAAGAGAACGAATAGGCTGGCCTTGTTATATTCCTTATTAAGGGTCATTTCATCCACTGCCCCTAACCACGTTATTCTATCGGATATGCCCAGATCCCGAAGCCTTTGAGCTGAGCTCAGATCTATTTGGGCCCTCCCCGACTATCCTGAGCTTACATTCTAGCCCGCGGCCCTTGAGCATCTTCATTGCGTCCATTATATAATCTATGCCCTTATAGTCGACGATCCGGCCAACGAAAAGAATGGTACCAGGTTCCCTTTTGATATCATTCAACATCTTGCTCTTTACGCCCGGTGAGACTATGGTCATCTTATCAACGAACTGCGGGAAATCCTTGCTAAGGATATCCTTCTCAAAAACCGAGTTAAGGATTATGCCACTGCTCCATTTGAAAGCACGCTGACCCATTGGCTTATAGAACCTGAGCATCCCGCTCCTAAGATCAGTCTGCCCCTTCCCATGGTAATGCGGTGTGAACAGGAACGGTATATCCTTCATCCTGCAGAACAAGCTGGTCTCCATACTGAGAGGTATAGGATAATTCTGGATCGACGCGACATCAAAATGATCTTTCCTATTGATACGAGATAAGAATATCCAGACATCCATTCGGATACCTCCCTCAAAACGCGCTTCATAAGGAAAACGGACCACTCTGACCCCGTCGATGACCTCATCACATTTACCGTTCTCTCCGAACAGTTATCACGGTCACCTTATGTCCCGCCTTAACGAACCTATCTGATAACTGCTTGATCCCTACCTCGACGCCGCCTATCGATGGATAATAATGCTTGTTCTCAAGGAGGATATGCATGGTCACACCGTTCGTTGAACTATCCCGTCATTTCGGGCTAGGTCTCTTGATCCTTCCAAGCGACTTGGATCATAATCTATCGCTATAAGGCGGTCGTGAACATTCCCATGAGCATCCAATGTCCACCATGACTTCCTACCCCCCTGTTCGATAGAATAAAAATGGAAGTTGTGAGCGAGCATCATTGCCGTACTCAGTAAGATAGTATTTGAGCTCTATGGGATGACCGTATGTACTATGCTTTCCACTGAGCCCTAGTATGCTCGCTACCATCCCCGAGCTTGATGGGTGTATCTCTTGCTCGATCGGTTAAATGGTCGACCTTGATAATGGGTCATCCATCATCAAGGTCCGGTCATTCCAGTTAGCCCGCTCTTGGGCATTATGCAGTGCACTGCGATATATTAGACAGAACCGCTAGTTGATAATACTGTCGTACCCGCTAGCTCCGAAAGGCTTTGTAGCATCAACTATGACCTTGGATGTTGTCCCATTAGCGCTGGGGTCGAGCGAATGATCCTGCGGCATTGTTGACCACTGTTAGTGCTCTCGAGGCCTGGAAACGGGTCGCTTCAGCCCATTCCACCTGGCGGTCGTCGTAGATGTCGATATCCTCATCTACCACGGTGACCTTTTTCATGGATGGATGACCTGAAAGAGCAGCGAGACCAGCATTCACTCCATCACCTTCCTTGTTCTTCGTTATCGAGACCACTCCATGAAGCCAACAGCATCCTCCCTCCGTCAATCTAACACCATTGACCCTTGGTACTACCTGGTTGACCGTACGGTATATGATAGGCTCACGGGGAAGCCCCATTAGCATAAAATGCTCATTCAATCCCGGCACGAGCAGATGGAATATCGGGTCCTTCCGCATATAGAGCCTATCGACCTCGAATATCGGTGCTGGGCGTACCTTATCATATGTACCGGTGATATCCAAGAATGGACCTTCATCCTCCATCTTGGATGTTATCCGACCTTCCATCACTACCTCGGCCTGAGCAGGTACTATCAGACCGCTTTTCAGCTTATAGACCTCAAGCGGTCCACCGACCGTGCTCTCTTTCAATGAAGATGCTATCCTCATCTCATCGGTACCAAAATCAGTCGACGTAGCTGCGGCAAGCAATACTGGAGGACAGACTCCCATCACGAATGCGACCGGCAGGTCCTTTCCACGCTCTTGGCTAAGCTTCCACATCGTGTACAGATGTCTTGGTACCAATCTGATCGCGAAGCTGCCGCTGTCCCTCAGGCGCATGCGGTGGAACGAAATGTTCCTTTTTCCATCAAGCTCAGAAATGGCCACGGCCGATGTTATGTACCTTCCCTGATCGCCAGGGAAATACTTAGGTATGGGCATCTCCCTTAGATCGAATTCCGTCCTGACGTCATCAAGGAACGGAGCTTTACTTACAAGCCGTGGTTCTTTTGGCTCGCTTATTGATCCGAGGATCTTTTTATAAGCTCTTCACGTTTTATATTCATTGCCCAGCATGTTCGCTCCCTAGTGCTCCATATATTACCAGCAGCACGATAGCCACCTAGATCGTTGAACATAATGGGGGTCGTTGGGCGTTCCGCTAGCATCTTTGAGACCTCAAGCTCCAGCGGAACATTCTCATTCACCGTTACCAGGTCCTTCATGTCGGACAACAGGTTTCGCAAAGCCATGGACGGGTGATCGTGAGAAGTGCTTATTAATGATCACCACGAAGGATAGCCTATTCCTGAGCCTCCCTCTTCCATGACCTACTACAAAATAGAACAGAAGATGAGAACAATAAATGGTATACAGTCCCCCTCAATGCCGCTCTTTCTTATTCGGCTTATGCGAGAGTTCTTTTATCATACCTACCAAAATGCCGACCATACATACGAAAGTTAAAAATTAATGATGGACAATGGCCGAGTGATGTCCACCGAGCTAAAGGAGATCGTCAGGAAGTATGCGCTTCAGAACGCCGCCTTATATGGTGGCAAAGCCAACCCTAAGGCAGTTATGGGAAAAGTATTGGCAGAACAGCCAGAATATCGTTCACGTGCCAAGGAGGTTGCGGCCGTTGCAGATGATGTCTGTCGAGAGATCGCAGAGCCTTCCGTTCGACGAGATAATCAAAATGGTGGAAAAGACGGACCCCTCCCTTCTTAAGAAGGTCAAGGAAGAGCGGAAACATATTCTTCCAGAACTTCCTGGCGCAGAGGAGGGCAATGTTGTAATGCGCATGGCTCCCGGCCCTTCAGGTCCTTTACATCTGGGCCATACCAGGGTCTCGATACTGAACGATGAGTATGTGAAGCGCTACAAGGGAACATACATAGATCGGCTCGAGGATACTAATCCAGAAAAGATCGACCCCGATGCATACAAGATGATCCCTGAAGACCTTGAATGGCTTGGTGTTCATGTTGATAGAACGGTCATCCAATCTGACCGCTTTGAGATATATTACGATATCGCAAGAAAGCTCATTGATCTGGGCAAAGCATACGTTTGTACATGCCCTGCTGAGCCATGGAGAAAGATGAAAGAAGAGGAGAAAGCATGCCTACATCACGATCAAAGCCCAGAGGAAGCCCATGAAGGGCTTGACAAGATGCTTTCCCATTACTATGGCGAAGAAGAAGCGGTCCTGGTGATCAAGACCGATATACATCATCCAAACCCAGCGATACGGGATTTCATAGGCTTGAGAATAGTTGATACAGTTCCTCATCCAAGGACAGGTACCAGATATACGGTCTACCCGATGATGAACTTCTCTGTAGCTATCGATGACCATCTGCTTGGCATGACCCACATCATACGTGGCAAGGACCATCTCAATAATACAGTTGAGACAAGAATATATATTCGACTATTTTGGTTGGAAAAAACCATGGTATTTCCACTATGGGCTTGTTCGTATTCCAGATGCTATACTAAAAACGTCCACTGTCGGAAAGGGGATCAAGACCGGTGAATATTCTGGATGGGATGACATAAGGCTTGGTACGGTAAGAGCCATGGCAAAGCGCGGTATAAGGCCGGAGGCTATCCGGAACTATTGGCTTGACGTAGGTATGAAAGAAGTGGACATAGAGTTCGCATGGGATAATCTGTATGCGTTCAATAAGCAGGTCATAGACCCGATCGCCGATCGCTATTTCTTCGTCTGGGAACCGGAGATGGTCAATATCATCGGGGCTGAAAAAATATCATCTCGTTCCCCATTGCATCCAGATCATCCAGAGCGTGGGACCAGGGTGCATGATATGACATCGCCCATAATGGTCTATATGACAAAAGATGACCTCAACGGCTTCAAGGAGAGGGGGACTGTACGGCTCAAAGATCTTTGCAATCTAAAATGGGACGGAAAGAGCGCCGTATATACTGGTAACGACCACAATGTCCTGAAAGAGGGTGTAAAGATAGCACATTGGGCCCCGCCTAACGCGGTCGAATGCAACATTCACATGCCGGATGGGACCGATAAGAAGGGGAAGTGCGAGCCGATACCGACATCAGAGGAAAATAAGGAGATCCAGTTCGAAAGGTTCGGATTCGTGAGAATATCTTCGGTCTCACCGAATGTTGATGCGTACTTCACTCAAGGCTAGGATGATATGGCAGGAGATCTGCCTATCCTTCCTTTATCAGTGAACAAGCTTCTCATTCCCGAACCTTCACGGTCGGTCAGCTAATGACTGACCGCCGAGCGACCAGGGGACGTTATGCATGATGAGATGAGCCGAATGGGACCATGTTCTGGGGCTTTCCGATCACAGTTGGAAATGATCACCGGTAAAATGATGATCAGTTCTAGGCCTTTTTCATCTTTGCGAATATTGTGCTAAAACCATTTTTGCTAAGATATTCCTTATTTTGTCCTCTCTCAAGGATCCCATTGAACAAAGGTTTCCTTCTAAGGATCCATTTTGATACATAAAGATCATTGATACTGACTATCTCCCACCATCCGCCCTTTATTTCGATCTGCTGGATATTGAGCCCATTATCCTTGGACAATGATATTATTTTTTCCTTCCCATAATGCCTGTGGCCCATTAACCAGAAAGCAGGATCGAAAATGATCGATCTCAATGAATCATTGGGTGTTGACATATAGAATGTACCACCAGGCATCAGCACTCTATATATTTCAGAGAACATTTTATTCTCGGTCCCATAAGGGATATGTTCCAGAACTTCCCAGCTCACAACTGCATCAAAGCTCTCATCAGGAAATGGTAGTTCTATCGCGCTTCCGACCTTAAATATCGCCCTAGAATTTTTTATCGACCTCCTTGCGGTCACCAGGTCATCTTCTGACCTTTCAATTCCACTGATTTCTTTAACTCCGGCGTCAAGTGCGAAAAGTTCGAACCAGCCGAAACCACAACCAACATCCAATACTTTTCTATCTTTTAGATCCATCTCATTTATAAAACTAGTTGAGAATAATATCCGTCCATTAAGCTCAGTAGCAGCATTTTCATCAAGTAAATTCTTCAAAATACAGGACCCCTTTATTTTTACACGACTGGACTTTCGACCATTACTATTTTGACCTTTTCATTTGACCCAGCGCTTCTATTGCCAAGATGTCATGCTGAGAACATAGAAAGGGGGTATAACATGGTAATGAATGGGCTACACTGATCTAACTTATTGACCTTATTACATATATTCAATGAGCTAGAAAAAGTTCTAGAGCGAACATATTCCACTGGGGTCCCCCTGCCACTTGAGCCTGCGCAGGTTTCACAAAATGGCCAATGATGATCGCTCAGATATCGAATCTTACATTAGCGCCTTTGACAATCTTTCTGATAGTTGGATACGTTCAATGGCAAGACCTGCCTGGTTCATGAAAGATTGTATGATCCGTTCACGGTCCAATCTAGTGATATCATCCACTTCGTTGACCCCTATGCCGATCACACCCAGGATGCCATTTGGGGTCCTGATGGGATAATATCTAAGGTCCGCTGATGAGGAGCGTGTCCGTTCCCTTACCTGCTGATATTCCATTGCGGAAGGTCCACCTAGCTGCGGCGATCTCCTTATCGTCGATCTTGAATCCTCTGCTGGCACGGATCAGCTTTAGATCGCCGTCACGCGAAAGGAAGTGCACGGAGCCACATTGACATACCATTGTGATATGACGCTCCATTATGTCCATGACAGTTGCGATGGTAGTGGCTGTTACAAGATCCAAACTAAGGGAGTACTGTGAAGATGTATAATCACTTCTTCTCTGGGCAGCGGTCGCATAGTTCTTTGATCTTATCACTAGCATACTTATCACTACCCCTATGAATACGAACGTCGCCATCGTGATAAGGTATTGCGAATCGGTGAGCGAGAAATTGAGGTATGGTGGTATGAAGAAGAAGTCAACGACTATACCGCTCGCCAACGCAGTAAAAATAGCTAATCGTATGTTCCATAATACCGCTGCTATCACCACGCCGATAAGATATATCATCACAAGATTGGTCGTCTGGAGGAACGATTGGAGAAGCATGTCGATGATAGTGAACGATATGACCATCCATGTGCAAAAGAAGTAAGGTCTCAATTTTTTATGATCGAATATCTCTTCGCTCTCTTTCTTCTTTTCTTCAGCTTTCCCCTCTTCCTGTATCTCCTTACTTTCCAAAGGTGAGTTGATTATCATCAGGTCGAAATCACTGCTTATGCTTACCAGCTGGTTGACCATCGATCCAAATATAAGCTCATACCATGCTGGCCGTCTGGACCTTCCTACGATCACCCTTGTTATGTTGTTCTTTTTTGCATAGCGAATGACCTCTTCAGCTATGGAAATGCCATAGGTGGTGGATGTCTTTGCGCCCAGGGACGCCGCTAGTTCTATACCCTTCAGAGCCTCAACAGTTAGATTGCCTTGAGGATAGACGATTGTTAGTTGGGGTCTCAACGTAGATCGCATGCCATTCGGCTTTTAGCTCATCGGCTAATCGTTTTCCAGTATGAACAAGCCGTGAATTGAGCTGCTTTGAGTTTCCGATGCATATCAACAATCTTTCCTTTGTTGGCCAGGGGCCAGTTATGGAACGACTGCGCATATACTCTAACATCTGTTCATCTACGCACTCTGCGGCGCATCGCAGTGTCATCTCCCTCAATGCGATCAGATTGCCTTCATTGAAGAAATTATCGATCGCCTGCTCGACCTGATCCGGGACATAGACCTTTCCCTCTTTGAATCGCTGGATAAGCTCTTTTGGAGGAAGGTCCACTATCTTTATCTCGTTGGCCTCGTTCAATACCCCATCAGGTATGGTCTCCTTTACTTTTACACCGGTTACCTGAGCTACAATATCATTCATGCTCTCAAGGTGTTGGATATTCAACGTGGTGTAGACATCGATCCCAGCGTCCAGGATCTCTTGGACATCCTGATAGCGCTTGGTATGCCTTGCGCCTATGACAGTTCGTATGAGCTAACTCGTCGACCAACACAAGCTCCGGCGCTCTCGCGATCACAGCATCTATATCCATTTCTTCAAGCACGATACCATGATACTCTACCTTGACCTGCGGGATCTCTTCCAGTCCTTTCTTGAGCTCCTCAGTATCTTTACGCCCATGAGTTACGATACAGCCTATGACGACATCTGCCCCTTTTTTTGAACGCTGATGCGCATCATCAAGCATCATGTATGTCTTTCCGACACCTGCAGAGTACCCTAGGAATACGGTCAATTTGCCTTTGCCCTTCTTGCGCTCTTCCTCATTGACCATCTTCAGAAGAGCATCTGGATTCCATCCTTCCTTCGTTCGCGCTCATGTCAGGTCCCCATCACATCAGGGTCTCGATGATCGGCCCCAAGGCTAGAGCTAAAAAGTAGCTCAGCGCCCCTACAAGGACGATCACACCTATCAACCATATCATGAACATTGGCGTATACGTCGGCAGCGTCCCAGATGATGTTGGAGTGATCTTCTTCTCGCTCAATGAGCCCGCCAGCGCCATCGTCAGACCGATAATAACGAAACGACCGATGATCATTGCTATAGCTAGCGTGATATCGAAGAACAACGAGTTAGTATCAAGTCCTGCGAAAGAGCTCCCATTGTTGTTCGCTGTAGATGTGAATGCATACAGTATCTCCGTGAACCCTTGTGGACCCGTATTCAATACTGCCGTCCTTCCTTCTGGGAGCAAAACTGCTATTGCCGTAAGGATCAGGACCGTAGCTATCGGTGTTATCAATATCCATGTGCACAGCTTCATCTCATGCGGCCCTATCTTCTTGCCTAGGTATTCCGGCATTTTCCCTATCATTAAGCCAGCTATGAACACAGCTATGATGATGAAGACGACCATGCCATACATGCCCACCCCTACGCCTCCGAATACCACTTCTCCGAACATTATCAAAGCGAGAGCGGACATACCGCCAATAGGCGTATATGAGTCAAGCATGGAATCTACAGCGCCGCAGGATGTCGCTGTACAAGTAGTATCGAATAGGGCGGAAGGCACAACGCCAAAGCGTAGTTCTTTACCCTCCATATTTCCTCCTGGCTGATATGGCGTTGACATCTGTGATATCCCACCGACGTTCGCAACAGCCGTATTCCCGCCCTCTTCTGCCCATATCATAACACCTGCGAAAGCGGAGAAGAGAACCAGCATGACGATCAATATCGCTATGCCTTGCCTTTTATCACCTACCAGTCGCCCATAAGAAAAGCATAGACCGACCGGTATCAATAGAACGGTGATGGTCTCTAAAAGGTTAGTCAATAATGTTGGATTTTCGAATGGATGAGCAGAGTTTGCATTAAAGAAACCTCCCCCGTTCGTGCCAAGCAATTTTATCGCTTCCTGAGAAGCGACCGGACCGACAGCTATCAATTGCGTTGTCGTACCATTATGTGGGTCTATGAGCTGTGCGGTTATCGGGCCGTTCAATGTTTGGACCGTTCCTTGGGATACAAGTACCAAGGAGATCAGCGAAAACGATGGGCAAAAGGATCATGGTGGCCCTTGTCATATCAACCCAAAAGTTCCCAAGGTCCTTTGAGCTCCTATTTCTTATGCCCCTAATCAGTGCAATAAGGACCGCAAGCCCAGTAGCAGCTGATAAGAAGTTCTGTACTGTGAGCCCCACCATTTGAGTGAAATAGCTCATCGTGGTCTCGCCGGAATAAGATTGCCAGTCAGTGTTCGTCACGAAGCTTACCGCAGTTTGGAACGCGAGGCCAGGAGGACCGAGCTTAGATGTTGTGGGTTCAATGGAAGTATGCCTTGTATCATCATGATGAGCATAAGTACCAAGAAGCCAAGACCGTTGAATATCAGGATGCAAAGAAGATACAGTTTTCCAGGTCATTCCCTTTTTATCCACTCTAGCTGGCCTATATATCCAGCCTTCGATGCGCCTGCAAAACCTTCTGATAGCTCCAAAACGTTGTTTCTTTTCGGGTTTGTCCTCCTCGTATACTTGGGTTATGAGATTACCCATGAGCCAGGCAAGAGGAAAGAGTATCGCCGCGAACAATATTATGTATAGCCAATCTGACCCTGTCAGTCCAAGAAATGCTGTGTTCGGGGGGGACGTCGATACCTCCGATGTTAAAGCGGTCACATTGGTGTTATTGTTTGTAGATGTGTTGCTTTTTCCAGAGTTGTCATGCTCATATAGCGCAAGATTAAGCTCTAGGACATTGACATCTTTATCTCCAGTTATATCGGTCGTCGTATAGGTATTGATAAGTGATAACACATAAGAGGCATTCAATTTTTGATCATCCGCCACTCTAGGAAGCTGATATATGGCTGCAGCATAGCTAATGTCCGGGTCAAGCCCACTGCCAGAAGCGGTAACTAGGTCTGATGGGATAGGCTCAGTATTGTTCGGGTCTGCTGCATGAAGAGCATTTACCCTCGCCTGCACCAACGCTTCCAGTTCTGAACTATTAGAAGCTAGGTTCGTACCTCCTGACTCAGTTCCATTATAATCCGATGCGGATAGTCTGCCCCAGAAGTATGAATCGTTCGTGAACCACTGTCCGATGAGCGAAGACCCTACTACCGTACCGTTCACTACTATCTGGCTACCATTTGCCTCATATGGGAACGCAGTTTGGGATACGCCAGTGACAAGCAATGGATAGACGACACCGGTTATAAGTAAAAGGATCAAAAAGATGATTATGCATGGACGTGCCTGTTTTGCTACGGCCACCAAGCCTGACTTCAGCTTGACGGACAGGGGGGGCCTTTCCTTTTTTTGGGTCTGTTCATCCTTGCTCATGTCCTAACCCCCATGAGTACGAGCGCTACATCTATCAGTTTGATACCTATGAACGGTACGATTATTCCACCCAGGCCATATATGAAGAGATTCTTGCGAAGAGATTGTTCGGCGGTCATTGGGCGATATTTTACACCCCGTAGGGCTAGCGGTATTAGTAGGACGATAATGATCGCATTGAATATAACAGCTGAAAGTATCGCGTCCTGAAGGCCCATGAAGTTCAATGCGGCCAAGGCAGGATATGTGACCGCGAAAGCTGCAGGGATTATAACAAAATATTTTGCCACATCATTTGTTATGCTAAATGTCGTTAGGGCCCCTCTTGTCATCAACAACTGTTTGCCTGTCTCCACGACCTCGATCAGCTTTGTAGGATCGCTATCAAGGTCTATCATGTTGGCCGCTTCTTTCGCAGGTTGGGTACCGCTGTTCATAGCTACAGCAACATCCGCTTGGGCCAGAGCTGGTGCATCATTCGTACCATCGCCGGTCATTGCTACCAAACGTCCCTCTGCCTGATATTGTCTGATCATTTGGATCTTCTTCTCAGGAGTAGCCTCAGCTAGAAAATCATCAACACCTGCCTCGGCGGCGATCGCAGCAGCTGTTAGCTTATTATCGCCTGTGACCATGACCGTTTTGATGCCCATGCGCCTTAACTGGGCGAACCTTTCTTTTATACCGGGCTTTACAACATCCTTAAGATGTATCACTCCAACGGCCTTTCCGTCCTTAGCGATGACCAGGGGAGTACCGCCCGTTCTTGCGATCCTATCCACTTCTTCCCTTATGATGGGTTGATATATGTTACCTGAAGCGATGACATATTTCTCTATGGCGTCACTAGCCCCCTTTCTTATTGAGGTCGTACCCACATCTACCCCGCTCATACGTGTGTGCGCTGTAAAAGGTATATAGCTCATTATTGCTTTTTCTTCTGGCTTTATTACATCACTTTCTTGGATACCGTATTTTTCTAATGCGAGCAGAACAATACTACGTCCTTCTGGCGTGTCGTCAGATACAGAAGCTATCATTGCAAGACCTACTGTGGCCTTGATATCACCATCAGCAGGAATTATCTCAACAGCCCTACGATTGCCAAATGTTATCGTTCCGGTCTTATCCAAGAGAAGAACATCAACATCCCCAGCAGCCTCAATGGCCTGTCCTGATGAAGCTATCACAGTTCTTGCGCAATAGGCGGTCCATGCCAGCTATTCCTATCGCGCTCAATAGTCCACTGATCGTCGTTGGTGCTAGGCAAACCAGCAGTGCGATGACAACCACCAGAGAAACAGAGCTTCCCTGGCCTGAGACATAGACCGCATATATCGAGAAAGGAAGCAATGTGGCACAGACTATTATAAAAATGACTGTAAGGCCGATCAAAAGTGTGCTCAGAGCCACCTCGTTCGGCGTCTTCTTTCTCTTTGCTCCTTCAATGAGCGTTATCATTTTGTCTATGAAGCCTTCACCTGGGTCGGAGGCCATCCTTACGATAAGCCAATCCGAAAGGACCTTGGTGCCACCGGTTACAGTGTTCCGATCTCCACCAGATTCCCTTATGACAGGAGCGCTCTCACCAGTTATCGCACTTTCATCGACGGACGCTGCACCTTCAACTATCTCTCCATCACCGGGGATAGTATCGCCGCTCTCGACCAGGAATATATCATCCTTTTTTAGGTCTGAAGATGAACATGCAGAATAATCATTCGAGGACGGTTTGACGCCTTTGGTTATCTTGTATTTTGCATCTATCCGCTTTGCGCTCGTTGTTGTCCTCATTTTTCTTAATGCATCGGCCTGCGCTTTTCCCGGCCCTCTGCCAATGCCTCAGAGTAATTGGCAAAGATGACCGTGAACCATAACCAAACAGTTATAAGTCCAATGAAGAAGGTCGATGAGCCGACGGGCCCGAACAATGACAAGAAGAAAAGGATAGTAGTTATGGAGCTACCGATCTCCACAATAAACATCACGGGGTTCTTCATCATGCTCCGTGGATTCAGCTTAAAAACCGACTGGATGACCGCATTTTTTATTATATTTCGGTGTTCTTCTTTACTTATTGCTCGACTATGGTCCCTATCTGTGCTTCCTTCCTCTTTGACCATGAACTGCACCCAGAACCGAACGAGTAGGGAATGTGTTCACATATATAATAAGCGTTCGTGAAAAGATCTGGAGTTTTCTTTGAACATATAGATCTGGATTTCAGTATCAGCCATTATATTCGGACAGTCATATGCTTTTCTTTAAGACGATATCTATTCATTTCGTTCTCATCGGTGAGCGCGTTCATATATTTCGTATAAGTGGATATATCATAGTCAGTTCTAAGATCTACTTTTCCATAGCCTAGAAGATCGTTGAAGCTGCTTAATGGAACATGCTAATTTATCGATCACCTTGATCAAAGTCCTTTAGTATGTTAGCTGAAATTCTCAAGCGATCATCGATGGACCGTTAAAGGGCCTGGATGATGCGACATTCTGCCAGGCTTGCCCCATCTTGATGTCAGATAGATGTCTCGAGTTCTAGCTCTTCTTCGAGAACTCAACCATCAGGTGCCAGCTTTTTTCTCCGTAATCATGCTGGAAATCGCGCTCTTCTAACCGACGGAAGGTATTGGATATCGCTGGGATATTCAAGTTATCAGTGAACATAAGGGCGTATCCACATAGGGGGAAAACGAGGTATCCGCCCATATGAACCCTTTTCATCTCATAACCTGGTCCTACCATCGAGGCGATCTCATCCGTCAAAAAGTGGCGATGCTCCAATATGGGATCACCTTTCCCGAGAAGGAGCTTTCTGCCCACTGCGAACATGATCGACTTCTGTGCATCAACGAAGCCGAACGTTTCCTCTATGAGGGACAGAGATTATAAATCGACCCCCTGGACGAAGAACTCGGTCCACCTCTTTCAAGGAACCTTCTGGGTCAGGAACATGCTCAAGGACATCGAGCATTGTGACCACTGAGAACATGGCATTGTCGAACGGAAGATCATCAGCGGAACCATAATAGAATTCAGCATCAGCGCAGCTCTCTTGCGCCTTTTTAAGATTTTCTATATCGACGTCCACGCCTACAGCCCGCTGGCATTTATAATGTGCTCCTGATACGAACGTACCATCGCTACATCCAACGTCCAAAAGTAGATCATCTTTATTTATCCAGTCCATCGCAAGCTTGGCGCGTCCCAGCATTGCCTGGGCTTTTTCTTCATTCGGAAATGATGTCAGTGATGATCGTTTTTTGAGATTGGTCTGCTCAAGGACCGTATCCTTCTGTCCTAACACGATTAGCTTTTATTGGACAAAGATATAATTAAATTTATGTGGTCGGGGAGGTCGGCTTTCCGACATTATAGTTCGATCCATCTTAGAACATATATACAGGTCGATAGCATCGGACGAACATCATTGCCGACACTGTCTATCCGAAAGTCGTTCCTAAGTCGGGGCGAGATCGTTAAAGAACGCGTTCTTCATCGTACGGTCAGATCAGGGATATTACATAATGGTCCATTTTATAGCTCAAAAGAATATGCCAATGGAATAGTTTTTATATTCTCATACATTTTCTATCAATAACGAGGTGTTAGTTTGGTAGCTAAAGTTAAGGCTGATGATTGCGTTGGATGCGGTGCTTGTGAGGACAGTTTGCCCCCAGTCGGCCATAAAGGTGACCGATGTCGCAGTTATCTCTGAGAAGGACTGCGTTGACTGTGGTGCATGTGTAGATGAGTGCCCGAACGGTGCCATAACCGTTGATGAGTGAACGGTCTGCAAACAAATGTTTGATCGACCGGAGCTATGCTCCGGTCTTCATGGATTTTTTATTCTATTTCGATTTTCTTATCTAGTGCTTGAGCGTATTATTCTCAAATTGTGGTCATTCCATATCTTATATATGCGATCATTTTGGCGGTCGCAGCTGCATTGCCAACACTTGCGATCCTGATATGGCTGCTCTCAGGCGAGAGGGGAAGAAGAGAACGGTGGCAAGATGTCCTATACATTTTCTTTTTGGGCGCGTTCGTCTCAGCCTTTGTAGCTTTGATCCTTGAGAGCCTTGCCATCTTCATCCTGTCCAGCCCCGTCCTTGGGGAATATGATCTCTTTGCTAGGGACCCTACAGCTCTGACATTCTTGGTCTCAATAGTCATTGCTCCGTTCGTAGAGGAGTTCGCAAAGCTTCTCATCGTCCTCCGCTCATCGAACCGAATATGGAGGCCACGTAATGGGCTCGTGTTCGGTGCGGCGGTCGGTCTTGGGTTCTCAGCAACAGAGAACTTTCTATACGGGATCGCTGCCCTGACGACCGCTGGAATAATCGTCTTTCTAGCCTTGATCATGAGTAGGACGTTCTCTTCGACCCTTATGCATGCGTCTGCTTCGTCAATATCTGGATATGGCGTGGCAAAATGGAAAATCTATTCTGAGCACTGGTGGCCATACTACGCTATAGCAGTCCTGATACATGCATCGTTCAATCTTTTTGCATCTTTTGGTGAACTTTTCTACATGCAGCTAGGTCCAGCAGCTGGTGCTATTGGTCTTTTCTTTGCTGTGATCATGGCCATAGCGACTGTTATGTTCATACGGTCAAGAATAGGGGGGTTCCATGCATAAGCTCTCAAGCCCAATATGGCTCTTTAATGAACTTATACGCCGAGTTAGATGCTATTGCAGCCTCCCCACAGGCGACCACTATCTGTTTATATTTGCCACGATAAGCAACAACATCGCCACACGCAAAAACACCTTTTCTGGACGTCCGCATGTCGGTATCGACCTTTATCAAGCTTGCTTCAAGAGCGACATCCCATCTTTGAAGGTCCTCGGCCTCATTTGACACGCCGATATTAATCACTACTGCATCGCAGTCCCTTTCGACCATCTTATCGCCCTGCTTTATTACAACGCTCTCAACTTTGTCCTTTCCTTTGATCTCAGATACCTCAGCATCCATCATCGTTTCGATATCTGATCCTTGGACCCTTTCTACGACCGCCTCATCCGCCCTGAAAGAGCTCCTTCTGTGGACAAGGCAGGTTTCTGCCTTCTCGCATGCTAGAAGTGCCATCTCTAAAGCTGAGTTCCCACCTCCAACAAAGATCACACGTTTCCCCTCTAGCACGGAACGCTCAGGCATCTTGTAATAGACGCCTTTGTTGAACAGCCTTTCCTCTCCGGCAGCGCCTAGCTTCTTTGGCTTGAACAGCCCTGCGCCCATTGCCAATATCATTGCCTTTGTTGCATACTCGCCTTTGTCGGTCTTTAGTAGCATATGATCATCGATGTCCGAGGCACCAAGGGCCCGCTCGTGCTCCTTTACCTCGCATCCCATCGACCTTGCATGATTGATAAGTGCCTCCGAAAGATGTCCCGCATCTGTCAGAACATAGCCAGGATAATTATCAATACCTTTTTCTGGGTAAAGGCTAGCTAATTGTCCGCCAGCTCCGCTCGCATCAACGATGATCGTACTGAGCTTTCTGGTCCTGGCATATATGCCTGCGGTCAATCCGGCCGGTCCAGCACCTATTATAACGAGGTCATATAACATGCAGGTCAGCTTATAATGCTCATCAACTTAAGTTTTTTCGTCGGACCGATGCTTATGGAGCACTTAATGCAAGAACGGCCAATAGTACCAGTCCTAAGAACTGGATCTGAAATATCGTATCCCGACTTTCTAAATGACCATGATATCATTGCAAGCTAACTGTTCCTTTACAAAGTGACATGCTAGACGGTCTATGTACGGTCATGGTTCCTTGCCCCACCCCTGATAAGCTAACAAGCCTTGATCCTGTTACCTGAACAGTCTCGTCTGGACGTCCCGAATTCTGGCATATCAAGGATGTCCTGGTCAGAGAACACTGGTCCCTCAACACAGACCCTATGACCGTCCATAACGCATGAACCGCATATTCCACACCCGCATTTCATTAATCTCTCAAGCGAGAGCTGGCATGGTACCTTAAGTTCTTGGCAAGCTTGGAGCAGGTATCTGTTCATTATCTCTGGACCACAGCCTAGGACCATATCATACTTTTTTTCAAGCATCATGGACTTTGCTAATGAGACCGCATTGCCTTTCATTCCGTAGCTGCCGTCGTCCGTCGAGATGTTTACTGTCCCAGCGGCCCTTCGAGCCCTTTCCTCGAATATTACTTCGAACTTATTCCTTGCACCTATGGCGACATCCACCTTGGAACGGTCACCTATCAACTCTACGGCGGTCATTACCGGTGCCATTCCTACGCCGCCCCCAACGCAGAGGACGTGGTCATAGCCAAGCTTAAAACCATTTCCATACGGTCCGCGTATACCGATGTTGTCGCCCTCTTTCATTGAGGACATCGCTGCTGTTGCTTCCCCTATATCCTTCACAGTAACACCAGCTACATCGCCGATATATGATAGCGACATCGGGACCTCATCAACCCCGGGTATCCAGATCATAACGAACTGACCAGGGACTGCTTTACGCTGAAAAGGAAAAAGTAGCGTAGCGATACCTTTACCTTCTTTTCTTACTTCCTTTATCCTTACTATATCAAAGAGCATGCGCCACACCCACGATATCCTTTAGAGTCTTTATCCCATTCTCGTTCAGATATTCTTCGATCCCTTTGCTTACTTCCTTGAAGACCCGCGGGCCTACCCTTCCGACCCCGCTGCCTATCTGTATGGCCGAAGCGCCGGCCATAATATATTCCAATGCATCTCTTGGGGCCTCTATGCCGCCCACGCCGATTATCGGAATATGAACTGTACTGTATAGCTCGTATACACATCTGAGCCCAACTGGTTTGCATGCAGGCCCTGAAAGTCCCCCTGTGCCGTTCGATAGGACAGGTCTGCGAAGCTCAACAGAAATTGCCATCGCTTTCAACGTGTTGATCGCCACTATCGCGTCCCCTCCCGCGCTCTCGACCTCTGTGGCGACCTTGCACAGCTGGTCAGTATTAGGGGTCAGCTTGGATAGCACGGGGATGTTGACCGCACTCTTCACCTCACGGACAATGGCTCCAACAGCTTTCGGATCTACGCCGATCTCCATTCCATAGCCCTTTGCGTGCGGACAGCTTAGATTGAGCTCGACCCCATCTGCACCGAAATCCTCCATTCTACCAGCTAGTAAAGAGAAAGTCTCCGGTGTAGCAGCGAAAAGGCTCCCTATGACCGGAACGCCGCCTTTCTTAGCTTCCTCTATCTCTTCCCCGTATGCGTCAATGCCAGGCCCAGGCAGTCCCATTGCATTGATATAGCCATCTTGGAGCTCAACAACGATCGGACCTGGGTATCCGGGTCTGGCCGCCAGGCCGATAGATTTTGTAACGACCGCTCCTGCACCGGCCTCGACCATCCTGCGCATAGAAGCTCCGGTCTCATCCATTATCCCAGACGCCAGCATCGTCGGGTTCTTCATCTTGATACCAGCGACCTCGGTATTTATCGAGCTCATCTAGGCTCGATAATTCCTCAACATCATAAGCCTTGCCCTAGGCGTTGTCCAAATGGTCAGCTACCTGCGGATAGATCCATGGGTTTCCTGAGACGGTCTGTATAAAAAAGATGGAAAGAGGCCCTCACTTTGGAGGGGCCTGTTGAATGCGGACAATTGGCGAGCTCTCATCCTGCTCGCAAGACTCTTCCTCTTCGACCTTCTTTGCATTAGGGTCCAGTGGAGGCTCTCTTCCTTGTTTTCTCAAATAGTCGTGGATCGCTTCATGAAGACCGTCAGCGGCCAGGTTCGAGCAGTGCATTTTTATTGGTGGCAGCCCGCCCAAGTTCCCAGCAACATCTGCGCGAGTGATCTTGAGACCTTCCTGGATGGTCTTCCCCTTAGCGATCTCGGTTATCATGCTGCTAGTGGCTATGGCCGCTCCGCACCCGAACGTTCTTGAACTGGACGTTTGTCAGAACTGTCGTCCTTGACCTTGATGTATATCCACATGAGGTCACCACAATTATGCACTGTGAACGCATCTGTGGTGTACGAATGCTGTCCTTCCACTTCAAAATTGAGGACCTCCCCAGAATACTCTACCGTTCTCTTAGATCTTATGGGGGTATGTAGGAAGCCGTTCTCTATCCAAGCGTTCACCTTCGTATCCCTCGGGTCAAGGAGCTCCATGCCAAGGATGTTGTACATTATCTCAAGCGATTCCCTTCCACCTACATGGATACGATAAGCATCGGCGTGATTTACGCCGTTTATCGTGCAGGGTTTCTCATGATACACCGAAGGGACGATACCAAGGCGTAGCAATATCATTTTGACCTGGTTCACTAGTTGAACGGATATTGTTGAGTATGATACACGGAATCCAGTTCCATGTGAACATATGCATCCATCGCCTTTCCATAGCCCCTCGATAATGCTCTTCTGCTTCTCAGGCGGAAGGAAGAGCATAAAATCCGGCATATGCTTATTCGCAGCCCCATCTCCGAACCAATCCTTGAACAAACGGGCTAGGTTCGCGCTATTCACTATCACATTGGCCACATGATGATTGGGCCGCAGAGTGATCTTCGCATCAAGGCAGAACTTATCTTTGATCGTCCTAGCGACATCCTCGACATATGCCATCTCATTGATATTGAATGTGAAACAAATATGTGCTTTAGTTATCTTAGTAACTGAGTTTCCCTCAGCCATGTAATAACCGAATAACCTGAGTAGATCAGCATCTACCGTGATATTCTCTGGAAGATCAAAGCTCCTATAATCATCCTTTTTTTTCTCGAAGCTAAGGGGCAATTGATCAAGGTCTTTTATCTCTTTTAACACTGGGTAAAGAGCGATATCGCCTTTCTCTATCTCCTCAGCATGATACCAGTCAGGTTCAAGCTTCATGCGATTCTTTGTTCGCAAGTATCTGTCGCCTTTGGGGACCTTTATCGCATATAGAAGATGATCCGGCGTCATTTCAACGTTGCCCAAGCTGTTGGACAGCCTGATCATTTCACCGGAGTACTCCCTCTCAGACCTTTGGATAACATGAGAGTATACGCCTTCATGAGTAAGTATACGCTCGTCCATGTCAACGTCCTCTATCCCCATCACATGATTATTGAGCTGTACCTTTGTTCTCTTGGCAAGGCAGACTGGATTTCCTACCTGGCCTATCCCATCCGCGTCCGGTATCTCGCCTACATTACGAGGGTTCGTGAAGTGGTCCATTACCTTAGCACTATACTGCGGCATTGTAAGCAACTCCTGCTGCAAGCGGTGACATCTTCCTCAGTTTTTCTACTATCGGAGGCAATGCGGATATCAGTTCATCCGCTTCTTCCATCGTGTTGTATTTCGAAAGAGATATTCTTAGGGAATCCGTGGCACTGCTCATGCCGTAGGCCGAGCGAGCGCAGGACATGAGAAGGTTCCAACGATTTGGATGAGCATGCAGATCCTGTCGACCCCGCTATGCCTTTCATGTCCAAGAGTAATATTAAGCTCTCTCCTTCGATATAATCAAACCGGAAATGAGCATTATTGCATAGGCGCTTGCTCATATCCTTGGAACCATTAAGATATGAGTCCGGTATCTCAGCAAGTACTTCCTTTATGATATGGTCCCTTATCTTGCTCATCTTTTCTATATTTTTCTCCATATCTTGGGTACCGATCTCTATCGCTTTCCCAAGACCGACTATGCCGGGTATGTTCTCCGTTGTTGAACGGATCCCACGCTCTTGCCCTCCACCATAGATGACGGGCCTGATCTTAACGCCTTTTCGGAAATACATTGCCCCTGCCCCTTTCGGTCCATGTATCTTATGGGCGGACAAAGCAAGAAGGTCAATACCTAATTTATCTACGTTGAGCGGCATTTTGGTTACCGCCTGTACTGCATCAGTGTGGAATAGTGCGCCACCTTCTTTCGCTATGGCAGCAAGTTCCTTGATAGGCTCGATCGTGCCGATCTCGTTATTAGCTGTCATTATTGACACCAATGTAGTTTCCTTGGTCATAGCGTTCTTCAACGACTCAGTGGATACGAAGCCTTCCTGGTCCACTGGCAGATAAGTTACCTTGAAGCCCTGGGTCTCCAGGAACTTGCAGGTATACAGGACAGCATGATGTTCTAGTGCGGATGTTATTATATGCTTTCCCTTCCCGACCCCGGCCAGTGCATATGCTACCCCCTGGATAGCTATGTTATCCGCTTCTGTCGCACCGGATGTGAAGATAACATCGTGGGCCTGAGCGCCTATTGCTTTTGCTACCTGTTCCCGAGCGGCCTCCATGGCATCGAACGCATCCTTTCCAAAGGAGTGCAGTGACGAAGCATTGCCGTATTTCTCAGTGAAATACGGCAACATCTCTTCGACCACTTTCGGATCGACCTTGGTAGTCCCGCTGTTGTCAAAGTATATGCTGGACACTATATCCCGCTCCATCGATCATATGGGAAACTGATTATTTAATCTTTACAATCGTTAATACTATTATGAATTACTGATCTCCCAAGATATAATAATTGAACAAGGAGGTATTTATCAAAGACGGGAAAGGATAATGACAGATAACGCCCAGTACCATTGGGTCTAACATTCGCTAGCCGTATCGGGATAGTGAATGGATGATCGATCGACCATATCCAAGGATGATCCAGCATTTTCTTTAATAACAAATTCTACGACATACCGGATAAGAACATATACAAGAGATCAGGATGCAAGGTCGTTAAAATGGACGCTGACAAGGTCAGGAAGGATTTTCCGTTCTATTCATCTGAAGAAAGGAATATTATCTATTTCGATAATGCTTGTCAGACCCTTCGTCCGCGTCAAGTAATAGACGCTATGAATGAATATTATTATGAATTTCCGGCCTGTGGGGGGCGAAGTGTACATAGGCTCGCGACCAAAGTATCCATAAAGATGGATGAGGCCAGAGAAAAGGTCGCTAAGTTCATAGGCTGTTCAGAACCGGACAATATCATATTCACAAAGAACTGCACAGAATCACTTAATTTGGTCGCAAAAGGTTTTCCGTTCAATAAGGGCGACGCTGTGCTTACGACCGATATGGAGCATAACAGCAACCATGTCCCCTGGGTCCAGATGTCCAAGAAAATAGGACTACGGCAACGGTTCGTACACACTCCGGACACGGGTATCTTTGATCTTGAAGAATTTGAGGGGCTGCTTACACCTGATGTCAAAATGGTCAGCATGGTCCATACAAATAATGTCACCGGGACGACGATACCTGTTAAGGATATCATATCTGCAGCTCACGACAGGAAAGCGCTTGTCATGTTAGATGGGGCGCAATCCGCACCACACCGTTCCATAGATGTAGAAAGTATGGATGTAGACCTTTTCGCGTTCTCAGCGCATAAAATGCTCGGTCCGTCCGGGGTCGGTATATTGTATGCTAAGAAAGACATACTATCCAAGATCGAACCACTGATCGGGGGTGGCGGAGGTGTTGGGATGACCACATACACAGATGTGGAATTCCTGCCGCCTCCAGAGCGTTTTGAATCAGGTCTTCAGAACTATTCAGGGATCATTGGGACAGGTGCTGCCGTAGACTATCTGCAGAACTTAGGAATGGATGATATCGCTGAGCATGAGGTACGACTTAATATCATGGCGACCAAAGAACTGATAGATAACGGGGCGATCAGCATCTTGAGACCACTGGATGCAAAGCTTCGTAGCGGCATCCTTTCATTCAATGTGAAGGGGATGACCTCACATGACGTAGCTATGATAATCGATGAGATGGCCAAGATAGAAGTACGCTCAGGAATGCACTGCGTCCATCCATTCTTTGGTTCAAGGAACATACCTGGTGCTGTTAGGGCATCATTCTACTTATACAATACAGAAGATGAGGTCAAACGATTTTCTCAGACCATGGATGAACTAGTATCAACGTTCTCTGGTTGATACCATTTGGAAGGCCAGGTCCCGAGAATGTCTGATCATGCATCTGTCCTTTTTGGGCAAGCACGCCATTTATTCTTGTAATTTCACCTCGGCTACTGTGGAATAAACAGGGCCGCATCTGGTCAGAACGCTCTTTTTCAATCTTATAGCCCCTACTTTTTGCTCCCCAAGGTCTGAAGTGATGTTATCATCTATCACCTGACGTACGACGGGGTTAGGAGCTTCGACCTTAGCTCTTGCCACGGTCAGATGTGGTGCGAAAGGTCTTTTCTCTTTTTCAAAGCCGAATGATGAAAGAGAGCTATCGAGGCGGCCTGCCATGGTGCCAAGCTGGAGAGCGTTATCCAAGCCTATCCACACTACCCGTATACTGTTGTTCGAAGGGAAGGCTGATGTGCCATGGAACTTTATAGAGAACGGCTCAACGCCTTGAACAGCATCATTCATGGAGCTGGCTATATCGGGGATCTTAGCCTCGTCCGTTCCTCCTAGGAATTTTAGCGTGATGTGTATCTGTGCCGGATCCACTACCTTAAGTGTAGGGTCAGCCTCCTTAAGCGCTATTATTAGGTCCTCGATCCCTTGCTCCCTCTCTAGATCGACCGAGATGAATGCACGGAAGGTCATATTATAGTCAAGAAGAGCAGAACAGACATCAATCTTTCGTGTTATTTGAGATCGTAGACGATCATTCGTAGATTTTTCCAATACCCTGTGACAAAGAGCTCTGTACAGAATGTCGTCTGAATATCTAACACAATATCGAACTTCTGGTCAATCAGCTTAGGCCATTTTGATCGGATCCATCAACAAATATAACTAAAAGAAGATAGATAGCATTGCATGACCGAAGAAGGGGATGGAAAGATATGCCCGACCTGTAAGGGGGAAGTACCTGAAGGCATGTCATTCTGCGGTTTCTGCGGAGCACGACTTTCCGGAGACCAAAAAAAGCAAGCTCAGGCCAAGCATGGAATGATATCTGATCTGATGAACGAGGTCCACTCCACATCCAGTTCACTATCGAAATATGCTGATGAGTTCCTTGGTTCCATAAGGACCAATTTCATCGACCCATACCTTAGCTACAAGAAGAGGGTAACGATGTGGACCCTTATCATTATCACCGTGATGCTAGTTCTGACCGCCTTCTTGACGTATGAAGGAGATATATCTTCCCAGGTGTTCGCATTCCTCATAGGCGCTATGACAGGGTTCCTACTAACGACGCTTGCAAAGACACTATCAATAATGCCATAATGCCTATGATGTCCATAAGCTAAGATCTACCCTGATCGACTTATCCATCTGGGCATCGATCCATAGGAGCTGGAAGATGAGAGGTGGCCAATAGCTATAAGAATGCTCATGGCATTTCCAGCATAAGGGAACGCGGAAGGTGCTGTCGTTCCAAGAATACAAAAGCTCATGGACATGCGGGCATCTTCACGAGCCGTTCATCGTAGTGCAAGCCGGCTGGTCAGAGAAGCTTAGCCGGAAAGTCCAGAACATTTAATGGTGCCCGAAGATCAACAAAATGTTGAGGATGAAATATCCATCTTCATAAAAAGGACCTAATTAAAAGTCGTCGGACAGTTTCATGCTTATGAAAAAGTTCTCATCGATCAGGTTCCTGGAACATAATCGAGGCATATAAAATGACATCAGGATCACAAGCCACCTCTTCACCGATATCAGATGATGATCGGGCAAGAATGTCACTATTCGTGTATATCGCCATAACTTTGAGCTGTGTCATTGCTATGATAGTGGGCGTCATCATTAACAATGGCATGCTATTCGCTGTAGGGCTGCTCCTCTTTCTCTTCTTTGCAATTTACATCGTTTATGCATATATAAAGAAAAAGGGTCTTTGATCGTTAGATGCCATAAATGATTTGAACTGTGAAGTTATCATTATACAACGTGAAGACCGCTGCCAGGGTGCAGGAGAACCCGAACTTTATCAAGATGTACCATGGCGGTCTCGGGATAAACATCCCCCGTCGTGTGTTCAAGAGCGGTACCGCTGAGCCCATACCTGAGGAGATGAGAATGTTCCGGGAGATGGTCAGTAAATGGTATCCGTGGCTCTCAAGATACGCCCTGGACGAGGTAGAGAAAGAGGCTGTCGAGGCGATGGCAGATCATATCGAGCGGTCAAAGGCTACTTCTCAACGGGCCCGAGAGTTCATGTCAAGGGGGCGGTACAAGGACGCATTATCATTGCTCGAGGAGCATCTGATATACGAACCGGATGATGCGGACGCATGGTATGTCACAGGTGAGGTCCTGATGAAGATGGGACGGGCAGAGGAAGGTTTCAGAGCTATTGGAAGAGCCAGGGAGCTGTCAGAGAGCCGATGAAGTCCCTTCGAACAGCGCGGATATGCCCTCAGACACATCGCGAACGTTCGCCCCCCATGGGACCATTGCTGTGCTACCTTTGATCTCATATCCTTCTTTTATCTTACAACATCTTATCAATCGTTTGCGATCATCCTTAGGTGCTAATGTCCTAGGACATAGGTCAATCCTTTGTGGAAGCATTCCGTAGTATGAACTGAATATCCTTGATGAAAGATCACATCCTATCAATGTAACATCCTTAGGCAGCTCTGGAAGCTCATCAAGATAATAAGTGGGCTTATCTGATATTATCCCGGAGCTCCTGCATGGGAACATTACAGTGCTCGAATGTACTTTGTAAGTCAGTTCATTAATATCCAGTTCTTCATATACAGGCACGATCGGGAGGTCCACTATGCCGGAAGCAAGAGCACGCTCTACCAGCACAGATAATTTTGAAGGCCGAGGGGGTACTATGTCGAATACTCGGAGCTCGATCGTTCCCGCATCGGAAACAAAAGAAACATGATCGAACATCCCTTCTACAACGACGTATTTACCAGGGTGATCTTTTGATATTCTCGCCATTACTGAAAGGTTTATCACATCGACCGAAGGGTCCTTAACGAGGATTATATCTTTAGGGAATGCGATTATATTATGCTTGATTATAGGTCTAAAAAGCTCCTGTCCTTCTTCTTTTTCTACCTGCACTATCGCAAGGTCCTTTTCATGCCTTAGGATATAATGATCGCACCGAGTGTATGCTTTCTTACCAACTATCGCTTTATCGATATTCGCTTTTGTAAGTTGAAAATCGACATTCTTTATCGATACATCTTTACAATGCCTTGGTAGCACGCTAACCTACTATTCGTTCAAATGCATAAACTTTCCTAACCATTATGAGCAATGTCTCAAGAAGACCATCTTTTCAAAAGGGACTAATGGTAGCGGACGTATGTATCGGGCATCGCTCATGTTGACATATCCGAGATAATCAGGCTGGTGTAAAAGCGCCTAACTTAGCCCGCTACGATAACGAAGGCCGTGAGGCGATCGGAGCTGAGCCTGGCTGCAAGCCTGCGAATTCCTATGCAGGTAATTGACTTCTATATATCTGGATTTCTTTTTCACAATAATCTAGATATATATGTAGCTGAATTAACCAAGGACGCCGGGATGACAGAGCGGCCATGTGGCGGACTGCAGATCCACATACTAGAGTTCAAATCTCTATCCCGGCCCCATTATCGATATATCTACGATCTTTCATGATATCGCTTTTGGCCAGACATAATAACGAACGACATACGGACCTTTTCCGTATCGCCGTTCATTATTGCCCTTAGACCCAGGATATATTGGTGCTCTCGATCTTTAATGTCGACACGTTGGCACTCGGTGTAAGAGCTTCTAGCGGTATTTTTTCTATCACCAGTGGTATCCAAGTACCATTTTCGATATAGTATGTATAACACATACCTGGTGAGCCACCGGAGCTAACGATATACATGTATTGATCAGCGGTCATGTTACCAAGTGGTGTAGATAGTGCTGCGGTCTGCACATAATTGGTCGAATTATCAAGGACATTTCCTATTAGGCCCTGACATAAGAACTTCCCGTTCGTTGTGTTGTAGGAATATGTTCCTGAGCTGTTCGCGAATCCGTTGGTCGTTGATATCCAAGTTAGCGTGCAATTTGTAGCCGTTACATTTGAGAAGGTCAAGTTAACGGTACCATTGTTACTAGCTCCGCTCGAACCTGTCCCATTTACTGAGTAAAGGATATAGTCCCCGTCCTGAATGCTCTGAGTTAATAGTTGGCTCTTTCCAGACCCGTTAAAAACTATCACTATAGCTGCGATAATGATTATTGCACTGACAGCAGTGCTGACGATCTTTAGCTTTCGGACCTTTGACCTTCGTTTCTGGGCTTCCATGAGCTGTTTTCTACGCATCAGCTCTTTTCTTTTGATCATTTCTTCGGGGGTCAGTTGTCTTTGTTGAACAGGTGCTTTTTGTTGTGGTCCCTGTACGGGCATTGAGTTACGTTCTGGAACCTTGGCCTTTGCTAAGTCATGTGACCGCTTGGTCAGAGGATCAATGGGCTCCGCTGTCCTAAGCCTAGATGTCAGGTCGGCCTTTTGGTCCTTTATGGGATCTGGTCGATAATCCTCATTGATCAGTTTCGACCCGCACTTGTAGCAGAATGTGGAGCCAGGAGGATTGCTTGCTCCGCACTTATTACAGAACGCCATCTTAAATTCCTTCCGATATTACGTATAAAAATCGATGATCCTATTATTGAGCATTTGCGGCTGTTTATCAAATAAGATTTTTACGTTCGTACGACTAAATAATTCTGATCGACAAAATAAAGATAATAGAAACATTAGCGCCAGACCGTACTCGACCAAATATCAAAAAGGATAACGCTTTCCAATAAAGGTCCGGTCGACAAGCTCATTAGATAGAATGATGGTAAATTACTGATCCCAAGAACATGTCAAGAAGGGCATGCGAAATGTAATTTCATTCATTTGGTCTGAAATGTATAGTAATACTTTCTATACTTTTATTGCGCGATCTTATCTCATTCTCCATCCTTGTAACGAGATCATGAGCGATCCTAACATTCAACCTGGGGTCCATGATACAGTCCATGCTTACCTTTAGGCCAGATTTCGTACGATGAACAATTATGTGATCGCACGAAATGATCTCAGGGAATGACTTTGAGACCTCATTTATGGAATCCTCAAGACATGACTTATCGACAAAAGCATCTTCTGCGGGACATAAGGGTCTTTCAGCAGGTTCTATATGAGTAGCTACGGTCGCTATACAAAGGTCCAGCTCACGCACAGACTTTTCTAGCTGGGATGATATTTTTTGTGAGTCATGGACGCTCATTTCAGAGTCTACCTCCATGTGGAACTCTACAAGCCTTCCTACCTTGCTATCCGTTATTATGATATTATGAACCCCTTTTATCTCTTTTATCTTTGCAGCTTCCGCCCTTATCCTATCTTCAAGTAATGCTGAGTCCAGGCACGTTGGCTCAGCATGAATGATCACATCCGCTCCATCGACCACCGTTCTGATCCGTTCCTCGAGATCATCAACGATCCGATGCGCCTGTTCAAGCGGTGCGGTCTGATCAATAAGTACTGTAGCTTCTACGAACACTGTCGGTCCAGATTCCCTTACCCTAATATGCTCAACCTTGTGGATCCCCTCGACCTTCAATGCTTCTTCTGATACGGTCCTTGATACCCCACCAGGTGCCCCATCAAGTAACGTATAGATCGATTTTTTTCCAAGGCGCAGTCCTATCACTACCGTAACTGCAGCGACACCTAATGCGGAGATCGCATCGAACTCTTTGAACCCAGCCATGTCGAGAAGGATACCTGCTATAACGATGGCCGATGATATGAGGTCGGTCGAGAAATGGACAGCATCTGCCTCAAGAGCCTGACTTTTATATTTGAGGGCAGTGCGATGCAACGCCCTTGATCTCGTAAAGTCGATCGCGACCGATATTAGCATTATGATCAGAGCTGTCGGCCCAACGGTGACCTGCGGCCCACCGAGGAATAACCGATCGATAGCTTCATAGACTATCCATATGCACGTTACAAAAAGAAGTAAGGTCTCACCAAGGCTAGAAAGTGACTCGAACTTCTCATGGCCGAACATATGGTCTGCATCTGGAGGCCGCGATGCCGCTTTGACAGCAAAGAAGGTCATCACAGCAGCTATGAGATCGATGCAAGAGTGCAATGCTTCAGAGAGAATAGCAAGGCTGTTCGTGTAGAGCCCTACTGTGAGCTTCATGCTCGCCAGCAAGACCGCCGCAACAACGGACAGCAAGGCTACTTTTTCCTTGGTATTGATCCTAGCACCTATTCATGTATATGCGAGCTGCCTAAAATCCTTCTGGTCGCATGAAATCCGATTTTTAGTTCCTTCATATAGCTGCATGACCAAATCATATTTTTCTTTAGCGCTCACCGAACAAATCGAGAGCGATCAATGACACGATATCAAGGTCGTGCTGTTCCTCATTTTCACAATATAAACATAGATCTAACGATCCTACTTCGGTCAAAAGATCGGGACTAAGATATATGCTCGATCGATCTACATTTCCTCAGATAGAAATATTGTTATTCAAGCATAAGGATCAGGCAACGGGTCCATTGAATGATATATGAGAATATCCTGGAGACCATTGGTCATACCCCGATCGTTCATCTGAAGAAGATGTCAGGGCCGAAGGACGCGGATATATATGCAAAGATCGAATCGTTCAACCCAGCTCATTCGGTCAAGGACCGCACGGCACTTGCGATGATAGAAGATGCTGAGTCAACAGGCGCCATGAGGAAAGATATGTTCGTTGTAGAGCCCACCTCTGGCAATACAGGTATTGGTCTAGCAATGGTATGTGCTTCAAAGGGATACCGTCTTTTGATAGTAATGCCAGACTCCTTCAGTATCGAGCGGCAGAAACTGATGAAAGCTTTCGGTGCGGAGCTCATTCTGACCCCCGGAAAAGAGGGCATGTCAGGGGCCATAAATTATGCGAACGAACTTGTTAGCAAAGACAAGAACGCATTTATGCCCCAACAATTCGAGAACTTATCCAATCCAATGGTCCATTACAGGACTACAGCAAGGGAGATAATATCTGACATTCCTGAATTGGATGCGTTCGTCTGTGCAGTTGGGACTGGCGGCACTATCAGCGGAGTATCAAGATTCCTGAAGGAACATAGGTCGCCAGCTAAGATCATAGCGGTAGAACCTGAAGGCTCCCATGTACTTTCGGGAGGAAAACCAGGTCCCCATAAGATCCAGGGTATCGGTGCAGGTTTCATACCAAAGGTCTGCGATCTAAGATCGATAGACCGGACCATTTCCGTTAAAGATGATGATGCCATCATGCAGTCCAGGGAGCTGGCGAAGAAAGAAGGTGTGATGGCTGGGATATCATCTGGGGCGGCCTTGTTCGCGGCGAGAAGTGTCGCCTCTGAAATGGGTAGAGGAAAAAAAGATAGTCGTATTGCTTCCAGATACTGGGGAGCGTTACCTAAGTACAGAGCTTTTTTCCTGAATCAGATGTCGGTGGATCTTTTTCACTGGACGCTAAGCATATGTGATGCATATGCGACCGTTCAACCGAACATGGTATCTGGGGGAGGAACGCTACCTATTCTCTTATTTCGCTCTTCCTCGCTCATATCTTCGCTCCTATGACCTTCGCTCCTCTGCATCGCTCCGAAGGCTTCTCCTAATAATGCTGAGATCTTTAGCGCTGCATTATGAAGTTCCTGTATAGAATCAATGAACGTCTGGACCGTTGATAGGTCATCTAATCTTATTAAGAGGCGGCGTTCTATCTCGATAGAATTTACACGTTTTTGATCATCAAAGTTATATGTGAAGGACCTATGATCTGACATTGCAGCATTACCGATCATGAATAATATTTGAGCCCTATGCGGTAATGGAAGGCCCTCCAGACGCTTTGCGTCCTCTGGTGAAAGAGATATGACAAGACGCATCACAATATAATTACCCATGTCAAAAACAGCTATATGCTGGTCCTTTAACATTAACGAGGGGATATTCTTGCCTGATGGGTCAGTGACTTCCAGCGGCTCGATGGATATTCCGAACATCTCTGCGACTGCCTTAACATCATCCAACATATTCTCATCCCGATCATGGTATGATCAATGTATCATCCTTTTATTTTTATCTCATCAATGTGGAAAACCCTCCGCAGGCTATGGGATATTAGCGAGAGTACTAATGTCAAGGGTCCCGGATGATCACCTTTCATCTGGGCTCAAATATCAACGAATAAGGTATGAAAATAACTCCCGTTCACAAGTTACATATCTATCCTAACAATTGGAAAGATGAGAAGATATAATGGATAAGTCGCAGATAGGAAAGCCAATTAGCATTGTGCAAGCAGCTTGTATGGAACAAGAAGCTCCGATATTAAGTTCGGGTGTTTCACTCAACGGTATATCTTAGATCGCTTTATTTTATATCACACAAAGATCAACAATCGCAGAAATAGGAGAAACGATCATTATGAACAAAGTCCGTCATCCCAGATATTTATTATTTTTACATATCGGCCTGTTCTACTATAACTTAAATAATGGATCCAAGGCAGTCACATAATGTAAGGAATTGCAGATCGTCATAGAGGCGAAAGATAAATTAGGCGAGATCCATTCTTACATCTAGCGCATTGGTATTATGAGCATCAAGGAAGACGTTAACACGGTCCTAGAAAGAGACCCTGCACCAAGAACATATCTAGAGGCCTTTTTGTTCAGCCATGGGCTTCATGCTATAATTCTCCATCGCGTTTCTCATAGATTATACCTGAAAGGAGAGTACAAGATGGCCCGGTTCATTAATTATTGGGCCCATACACTGACAGGTGCAGATATCCATCCTGGTGCCAAGGTAGGAAAAGGTTTTTTCATTGATCATGCGACCGGAGTTGTAATAGGTGAGACATCTGAGATTGGTGAGAACGTCTCCGTTTTCCAAGGTGTCACGCTTGGGGGCGTGTCAACATCGAAAGGTAAGAGGCATCCGACCATAGGGAACAATGTGATCATAGGGGCGCATGCGGTAGTTCTTGGCGATATCATAATTGGTGATGGGGTCAAAATAGGTGCAGGCTCTGTCGTAACAAAAAAGCGTGCCCCCTAATTGCACGGTCGTGGGCATACCTGGAAAGATAGTCAAGTGCGAGGGGGAAAAGCAGGTCAAGGTCGCAATAGAGAACCTCCCAGATCCCTTACTGGATACCCTGAATGATATATATGCGTCACTGAATAAACTGGAGCATCGGATAGATACGCTTGAGAAGGAGCTTAAGAACAAATAAGCTCCTATCTTTGATCAGACCATCGGTCCTTCCTTTTTACTTTTTTCTGTTTTATCCTTGGTGACGATATCGTTATTCTTGCTACTCTTCTTCGGCTCTAACATGACATCCGCGAAATGAGAAAGGAAAAGCGATGTAACGATACCAGCAAGCAATCCCGTTGCCAGCCTGAGCGGGTTGTTGGATACATATGATGTGGTCAGCTGCAGGCCACCGTCAATGAGTATAGGCAAGGCACCTAGGATTATTACCCACCATCTAAAGCGTGGTTTTAGCATAAGGGCTATTATCATGCCGACCACTAGGCCGATGAAAATGCCAGTACATCTTATGCAGAATGGCATCTGATTCCCATTGATGAACAAAGAATGGCTTGTCACCTCTGTGCAGAAAAAATCTCCAACGAAATAGACAGCCTCCGCAAATGGATTCATCTTCGACCATTGAGCCTGATTATCCAGAACGCCATCCTTACCAGAAAGGCCAGTAACAGAATTTGCCGGTATTGTCATAGGTGCGATAATAACAGCAGCCAGCCATATTGAGAAAAATACCAGCAATGTCATTTTATATTTCATCGAAGGTGTCATCTTTGATAGGATCTTCATCAACGTATCGATCAAGTGAAGGGTCCCCACCTCATTAAGGTTTACATTATTAGCACATAGGATTTTCATCAAAAGTTGAGATATGATACTCTTTGCAGGCGGAATGTAAGGGGCATGGGCGCACTTCACTCCGATGCATCCCAATAAAATAATCCAGCTTTAGCGGCTATGACATTTTATTCGAATAGTTCATGAACTAGAAAATATAATTATGTCTTTCATCGTTGGCAGATAGTGCATGAGGTAATTTTGTGGCGCTACAAATATACAATACATTGAACAAAAGAGAAGAGGAATTCATACCGCTGGAGGATGGTCACGTAACATCTACGTATGTGGTGTCACAGTATACGATGACATCCATATGGGACATGCTAGATCAATAATAATGTTCGATACTATTGTTAGATACCTAAGATACAAGGGATATCATGTAACGCATCTTACGAACTTTACTGATGTTGATGATAAGATCATAAACCGTGCTAAAGAGCGGGGTATGGAGCCTCTGCAGCTGTCGAAGATGTACATTGACCATTATTTTGAGGATATCGAAAGGCTCGGCGTGCAAAAAGCTGACGGATATCCCAAGGCATCTGAGACAATAGATGAGATAATAAGTATGGTCCAGAAGATAATCGAAAACGGTTATGGCTATGTGTCTGAGGATGGCAGCGTATATTTCTCGGTCTGCAAGGTCAAGGATTATGGAAAGCTCTCCGGCCAAAAACTGGAAGATATGAAGGCGGGGGCGAGGGTCGAGGTCAACGAACTGAAGCGTGACCCAATGGATTTTGCACTTTGGAAATCGGCGAAGCCAGGTGAGATCTCATGGGATTCTCCCTGGGGTAAAGGTAGGCCGGGCTGGCATATCGAATGCTCAGCGATGTGCAGGGAATATCTAGGTGGTACAATAGATATCCATGGCGGAGGGAACGATCTGATATTCCCTCATCATGAGAATGAGATGCTGCAATCAGAAGCTGCAAATGGCCAGCAGCTTGCAAGGTACTGGGTGCACAATGGTATGCTCCAAGTGGAGGGAGCAAAGATGGCCAAGTCTATGAAGAACTTCTTCACTGTGAGGGACGTGCTTCAGAAGTTCAATAAAGAAGAGATAAGGTTCTATTTCCTTTCAGCTCATTACCGTGGGCCGCAGGTCTATTCAGAAGCAGCACTTAATGAGTCCGCTGCTTCACTTAGGCGGCTACATAATACATACTCCCTTCTGAATGATGCGGCACGGTCAGCGGAGGGAATGAATGATGCCAAAGAGCTTTCGGATAAGTTCCTTAGCGCTTTCTCTGATAACATGGACCAGGATTTCAATACTAGGGGGGCGGTCTCTGACATTTTTGACCTTGTCCGAGATGCGAACAAGCTGATAGCAGACGGTACGATAAGCAAGAACGGCGCAGATAACATCTTAAAGGCAATGCGGACGGTCGACGCTGTGTTTGACATTCTTCCAGATGATAAGAAAGCTCCAGATCTTTCAGGAGATATCATTAACATCCTTATAGATGTCAGGAATGAGCTTAGGAAGAGGAAGCAGTATCATCTGCTGACAATATACGCGATCAGCTCAAAGCGAAGGGCGTGGAGCTACAAGATACCAATGAAGGCGTAAAATGGAAGCTAATAAGGCCGCAATAATAAAGGCGGCTCTATTGACCAGCGGCCCTATCGGTATAGATAAGGATTTCAGGTTCCCTTTCATACCGAGCAGATCAACTGCTGGCCCAGGAGCAGATCGGTAGCATCGTTCTGATGTTAGATGACATGCGGATCAAAAAAGCGGTCACTTATGAGAGTGCTGAATTCAGGCTCGTGGATAGCGATGGAAAATATCTCATGCGCGGGAATGATGTTTTCGTCGAGGATATCAAGATCGTACCCACGGTGTTCCATGCTCCTGAGCAAGCATTCTTCAATCTAAGTACTGAATGTATCTATGATTGCAAATTCTGTACATCAAGAAAGTTAGATAAGAAAGCAACAAAAGGTCTGGATGCAGAAAAGCTCGTCAATATGATAATCAATTCAAGGAACAGACCGGACTTAAGGCCGTTGCTTTGACATCTGCTGTCGCCGAATCCCCAGAGGCTACAATTGAAAAGATGATCGAGGTGATAGCTAGAGTGCATGAAGAAATGCCGAACGTACCTATTGGTGTTGAGCCATACATCAGTTCTATCTCTCAGATCGATTCCCTGAAGGCCGCTGGCGCAACAGAGATAAAGATCAATATGGAGACATTTGATGCAGATATATTCAAGAAAGTCTGCGGCATGTTAGATATGGACTGGTTCCTCGAATGCATAGGGCATGCATGTGAGGTTTTCGGCAGGGAGAAAGTAACTTCGAACATAATAGTCGGCATGGGGGAAACAGATGAAACGTCCTTGAGGGGGTCGAAGTGTTAGCAAAGATAGGCTGTGTTGCAACGATAAGGCCACTTCGTATCAATAATATTAATCGAGAGCCTATGCTAAATGCAATAGGTAGTATCCCTGAGCTTACACCAGAGAGGTTAGTTCACTTAGCTGGTGAAGAGAAAAAGATACTCATGAAATATGGACTTACGACCTTGAACTTCAAAACGATGTGCCATGCTTGCAGGTGCTGTGATATCGTTCCTTTCGTGGACAGTGTTAATGAGATGGTCCCTTTCTCCTCGTTCACATCCGATGATCCCTATGATCTGAAAATGTTCGCGTCCTTGCGATCTAGGCCTCTAACCAAATTAGTTGAGATACCTTTCGCGACTTGGGGAGGCATGAACATTCTGACGATCAAAGGAATGTGTACTTCTTAGGTGACCTTTCCCTCTGATCTAAATCCAGTGCTATGTGCAGGCCTCTCGAACGATCATCACATATAAGTTCCGTACCCATCATCAAGAAGTATCAGCAGAAGTTATAGCGGAGAGGCTACAGATAAGAAAGCCGAATAGACTTATGCAACTAGTTTGGATCATGCAGGAAGTGTGCATGCCAGGGCTAGCGGTCCACTATCCCAGATATGATCTAATAAAGTGAACGAAGAGAGGACAGAGGTCGTATGTATGTTACGCAGCGATCTAAATAGGATCATAAGAGAGGATCTGAAAAGGTGTAAGACCTCGGAAGGGTCGAAGTTCCTATTGGTGCTCCGTAGCATTGTCCTTGATGAAGGTTTCAGAGCGGTTTACACATATAGGTGGAGGAATTATCATGCCATTTCCGGCCATGGGCTCCGGCTTAAGCTATGGTATGGTTTCAATTTTTTATTCAACAAGCATATCATAATAGATAGGAACGCGAGGATCGGTCCAGGCTTCTTATTGGTACATCCATTTGGAGTAACCATCGGAGGAGCCCAGATAGGCGATAATTGCAGTGTCTATCAGGGGGTCACAATAGGAGGCAACTTTCGATGGGATGAGAAAGGCAATGTGCCATTTCCGATACTAGGCAGTAACGTGAAGATAATGGCAGGTGCGGTCATTGTTGGTCCAGTTAGGGTAGGTTCTAACGTAATAATAGGAGCTAACTCAGTCGTCATAAAGGATGTCCCGGACGATCTTGTTGTGGGGGGCGTACCTGCAAAGGTCATCGGCGATTTCGATAAAGATAGATATCGTGATATTGGATGACCGAACGCTAGCAATGATCGATCGATATGATTGCTAGAAGGTGGGAAATGCTCAATGTTATCCTAAGGCTGGCTTACCTTTTTGGTGATAGTATCAATTATAATATCCATGTGTGTATTATTATATATTAACGATGCAAAATAGCCTGCTTAGGATTGAATCCATGGCCGGAAGGATATCTGCAATGATAGACAAGATCTGCATTGAAAGGAGCAAAGGCAATGCTGTCATATATAGCACAACAAAGACCAAATTACTTTTGAAAGGAGTTGACCCAAGTCAGTTCGATGCTTACTCCGCTGATGACCCGGAAGTTATCGTGAGGTTGAAGGCGATCGCAAAGGATATGGGCGTAGTTCTCTGAGGGGTGTCAAGATGGAAATGTTAACAAGTTATTCTACTGCATCAGATGTCAAGGTTGCTAGCAATGAGATATCGAGTTCTATGGTGGATGGAGCAGGCCTGATCCTTTTCTTCTCAAGCCCTCGCTATGACCTTGAGGTACTGGGAAGAACCTTAGAGAAGAGATTTCCGAGAACGCCCATTGCTGGTTGCTCCTCTTCGGGGGAAATGGTCAGTGGGAAGGTCCTGGAAGGGTCGGTCGTTGCTATGTGCTTTCCAAGCTCGGTCGTGGAGAAAGCGTACATAGAGAAGGTCAGGGACCTTACCAAGATTGATGGAGTAAAGACAGCACTATCTAACATCTCCAAGCAGATCTGGGTTCGATATCAGGGACCTGGACCCAAGGGAGTACGTTTGGTATAATTCTCATAGACGGGTTAAGATCGGCCGAGGAGAACCTCATGGATGCCATTGGCAATGCCTGTGATATTACTTGGATAGGCGGATCGGCAGGTGATGACCTGGCATTCAAGGAGACCAAGGTGTTCTTGAACGGAAGGTCGGATACCGATGCAGCTGCCTTGATATTGCTCCACGTGCCTCATGGTTTCGATATACTCAAGACCCAGTCATTTACTCCAACGGGCATCAAGATGATCGCCACTGAGGTGGATGAAGCGAGCAGGACGATAATATCCTTCAATGGGGAGCCTGCCGCTCAACGATATGCCAAAGCTATTGGGGTAACGATAAAAGACCTTCCGGCCCACTTCATGGAATCGCCTCTTGGTCTAATGGCCAATGGCGAACCTTTTGTCCGTAGTCCACAGCATTTAGATGGTGACAAGATCGTATTCTACTGTTCCATCAAGAAAGGCATGGAGCTAGAGGTCCTTAGGTCAGGGGATATCGTGATGGATACCCGTCGTGACCTATTGAAGAGCATTAGGACCAATGGGAGGCCGAAGGCCATGATCAATTTCAATTGCATCCTTAGGGACGTTAGAGCTGAGGAGCAAGGGGCGATCAGAAGCGTATGGAGAGATATTCAATAATGTGCCGATGCTGGGGTTCAGCACATACGGCGAAGAATATATCGGGCACATCAATCAAACGGCTACTATGCTCCTTTTAAAGTGAGCATAGCTGACCTATTTTCTTTTTATATTAAGCTCGATGATGATTGATCAGCTTAGCTGGATCTGAGCAAAACCTTTCTCCAATTCGTTGCAATTCATAAAGCTATTTATCTCGTCCGGTACGAGACTCACTATCCATCTTGGCCGATCTTCGATATCAGATCGCTCCGCTAGACCGACCATCGTATCCATTGAAATTAACATTGAACAATATCATCGTCGACCTCCTCGAACGTATCAGCAGCTTTCGGGCAGAGATGCTATGTTCAGCGCCAACAGGACCACAAAGCTAATAGGAACATTATTGGCCGAGAGGTGGTAAAGCTCGATCTTAGAACATGACGGTAGACCGATGGCCTATCGAATATAGATCCCTTAAGCCATGAACGACGTAAGATGCTGAAAAATAGATCTCCGAACGAGTGCGCAAAACAATACTAGCAGGTATATGCATACATATGCCGTATTGGAGCGGTCCAAATGCAATATAGGGTTGTACCAAAAAACGGGGATAGGCTATCGGCCCTTGGGTTCGGATGCATGCGTCTGCCTATGAACGGCCAAGCTATCGATGAGGAGCGGGCCATAAGACAAATTCGATACGCGATCGACAACGGGGTCAACTATGTTGATACGGCACCGCCCTACCATGGTGGAGAGAGCGAAAGGATACTTGGCAAGGCTCTCCTTGACGGCTACCGAGATAAAGTGAAGATCGCCACCAAACTGACACCTTTCATGCTCAGCGAGGCTAGCGACATGGAAAAGATGCTGGAGATGCAGCTCAATAAGCTACAGACCGACCATATCGATTACTACCTCTTGCACGGGCTGGACGCAGATTATTGGGATAAGTTGCAAGGGTTCGGAGCGCTGGAGTTCCTCGATAAAGCCAAGACAGATGGAAGGATCGTCAACAAATGTTTCTCCTTCCACGGATCTTACAAGACATTCAAAGAGGTAGTGGACTCGAACGACTGGACCATGTGCCAGATCCAATACAATTTCCTGGATGAAGAGATGCAAGCAGGCACGGCTGGGCTAAAGTACGCTGCTTCCAAGGGGCTTGCCGTCGTAGTCATGGAGCCTCTCCGCGGGGGTATATTGGCATCTAACATTCCAGGCGAGGTGAAGCGGTCGTACGACGAGGCGAAGGTCAAAAGAAGCCCAGCGGAATGGGCTCTGCGCTGGGTCTGGAACCACCCCGAGGTGACCCTAGTTCTTTCGGGCATGAATGAGGAGAGCCAGATAAAGGAGAACATCATGACCGCTGAGACTGCCCGACCAAATTCCTTCGGACCAGATGAACTATTAATGCTAAAGAAAGTGGCCGGTTCATACCGCAGTCTGATGAAGGTACCCTGTACCGGATGTCAGTACTGTATGCCCTGCGAGAAGGGTGTGAACATCCCAGTCAACTTCCAGATCTACAATGAATTCCACATGCAAAGCGATGAGCAAAGGAGCCGGGCCTTTTACGCCATGCTGCTGATGGGCGGTCTGAACGGCGAACGCGCTGACGCTGAGCTATGCGAGGCTTGCGATAAATGCCAGGAACGTTGCCCCCAGCACATCGATATATCGGAGAACCTCAAGGCCGTAGGAAAGGAACTAGGGGGAGAAAGATCCAAAGCCATGCTCGCGGCAATGATGGCCAAGATGGCATCGAACCAGAAAGGGGGATCAAAGGAGGAGACCTAAGATCTAGCTTTATTTATATGGAAGAATGTAATAATAGTCAGCAGATGACGATCTCAGGCGATAGTGTAGTAAGATAGAGGTCTAATATGTGGTTTCTTTTTATTATTTAAAGGTCTAACTATAACTGGACAGCAAAACGTAGTTGGTCCAAAGATATCTGAACCCCCGAACCACTTGGGATGTGACCATAGATCCCCCTATGTTCGTGATCATCTCTAGCTACCTAATACATTATGGGGGTCACTTCTTATCCTGGGTCCAGAGCTTGATACTTAGGCCCGTTACAATGACAAATAAGGACCAGCTTGTTTTCTTGATGGCCAATATGAATCAATAATGGCACATGGTACCATATCACTTCGGCATCCATATTCCTATAGGCCACCATTTTTAAAAGGCCCATTCATCCTCCCCTAAGCTCGTCCACGAATTTGCTGAAGTCCTCCTCCAATGCATGGATCTTTCTTTTTATTTCCTCTTCAGCTCTATCGGCCTTTTCGGTGTAAGCCCTTTGAAATCTTATTGACGCTCCATTTTCCGGGATGAGCAAAGCGACCTTTGATAGGATCAGTCCAAACCTGACCAAAGTGATAGTATATCCTATCCAGAGGATGAGAATCCATCCGGTTATGATGTTGGGGATGAAGGTGATGTTCCCTGGGATCTGCAAATTAAGAATAGATATGGCGATCGATGCTATTGTCAGACAGACCACCAACGATAAGCCGTTTATGACAGCTTTTAAAATGGATTTGGAGGAAGTTTCTAGAGTACTTTGGATCTGTTTGTCATCGTCATATGAGATAATATTTGTTAGAATGTAACGCGCCCTCAGAAGTCGCCTTATATCCGATCTAAGATCCTCTGCCCTTTTTTGATATTCCTGCGCTGTTTTTTGGTTTGTACCGTTGTCGTTCTTTGAGATCTCACGTACCTTGGAAATAGTTCCTTCATCCTCGAACCAGATCATGATCTCTTTATTTTTAACTGAATCGAACGCAACCCCCTCACTGTACCCCTCTGGCTCATTTTTCCCGAAAGCTAGTTGGCGCTCTAGTGAATCGGTCTCCCTTCGTTCTTGGATATCCCTCCCCCTTAAGTAGACGATGTAAACGCCAAAAAATCCTAGAGATATTATGGATATCTGCCCCAGGAGCGTGAGGTATGGTTTCCAAACGGTTGGGTCCTTCTGAGGAAATACAAATCCGGCCAAGAAACCCAGGATTAAAATTATGATTATCATTAGATTTTCTCTAGATCTACTAATGACGTCTTCCGCCCTTCATAGAGATATGACCTACCCTGGGGCGAATGAACCTATTAGGATACTAGATTAAATTCCTAATAGGAGCCATTTCGTCAACAGAACATACTAAAATAGAGCATGGACATTATTTGAAGTTATCAATTTCTCAAGTTCTTCAGCAATTCAAAGGGGGGTCCTTCACCATCTGTTCCGGATCCGTTCCAGTGGGCCAGTTTCTATTCGGAAACAAGGGAATGGAAGAAGCGGTCTTTTTAAGAAATTAGGGCAGAGGGCCCATCGACAGCATCCATCCTTCAGAAGGGGAAAGGATGGAATGTGCTCAATGCGCGAACCACAGACGCAGGGGGCAGAGCTATTGAGTGTAAAATACGATCATCTGGCTAAGTAAGGATCCTGGTATCCTATGTTCCTAATTGGTCCATTGTTCATCCAACCCATATTTACCTGTAATTTAACCTTTTAGAGCTAATTTATACCTAGCGGAGAAATATAAGGAAATATAAGTTAGATAGGTTAGATAAAAAGAGGGAAAATCGATCAGAGGTCTATTGACCGAAACATTTTTCTTCTTTTTATTTTCGAAGATGAAGTAGTTCATAGGCCTTTCCGGTTTGATCTATATGCTCTGCATCTAAACATCGACGAACGGAAGAATATCACAACATCCACAACGGTGGCACATCGTCCTGAATGTCAAAGTGGTAAGGGTATGCTCCTCTAGGATCCTCTTCTGTTCGCGGACAAGCCTAAGGAGCCGTTCCTGATCCACAGGTATTATTTGGCCAAGCTCATTGATCAGTGCCTCCCGGTTCATGTCGTTCAATCTTAGGGTACGGAGCGTAGCTACACAGCCTAGGTCTGCCAGATAATCGATCCCATGGAGAATCTCCTTGTCGTTCTCTCCCAATCCCACGATGATGTTCGACGCCACCTTTCCACGGCCGAGAACTTGAACGGCATGCTCTATCGCTCGGATGGTCATACAGTAATCCTTCTTTGGGCAGACTTTCGAGAAGATGATCGGATCAAAGGTCTCGATATTCAATTTGATCTCATCGGCCCCTGCATCATGAAGGTCATCGATCTGCTCCAACGATGAGATATATGGTTCAACTCCTATGGTGACGGTGGGTAGGGCTTTCTTGATCTCCCTGACAACATAGATCATCCTTTCGATGGTCAGCTCAGGAGTATCTGGTACCGCTGAGGTTATGGCTACGGCATCGAAATCTTTCTCCTTATGGGCCGAAAGTATTTTTTCCACAACATTTTCTGGTGTATTGTCCTTTTTAAAGCCATTGCTGAGCAGCGGGGCAGTGCAGAACTTGCATCCATATATGCATCTATTGTCAAGATCGAAGAAGGCCTGATCAGGTGCATGGAACACGACGGGCAGTATATCAAGCTCCTCGATGAACACATTGCCATTCTTCCGTAGGAGGAATTTGTTGCCTTCTTTAGGGACAAGCTCGAACTCACCTTTTTCTCGGGAGATGGCCTTCTTGACCCTCAAACCCTGGAACGATAGCACTATCCCAACGCTGCCAGCCCCTGGTCCAGCGGTAGAGCGGCTTGGTCTGACCGGTAGTTCCATATCTGAAGGGATCAGCACTGGTCCACCTAGAATAAGTTCTGCTTTCTTATCCACAGGCTTGTTCTTGATATCCTCATCACCATGCTCGGCCGTACGTTCCATTAAGCGACCCCTGCGATCGAGAGAGAACTATCATCCTATATTGATTTAACGATTGTGAAATCGCTATCATCGAAATATATGCTGGAAGTCAATATCTTACATCGTTAGCCCAAATATATCGAACAAATATGGCTCGGTATTTGTTGAGTGTCGATGTGGTCATCTGGGTCAGATCATGCGTTCTCTAAGCTAGCTACAAATGTAGAATGCACGCATCAAATTGTACAATGGGGATAATTACATCCTTTAGGTAGCAAAACAATTTATATCTCATTTTTAGTTTAACGATTGTGAAGATAAAATTATCTATTATTGCCATATTAGTCGCGGTTGCCGTTGTTCTTTCCATTGTTGGGATAGTATTATATGAAAATAATGATAATAATAACGATCCACAAACGGATGTCAAGATAGGATACTTGACCGGAGATATTAATGAACTAGCAAGATTGATAATGGTAAGTGATGCCATCAATAGCTCTGGGACCTCCATTCTGGGCCAATATGGGGTCAATTACTCTGTTGCCAATCCCGCTGGCTACTCGAGCGGGGGAGCGGTCATAACAGCAATGCTAGCTGGTGATGTTGACGTTGCTTGGATAGGTTGTGCTCCGACAATCCTAGAATCCGTGACATCGAACGCTAACCTCGAGATCGTGGCGGCAGAGAACGAAGAGGGGTCGTTCGTCATAGTAGGGGAGAATTCTGGTATAACTAACCTGAGCCAGCTTGGAGGTAAATTGGTCGGTGAACCGGGTGCCTCATCCATACAGTTCCTTCTGCTTGAATACATCGCTCAGGAATATAACTATACATTATCTTCCACTGTACCAAGCAACCCCTCATCAGATGTCATTTATTATACTACGGTCGCTGCATCGGCTCAAGGAGCAGCACTGAGATCTGGCCAGATACAGGCTGCGATCGGATGGGAACCATATGGCTCTGCTGCGGTCGATGCAGGTGACGGCAAGATCATAGCATGGTCGAATGATATCTGGGGTGAGAACCCGTCATGCGTAATGGTGGTGACCAAAAGTTATGCTGATTCGAACCCAGATACTGTACAGAAGCTAGTAGACGCGTTCGTTGCGTCGACCGAATGGGTGAATGATGCTATAGAATATCCAGGATCAAACAATTATTCGATAATGGTGAACATAGCATCACAGTTCTCGGGTGTTCCAGAACAGGCCGTAGAAGAAAGCCTTGGTGAGATACACTATACCAATGTCATTGATAGCTCGTTCAATGATTCTTTGGTGAATTTTACCAATGACTATGTCCGTGGCAATGTGATAACTTTGTCACAGATCAATGCGCTTGGATACACCTCTGTCGAGGATTTCATAAGTCACCTTGTGAACAGTAACGTACCTAGAAAAGGCCTCAAGCGGATGAGAGAATGAACGTCTATCATATCTTGGCGTACTCTAAGATACCTATCCTATACCTTCCAGGAGACCCTCGATAATCGTGACATCTTCCCATCCAATAGTCAATTTAGGTTGGAAAATAAAGGTAAGAACATCTGATGTGTTATCAAGATACTACAAGAAAAATGGTAAACGCATCATTAAGGATGTTATATTGGGCGCGATATCGATAGTAGCGTTCATATTGATCTGGCAATATGCTTCAATGAGCATAAATGAGCCGTATCTTCCCACTCCCGGCCTAGTGTATGCTACTTTTATCAATGCGTTCACTGTAAAGGACTCTCTAATGGGGGTAACGATGTGGCAGAATATCTCTTCGAGCATGAACCGGTTCCTATGCGGTTTCTCGCTAGCTATCGCCATCGCGATCCCTCTTGGTCTGTTGATCGGTTCATCAAAGAACATAGAAGCTATGGCCAGACCATTGTTGGAGACATTCAGACCGATCCCACCTATAGCGTGGGTGCCGTTATTCTATATAGCATTAGGCTCGATATGGGAACCTGTCCTCATAGTATTCCTGGGCGTGCTCTTCCCCGTATTATCTAATGTGGTGTTCGGGGTAAGGAGCGTAGATCCACAGCTAGTTGACGCCGCAAGGACTATGGGCGCAAGCAGATCTGATGTTTTCCTTAAGGTCAATCTTCCATATGCTCTTCCGTATATCATGGCAGGCATAACTATTGGTGTTGGTATCGGTTGGATGTGCATGGTCACCGCTGAAATGATGGGGTCCGTTGGTGGTGGGGTGGGTACATACATACTGACACAATCGAACATAGGTAACTGGGCAAAGGTGTTCGTCGGTATCATCGTGATAGCGATATTAGGTATGGCTTCGATCGGGACCGCCAAGTTCGCTGAGAAAAGGATCTCAAAATGGATCGGGGTATCACACAAATGAGTTTGCTTTCAATATCTGATCTCTCGGAAAGATTCCCCATGGATAATGGTGATGAACTGATAGCGATAGATAATGTGTCCCTAGAGGTGGAGGAAGGGGAGCTCATTTGCATAACTGGACCTTCTGGCTGCGGCAAAACGACCATTCTCCGGATAATCGCGGGTCTTGAGAAGCAGACCTCTGGTCGTGTACTTGTAAATGGTAAGGACATCAGGAGCCCTGGACCCGACCGTGGGATGGTATTCCAAGAGTTCGCCCTATTCCCTTGGAGAAGCGTCAGACGTAACGTAGAGTTCGGTCTTGAGCTAAGGAATATACCAAAAGATGAGCTGAGAAGGGTATCGGACAAGTATATCGACCTTGTAGGTCTGAAGGGCTTTGAGGATTTTCATCCAAATGAGCTTTCAGGTGGCATGAAACAAAGAGTGGGCATAGCAAGAGCATTGGCTAACGACCCGTCCATACTGCTGATGGATGAGCCATTCGGTGCACTTGATGCTCAGACCAGGAATCAGATGCAAAAGGAGCTTTTGCGGATATGGGGCGAGACAAAAAAGACGATCCTTTTTATTACTCACTCGGTCGATGAGGCGGTTTTCCTATCAGATCGTATCATTGTAATGAGCACTAAACCTGGGAAGGTCAAAAGCATATACAATGTAGAACTGCCCCGTCCAAGGGATAGGAGCGACCCAGAGTTCATATCGCTCAGAAAGACAGTATTGGATGAGCTAGAAATATCGCGGTCATGGTCGTGAGCTGGTTCTAGTTCAATCATAACCAACACTCTGGAACGTAATTTGATCAAGGATGGTCGAATGAAGATTCCTATCTGCGCTCCCATCATCTATTCTGAGGATGTTCCTGTTCCAGCTTGAATTTTTTCAGAAGCACCGTTGATCCCACATATGCTGGACCAATGGGCAGTTCTTTGCTTTCATCACAGGATGTATTATCAGATCTGGTTTGGCCGATGTACTTTCGAGATAAGTGTTAGCCCCTCACTAGATCTTCAACTGCTTTATCATATGCTGGATGAAAAGTTAGAGATGCTATTCTGAATATTCTTAACAATAGTTAATATATAATATGAATAACAGTTGAAGTTTCATGACCACGAAGCAGTTCGATGTCAGTATCGAGGACCGGCCGGGTAATATCACCCATGTGGCCAGTGTCCTGGCGAAAAGCAATGTGAACATAAGGGCCGCCTCTACTGATGAGGGGCCCGAGAGCAGCGTTCTGCATCTTATCGTAGATAATGACGCATCGACAAGAAAAGCCCTCAATGACGCCAAGATAGAGTTCAGCGAGAGGGATATCACCATCGTCATTCTCTCGCATAAAGCAGGTGAGCCAGTAAAGGTGACCGACAGGCACTCGAGCAAGGAGCTGGACGTTGAGTCGCTCTTTGCTAGGGAAGGGCGGCATAATAGCGACGATATCGCGATCATCGTCGATCGTTGGTCAGAGGCGGAGAAGTCCATGCTGCCCTAGTAAGTTCAGGATCCTCCGAATATTCTTACACCTCTGGTCATTTTGCTAGCGCCTCCAGTAACAGTGCGGGCGGATGATGCACCTCCTGCCATCCGCCCGCGAACAGAACTTACTATAGAATACTCGTCCAGATCATTTTTCTAACTTGTCATGACCATGATCCTAGCTCAGAATGAAAGTAGCCATTCTGACGACCGGATGAACACGCGACCGGAGATCTAATGGACGCGGCACATCTCAATGATTACGCTCATGCTGTACATTGTGGTAGAGCTAATTCTAAAGTGAATATTACTAGACCTATTTATTATATAAACATTGAACGGATCAAGATGTAATGTCGCATCCAACATTATCAAGAACGGGGGTCCAGACAAGGTCCATACATGCCGGGGAAGAACCGGACCCTAGTACCAAAGCCTCATCTCCGAACCTTGTCATGTCTACGACTTTTGTTACAGATGCTAATGCTGGTTTTTCCGTTGAAGGCATGGAAGAGGACAAAGGATGGATATATTCAAGGTGGGGGAACCCAACTGTCCATCAGCTGGAGGAGAAGCTTGCTTCGGTCGAAGAGGCTGAGACCGCTATTGCTTTCAGCAGCGGGATGGGTGCGATAACAGCGCTCCTGTTCCACAATCTACATGCGGGCGACCATGCTATCGTCAGCGATGTGGCATATGCTGCGCTGTCGGAGATGACCAATGAGATGATACCTGACCTAGGTATCTCCATAACGAAGGTCGATACCTCCGATATCGATGCAGTACAGCAAGCTGTCCGTCCGAACACTAAGCTTGTGTATATCGAGACCCCATGCAATCCTCTCCTTCGCCTCACAGATATTAAGCAAGTATCTGAGATAGCTCATGATGCTGGGGCGAAGCTGGCCGTGGATTCAACATTCGCGACCCCGTTAGCGACACATCCGAACGACCTAGGAGCTGACCTTACGGTCCATTCGCTCACTAAGTACCTAGGGGGGCATGGCGATGCTTTAGGAGGGGCGGTGATCGGTCAGAAGAAAGATCTTACGCCCCTAAGAAAAAAGACCGCGATACATCTTGGCGGTTCATTGAGCCCTTTCAATGCATGGCTGATAATGCGCGGGATGGCCACTTTCCCGATCCGGATGAAAGTACATGAGGAGAACGCATTCAAAGTAGCTGAATACCTGGAGGGCCACCCCAAGGTTAAGCGTGTGATATACCCTGGCCTCAGATCACATCCGCAGCATGAGCTGGCCAAGAGACAGATGAGAAATTTTTCTGGTATGCTGACGTTCCAGGTGAATGATGGCCCTGCAGCTGCCAAGGTGTTCGCGGATGAGCTAAAGATAATACACTATGCTGTATCTCTTGGCCACCATCGTTCACTGATCTTCTATCTCCAGACCGATGACCTGCTGCGCTCATCGTTTAGACTGGATACTGAGGCTCAGAGAGACTCATGGGACCTCTTTGCAGGCAAGGGAGTGTTCCGTTTCTCTGTGGGGTTAGAGGATGCGAAAGATATCATAGATGACCTAGACCAGGCATTTGATCATATATAGGGTGCTATCCCTGAGTGCACTTTAGAGAACGGGCACAGTCTCCTCATCTCGCTGTGTGCCTTGTCTTTTTTTCTCTCTCCGTGAGACATATTACTTGCATGGTCAAAAGAAATGTTGAGTAGCATAAGTCTTTTACCATGTGTATTTATCTTTACTGGCATCCTCATGCTAGGTAATGGTCAGAGATGTCTTCTTTGTTCTCTACCCTTACCGAAAGGCGAACGTAGCCGGGTTTCGGCCGAACATGGACCGCCTGGTTTTGCATATCCCCCCTTATCAGATGACTGTGACCTTTGACAGATCGGCCTTCATGCCTTTGAGTGCGGCATAGGTCAGCTTATCCATCATCGCCCCGTCAAAACAGATGGTTTTGATGGCACGATAATATTTCTTTGACAAGGTGTTCTCCACACGGAAAGACACATTTTTGAGTGTCGCATCCTTGAACGAAACGTCATTCATCGATGCCTTGTCGAACTTGACGCCGATAAAGGTATGTCCGTCAAGACACAATCCTCTAAGGTCAGAATTCTTGAAGACCACGCCGTTAAAAATACAGCTTTCGAAGATCGTTTTTCTAAGGTCTGTCGCGGTAAAACTGACATCGGTCATTTTTACATCGATGAATTTTGTTCGGACCAGCCCGGACACGCGGAGATTTGTGCGCACAAGTATCGATCCATTGAAGCTCGCATCCGCAAGGTCAATAGCATACAGATCGCAGTCCGACAGATCTGCGCCGTCAAAATTGGCCTCCCGCAGATCGCTGGCCTTGAACGTGCTACCGGTAAGATCCGCGCCTGCAAAATCGGAGCCGCGCAGAGCACTAGCTTCAAATTTCCCCTTGTGCACGGTAACGCCCGCAAGGTCGCTTTTTGGTAAGTTGCTTGCGCTGAAATTGGTCAGCACCTGTCGTTCAAGTGAGCGAGAAAGGTTGGCTACCTCCTGTACCGTTTGCTCAATGTCGCCGATGCTGTCAAGTGTCATCTCAAAAGCTGTTTCATCGTCCCTGCCCTCGGCTTTGAGCTCGCGGAACCGCTCCTGCAGATCGGAAAGCAGGTCGGCCTTTAATTCGGCAACGCTTTTTACCTCATCATAAGGCGCAAAAACGCCGTTCAGATAATTTGTTAATTTTTCGTTCATATCATTACTTTTCTTCTCATCCATCTCATCACATCTCCTTACAATAATCGATCGAGTATGCGCTTTGCGTACTCCCAGTTGTTCTTGTTGCTGACGTAAGTGGCCTTGCCCTTTGCCGTTATCCGAAAATACTTACGCCGCCCGCCCTGAGATTCATCGCCCCAATACCAATCGATATCGCCGTCAGCCTCTAGCCGCCGGACGCTGGAATACATGGTAGCTTCATTCAGTGCATACTCACCTAACGAGCGCTCGGCGATCAGCTTTACAATTTCGTAGCCATAGCGATCTGCTTCGGATAAAAGCCGCAAGATCATTGTATCAGTATGCCCGCGAAGCATGTCGGACGTGATTTTGATCTCACTCACATCTCCACCTCCATAGCGGCACCATATGCATCATAGTACTATAGCAGACATAGTACTATATAATATTTCGTCACCATACATTTTTTTCGTATTTGTTCGACAGCTGTATTAAAATGATTTGTGACAAATACCTGTAGATGCTAGAGGCGGATGACTTGTGTCGCTTCCGGTCCATGAGATAGAGTAATTACTGGGGAGACTTCCCAATAAAAGTAAAAAGGCTTTGCTTAATGTTCTCGAATATTGGGAGTTCCCGGAATCCAAAGCATTGGCATGCTTTAAAGAATACTAGCAGACGATTAATATGATGCCCAAGAACGACCTCAGAAGATCTTACCTCTCCTAAAATGAGCGGGGACATTCATAGAGCACGTTGAGATGTGGGGCTTTGAACTGATAGTTCATGCGACACATGGTTGTCCGAGGTAAGGGAACTGACATATTCGGAGGATACTTACCCCTTCACCCTACCCGCGACAATGCAATGTATTGACCTATTTAGAAAATGATATGGACTGGCCTCCGCGAGATCAGTTAGAACTTCGTTACCTTATTTCTGACCGCCCCCGTCATGGAGGATGGTGAGATACTGAGATCATCTTTGATATCCAGGTATTGATCAACATATATCTATAATTCGTTCTGTATCATGAGGCAGGGTAGCCTTCGAGGTCACCCACCATTAGATCTCGGAGCGCTCTGCCTTTCAGGTCTCAAACAGTGGGGAAGTCAAGAGGCTTCAATGGGCCCAAGTCATCACTCCAACGACGGCCCATTGGAGCGCTCCGTATTCCCTGTCAGTGTCATCGTACCGATGCTAGCCTAAAGGCTGCTTTAGCCGGAACTAATGCAAAAATAAAGCCACTAGCAAAGGTCCATTTCTCCTATGCTCATTGCCTCTTTAGTCTTACGATCACTGATATCCTGATTGACGCCATAAATTTTTGTAGCTTTGCCATCGGGGTCAAAGAGCGCTCCGACCCGGACTTGCACCCAACGGACCTCTCCATCTCTTCTTATGATACGATGCTCCATCTCCACATATCCGCCCCTCCTGAGATCCTTGCATCCGCTCTGCATCAATCGGACGACACGTTCTGCGTCCTCAGGGTGAACGAACCTCTGGATATAGTCCTCGGCCGTAAACATATAGCCGCCTTCCTTGTCCGACGAGGTCCCATATAATCTAAAGAAAAGGTCGTCGAATATGAAATGCCCCGTCGTCCCGTCGAACTCCCAGCTGACGACATCGACCATATCGGACTGGAGCCTGGCCTGCATATCCTTAATGATCAGTTTTTCCTTGAATTCCCTGGTCTTTGATATATCTATGATATACGCTACGATGGCCGGTCCGTCATCCAGTTCTATCTTCGCTGCGGTCATCAGGAAATGGAACAATGAACCATCAGCACGGACGCCGACGGACTCAAAAGAACGCTCTATCGGTAGGTCCCGCGCGACCCTGCTCATCCCTTCGATCATTAGGCCACGATATTCGGGGGCGACTCTCTCCCTTAGGGGATGCTTGAAAAGCTCCTCCTCGTTCTGGAACCCGAAAAGACTGACATAGCTCGGGTTCACATAAATGAACTCAAGGTCCCTGGAGATGCACATGGCGACGGGCGACATCTTCAACGAGCCGCCGGAACCTCTCCTTGCTCTTGTTCAAGGAACTCTCCATACGTCGATTCCTAGCCAGTTTAAGTACGATATTCCTGAGCTCTGCGAACTGCGCTTCAAGGTCCTTTCCTTTCTGAAGATAGAGATCCGCTCCCGAGCTCAATGCTTCAATGGCCACTTCCTCCCTTCCCCGCCCAGTAAAGAGGATGAACGGGATATTGTTTCCTCGCGAGCGCAATGCTCTAAGGAACTCTATGCCGTCGGTCCCGGGCATCTGATAGTCCGATATTACGACATCATAATCATCGGATGACAGCATCTTAAGGGCTATCGACGCGGAGGATGCGATCCGCATCTTCATCTCTGGGTCGTGCCCGAAGAATGAACGCGTAATATCCAGCAACGGGATATCATCGTCCACATAAAGCACATTAAATCTTTCTCCGCT